>DEHM01000002.1:0-8264 GCA_002351925.1 Bacteroidales bacterium UBA2800
CCAATAATTTTAGACATAGTATAGTTCCTTTCTTTAGTTAATTTCGTTTTTGATAGGTTGTCCTAGGTAGAACTAGGTCGACCTAAGTCACCCTATAAATGACAAATATTGTGCCACATGACAAAAACTGCCAATTTGGCAGAAAACGGATTTGCGTATGTCAAAAAAAAGTCGTACCTTTGCAGCCGAAAATGAATCAAGACACAATGATACAGACTTTTTTCCTTCCCGGCCGTGTGTGCAGCACCGCGGCTGTGCGTGAGATAGCCGCCCAGGCGAGTGCACCGTACACGATGATTTGCCTGAAACCCGATATCGAGTGGGTCTATCTGGGCCAAGAACGGATGATGCAAGTAATGGAGATGAGTGGCGCAACGATGGTGTATGCCGACCATTTCGCCAAGATAGGCGAGAGCGTTACGGAGGCGCCCGTGATTGACTATCAGGCAGGTGCGTTGCGGGACGATTTCGACTTCGGAGCGGTGCTGCTTTGGGACACGAAGAAGCTGAAGGCCATCGTGGCTGAGATGGATACGGAGTACGCCTACGCGGGACTGTATGACCTGCGGCTGAGGGCCGAGAAACCGGAGCATATTCCGGAGTACCTCTATTATGAAGTAGAGACCGATACGCGTAAGTCGGGCGAGAAACTGTTCGACTATGTGGATCCGCGCAACCGGCAGGTGCAAGTGGAGATGGAAGCGTGCGTGACGGCGCACCTGAAGCGTATTGGGGCGTACCTCGCGCCGGGCACATACAAGCCGCTACCCGAAGCAGGCGCGTATCCGGTGACAGCCAGTGTGATTATCCCCTGTAAGAACCGCGCGCGGACGATAGCCGACGCCGTACAGAGTGCGCTCAACCAGAAAGTGCGTGCACCCTACTCCTTCAACGTCATCGTAGTGGATGACAACTCCACCGACGGCACTGCGGAGAAGATTCAAGCGATACAGGACGACAAACTCGTGTATATCGCGCAGGACAAGACTTGGCACGCGATAGGCGGCAACTGGAATGTGGCGATACACGACCCGCGTTGCGGCAAGTACGCTATTCAGTTGGACAGCGACGACACCTATTTCGACGAGACCACCGTGCAGCAGTTTATCGACGCGTTTGAGAGCGGCTCGTTTGGCATGGTCATCGGCACCTACCAACTGACGAATATGGCGGGCGAGATACTGCCTCCGGGCGTGATTGACCACCGCGAGTGGACCGACGACAACGGCCGAAACAACGCCCTGCGTATCAACGGACTGGGTGCGCCGCGCGGGTTCTATGTGCCGCTGCTGCGCACGATCAACTATCCCACGACGAAATACGGCGAGGACTATGCCGTAGGGCTCCGTATCAGCCGCGAGTGGCCTATCGGACGTATCTACAACGTGCTGTACAACTGCCGCCGCTGGGAGGACAACTCCGATGCCAACTGCGACATTGTGGCCATGAACCGCAACAACTGGTACAAAGACCGGCTGCGCACCTGGGAGCTGCAGGCGAGAATGAAGAAATAAGCCGTGAACATCCGTGTCGGTATATTAACTGCGCCGTCTATCGCGTACGAGCGCCACGCACACACGTTCCTCTTGAAGAACGTGCGTATCGGTATCGGTTTCCATTGGGATAGGACCGAAGACCAGGAGTTTGCCGGTGAGCTCGAGATACGCAACAATGCCGATGGCACCCAGACTGCTATCAACACCATCGACCTGGAGGACTATCTCTGCTCGGTGATCTCGTCAGAGATGAACGCCAACAGTCCAATGGAACTGCTGAAGGCGCACGCGGTGATCAGCCGGAGTTGGGCGCTGCGGGCGATAGAGCATCCTAATCACGAGGGCTATGACGTGTGTGCCGACGACCATTGTCAGCGCTACGAGGGACTGCGCCGCATGAACGAGAGAGCCGTGGAGGCTGTGCGTGCTACGCGTGGGCAAGTGTTGCTCTACGGCGACGAGATATGCGACTGCCGCTACTACAAGTGTTGCGGCGGCAAGACGGAAGTGTGGCGCACGTGCTGGGAAGACAAGGATGTACCGTATATCCGGTCGGTCAGCTGCGACTGGTGCAAGCGTCCTTCGCCGCAAGTGCTGCGACTGGTGCTGAATGACTACGACCAGGAGACCAAGGATTTTCGGGACTGGCAGGTAACCTACACCGACGAAGAACTCAGCGACATCATTCGTACCAAGTCCGGTATCGACTTCGGCGAAATCATCGATCTCATTCCCCTTCATCGCGGCGAGAGCGGACGCATTGACAGTCTCAAGATCGTCGGAACAAAACACACCGAAGTCATCGGCAAGGAACTCAAAATCCGCTTGTGGCTCAGCCGCAGTTGCCTGTACAGCAGTTGGTTTGAGGTGCAGCACGAGGAGGGCGTATGGACCTTGCGCGGCCACGGATGGGGACATGGAGCAGGCCTTTGTCAGATAGGGGCTGCCGTGATGGCGAGCGAAGGCAAACGGTACGAAGAGATACTGAGTTACTACTATGCAGGCACAAGACTTAGCACTCCAGCGCAATAGATACAAGCACCTGACGGACGACGAATGGCGTTGGCTGTTGCAACAGGTGGACGGCCGTGAACGGACAACGGAGAAGTTGCCCACTTTTGCGGCGACGGACGACTGGTGGTACCCCGTGCGGCTCAGTTGCGAGCAATGCAGCAGCGAAGCCACCGCACGCTATAAGGCGACGCTGGTGAGCGGCGGGCGCATGGCGGACCTGACCGGCGGCTACGGCGTGGACACCTATTTTCTGAGCCAAGCGTTCGCTCACACCGACTACGTGGAGCAAGATGCCGAGCTGTGCCGTATCGCCGCACACAACTTCTCTATCCTGGCAAACGACGACAGCCGCACGGTGGAGGTGCACCACACGACGGCCGAAACGTTTCTGCAAACGGCAGGGCAATATGACCTCATCTTCTTGGACCCGGCCCGTCGGGACAGTCATGGCGGTAAGGTCTTCCGTCTGGAAGACTGCACGCCCAATGTCGTGGCACTGCTGCCTACGCTCCTCTCGCACGGCCGACGCCTGCTGCTCAAACTCTCCCCCATGCTCGATCTCACGCAAGCCGTATCGGCACTGTCAGAAACCACGTGGGACAGCTATGTGGTGGCCCTCAAGAACGAGGTGAAAGAAGTGCTGCTGCTCAGCGGAGGCACGGGACAGATCACCGCTATCGACTTGGCCCGCAAGGACCAGGCTTTCGTCTTCACCCGCGAAGAAGAATCCAACAGCGAAGCGGTCTTACAGCAGAGCGGTCTGTCAGGCGGAGCCGGTCTATACCTCTACGAGCCGAATGCGGCTATCCTGAAAGCCGGTGCGTACAAGTTGGTCGCACAGCGATACGGGCTAACCAAACTGGACGTCAATACCCATCTTTATAGTTCCGACATCTTGCTGGAGAACTTCCCCGGTCGCGTCTGGCGCATTACCGAGCAACAGGCTGTTCAGCAGGCTAATGTGCTGTGTCGCAACTATCCCATGACGCCGGAACAGGTCAAGAAAAAACTGCACCTCCGCGACGGAGGCACAGCTTTTGTCATAGGGTGCCGCATAGCCGGCCGGCCTACTCTGCTTTGGGCGGAACGTTGCTGACCGCCTCTTCTATATACGCACGCAGGGCGTGTATATCCCGGAAGACATTTGTTATCTCGCGTAGGTTCGCTACACGTTGGCGCACCGACGCCACCGCGTGTTTAGCCAGTTTGGCGGCAGTAGGGGTGATAGCTTGCTGCAGGTCATCCAGGTTGACATCGTAGAGCATCGTACCATGGACGATGGTGCCGGTAGGACAGGTGTAGCACGCCCAGCCGGACACTTTGCGGCCCTCAACAAGGATGTCGTTATGGTCGGTCGTCACGGCCGGTAGGCCTTTGGCCTGCAGGGCACGGGCGACGAGCGTCAAGAAGTCACGGAAGACCTGCTCGCTGCGGGTGTCCGGCGTGACGAAGGAGATCATCAGGTTACCCCTATCGGCATAGACACATCCTCCCCCACTCTTGCGCTGTACCACATCGATGCCGTGCTCGCGGCAGTAGGCCTCGTTGACCTCCACCTCGGCCGACTGATGGTGGCCGTAGATCACCGTAGGCGACACTATCCACGTAAAGAGCGTCGTTTCCGCAACGCTCTTCACCATCTCTTGCTCCTTAGCGAGATACTCCGCCAACGAGAGACCTTCTGCAAATCGTTTAATCGTCAATCGTTCAATCGTCAATTAAAACATGGCTCCGTCAGCTCCACGCCGCGGCAGAAACGACGTTTGATGTCGCGGTCGTCGCCCAGGTAGATATAGCGTTCCAGACGCTGCTCGAGGGTGTAGTTGTCGTAGTTGAGGTACGAGTCATCCACCAGCAGGGCGTCAAACTCATAGCCCGGCTCGAAGGAGCCCACCTTACCGAAGAATGCGCCGCCGCCTTTGGTAGCCAGGTAGAAGACCTCACTCAGGCTCAAGAACTGCATCTCGCCTTTAGTCTGGGCGTAGTTGAGTTTGCTTACCTGGATGGCGTACTGCATCACGCGCAGCATCGACATATGGTGTCCGGCCGACACGTCGGTGCCGAGCGCCACGTTGATACCCGCATTGAGGAACTTACGGATAGGCGCCATACCCGACGAGAGGTTGCTGTTCGACATCGGACAGTGTACCACATAGACGCCGTTGCGCTTCATCATCTCCATCTCCTCGCCGTCGGTGTAGCAGCAATGTGCCATCAGCGTCGGCGTCTGACCGAAGAGTCCGTATTTGTTGTACGCATCGCCGTAGCAGGTGGTGTCCGGTTCCAGTTGCTTCACCCACTCTATCTCCGAGCGGTTCTCACTCAGGTGCGATTGTACCGGCAGACCGGTCTCTTTGGCGTATTCGCCGAGTGCAGTCAGCATCTTGTCCGAACACGAGGGCACAAAACGTGGCGTGATAATCGGCGTCACAAGGCCGTTACCGTGCTCGTCCAGGTGGGCCTTAAGCATCTTCATGCCGGCCATTACTTCGTCCGTGGTGTTCTGCAGCGTGTCGGGACTGTTGCGGTTCATGCCTACCAGACCGACCATGGCGCCCATGCCGGCTTGGATAAACAGGTCGGCCAGGATACGGGTAGCCTCCGGATGGATGGTCGCGAACACGGCGCTACGCATCGTACCTTGCATCCAGAGCTCGTGCACAAAACGGCGGTATAGCCTGCGCGCGTACTCCGGGTCGGCATACTTGGTCTCCTCGGGGAAGGTGTAGGTGTTGAGCCACGGCAGCAACTCGAGGTCGAGCGCCAGACCCATGTTACGATACTGCGGAGCGTGTACGTGCAGGTCGTTGAATGCCGGGATAAGCAGCTTATCGCCGAAATCCATCACTTGACGTCGCCAGTCCATGTTCTCAGGCAACTCTTTGTAGATACCTTCCACCAGGCCATTCGACTTCACGACCACATAGCCGTGAGGGATGATCTCCAGCTTGCCCGGAGTCGGCGTGTGGATAATGTTCGCTTTGTAGATTTTCATGACTTTATTCTTTCGGTTTTGTAAAAAACAGTAAACAAATCAGGTAGTTGATACAGCCGGCAATGAAGATTACCAGCAGGCTGATGAGGTCATCACGCCAGTTGCTCAGGTGCTCCAGCATGAACGGCAGCAGCGCAAACTGGATGACCAGGTTCACGGCACGCGCCAAGAGGAAACCACCGGCGTTCTTCCACGACGGACGGGTACCGAAGGTGTACCAGTTGGAGAAGAAATAGTTAGGAATCATCTCGCATACAAAGCCTATTCCGAAGGCGATGTAGTACAGGGCAAGACCTTTCTCCGGGTAGCCCATCAGGTACAGCGCAGCCATGAAGAACCATGTCTGCACCAACGAGCCGCTAAAGCCGACAACCATAAATCGCACGGCGCTGCGGATCTTCTCCGAGAGATATGAGGTAGGTAGTTTCACTTTAGTCCATTAATTAGTTCTTCCATCGCGGCATTGAGGCCGTTCACGTCACGGCCACCGGCGGTAGCGAACCACGGTTGACCGCCGCCACCGCCTTGTATATGTTTGGCGGCCGACTTGATCATCGCACCGGCGTTCTTGCCTGCGTCCACCAGCGGCTGACTCAAGAACACAGCTATCGTCGGCTTCTCGTTCCAGTGGGTAGCAGCGACTACGGCGAAATTCACGTCGGTGAACTTACCGCGCAGCAGCGGCATCACGCCACGTATCATCTCCGGGTCTTGCTCACCCTCCAGACGCACCAGTTTGATATTGCCGAAGCTCTCCGCACGACCGATGATATGGTCGCGGAACTGCTCTATCTTCTCGGCCGTAAACTGCTCAATCTGTTTCTTGAGGTTCGCGTTCTCGTCGATAAACTTATGGATGGTGCCTGCCAGGTCGGGAGCGTTGTTGAAGAGCGCCTTCAGCCCGTTCAGGGTGTCTTGCGCCAAGTAATACAGCTCGTCCGCCTTAGCCGCTGTCACGGCCTCTATACGACGTACACCGGCTGCTACCGAGGTCTCCATCACGATGCGGATAGCACCTATGCGACCGGTACTCGACACGTGGCAACCGCCGCACAGCTCTACCGAGTCGCCGAACTTAATCACACGCACGTCGTCGCCGTATTTCTCGCCAAACAGCGCCATCGCGCCCATGGCTTTCGCCTCGGCTATCGGCGTGTGACGACTCTCCTCCAGGTGGAAGTCACGACGCACAAACGCATTGGCCACCTGCTCCACCTTACGCAACTCTTCCGGCGTCACTTTCTGGAAATGACTGAAGTCGAAACGCAGACTCTCAGCCGTCACGAGCGAGCCTTTCTGCTCCACGTGCTTACCCAGCACCTCACGCAGCGCGTGGTGGATGATATGGGTCGCCGAGTGGTTGCAAGCTATCGCCTGACGACGCTCTGCATCCACTTCCGCCACCATCGTAGCCTCTACGTCCTTCGGCAGCTCCGTCAGGATATGTACGGGCAGTCCGTTTTCGCGTTTCGTATCAATAATTGTCCATTGTCCATTGCCCATTGTCAATCGTCCGGTATCACCGACCTCTCCACCCATCTCGGCGTAGAAAGGTGTCTTGCTCAGAACGACCTGATAGAAACTCTTGCCTTTCTGGCTCACCTGACGATAGCGCAGTATCTGTGTCTCGACGGACAACTCGTCGTAGCCGACAAACTCCGTCTCGCCCTCGCGCACTACTGTCCAGTCGCCCAGGTCCTGTTTGTTGGCCTCGCGGCCCATGGATTTCTGGTGCTCGAGTGCTTTGTTGTATTCGTCCTCATTGGTGGTAAATCCGTTCTCGCGGAGGATGAGTTCCGTCAGGTCGAGCGGGAAACCGTAGGTGTCTTTTAGGGTGAACACATCTACGCCGCTTATCTCCGTCTTACCGGCTTTTCGTGCCTCGTCCATCAGTTTGTCGAGCAGCGTGATACCCTTGTCGAGCGTACGCAGGAAGGCCTCTTCCTCACTCTTGATGACCGGCGTGATCTGTGCCTCTTGTGCCTTCAGTTCCGGATACGCCTCGCCCATGTCGGCAATCAGTTGCGGCACGAGTTGGTAGAGGAACGCGCTGCGCATGTTGAGGAACGTGTAGCCGTAACGCACGGCGCGACGCAGGATACGACGTATCACGTAGCCGGCTTTCTCGTTGCTCGGCAGCTGGCCGTCGGTAATGGCAAAAGCAATGGTACGGATATGGTCGGCTATCACGCGCATGGCGATATCCGTCTTCTCGTCCTTGCCGTATTCGCAGCCGCAGATAGCGCCTATCTTGCGGAGCATCGGTTGGAACACATCGGTGTCGTAGTTGCTGGTCTTGCCCTGTATGGTACGCACCAGACGCTCGAAGCCCATACCGGTGTCTATCACTTTCTTCTGGAGCGGTTCCAGACTGCCGTCGGCCTTACGGTTGTATTGCATGAAGACGATGTTCCATATCTCGATCACCTGCGGATGGTCTTTGTTTACCAGTTCGCGACCGGGCACTTTGGCGCGCTCCTCGGCACTACGGCTGTCCACGTGTATCTCCGAGCACGGACCGCAAGGACCGGTGTCGCCCATCTCCCAGAAGTTATCGTGCTTGTTGCCGTTCAGGATATGGTCGGCCGGCAGGTGCTTCGCCCAGATAGATGCCGCCTCGTCGTCACGATCGAGGCCTTCTTCCGGCGAGCCCTCGAACACCGTGGCGTACAGGTTAGCCGGATCAATCTTCAGCACATCGACGATGTACTCCCACGCGAAGTCGATAGCCTCTTTCTTGAAGTAGTCGCCAAACGACC
>DEHM01000002.1:8316-22263 GCA_002351925.1 Bacteroidales bacterium UBA2800
CCAGTTGCCCAGCATCTCGAACATCGTGTGGTGGTAGGTGTCGTGACCTACTTCCTCCAGGTCGTTGTGTTTACCGCTCACGCGCAGACATTTCTGGCTGTCTGCCACACGCGGGTATTTTATCGGGTCATTGCCCAAGATGATACCCTTCCACGGGTTCATGCCGGCATTGGTGAACATCAGTGTCGGATCATCTTTTATCACCATCGGCGCACTCGGCACCACCTGGTGTCCTTTCTGCGCCATAAAATCCAAAAAGGATTGTCTAATCTCTTTACTTGTCATTATTGTATTTTTATCTGTATTCTGTACTCTGTCAAGCCGTAGGCTGGTCTGTATTCATCGGCTTCTCAAATCGATTTCCTCCGGTCGTGGTCTTGAAGTCGATGAACTCGCGGCGCGGACGACCCTCGCGGTCTTCACGCACGATGAACGGCAGCGGGTCCTGACGCAGCTCGTCGTACTCGGTGCGTGCGCGCAGCACGTCTATCGCCATGTATATCGCGTTGCGCATGCTGTCGGGGTTCGCCTCGTTCTTACCCGCTATGTCGTAGCCCGTACCGTGATCCGGCGACGTGCGGACGATACTCAGCCCCGCCGTATAGTTCACCCCACTCATGTCCAGCGTCTTGAAGGGCGCCAGACCTTGGTCGTGATACATCGCCAGCACGGCATCAAACTGCGTATAGCGGCCTGCACCGAAGAATCCGTCGGAGGCGTAGGGACCGAACACCCAGAGGCCTTGCTCGCGGGCTTTGTCTATCGTCGGAGCTATCACCTCCTGCTCTTCTTTGCCCAGCAGCCCTTGGTCGCCGGCATGCGGATTGAGCGCCAACACCGCGATACGCGGCTTCTCTATGCGGAAGTCACGTTTCAGGCTCTCGTTGAGCAATGTCAGTTTCTGCAGTATGTGCTCCTCGGTGATCTCTGCCGGTATGTCGGCTATCGCCACATGGTTGCATACCAGCGCCACACGCAACGCTCCGCTGCACAGCATCATCAGGCTCCCGTCACCCGTAACCTGTAACCCGTCACCCTTGAACCGTTTCGCAAGGAACTCCGTATGTCCACCTCCTAACGACTCTTTGCAGAGCGGAGCGGTCACGAGCGCCTGCACCTTACCCGCTTCCAGGTCGCGGCACGCACGCTCCAGCGACGCCTTCGCCGCCTTGTTCGACTCCGCCGTGTTCTTGCCGAACTCCACCGGCAGGTCGTCCGTGTAACAGGTAATCAGGTTCAGTCGACCGTCTTTGGCCTGCGACGCGTCGTCAATCATGTTCCATGTCACATTGCGGAACTCCTCGTCCAGCGTCTGAAAATGCTTCTTCGCCACCGCCGCATTGCCGTATATCACCGGCCGCATGATCTCGAACATATAGCCCGTCAGCAGGCTCTTGATGATCACTTCATAGCCCACGCCATTGGTGTCGCCCGTTGTTATTGCTACTATAGGTTTCATAAAATCTCAAAACCGTTCGTTATGTATTTTTTCATATTTTAGTTTGTCCAACTCGTACGCGCGTCGCTCCTCATCTTTGTAGCCCAGCGTGATCACGCATATGGCCGTCAGCGCGTCGGGTATACCCGTCAGCTGCTTCACCATGCGCTCCGCGTCGTCGCGTCCCTCTATGTGGCACCAGCACGCTCCCAGTCCCTGCTCTTCTGCCGCCAGCAGCAAGTGCTCCGCAGCTATAGCAGCGTCAAAGAGCGCGGTGGCCGAAGCCTGCGTATCTACGGCTACTACGATGGCCGCCATCGCCGTCTCCAGCATACCGGCCCCGTATTCTTTACAGGGCGCCATCGCGCGGATCGTCTTCGTGTCTTCTATCACCACGAACTCCCACGGATTGAGCCGTTTGCCCGAAGGCGCCATCAGCGCACAACGCAGCAGATAGTCTATCTTCTCGCGCTCCACAGGCTGCGACGTATACTTACGTATCGACCGCCGGTGCTGACATAATTCCAAAAATGATTGCATACTTCTCCAAATTAGCGTGCAAAGATACAACTTTTTTTTGACATACACAAGAATTTCCGAAAATTTATGCAATTATTTGCATATATGCAATTTTTGTTGTACTTTTGCAGTCGCTATGAGAAGAAACAGATTGCTGATAGGATTGTTGCTGACAGGACTGATGGGCTGGGTGCCGGCGATGGCGCTGCCGCATTATGAGTTGGCATACCGGTTGACTGGCATGGGCGGAGTGATCATGCCGGACGGGAAAGTGGACCACTGGATAGACCGGCCCGTGCTGGGCGGTCAGTTTGCCGTGGAGTTTCTGCCGACGGGCAGGTGGCATTGCTTACAGCAATGGAACAATGCCTCGATAGGCGTAGGCGTGAGTTATCTGAACCTGGGTAACGAGAAGAAACTGGGCTCTGCCTTTGCCGCCTACGGCTACATGAATCAGCCCTTCTACAACGGTCGGCATTTCCGTATAGGCGTGCGTCCCACGGTGGGTCTGGCTGCCGTGAGCAAGCGTTACAGCAACACCCTGCCCGAGGGCTACAAGCCCTACAGTCAGACCGACGGAGGCTTCAAGCAGGCTAACCAGTCGATAGGTTCGATACTGAATGCCTATCTGGCGATGGAGCTCTATATGGACTTCCCCATCCGCGACGGCTGGGAGATCACCCTGAACGGCGGCTGGCACCACATCAGCAACGGCTCGTTTATGCACCCCAATGCGGGCTACAATATGTTCGCAGGAGCGCTGGGAGTGAGATACCATCCGGATGTACAAAGGGACAAGGTACAAGGTACAAAGTATGAAGAACCTAAGCCGGATGTGCCGAGGAAGCTATACGATGGCGTGGAGAAGAAATGGGCAGTGGAGATAAGCGCGACGGGCGGCGCGAAGCAGAACTACTATGCCGACAACCAGAACGGTCAGCGTTTCTACGGCGTAGCGACCCTGAAAGCCGCCGCCTACTGGGTGCCTGTGAGCATCTTCCGTATAGGTGGAGGTATCGATGCCTTCTACGACGGGTACTACAGCGCCGTGAATGATGAGTTTGCGGCCAAGAATCCCGATGCACCGGTGACGTATTTCGGCAAGACCTACCTGAAGGAGAGTGACGCGAAGAACTGTTTCCGCGTGGGCCTGAGTATCCAGCCGGAGTTCATCATTGGCAAGCTGACAGCGGGTATCCACGTCGGGTTCTATGTGTTCGACCCCGTGAAAAACCTGGAGCCCTACGAGGAGGTAGCGGCCAACGGCGGCACCCCACTCGACCGCGGCGTGTTCTACAAATACGACTTCACCAAGGCGAGCAACTATCAGGACGGCTGGTGCTACATGCAGTTTGTGCTGAAGTACCACGTGCTGGACCATCTGTTCGTGCAACTGGGCCTGAAGACACACGGTGTACGCGCCGAGTTTATCGACGCAGGACTGGGCGTGGCGTTCTAGGCTACGCGTTAAACGTGCCTTCGGCACAGTTAAATGCTCCAAAGGAGCAAGTGTATGCGGCAAAGCCGCGTTTAAACTTTTAGAAGCTGATCTTCCAGGAGATAGATCTGCTCGACGGGCACACCCTGCTCGACGAGCATGTTTCGATCGGGGCGATAGAGGGCATAGAACTCTTTCGCGCTCTTGCACATGGTGCGCGCCTCGCGGTAGTTCTCGAAGGCCATCATACGATCGCCGCGGAGCAAGAGACAGTGGCCGTAGTTGATATAGTCGATGGCCTTCCCCTTACCGCCTCGCAGTTTCTTGACGAGCCATTGTTCGGCCACATCGCTATGTTCCCAGAGCAGGTCCATCTTACCGATTGAGAGATAGGCAAAGGCTATCATGCGTTGCCGTTCCGGGTCCTCGCCTACCAGCACCTCGTAGAGCCATGTCTCCGGGAGTATCTGGATGAGTCCGGAGATATACTCCGTTTCCGAACCGGGCATCCACGAAGACACCACCGATATGTCCGACTGGTTGGATGAGTCGATGAGCGAGCGTAGCTCTTCCGGCAGATCGTCCATCGTCAGTTCCTGCTTGGCCAACATATCGCGCAGGCTCATCTTAGCCGAGCGAATGATAGCGCCGAGCGTAGCAAAAGCGTCTTCGTTATCCTCTTCTATAGCCTCTAAGAAGGCGTGCTGCAGGTCGGGGAAGAAGTCGATACGCACGTCGTAGTGGACAAGCAGCAACATCGCATTGGCCAGACACTGTTCCGCCACGACATGGTTGGCCGCCCGGATACCCTCGATGAGCGCGAGGAACGTGCGCTCTTGGAAACACTCACGCAGATTGCGCGCCAGCGAGGCTACCGCCATGAGGGCGATGGACGAACGGCTCTCGTCGCTGAGCACAGCGGTCAACCACTCGAAGTCGCTATCGCGCAAGAAGATACAGGAGGAGAAATAGCGCACCACCGACTGTGGATTCTCGGGATTGAAGCCTCGCATCTCCGGCGAGAGTCCGCGATGGAGACGCAGCGAGGCATAGACCGAGTCGGCCAGACGATAGGTAGCACTCGTCAGTTGGTTGAGTTCCGACTCCCGCTCGGGGTCTTCGTAGGTCAACCAAATACGAAAGAGGTCGCTGTAGTCACGCTGGATATGCAGAAACGTGTCCTCGTACGACGGGTTCTCGCCCAGCTCGTTGAGCCAGGTGCGGATGATGGTGAGCGCGTGGATAATCATGCGTTCGCCCAGTGCCCGCTCGATGGTGTTAATCTGCTCTTCTATCGTTTGCGCCATTATATCTCCTCTTTAATAAGGTAATCGTTGCGGGAGGGGGAGTTACGGATGACGAGTTCGGCCAGGAAGCCTGCCAGGAAGAGCATGCAGCCGAGAATCATCATCAGGATAGCGATATGGAAATACGGATTCACACCGACCAACATCGCGTGGACATGGTTGGATAGCGCATAAAGCTTCATGCCGCCCACCACGAGGACCGCAATAAAGCCGATGAAGAACATCAGACTGCCGACCAGTCCGAAGAAATGCATAGGCTGCTTGCCGAACTTATTGAGGAACCAGAGGGTCATGAGGTCGAGATAACCGTTGATGAAGCGGTTGAGTCCGAACTTGCTGACGCCGAACTCGCGCTTGCGGTGCTGCACCACTTTCTCGCCTATCTTCGTGAAACCGGCATTCTTGGCCAAATACGGTATATAGCGATGCATCTCGGAGAACACCTCGATGTTCTTCACCACCTCCCGGCGATAGGCCTTCAGTCCGCAGTTCATGTCGTGGAGCTGAATACCCGTCACGCGGCGTGCCGTCGCATTGAAGAGCTTGCTGGGCAGGTTCTTCGTCAGCTTGTTGTCATAGCGTTTCTGCTTCCATCCGCTCACGAGGTCGAATCCCTCTTCGGTAATCATGCGGTAGAGCTCCGGTATCTCGTCGGGGCTGTCCTGCAGATCGGCGTCCATGGTGATGACGACATTACCTTCTGCGGCCTTGAAACCGCAGTAGAGGGCGGCACTCTTTCCGTAGTTGCGACGGAAACAAATGCCTCTCACCTCTTTGCTTTTCGCCTTTAGCTCCTTGATGACGTCCCACGACGCGTCGGTCGAGCCATCGTTGACGAAGATGACTTCGTAAGAGAACTTATGCTCCTTCATGACGCGAGCAATCCACTCGTAGAGATGAGGCAGCGATTCCGCCTCGTTGAAGAGAGGCACTATGATCGAAATATCCATTCTTGTTTAGTTGATTAGTGTTAGTTCATATCCTTGCGCCTGCAGCCATTCGATAGCTTGCGGCAAAACGGCCAGTGTACGCTCGGCCGACTTGAGCGAGTCGTGAAAATTGATGATGCTTCCCGGGCGTGTATCCCGACGAATGGTCGCCATGATATCTGCGGCACTCACGGAGGCATCGTAGTCACGCGTCAGCACATCCCAGTAGATGAGCCGGTAGCCCCGCTGGACCAATGCGCGCCGTTGACGCCACGTAGCCTTTCCGTACGGAGGACGGAAAAATTGATGATTGGACGATTGACGATTGACGATTGGTTGACGATTGAACGTATTCTCCCATTTCGCCACATTGTCCATGTAGTCGCGGAAAGAGGTGCTCCAGCCTTTGAGGTGGTTGTAGGTATGATTGCCTACGGCGTGGCCGCCTTTCTGTACCATCCGGAAGACCTCCGGGTGCTTGTCGATATTCTCGCCCACCATGAAGAACGTTGCCTTCACCCGGTAGCGCTCCAGTATCTCCAGCACCTGCGGCGTCACCTCCGGTATCGGTCCGTCGTCAAAGGTCAGGTAGACCGCCTTACCCGTACGAAAGACTGCGTACGGGTAGAGCGCTTGCCATATGTCTCTCAGTCTTACCAAGCCAGCGACGAGGCACCCAGAATAGCGGCATCCGAGTCTTTGAGAACAGAGATAGATACCGGTATCTTACCCTTCCATATCGGCATGAGGTTCGCGTCGAGTGCCTCACGAATAGGATCCATGATCCAGTGGCCCGACTTGGTCAGACCGCCAAAGAGGATGATAGCCTCCGGACTGGAGAAATGGACGAAGTCCGCCAGTTTCTCGCCCAGCAGACGGCCGGTATAGTCGAAGATCTCCTTGGCTACCAGGTCGCCCTTCTCGGCCGCGTCGAACACATCTTTCGACGTGATATGGTCGATGTCGGCCACTTGACGCAACAAGGTCGGCTGGGTAGTAGAGGTGACGATCTCCTTGGCGGTACGCGCTACACCCGTAGCCGAGGCATAGGCCTCGATGCAACCTTTCTGACCGCATCCGCAGAGACGTCCGTTGCCGCTGTGGTCGATCTTACAGTGGCCGAGTTCGCCGGCAAAGCCGTCGTGACCGTAGAGCAACTTACCGTCGATGACGATACCTGAGCCTACGCCCGTACCGAGGGTGATGACGATGAAGTTCTTCATGCCGCGTGCCGAGCCATAGATCATCTCGCCCTGCGCCGCCGCATTGGCATCGTTGGTGATGGTGCACTTCACGCCCATGCGCTCGCTGATGAGTTTGGCGAATGGTACGACACCTTTCCACGGGAGGTTCGGCGCCTGCTCGATGCAGCCCGAATAGAAATTGGCGTTCGGTGCGCCGCAGCCTACGCCGACGATGTCTGCCATCGTGATACCTTCGTCAGCCACCAACTGTTTCAGTCCCGCACAGAGCACGTCGCAATACTCGTCGATGTCGGGATACTGCTGTGTGGGCAGGGAATTACTGCGAAGGACCTGACCTTCTTCATTTACCAGACCGAACTTGGTACCTGTGCCGCCCAAGTCGATTCCTAAAGCATACTTTTTCATGTCTATAGATTGTTTTTTAAGAAATTCAATATTCTGTTATGCATGTGCGTGGCGTTGTTTCCGCGGCGCAAATGGTGGTTGTCGTCGGGATAGAGTTGCATCTCAAACTGCTTGTCCGCCCGCACGAGTGCCTCGATATACTGCATGGTGTGCTGCACGTGGACGTTGTCGTCGGCCGTGCCGTGGATGATGAGCACGTTGCCCGTCAGGTCAGCCGCTTTATTGAGCAACGACGCTTCGCGATAGCCGCGATCGTTCACCTGCGGACGACGCATGTAACGCTCCGTGTAAGCGCTATCATACAGCCGCCAGTCGGTCACCGGCGCGATGGCCACGCCCGCCTTAAACGGATGGTCCTTGGTGCTCATCGTATAGAGCGTCTGGTAGCCGCCGTAGCTCCAGCCCATGATAGCCATGCGGCTGCCGTCTATATCCGGACGTTTGGCTATCTCGTTGGCTGCCATGCTCAGGTCTTCCGCCTCTTTCTGGCCGAGACTCATATACGTCTCGTTGCGCCAAGCGCGGCCGCGGCAATCACTACCCCGCGTATCGACTATCAGCACAGCGTAGCCCTGCTCCACCAGCGCGTATTCAAAACGCTTGCGCCAACGGTTCAACACCCGCTGACTGGCAGGTCCGCTATAGTGCATGACTACCAAAGGGACCGCTACGCTGTTAGACCGCTGTGCTGTTAGACCGCCTTCGGCTGTAGGATATAGGAGCATGGCTTCGAGGCCGTTGATGTGGAGCAACTGCGGCTCAGGGAGACGGTTCGCCTGCCATGCTTCCCGGATGTCCTTATTATCCCGGATCAACTCCAGTTTATTCTTTGAATAAAGATAGTACGTATTCGGCGTCTCGAAAGACTGATAGCAGAACACGGCACGATTGTTTTCCTTGTCAAACCGCGCGGACCATAGGCCCTCCTCTTTGGTGATTCGGGATACTTCGCCTTTCTTCAGCGTCACCGCATAGATATCGCGTGTGGCAGGTGTCGTCGCCGCCTGATAATAGAGGGTCTGCGTCTTCTCGTTGACGCCATAGAGGGCCGTCACATCGATGCCTTCGGGTGTCAAGGCGTTCTGCTCGATACCCTGGCTATTGTAGAGGTAAGCGCGACGCCAGCCGTCTTTCTCACTCAGGACAATCATGCGGCCGTCGCTCAACCATTGCCACTCGTCGAAGAGCGAGTAGTCGACGAAATACTGCTTGCTTTCCTCTTTGTACAGGGGGTGTGTGACCGTCGATTTGGCGTTACACGAGAGCACCTCCATCTTCGTCTGGTCGCGGTTGACACGCAACACCATCAGCGTGTTCTCGTCGGTCCAGCGCAGGCGCGGGAAATAGACATCTTCGTCTTTGGGATTCACCTGCATCGTCAGGATACCCTTGGTAGGTACGTCATACACGCACACGCTCGCCTTGGCGTTCTTGCAACCCGCTTTGGGGTAGCGCAGGCTCTCCATGGTCGGATATTGCTTGTCGGCATACACTTCCCAACTAAATGTCGGCACCTCGGTCTCGTCCAAGCGCACGAAGGCCAAGGATTTGGAATCGGGACTCCAGGCCATCAGGGCCGTCGTACCAAACTCCTCCTCGTACAACCAGTCGGCTATGCCGCTGATGAGGTCGGTGTTCTCGTCCTTGGTGACCGCTATCTCCGTACCGAAATCGAGTTTGTGAATATAGAGGTTGTTGTCCTTGACGAACGCCACATAACGGCCATTGGGACTGAGCAACGCGTCGCGCACCTTGCCCAGGTTCAGACCCGCGCCCAGTTGCTTACGCGTGTGACGCATGGTGTCCACTATATACCAGTCCGCCACACTCGAGTGACGGAAGATCTTGTCCTCGTTCTCCTTCTCCAGGCGATACCTTGTACATTGTACATTGTCGCTTTGTAGATTCAGAATGGAATCTTGTTCGGCCGTGGACATCGTCTTCGCGTTATACTCTCCGCCCAGAATGCCGGTCAGTACCGATAGTATGATTGCCAGTATTTTCATCGCAAAATAATCTGTTTCTTTCCGTTTTTGATATGCAGTTCATAGATACCTATCTGCACTATTTTTCCCGTGTGTCCTTCTGCGTCGTCCGCCACCTCATCCACGCCCAGCGCCCACTCGGGATGGCAGGTCACGATGAAGAGTTCCTCGGGCATAAAGGTGTCCTGCAGGCCCATCGGCGAGGTCATAGGATTAGCTTCCAAGAGGCCTGCGTAGGTTGTCTGTGTACGGATATCCTCAATATTCAACCAAAGCACATAGTTTTTACCTTGTATAGTGGCATAGAACAGGGTCTCTTTGCCATCGTGGTATACCTTCCAAATAGATGCCGTTTCGGCCATCTTCGCCGTAATGGTGGAATACCCTATTGGTTTCCCTGTCGGCTCATGGGTGATGGTGGCCTGCGTCTCGTCGATAAAGTTGACGTAATAGTGCTGATTGTCGTCGTAGGCATCGATGGGTGCACTCGCCATGCGTCCGTCCACCGGCACGCCCGCCAGCGCCAAGTGCAGCTTTCGGTTCACGTAGCGATAGACACCCGACACCAGTTCCGTCGTGCAGGGTTTTTCGCCCGTCATCTCCTGATACTGGTAAACCGCCCAAAGCGTAGCGTCGGCAGTCGGTTTGTATAGGGTTCCGCCGCGCAGGCAGGTAGGCCACTCATCCGTAGGTCCGAACTCCACTTCGCTCCAGCCCAAGAAACCCCAGTGGTCCATATTGTTCAGTATCGGCAACGCTACTCCTGTGCCTGCTTGCGCCTCGGTGAGCGTAGTGTACACGGCGTCGCCGTTCATCAGCGTGACCGTATAAGCCGGTCGCACCGCCTGCTGCCAGGTCACCGTGAAAGCGTCCACATACAGCGAGTTCTGGGTCCCTATCACCTGAATCACCAACTCGTCCACCTCCTGCTGACAGCCGGAGAACGCCACGACGGGATTGCCCACATCATGGTAGCTCACGCTGCGCGTGGCAAGCGGTTCATCGTTGGCCGTCACCACAATCTGACCGGCGCCGCTGCTTGCGTTAGCACGCATGGAGAGCTCGATCTGGTCCACCTCGATACCTTCCAGGTGGCCCAGCACCAACGTGGCTGTGTCGCCCTGGCGCACCTGACCCTTGTTATAGGTGTTATGGTACGACGTCTCGATGTCATAAGGCACCAGTCCGCCATCGGCCAAATGGACCGTGGTCTTGTTATCCACCACCCAACTCATCACGGCCGACAATATGGTTGCAATCAGTATCTTCATAAGCGGTCAAAACCTTTGCGGCTGCAAAGGTACACAAAAAATTGCATATACGCAAATAAATGGAAATATTTTTCTAAATATTTGCATATGTCAAAAAAATGTCGTACCTTTGCAGCCGCAACAAATAATCCTGTTTAGGAACAACACTATGACAATCGCTATTTTTGGAAACGCTATGAAGAGCCAGACCCTGCACGAAGTGCAGCATATCTTGCAATTCTTAGCCCAACATGCTCAAGACAATCCCACCGGCAAGAAAATCAACGTCCTGCTGTCGCAGGAGTTGCGCCAAGTGCTCGACTTGCGCAGTTACCCGGGTTTTCCCGAGAATTGGGATGGCGAACACCAGCCGGAGAACGTCTATGGCGAGCCTATCGACTTTGCGCTGTCGGTGGGAGGTGACGGTACCTTCCTCACCAGCGCCGCAGCCATAGGCAACAAGAACATACCTATCCTCGGTATCAACTGCGGACACCTCGGTTTTCTGGCCGAAGTGCAGACGCAGGACCTCGACGATATTCTCAAGCAACTCGTGGCCGGTCAGTACACCATCGAGCAACGCCGCCTGCTGTCGCTCACTATCTACGACAAAGACGGGCTGGTGCGCGAGGGACTGATCATGTCGCCCAATGCGCTCAACGAGATAGCTATTCTGAAGCAAGGTCTGACCAACATGCTCTATATCGAGACCAAAGTCAACGGCGAGTTGCTCCATACCTACCGGTCGGACGGACTGGTCATCGCTACGCCGACAGGCAGCACGGCCTACAACCTCTCTATCGGTGGTCCGCTGCTGGTGCCGCAGTCGCGAGGTATCATCCTGACGCCTATCGCGCCGCATAGCCTGACCGTCAAGCCGCTTATCGTGCCCGACGACTGGAAACTCGACCTGCGTGTGAGCAGCCGCTACGACTCGTATATGGTCTCCGTGGACGGCCGCAGCCAGAGCCTCACGACCGACATGAGTCTGCATATCGAGCAAGCCGACTATACCGTCAAACTGGTGCAGATAGGCGACAACAGCTTCCTCAAGTCACTCCGCGCTAAACTCAACTGGGGCAAATGATTCTCTCCTTTATCACTTGGGATGTCAGCCCCATCGCTATCCCTTTCGGCGATGGTGGTATACGTTGGTACGGCCTGATGTGGGCGCTGGGTATCTACGCGTGCTGGGCACTCAACGAGCGCATGTACCGCCGCGAACATTGTCCGGCCGAATGGGCCGACCAGCTCTTCTTCTGGATGACGCTCGGCGCCATCATCGGTTCTCGTGTGGGGCACTGCCTCTTCTACGAGTGGCATCAGTACGGGCAACCCTGGTATCTGTTTGGCTGGGAGTTCACCTATCGTAATCCCTACATAGAAAACCCCTTGCGCATACTGCGTATCTGGGAGGGCGGACTGGCCAGTCATGGCGGCTCGCTCGGACTCATCATCGGCGCATGGCTGCTCAACCGCTACCGTTTCAGCCGCTATCCGCAGTTTCAGACGAGCTGGCTCTGGATACTCGATCGCGTAGCGATAGGCGTGGGCATCACCGGCGCACTCATTCGTTTCGGCAACCTCATGAACAGCGAGATATACGGCGGACCGACCGACCTGCCATGGGGCTTTATCTTCGTGCGCGACGGTCAGACCGTACCCTGCCATCCTACGCAGATATACGAGATGCTCTACTGCCTCGTCGGCTTTGTCGTCACCGGCCTGATGTACCTACATACCGACGCTCGGCGCCGCGAGGGACTGCTGCTCGGCGTCTTCCTCGAGATCGTCTTCTTCACGCGCTTCTGTCTGGAGTTCATCAAGAACGACCAGGAAGCCTTCGAAGCCGACCACCTGCTCAACATGGGCCAACTGCTCAGTATACCCTTTATCCTGCTCGGCCTCTTCCTTATCATTCGCGCGTATAGGCGCCCGCTGTTGCCGGTGGTAGAGAAGCAACCGCAGAGTCTGGATCCTAAATACAAGAATAAATGACCAAACAAGATCTTCGCATCGTCTATATGGGCACTCCGGAGTTTGCTGTGGCCAGCCTCCGGGCCCTCGTAGAAAACGGATATAATGTCGTAGCCGTCGTCACCATGCCCGACAAACCTGCCGGACGTGGTCACCAACTCCAGTATTCCGACGTCAAGAAATATGCCCTGTCGGTGGGACTGCCGGTGCTGCAACCGGAGAAACTGAAAGATCCGGCCTTCGTAGAAGAACTGCGTTCTTACCGGGCTGACCTGCAGATTGTGGTCGCCTTCCGTATGTTGCCCGAAGTGGTATGGACCATGCCGCGACTCGGCACCTTCAACCTCCATGCGTCTCTGCTACCCCAATACCGCGGCGCGGCGCCGATCAACTGGGCGGTCATCAACGGCGATGCAGAGACCGGTGCGACCACCTTCATGCTCAAGCACGAGATAGACACCGGCAATATGATCCTGCAAGAACGACTCCCTATCGGCCCGGACGAGAACGTAGGCTCGGTGCACGACCGACTCATGGCCATGGGTACCGGGCTCGTCACACGCACCGTGGACCTGATTATCGACTGCGAGAACAAGGGCACCGAGCTACCCACTACGCCGCAGCCGGAGATAACCGAGTTGCGACCTGCGCCTAAGATTTTCAAAGAAGATTGCGAGATACGCTTTGCCGACAAGACGGCTACCGAAGTACACAACTTCGTGCGCGGACTCAGTCCCTATCCCGCCGCATGGGCCAACCTCACCATCAACGGACAACTGTTTGAGAACGTCAAAATATTTGCCGTTGAAGAAGTACAAAGGGACAATATACAAAGTACAAAGGACATCATCGTCCCCTGCCGCGAAGGTGCCGTGCGTATTCTGGAACTCCAAGTGCCCGGCAAGAAACGAATGGACACCAAGTCTTTCCTCAA
Source organism: Bacteroidales bacterium UBA2800 (assembly GCA_002351925.1). Taxonomy (GTDB): domain Bacteria; phylum Bacteroidota; class Bacteroidia; order Bacteroidales; family Paludibacteraceae; genus Colicola. The sequence goes on from DEHM01000002.1 coordinate 21,704, forward strand.
TGGATTACATTAAGCTCATCGACAAATACTACGCCTCCTCGCCCGAGTTGCGGCACATCCTGCTCACCCATAGTCGGCAGGTGGCCGACCGTGCACTCGCCATAGTCGATGCACATCCCGAGTGGACCGACCAACACCTCGTCGACCGGCAGTTTGTCGAAGAAGCCGCGATGCTCCACGACATAGGTATCATCTTCTGCAACGCACCTAAGATTTACTGCGTCGGGCCGCATAAGTATATCGAGCATGGCTATCTGGGCGCGGAACTGTTGCGCCAAGAGGGGCTACCCAAACATGCACTCGTCGCCGAACGACATACCGGCACGGGTATCACTATCGAGCAGATAGAACGCGAGGAACTGCCTATCCCCGAACGCGACTACTGCCCGCAGTCGCTCGAGGAGAAAATAATCTGCTATGCCGATAAGTTCTACTCCAAGTCCCACCTCGGTGAAGAAGTCTCCATCGACAAAATCAAATACAATATCTGGAAATACGGCCACGAAGGTTATCTAAGGTGGTTAGCCTTAGAGAACCTGTGCAAGTAAATCGAGCTTAAG
>DEHM01000002.1:22378-24750 GCA_002351925.1 Bacteroidales bacterium UBA2800
TTAGAGAATTTGTGCAAGTAAATTCTAATGGAATTTATGGGCGAAGCCCACTGATATCAACTCGCGGAACTGAATCTTGGCCCGCGTGTCCCCTTCCATAATCACAGAATTGTCGTACCTGGGATGCAGCATCACCCGGGCTGACAAGAACCGGTTGATGATAAAGTCACAGTTGGCCTCCAGGTCAATCTCTACGTGGCGGTAATTGGTGTAGAGGTAGAAGCGTGTCTCCAGGTTCACCTCTCGCACGGGTTTCCACACATACTCTACGCGCAACGAACTACCTACCGTGTGCAGCGTCTGCTGCCCCGCGTCCAGACCGTATTCCGTCACCGCCACACGCGCCGTGTCTCTGATATGGATCACCTTGTACGACAGCGGCGAGAACGACACCGACAGGCCCGCCACAGGCTTGTAGTCCAGACCCAGGTTGGCATTGAAACGTAGCGGCGAGAACAGGCTCGACTTCAGCAGTGTCGAGTTGGACTTCCAAGTCGGAAACAGACGTGTCTCCAGTTCCGCAGAGACCGATGCAAACAGCGTCGGCACGATACGGAAATTGGCCTTGGTATATACCCGAAACAGGTCGTCTGTCGTGTTCACCTTATGCAGACTGTCTGCCGAGATGGTCGATCCGCCCACACGCCATTCGCCTGTGTTTTCCCATGTGAAACGGTCGGTGATGTAACCAATATATCCCTTCGCAATGCCCAGCCCCGCAAAACTGGACGAACCGCCCTGATACCAGTTGGGCGTCACGTAGTTCTGCGTGATCTGCGCCATGAGGGTAGCCTCCTTGCGCCAGTGGGTACGGGCGTCACGTATCGCGCGGAGCACATCGTTGCGGTCCTCCACTTCGTCTTTTATCCACGATTTCTCTATCACGATGGTCGGCGTCCGCTCCATGCGCTGCACCTGCAGCGCGGCATTCAGCGTGCGCAACGAGTCCACTTCGCGTAGTTCCCGTGCGATAGAATCCAGCCGTTGTAACTCCGCTACCGTCAGCGTATCCACGGTGTCGTTGGCATGCAACGCCATGCTCTGCTGACCCACCATGTCCAGCAACAGCACGTCTATATCCGCCGCCTGACGCTGCTCCTGCAGCTTAAACGTGTCGGTATAAAGTTGTTGCGCTGCCACATTCATGACAGCGCAAACAATAGTTACTATGAAAATCTTAATTCTCATTCCTACAGTCCAAAGGACGGTCTTACAGGCGAAGCCGGTCAGATTCCAGCTCCCTGCAATCTACCGTGGCACTGTTTGTATTTCTTGCCGCTGCCGCACGGACACGGGTCATTCGGACGCGGTTTCTTGTCGGCGATAATCGGTCCCTGGTGCACCTGCTCACGGGTGTCACGACCGGCTGCTGCCGCGGCTCCACTGGCCTGAGCAGCCTGCTGCACCGCGTCTTTCTGCGTGCGATAACGCGACATGTCGGTACGACGTTGCTGTTGCGCCTGTTGCACTCGGTCCGGCTCCTGCTGATGGATCTGACCGCGCAACAGGATAGCTATGGCACGGCGGTTCAGGGTGTCCAGCATCTCGCGGAAGATACCAAACGACTCCAGCTTATAGATCAACAGCGGGTCTTTCTGCTCGTAGCTGGCGTTCTGCACACTCTGCTTCAGGTCGTCCAACTGACGCAAGTGCTCTTTCCATTCGTCGTCAATCACGTAGAGCAACATGCGTTTCTCAAACTCCTTCACTACCTCTTTGCAATGACTCTCGGCTGCTGCCTTCAGGTTCACCGCGATGTTATACACCTTTTTGCCGTCGGTGATAGGTATCAGGATGTTCTCATATTGCTGACCGCGGGTCTCATATACCTGCTGAATCACCGGATCGGCCACCTGTGTCAGTTTGTCCATGCGGCGTTTGAAGCTATCCAGCGCCGCCTCGGCCAGTTGCTCGCTCAGCTCCTGTTTCTTACCCGTCAGGAACTGATCCTCCGCAAAGGGCACCTCTATCGCAAAGGTCTGCATCACGTCGTATTTCAGGCCCTCGTAGTCGCCCGCCTGACGTGCGTCCTGGAAAATCTGATCGGCCGTCTCGTAGATCATGTTGGTGATATCTACGCCGATACGCTCACCCATCAACGCGTGTCTACGCTTTGCGTAGATCAGGTTACGCTGCTGGTTCATCACGTCGTCGTATTCTATCAGTCGTTTACGTATACCGAAGTTGTTCTCCTCCACTTTCTTCTGCGCACGCTCTATGCTACTCGAGATCATCGAGTGCTCAATCATCTCGCCTTCCTGGAAGCCCATACGGTCCATCACGGCAGCGATACGCTCCGAGCCGAACATACGCATGAGGTCGTCTTCCAGACTCACGTAGAACACCGACGAACCCGGGTCACCCTGACGACC
>DEHM01000002.1:24840-25370 GCA_002351925.1 Bacteroidales bacterium UBA2800
TCCGTACCACGACCGGCCATGTTCGTCGCTATCGTCACGACGCCGGCACGACCGGCTTCGGCAACGACCTGCGCCTCCTGTTGGTGCAACTTGGCGTTCAGCACGTTGTGTTTGATCTTGCGGATATTCAGCATCTTGCTCAGCAACTCGCTTATCTCCACACTCGTCGTACCTACCAGCACCGGTCTACCCTTCTCTACCATCGCTACGATCTCGTCAATCACGGCGTTGTATTTCTCGCGTTTGGTGCGATAGATACGGTCGTTCATATCGTTACGCGCGATCGGTTTGTTGGTCGGGATAACCACTACGTCCAGTTTATAGATATTCCAGAACTCACCGGCTTCGGTCTCTGCCGTACCGGTCATACCGCTCAGCTTGTTGTACATGCGGAAGTAGTTCTGCAGCGTGATGGTCGCAAAAGTCTGGGTAGCGCCCTCCACTTTCACGTTCTCCTTCGCCTCCACGGCCTGATGCAGGCCGTCACTCCAGCGACGACCTTCCATCACACGGCCCGTCTGCTCGTCCAC
>DEHM01000002.1:25409-31972 GCA_002351925.1 Bacteroidales bacterium UBA2800
TGCTCGTCCACAATCTTCACCTCGCCGCCATCGATGATGTAGTCCACGTCTTTCTCAAAGAGCGTGTAGGCTTTCAGCAGCTGGTGCACCGTGTGCACGCGCTCCGACTTGATGCTGTAGTTGGTCAGAATATCGTCTTTCTTCTGCTGGAGCTCCTCCTTTGTCCATTTGTCGCTTTGCCCCTCCAGGTCTGCCATCTCGCTTCCTACGTCGGGCAGCACAAAGAAATTCGGGTCTTCCGTCGTACCCGTCAGGGCATCGATACCCTTGTCGGTCAACTCGATGGTCTTCAGTTTCTCGTCAATCACGAAATAGAGTTCGTCGGTCGCCACATGCATGTTCTTCTCGTTCTCCTGCAGGTAGAACTCCTCGGTCTTCTGCATGCGCACTTTGATGCCCGGCTCACTTAGATATTTGATCAGCGCCTTGCTCTTAGGCATACCCTTGAAACTGCGGAACAGGGCCAGCTCGCCTTCCTCACGTGTTTTCTCGTCCTCCGAGCCCATCTTCGCCTTGGCTTCCGCCAGCAGTTTGGTCGTCAAGGTCGTCTGCTGACGCACCAGCGCCGCCACACGGTCCTTATATTCGTCGAACATTTGGTCCTCGCCACGCGGCACCGGACCGCTGATAATCAACGGCGTACGGGCGTCGTCAATCAACACGGAGTCCACCTCATCCACAATGGCGAAGTTATGTCCGCGCTGCACGAGGTCCAGCGGACTCGTAGCCATGTTGTCACGCAGGTAGTCGAAGCCGAACTCGTTGTTGGTTCCGAACGTGATGTCGCACGCATAGGCCTTTCTACGCTCGTCGCTATTCGGACGATGCTTGTCGATACAGTCTACCGTCAGACCCAGGAACATGTATATCGGTCCGTTCCACTCCGAGTCACGCTTGGCCAGGTAGTCGTTCACGGTCACTACGTGCACACCCTCGTGCGTCAACGCGTTCAGATAGACAGGTAGTGTGGCCACCAGGGTCTTTCCTTCACCCGTCGCCATCTCCGCTATCTTACCCTGATGCAGTACCACGCCGCCGAACAACTGCACGTCGTAGTGCACCATGTCCCACGTGATCTCATTACCGCCGGCCATCCAGTGGTTCTTATACACCGCCTTATCGCCGTCTATCGTCACGAAGTCGAAACGCTCGTCGGCGGCAAGGTCCCTATCCATCTGCGTAGCCGTCACGACTACGGTCTCGCTCTCGGCAAAACGACGTGCCGTCGACTTGACGATGGCATACGCCTCCGGCAGGATGTCTGTCAGGGTCTTCTCGTATTGCTCTTTTATCTCCTTCTCGAGTTTGTCGACCTCGTTGTATATCTTCTCGCGTTTCTCAATAGGCGTACCCTCTATCGATGCTTTCAGCTCGGCGATACGCTCTTTCTGGGGCTTCACGGCCTCTTGAAGTTGATCCATCAACGCCCAACTGCGCGCACGCAGAGCGTCATTATCCAGCGCGTCGATCGAGCTGTACGCCTCCTTGATTTGATCCACTATCGGCTGTATAGCGCGCATGTCTTTCTGCGCCTTGTTGCCAAACAGTTTCGTGATAATCTCTAAAAAACTCATATCTTGTTTTCGCTTAAATTCAAAAAAATCGCGCAAAATTACAACTTTTTTCTCAAATATACAAAAAAAATGCAAAAAAATTTGGTCAATTCAAAAAAAAGCAGTACTTTTGCACCCGCTTTTGAAAAATAAAGCACATAATTTAAGCAAAATCCAGACTAAATCGAAATCGCATTTCGATTTAAGAGGAGGAAGTGCGGCGAGTTATACTCGCGAGCGAGTATCAGTCTCGCAAGCCACTTCCGACGAGGAGAGATGGGTGAGTGGCTTAAACCAACAGTTTGCTAAACTGTCGTACGGGTAACTGTACCGGGGGTTCGAATCCCCCTTTCTCCGCAAAAACAAAGACCGCAACTTCGCGGTCTTTGTTTTTGCGGAGCGGGGAGAGCGGCAAGCTCGCTTGCAGGGCTAACCGATTCGTGAAAACAGCAAAGAGTACGTTAGTGCTCTTTTTTGTTTTGAATAGCATGCCGCCGGCAGGCTGTGGGCATTCGGGGGAATTGGCAGGCTACCCCCAATAATACGCGACAGCCCCTACAATCGCCAATTGCGCAATCAGTATCGCCGGGACGCCCCACGTGAACTTCCTGTGTTGCGTCTTGTGGTGCCACACTCTCATGCCCAGCAACGCACCTACGCTACCGCCAAACGCTGCCCACCAGAGCAGCGTCGATTCTTCTATCCGCCATTTCGCCCGCTTGGCTTTCCATTTGTCGATGCCGTACAGAAAGAACGTCACCACATTCATCCCCGCCAAGTAGATCAGCACCACCAGTATCCAATTCACTTCCATATTTCGTGTGCAAAGGTACTACAAATAATTGGAATATACAAGGATTTTGGGCAAAATATTAAATTTATTTATAGTTTGCATAAAAGACTTGTTGTTGGCACAAATGTGCGAACGTACCTTCGGAGGATTCCTTGTTCAGAATGAATAAGGGCGTGCCGAAGTACTACAAATATTTGTAAAATTCGGCATATACACAAGCAAAACGCGAAAAAATTTAAAAAAATGTACGTGCGCGCTTGCACATGTAAAAAAAATATAGTAATTTTGCAAGCTGATTGTAGAATCATCACACAAAAATTCAAAATAAACATTATTAACTAACATGCAAACAATCAAACTGAAACGTGGATTGGACATTCCGTTTGAGGGACAGGCGGCTGAGACGCTGGGTAGCGTACGGAGGCCGGAGGTCTTTCACGTAGTGCCCGACCAGTTCGCCGGCATCACACCCAAGCTGGATGTCAAAGTCGGCGATCGCGTGAAAGCGGGTAGCCCGCTGTTTCACGACAAGGCGTTTGAGAGCTTGTTCTTTACCTCGCCGGTGAGCGGCGAAGTCAAAGAGATCGTACGTGGAGACCGTCGAAAGATCCTCTCCATCGATATCGCGGCTGACCCCGTGATAGCCTACGAGAAATTTGACACCGCAGGTGACGTAAAGGAGCTGCTGCTGAAGAGCGGCCTCTGGGCATTGATGAAGCAACGTCCGTACGATTGCATCGCGATGCCGAACAAGCAACCACGCGCTATTTTTATTTCGAGTTTTGACAGTGCGCCTTGTGCCCCGAACTACGAGTTCGTGCTGAAGGGTCAGTTGCCCACTTTACAGGCAGCCGTTACGGCTCTCGGCAAACTGGCTCCGGTCTTCATCGGTATCCAGGGCGGCGCACGTGCCACAGAGTTCCGCGAGCTCAAGGATTGCACCTTGTATGAGGTGTTTGGTCCGCATCCTGCCGGTAACGTCGGTGTGCAGCTGAACAACCTCGCGCCGCTGGCAAAAGGTGAGACGGTCTTCACGCTCAACATTCAGGACCTCGCGCTTATCGGCCGGCTCTTCCAGAAGGGCATCGTCGATATGCAGAAGAAGGTGGCGCTGACCGGTCCGCTCGCGTACGGACGTCAGTATTACAACGTGCTGCCAGGTATGCCGGTGAGCGCTGTGCTGACGAGCAACGTACACACGGAAGTGCCCTGCCGTTACATCGCAGGTAACGTGCTGAGTGGCAAACAGATCACGCTCGATGACATGATTTCGATCTACGACAACCAACTGACCGTGCTCGACGAGGGTAGCGAGAACCATGAGTTCATGGGCTGGCTGTTGCCGCGGTTCAAGGCTTTCAACGCAGGTTGCACAGACCCCGCGAAGATGCTGGACAACTGCTTCACGCGTTGGTTGTTCGGACCGAAGAAGTACCAGTGGGATGCCCGTCTGAAGGGTGGTCGCCGTGCGATCATCGTCAGCAACGAGTACGACCGCGTCTTCCCGATGGATATCTACCCCGAGTACCTGATCAAGGCTATGATCGCGGGAAATATCGACCGCATGGAGGCACTCGGCGCGTACGAGGTGGCACCCGAAGATTTTGCGCTGTGCGAGTATGTCTGCACGTCGAAAATGCCGCTGCAGGCCATCGTACGCGAGGCGTTGGACAATTTAAAGAAGGAGATTGAGTAATGGAAAAGCTTTATCAGATATGGAAGAAGTTCGGAAAGAACTTCGAAGAAGGCGGTAAGCTGAGTTGGTTGAGCTCGTTCTATGACGCTTTTGACACCTTCCTGTTTACGCCGCAGACGACCGCTAAACGCAACGGTACGCATATCCACGACGGCAGCGACAGCAAACGAACGATGATCCTTGTGGTCATGGCGCTTGTTCCGGCGATGCTGTTTGGTATGTTCAACGTCGGCTACCAGCACCTGTTGGCTACCGGTCAGTTGGCAGCAGGCATGACCTGTGCTCTCTGGTGGAAAGCCTTCGGCTTCGGTCTGTTAGCTGTGTTGCCGTATATCATCGTAGCGTACGCAGTAGGTCTGGGAATTGAGTTTATCGTAGCGCAGATCAAGCACGAAGAGGTAGCGGAAGGCTTCCTCGTAACGGGATTCATCATTCCGCTGATCGTGCCGATTAACACGCCGCTGTGGCAAGTAGCTATCGCCGTGGCTTTCGCGGTTGTCTTCGCGAAGGAAGTGTTCGGCGGTACGGGTTATAACATCTTCAACGTGGCGCTTATCACGCGTGCGTTCTTGTTCTTTGCGTACCCGAGTTCGATGACCGGTGACAAGCCGTTCATCCGCACGGAAGGCACCTGGGGCTGGGATGGCGGACACGCGCTGGTTGACGGTTTCTCGGGTGCTACGCCGCTCACGCAGATGGCTACCGGCGCTCCTGTGACCGAATCGTTCTGGGACATGGTCAACGGCCTTGTACCGGGATCGGTAGGTGAGACCTGCATCTGGGCTATCGCGCTCGGCGCATGTCTGCTGATCGCTACGGGCGTAGCCAGCTGGAAGACGATGCTGGCGATCTTCGTCGGCGGTGGTCTGACCGCTTGGCTCTTTAACATCGGCGGCAACGAGGCTAACCTCGCCGCGCAGTATCCGTGGTACATGCACCTCGTATCGGGCGGTTTCGCTTTCGGTGCGGTGTTCATGGCAACCGACCCTGTCACCTCGGCTCGTACCGAGTGCGGTAAGTGGATCTACGGCTTCCTGATCGGTCTCGTGGCAGTGCTCGTGCGCGTTCTTAACCCGGGTTATCCGGAGGGAATGATGCTGGCTATCCTGCTGATGAACGCCTTCGCTCCGCTGATCGACTGGTGTGTCGTGCAAGCAAATATTAACCGTCGCGCAAAACGCGTTATTAAGTAAGGAGGTCCGCTATGAAACTGAATACGAATTCGAATGTGTACACCTTCGTCTATATGACGATTGTGGTGATTATCGTAGCGGTCCTGTTGGCGCTCGCTAACCAGGCGCTCAAGCCGCGTCAGGACGCTAACATCCTGCTCGACAAGCAGAAACAGATCCTCGGTGCTCTCAAGGTGGACTTCAGCCAGGCTGATCCCGCAGAGGTTTACTACACCCTCGTGCAGGACACGCTCAAGTACGGCGAAGCCGAGGTCTACGTCGCTAACCTGAACGGTGCTGTCAAGTACGTTTTGCCGCTCAGCGGTAAAGGTCTCTGGGGCGGTATCGGCGGTTATCTGGCACTCGACGAGGACAAGAACACCATCTATGGTGTTAACTTCAACCACGAGTCCGAGACACCGGGTCTGGGCGCTAAGATCGTGGACATGCCTTTCCGCGCTCAGTTCGAGGGCAAGCATATCCGCAACGCCGAAGGACAAGTCGTTTCCGTGGCTGTCCTCAAGGCCGGTACGCGTGCTGAAGGTCAGGAGCAGGTAGATGCCATCTCCGGCGCTACCATCACCTCCACCGGCGTCAGCACGATGCTCAACGAGGAACTCGTGAATAACTACAAGGAGTTCTTGGAAATCACAAATGACAAATTACAAATCACAAATGAAGAGGAGGTTGAGTTATGATTAGTCAAAAAACGAAAGAGACTCTTCTGGGTCCTCTTAACGCCAATAACCCTGTCGTTGTGCAGATCCTCGGTATCTGTTCGGCACTCGCCGTAACGGTTCAACTGAAGCCTGCCCTCGTCATGGGTATCGCCGTGACGATCATCGTCGCTATGGCAAACGTCATCGTGTCGCTTATCCGCAACACCATCCCGATGCGTGTACGTATCATCGTGCAACTCGTGGTCGTAGCGGCGCTCGTGACACTCGTCAGCGAGATCCTCAAAGCGTTTGCGTACGACGTGGCTATGCAGCTATCCGTCTATCTCGGTTTGATCATCACCAACTGTATCCTCATGGGTCGCCTCGAGGCGTTCGCCATGACCAATAACGCGTGGGATTCGTTCCTCGACGGTCTGGGCAACGGTCTGGGCTATGCCATCATTCTGGTCATCGTAGCCTTCGTGCGCGAGTTGTTCGGCTCGGGACAACTGCTGGGCTTCCAGATCATCCCCGAATCGTTCTATGCCGCCGGCTACGAAAACTGCGGTATGATGCTCATGCCTGCCATGGCCCTCATCCTCGTCGGCTGTGTCATCTGGGTACATCGTTCAATTAATGATAAGGAGGCTAAGTAATGGAACACGCTTTAAGTTTATTTGTCCGCTCGAT
>DEHM01000002.1:32115-33152 GCA_002351925.1 Bacteroidales bacterium UBA2800
ACCCTGCCGGTTAACTACCTGCTGCAGACGCTCGTTCTCGAACCCCTGCACCTGAGTTACCTGAGCTTCATCCTATTCATCGCCGTCATCGCCGCCATCGTGCAGCTTGTCGAGATGATTGTGGAGAAATACAGCCCGTCGCTTTACGCGAGTCTGGGTATCTTCTTACCGCTGATTGCCGTGAACTGCGCCATCATGGGTGGTTCGCTCTTCATGCAGCAGCGTATCGGCCTGCCCGCAGTAGATGCCAAGGCCATCACCAGCCTGCTCGACGCGTTCATGTACGCGCTCGGTTCGGGTATTGGATGGTTCCTCGCTATCGTCTGCCTCGCAGGTATTCGTGAGAAAATGGAGTATAACGACGTTCCGAAGCCGCTTCAAGGCCTGGGTATCACCTTCATCACTGTTGGTCTCATGGCCCTTGCCTTCATGTGCTTCAGCGGACTCGAGATCTAAAGAAAGGAGGCTATTATGATTAAAACGATTTTAATATCAGTTGCAGTTTTCTTGGTAGTTATCCTTTTGCTGGTAGCTATACTTCTGATTGCGAAAAGATACTTGGTATCTTCGGGCAATGTAAAAGTTGTCATTAATGGAGACAAAGAATACGAGATCCCTGCCGGCGGCAGCCTCCTCAACGCCATGGGCGAAGCAGGTGTTCACCTGCCCTCTGCATGCGGCGGTAAGGGTTCCTGCGGCCAGTGTAAGTGCCAGGTACTCGAAGGCGGCGGAGAGATCCTGCCTACCGAGACCGTTCATTTCTCGCGTAAACAGCAGAAAGACCACTGGCGCCTCGGTTGCCAGGTGAAGGTCAAGAACGACCTCGTCCTCAAGATGGACGAAGCGGTACTTGGCGTCAAGGAATGGGAGTGCGAAGTCATCTCGAACAAGAACGTCGCTACCTTCATCAAAGAGTTCAAAGTGCAGCTGCCTCCGGGCGAGCACATGAACTTCGAACCGGGTTCGTACGCACAGATCATCATCCCTGAGTACGATATCGACTACGACCGCGATATGGATAAATCGCTCATCGGTGA
>DEHM01000014.1:0-4891 GCA_002351925.1 Bacteroidales bacterium UBA2800
CAGATGTGTACATCTTACCGGTGGTCAGGTATTGACGGAAACTCTCAGCAAGGAACAGATTGCGGCTGAAATCGTAGATATTATCGAACGGCAGTTGGTCGCGATTACGGCTGCTATACAGGAAATACTCAATCATCGGGTCTTTCTCTCCGGCACTGACGGTGTTGTGTATCTCAGACGCGAGCGATACCATCCCGGTAGCGGATACATATTCATCTGCCCAGACTAATGCCAGCTCGTTCAGCCCTTTGCCGCCATCCACATTGTCGTAGGTATGCGGCATCTTAGCACCATGCATTACAATCAGGGCTTTTAGGTCGATATTCGTCCGAACGAGACAATCCATATCAGCGATGAAGTCATCTGCCGCTTCTTGAGTTGGGAAGCATTTGGGCGCAAGATCTTGCCATTTGCCCAAGATAAGATTACGTATATGGTAGTTATCTATCTCATTCAGCAGCGCCCACGCGCAGCCGATATAAGAGATTGGGGGATTCATCAGGCCAATCATCTTAACGATGCTGGACAGATAGGATTGCCAATCCGGTTCGTCCCAGCGTTTCTCTCCACGGTTGATGGCACGCAGGATGTTAACTTCCTCCGGGTCTTGGTTCTCTATTTGTTGTGTTGGTTCTTCCATCATCTATTGTTTTCCATCTGTATTGACATATTTATTACCGGCTACATAGTCGCCTTGGACATTGATAGTAGTCTTTCCATCACCCTTTTCCGACAACCCTAAATCTCTATTAAATCCTTTGAATAAAAGTTTTCTGAATTTCGCAATCTGTTGCGTTGGATATTTGGCAAACTTATAAGTATCCAGCAACTCTATATCTTCCCATTCGGTTTGGAATAGTTTTACTATCTCAGCTGCTTTTGCTACACCCCTTTTTTCCTTTATGTAACGAATATTTTTCAAAAGTGCATCAGGGTCAAAAAAAATCAAGCCATTATTAAAACTTTTAAAATCATCATATTCGTACGCGATATAATTCTCCATGTCTTCACGTCTAACCATGATGTATCCCCAACGATGCATTCCTGTTTTGATACCCTTAGATAAATCATCCTTATTATAGGTCGGAAGATGATCTGCAAAGTAAAGAGCTGCGTTGTTTAATATTTTTAGTAACCAGGAATAAGAAATGCTGCCTCTACCGTCGTATTCTTCATAATGTGAGACGGCATGTGCCATTCTTCCATAAATAATCATCCCAAATGGCTCGCATGTATGGTCATCCCAAACAAGAGGATGTTGATAAAGAAGAATGATATCAGCGATAGTTCGCAAGTCATATTTATTGGTAACAAATTCCCAATCAACTGCGTCAAAATCGCTCGCCATGTATTCCTCTACTAAGATATGCTTATGTACTGTAGATACTCTATAATTCCACCTGTCACAATACGTCAACTTCGTTTTCTCATCCTGATATATGGGAACATATCCATATTCATCCTTTCTGGCCTCCCAGTCTCTTTTATAGGCATCTTGTTCAGCTATCTCACGCATCTCTTCGACGGTAAGATAATTTGGTTTATAATCTTCTGGGATACCGGTATAGATGTTTTCCATAGTAAGCTTTATTTAACCAATTTATCAATCTCAGCAAATAACTCTTCTATTTTTGCGACGATGCGTTGTTGCTCGGCTAATGGGGGAAGAGGGAAATATAAGTTATTTAAATCATCCTTGTTAAATCCTGCTTGAGCACATCTTGAACGGTCCGTTATATGATGTTGATAAATTGAACTTTTATAGTACCAGTAGATATACTTTGTATTTATCAACTCACTCTCGTATTGAGGAATAACACGAGCAATAGCCACATTATAAGCACCATCTTTAGCAAAGAATACTTTCCCCAATGATGCACCATATCGAGCTAATAAAATATCACCCTCTTTAGAGATTTTCAATGTCTTTTTATAAGGTATGTATACTGGTTGAGGTGTCTTACCATAATCCCTAATTTGATATAATCGGATATAACCTTCTCGCGGTTCATATACAAATTCTGACTTGGGCGGTTGAGTTCCTCCTGATATGTTGAATAAATAATTATGGCTCACCCACTTCCAACTTGAAGGAATTTCAAAGGGAATCTCATCCTCAGTAATAGGAGAAGATGCTTTCTCGTTCTTAAGTTTACCTACCTTAATCAACCTTTGTTTTTCTGCGTCTATGCGTTTTAGCAGTTCTTCAGCTGTCCCTTCTTTCTCATCTTGGGGAACCAAACGCCCTGAGATGGCTTCTTGGAGGATGGATTGGCGCAAGCGAGCAGGAAGAGCGGCGTTGAGTTCGTCGAGTTCCTTTTGGGCTTTGCCGTATTGCTCCACAATAGGCAGCAACTCCTCTAACTTAGCCACAATACGCTTCTGCTCGGCTAATGGTGGGAGAGGGACCTCAATACCATTCATTTGCTTCGGATTTACACGCGGCATCTTAATTCCGTATCCGCAAGAGGCTGTATATTGTAAAACGAAAGGAGAACGCATAAAATGGCACATATATTCTACGCTTATACCTTCCTTAAACGTTATTGGAACGATTTCTCCAGTGCAATATCCGTCGGCTGGAGCAACTAATACTTTATTCAAGTACGTTCTCAACTTTGAATATAGCAATTGCCCTTTTTGGAATTTATGGCGAGTCCCTTTTATTTTTCGTTCTCTCAGCGTTAACCGCTTTAGTATCCTTGCTGTGTCTTTTTCGATATCTTCCAACTCAAGCACCCAAGCATCATTAGGTATATCTTTGACATCAACACTCTCACATTTACCAAAATTACATATATCACCTAATGTGACATATTCCCACTCACTCAAATCATCATGAGTTAGAGAGCCGGAAAAAGCTTCTTGGAGGATACTATTTTTTAGTTGTTCTGCGGTCATAGATTCAGTTCCTTTCCTTTCTTCGTGGCGCGATACTTCTGATTCTTGCTGGTCGGTTTGTCAGGAATCGTCATTTCCAATAGTCCCGCTGCTAATGCCGGTTGAAGGTAAGTGAGGCGGAAATGCTCTCTATCTTCCAAGCCTAAAATAGTCATGATTTGCTGCTTGGTAAGAACCCTATCTCCCACAGCTCTATACACCCGAATAACTTGCGGGGTAACTTGCGGGGTGTCTTGCGGGGTCGTAGAGTCTAAATGGCTATTTTTAAGCAAGTTATCTTGCGGGGTGTCTTGCGGGGTGTCTTGCGGGGTCGGACGATAAATAGTCAGTAGAAAATCATCCTCCAACTTAAAGGTCGGACGAGGCAGACCGTACGCCACGCAGCGGTCAATGAGATCGGTTGTTCCTGTGCCGATCTGCTCTATATATCCCGCCAGATAGACAGGATTGGCGAGCAAAGGATTGGTGGGCATAGAACGATGTCGCCCTTGCAGTTTCTCTACGGTCAGACCTTTCGACAGTCCACCCGGATTCCACACCTCAAGGCGATCGCGGAAGAGCATAACTTGTACGGCACCTGTACTGGTATAGTCTCGGTGTACAACAGCATTGACAATCGCTTCTGTGACCGCTTGCACGGGAAGTTCGTATTTCACATCAGCTTGCGCAGACCGGCTACGGTCACTCACACGTGCATCGATATGCGTCATCACAAATGCAACCGCTTGATCCACTATCTCAAACACACTACCGCTGTAAATCTGTTGGAAGGGAATAGGTTTGATGGGCTCTGTGCCATAGAACTGGGCACATTTGACAACAGAAGAGACGAACCATTTCTGCGGATCTTTGGCAAAAAGGAGTAACGCGGCATTCGTCACGCGACCTTCATCCGATACCAAATGGAGTGCATCGTTCAGTATCTTGGGGATATTTTCTTCGCTATAGGCAATCGGGAACTTACGTTTTTCGCGTGCAAGACCAACAAAAGTGGCTATCTTTTGCTTATCAAGATCGTCTATCGTTGCATAAGGGTGAAAAGTAGTATCGAATGGTCCACCAGCCAAAATACCTTTATAAACCATATAGCGCACCAAAGCCGAATAGACACGTTCCTGCAATTCTGCGTACGTACTGAACATATTACGCACGATATCTTGTTCTGCTTTACGGATGAGTTTTTGCTCCTTCTCATGTCGCTCAGGCACATCTTTGATGAGCACGATGCGATATAGATTATGCTGTGTAGCCATATCGTACTCACGCTCAGTCGGCGAAACGCCCTCTGCGTCCTCGTATCCGTATCGCTCACCAAAGAGCCCCAAGTAGATATCGGAAGCAGTCACCTCATCCAAATAGGCACGCTGTGCCGAACAATCCTGCGCCGGAGACTCTTCGAAGATATACGGTTCGAAATACCGGCTGAGCATAGCATCTTGTCGGATATAGGCAACTAATGCACGGCGTTCCTCTTGAAACTCCGATTGCACACTACTGATAAATAGTTTCTTTCTGTCAATAACCATAGTTGCTACACAGTTAAGTCAATACCTAAAAGGGATTGGATTTTATCTAATTGTTTGTCTATCTGTGCGTCGAGGGCTTCACGGCGTTTGTGATAGTCGGCTAACAGTTCAGCAGGCGGCAGCACTTCCTCTTCGGACTTGGGGAACTTACATTGGTCGAAGTTACAGGACTGCTCGATGAGTTGCTGCGCCGTAAAACGACGGGATTTCTCGTCAAGGACATTGCCTTCTTCATCGGTTACGATGATCTCTTTGCGGTCGTTCCACCAATCGCGGATAGGTTGGCAATGCTCCAGACGCATCGGTTTGGTCTTGGAGAAATGTTTGTATCCCTCCGGCATATCGAGACGATAAAACCACACATCCTTGGTCTTGAATCCTTCTTCGGCACCTTCGGCGGTCTCGTTATTAAAGAAGACGATATTGGTGTTGATGCTGGTATAAGGCGCGAAGATAGAACCCGG
>DEHM01000014.1:4968-27856 GCA_002351925.1 Bacteroidales bacterium UBA2800
CCATCCGTTCCAAAAAGGAACCCATCGGGGATAATCACACCGGCACGACCGTTAGCCAACAGACGCTTCATGATAAGCACCATGAAGAGGTCAGCCGTTTCGGATGAACGCATATCCGTCGGGAAATTCATCTTGACCGATGCTTCGGTACTACCACCATAAGGCGGATTCATAGCGATGACGGACACGCGGTCTTTGTTCTGGAACGAAGAGACCGGCGTGCCAAGCGAGTCGCAATGGATGATATCGGGTTCATCGACGCCATGTACCAGCAGATTGGTGATAGAGAGCAGATACGGCAGCGGTTTCCACTCCTGGCCATGCACGGAGTTCTGCCATAGTTCTTCGTCCTGCGGCGTCTTGCGCTGTGTAGCCAAGTAATTGAGCGCAGAGGTGAGGAATCCGCCGGTACCGGAAGTGAAGTCGGCGACAGACTCGCCTAAACGCGGATTGAGTGTCTCGATGATAAAATCCGTCAGCGCACGCGGCGTGTAGAACTCACCGGCATTACCGGCAGACTGCAGATCTTTGAGGATACCTTCATAGATATCGCCGAAGGTATGACGGTCGTCCACATCGGTAAAATCAATCTCATCCACGATATTAACTACCTGACGCAGCAACACGCCGTTCTTCATATATTGGTTCAGATCCGCAAAGACTTCTTTAACAATCCAATGGGCACGCGGAGCAGAAGGCATCAAGGGCAGTTTCTGGAGCGTGGGGAACAGGTTATTATTGACGAAATCGAGCAGTTCGTCGCCGGTAAGGGCATGTCCGTCTTTGTTGTCGGTTGCCCAGTTGCGCCAGCGGCACGGTTCGGGAATGACGGAATGGAAAGCGCCGTTGGATTTGAACTCCCATTCATCTTCCTGCGCGTCATAGACTTTGAGGAAGAAGAGCCATGTCATCTGTTCGATACGTTGCGCGTCACCGGAGATACCGGCATCCTGACGCATCACATTCTGCAATCGTTTAACGAGATTATTTACTGCCATAGATTATGCTGCGTATAATTGTTGTTCTAATTCTTGAATAGCTGTCTGATAGCCTTGCGGACCGCCAAAGAGTTTGGTGATCTTGACGGGTGTACCATATTGGGCAAAGGGTTCGAGGCTGAGGATATTTCTGTCTTCGAGACTCAATACGCCGAGTTCGGCATATTTATCGAGCAAAGCCTCTAATACCTCTCGCGCTTGTCCTTCGTACTTGCCGAAGTAGTTGCGTTTCTTGACGTTGTTTGCCCGTTCGCGGCGCGTGAGTGGTTTCTTATCGTACGCTACGTGACAGATGATATCGAACACATCTGCATTGGCGAGATTCGGATTCGTGCGACGCACTTCTTCGATGAGGATATCGTGGTCTTTGAAATCCTCTACGATCTCTCCTTTGCGTTTGGACTCCATCCAAACCCGAGCAAAATCCGCGAACTTCGGGAAGCGTGTGAGGATACCCTTGCGGGTGAAGTCGAGGAAGTCAGATATCTCGAGTGCCTGACCATCATCGTTGATGACGTAGTATATCTCATGCAGTTTGGCGACGCGCTTGCTGCCTTGAATATGAATCTTTTTCAGCGTTTCCTCATCTACCTCTTTTCCCTCTATCTCAATCTTCTTTCGCTCGCCCGAGCCGCGTTTGGAGGACTTGTCGTCATCTTTCTTCTTGATCTCAATCTCGGGTTCGCCATCAAACTCGGGATCGAAGAACAGACGTGTGGCATCGCGGAAATCGAGAATCTCGAAATGCCATTTGTTGATCTTGCGCTCTTTGTCGATATAGATACGCGTACCGCGGCCAATCATCTGCTTGAAGAGTGTCATGGAGTTGACCTCTTTGTCGATGACGATGAGTCCGCAGGTCTTGCAGTCCACGCCGGTGGAGAGCAGTTCAGATGTTGTGACGATAGTCGGATATTTCTCGCCCGGGTCGATAAAGCGGTCGAGCATCTTCTTGCCGTTAGCGTCATCCGAAGTGATACGCATGATATAGTTCGGACTCTTTCCCATCTCTTTTGGGTTGAGTTGAACCAGCAAGTCACGCATCGTAGCAGCTTCTTCTTGGTCGGGACAGAAGACGATGGTCTTGGTGTACTTGCCCATCTTCTCCAGTTTCTCCTGTATCTCCAAAGCCACCGCTACCTGTCGGCGAGTAATCGTAATTTTCTTGCCAAACTCGTTGCGTTCATACAGACGCACGGGCACATCGTTGCCTTCCTTGTCCTTCTCGCCAACCTTGACGATATAGCCGTCCACGTCCACATCGAGATGCACGCGCGCCACGCGATAAGGCGCAAGGAAGCCGTCTTCGATACCTTGCTTGAGGCTGTAGGTATAGATGGGTTCGTTGAAATAATCGAAGTTATCCGCATCTTCCTTGCGCTTGGGTGTCGCAGTAAGACCAATCTGCGTAGCGCTGTTGAAATACTCCAGCACTTTGCGCCAAGCAGAATTCTCCTTAGCGCTTCCTCTATGACACTCGTCTATGATGATCAGGTCAAAGAAATTGGGGTCGAACTGCAGATACGGCTGTTCCTTGTCATCTTCGTACGTAACGAGTTGCTGGTAGAGCGCCATATGCAGTTCATAGGACGAGTCCAGTTCCTTGCCTTTGACCTTGGTCATGATTTTCTGGAAAGGCTTGAAGTCCTGCGCCATCGTCTGGTCGATGAGGATATTGCGGTCGGCGAGGTAGAGGATATGATGCGCCAGATGCGCTTCACGCAGACGCCAAATGATTTGGAATGCCGTGAAGGTCTTACCTGTTCCCGTAGCCATGACGAGCAGTAGCCGTTTGTCGCCTCGTGCGATGGCATCGATCGTGCGGTTGATAGCGATACGCTGGTAGTAACGCGGCTCGTGCGCCAGTTTGCTATAGTGGTACGGCACGTCGAGCGCTTCCTTTTGCTTCTCGTTCAGCTGTTTTTCTGCAAACCAACGGCGCTTGAGCTCCTCGTGCGTCGGGAACTCGTCCATGTTGAAATCGCGCTCCTCGCCGGTAATCATATCATGCTCACGGAAGGCGATACCGTTGGAAGCAAATGCAAACGGCACATCCAGTATCTCGGCATAGCCGATAGCCTGTTGGAGACCGGTCGTGAGGTCCTTGGTGGCAGACTTGGCCTCCACAACAGCCAGCAGGTTGTCGTTGTTGAGATAGAGCACATAGTCGGCTTTCTTGCGCGACGCACGCTCGTACTCACTACCAGCGGAGATGATACGACCATCCGTGAACGGATATTCCATCCGATACTGGTCTTTCCGCCAACCGGCTTGATCGATAGCAGGAGTGATATACCGGTTCTTTATATCCTCCTCGGTCAATGTTGCCAAATGTTGAATGTCTGCCATATTGGGTGTGTTAGTTTTTTACAAATTCTCCTTATCTCTTTCTATATACTTCGTCCAGCGTTTTGCCTTTCTGGTCTTTCCATATATTTTTTCTTTTGTGTTTTTCTTGTGTTTTGCTTGTTTGTTTCAGCTTTGCACGCTAACAGCCTGCAAAGGTACTGCTTTTTTCTGAGATATGCAAATAAATGCATAAATTTTCGGAAATTCTTGCGTATGTCATTATTTTGTAGTACCTTTGCAGCCGCAAAGGTTGAGAGCCCTTTTCCTGTAGCGGTTTTCCCGCTTCAACGGGACAACCTAGTGCACCGCAAAATTGTTTGAGACATGAAAGACGAACGCTATTTACGCCTACTGAGTGAGAAATTTCCTAACGCGCAGCGCGTGATCACCGAGCTGATTAACCTGCGTGCTATCCTCTCGTTGCCGAAAGGTACGGAGCATTTTGTGAGCGACCTGCACGGCGAGTCGATGGCCTTTATCCACATGATAAAAAACGCCTCGGGCGTGGTACGCCGGAAAGTGGACGAGGTGTACGGCTACAGCATCTCTGAAGAGGAGAAACGGGCTATCTGTGCGCTGATATACTATCCGGACGAGCGTCTGGAACTCGTGAAACGGTTCTACGCCGGCGAGGAGGTGGACGGGCTGCTGAAGATCAACTCGCAGCTGTCGAACCTGCCGACGCTGGACGAGTGGTACAGGCGACGTCTGCACCAGGTGGTGGAGATAGCGCGCGCCGTGACCATCAAATACAGCCGTTCGAAAGTGCACAAGCTGCTGCCGCCGGACTATGCCTACATCATCGGCGAGCTGCTGCACGAGTCGAACCTGGAGCAGAAAGACCGTAACACCTATTACCACGCCATCATCGAGGCCATCATGGAGACCGGCTGCGCCGACCAACTGCTGATAGCCATCTCCTACCTGATACACAGCCTGACGATAGACACCCTGCACATAGTGGGCGACATCTTCGACCGCGGGCCGGGTGCGAGCAAGATACTGGATGTGCTGAGCACCGTACGCGACTACGACGTACAATGGGGCAACCACGACATCGAGTGGATGGGCGCGATGGCCGGCAACCAGGCGCTGATGGCCACCGTGCTGCGCGTCAGCATCCGTTATGCCAACATAGAAACCCTCGAAGAGGGTTACGGCATCAACCTGCTGCCGCTGGCTAACTTCGCGATGACCGTCTATGGCGATGACCCGTGTACGCTCTGGCAGACCAAAGACTTCGACAACAACCCGCGTCTGACACGCTCGGCACAGCTGATGGCCAAGATGCACAAAGCCATCTCGATCATCCAGTTCAAACTGGAAGGAAAGACCGTACAACGTCATCCGGAGTGGCACATGGACCATCGTGCGCTGCTCGACAAGATAGACTACGCCAAGGGCACTATCACGCTGAACGGACAGACCTACGCGCTACTGGACACCTATCTGCCGACCATCGACCCGAAGAACCCGTATGCGCTGAGCACGGAGGAGGCCGACCTGATGAGCCAGCTGGCCCGTTCGTTCCGCAAGAGCGAGAAGATGCAGCGTCATCTGCGTATGCTCTACGAGCACGGCGCGCTCTATCTGGTGCGCAACGGCTTCCTACTCTACCACGCCGCTATCCCGCTGAACGCCGACGGCAGTTTCACCGAAGCCGAGGTATGCGGCGAGCGCGTGAGCGGCAAGGCACTCATGGACCGCACCGACAAGATCGTCCGGATGGCCTACTACGGCGAGGGCAAACAGAAACAGGACGCACTCGACTACATGCTCTACCTCTGGGAGGGCGAGTTCTCGCCACTGTACAACAAAGACAAGATGACCACTTTCGAGCGCTACTTCATAGCCGACAAGGCCATTCAGGAGGAGAAAAAAGGTGCGTATTTCACGCTGGCAGACGACGAACAAGTATGCGCCCGGATATTGGAAGAGTTCGGTTTGGACGCTGCGACGGGGCGTATTGTGAATGGCCACGTGCCTGTTCGTACCATAAAAGGCGAGACACCTATTCGCGCTAACGGCAAGCGATTTGTGATAGACGGCGGGTTCAGCAAACCCTATCAGGAGAAGACGGGAATAGCCGGCTACACCCTGATATACAACAGCCACGGCATCCAACTCGTGGAGCACGACTCGTTTGAGAGTCGCGAGCAAGCCGTCATCTCCGGCAGTGACATCCACAGCCGTAACCTGCTGCAGGACTTCTCGGGCAAACGGATGCGTATCTGCGACACCGACAAAGGAAAAGAGTTGCTCGAGCAAATAGCTTCACTCGAACAACTCCTGCAAGCGTATCGCAACGGTTCCCTGCGGGAACGGTAACGGACTACTCCACCGTAACAGATTTAGCAAGATTACGCGGTTGGTCCACGTCGCAGCCCTTGACGACAGCGATATGGTAGGCCAGCAACTGCAGCGGAACGACCGTCAGCAGCGGCGTGAGACATTCTTCCGTGGCCGGCACTTCGATGCAGTAGTCGGCAATCTTGCGGACTATCTCGTCACCCTCGGTAACGACGGCGATCACCCTACCCTTGCGGGCCTTAATCTCCTGGATATTGCTTACCACTTTCTCGTACGTTCCGCAATGCGGCGCAACCACGACGACCGGCATCTCCTGGGAGATGAGGGCGATAGGCCCGTGCTTCATCTCAGCCGCCGGATAGCCTTCGGCATGAATATAGGATATCTCCTTCAGTTTGAGTGCGCCCTCAAGTGCGACCGGGAAGTTATAACCGCGACCGAGGTAGATGAAGTTCTGGGCATAGGAGAATATCTTCGCGAAATCGGAGATACGTTTGTCCTCGCCCAGCACGCGCTCTATCTTCGCCGGTATCTGTCCCAGTTCGCGCACGATACGCAGATACTGGTCGGCGCTGATAGTCCCCTTCTCTTTTCCGATACAGAGCGCCAGCATCGTCAGGGCCGTCACCTGGGCCGTGAAGGCCTTGGTGGACGCCACACCTATCTCCGGGCCGACATGGGTATAGCAACCGCTGTCGGACACACGCGGGATAGACGCACCGACGACATTGCAGATAGAGAAGATAAAGGCCCCTTTCTCCTTGGCGAGCTGGATAGCTGCCAGCGTGTCGGCCGTCTCACCTGACTGGGAGATGGCGATGACGACATCGTCCTTGTTGATGACCGGCTTGCGATAGCGGAACTCAGAAGAGTACTCCACCTCGACGGGTATCTGGGCGAACTCCTCGATGGCGTACATGGCGATGAGGCCGGCGTGCCACGAGGTGCCACAAGCCGTGATGATGATGCGCTTGGCGTTGAGAAAGCGCTCTTTGTTGTCGATGAAGCCGGAGAGGGCGATATTGTCCTGCCGCACGTTGACACGTCCGCGCATTGAGTCGGTCAGGGTACGCGGCTGCTCGAAGATCTCCTTGAGCATAAAGTGCGGATAGCCGCCTTTCTCCAACTGGCTCAGCGACAGCTCCAGACGCTTGATCTCCGGCGTCTTGGTGACATTGTTGATAGTCGTGATATCCACATCTTCGCCCAGCCGCAGCGCCACTATCTCCTCGTCCTCCACATAGATGACCTGGTCGGTATACTCGACGATAGGCGTGGCGTCGGAAGCCAGGAAATACTCGTCTTCGCCGATGCCGACGACGAGCGGCGAGCCCTTACGGGCCGCGATGAGCGTGTCAGGATGGGTCTTATCGAGGATAGCGATGGCGTAGGCTCCGATGACCTGCTGCAGCGCCAGCTGGACCGCCGTCTTGAGGTCAACATGCCGGTTGACCTGGGTATACTCGACGAGCTGCACGAGCACCTCGGTGTCGGTGTCGGAGCGGAAAGTATAGCCCTGCTCCATGAGGCCGGCTTTGAGGACCGCGTAGTTCTCGATGATGCCGTTGTGGATGATGGCGAGTCTTTCCGACTCGGAGTAATGGGGATGGGCGTTGACGGTGTTGGGTTCGCCGTGCGTCGCCCAACGGGTATGGGCGATACCGATGGTGCCGCCTGTGTCCTTGGTTGCGCAGAACGCCTCGAGTTCCGCCACTTTGCCTTTGGCCTTATAGACATTGAGTTGTCCCTGCTCGTTGATGAGCGCCACGCCGGCACTGTCGTATCCGCGGTACTCCAGGCGATGAAGGCCCTTGATAAGGATAGGATAAGCCTTGCGCTTACCGATGTAACCAACTATTCCACACATAATTCAATGTACAATGTACAATTTGCGATTTACAATTTTTTCATTCTTCGGAGAGCTTCCTCGACATCCTCTCTCTTCGAGAAGGCGGAGAAACGGACAAATCCTTCGCCGGACGGACCGAAGCCTGCACCGGGTGTGCAGACAATCTGGCAGGTGTTGAGCAGGCGATCGAAGAACGACCACGAGTCGAATCCCTGTGGCACGCGACACCATATATACGGTGCATTGGCGCCGCCCCATACCTCATAGCCCATAGCCCGCAAGCCGTCGGAGAGGATACGTGCCGTCTGCTTGTAGTAGTTGAGGTTAGCCTTGATGCCGGCTTGACCTTCGGGCGTATAGGTGGCCATAGCGCCACGCTGGGAGATATAGGACGCGCCGTTGAACTTCGTACACTGGCGGCGTGACCACATCGCCTGCAGGCCTGTAGCCTTCGGGACGACGGTATAGCCGCAGCGCACGGCTGTGAAACCCGCCGTCTTGCTGAAACTGCGTATCTCGATAGCTACCTCCTCGGCTCCCTCTATCTCGTAGATACTATGCGGCACCTCGGGGTCCTCGACGAAAGCCTCGTAGGCGGCGTCGAAGAGGATGATGCTGTGGTTAGTGCGGGCGTAGTCCACCCAACGTGCTAACTCTTTGCGCGTGAGTACCGTGCCCGTCGGGTTGTTGGGGAAGCAGAGGTAGATGATGTCGGCTTTCTCGCTTGGCAACTCCGGATAGAAATTGTTCTTAGCCAGACAGGGCAGCCAGATAATGTCGCGTCCCGCCATGCGGCTGGTATCGACATAAGCGGGATAAGAGGGCTCGAGGATAGCTACGCTATTGGTGTTGTCGAACAGTTCGCTCAGGTTGCCCAGGTCGCTACCTGCGCCGTCGCTGATGAACACCTCGTCGGGCGTCAGACGGATGCCGCGAGGCGTATAGTCGTGGTCGATGACGGCTTGGCGCAGCCAGCTATAGCCATCTTCGGGTCCATAGCCGCGGAACGTGTCCGCACAAGAGAGTTCGTCTACGGCGCGATGCATCGCCTCGACGATGACTTGCGGCAGAGGCAGCGTGACATCGCCTATGCCCAGACGTAACACATTGGCCTCGGGATGGGCTTGCTGGTAGGCCCGAGTACGATTAGCTATCTCGGTGAAGAGATAACTGCCCTTGAGTTGTTGAAGGTGGGTGTTGATACGCATATTAGTTCTCCCATTTATATTCTCCGCGGAACACCTCGGTAGCCGAGCCGGTCATGAAGACCAGACCGGAGTCCGCTTTCCATTGAATCATCAGATCGCCGCCCGGCAGGTGGACGGTCACTTGGCGATCGGTCAGGCCATGATAGATAGCCGCTACGGCCGCTGCACAAGCGCCTGTACCACAAGCCAGCGTCTCGCCCGAGCCGCGTTCGATGACGCGCACGTCGAGCTCCGCGCTGTTGCGCACATGGACGAACTCCACGTTGGTGTCCGTCGGTATATGAGGTATGCCGTCGCGGAAGAAGACCGCGTGCGGATTGCCCATGTTGACGGCCGTATAACCGATAGGATCATGGTCCGTCAGGAGCGACTCCGGCTGGATAGTAGGCACACCCATGTTGACCGTCACCCGATCGACTTGTTCCTTGTCGATATGGAGCGTCAGAGCACGTATACCGGCGAGCGTCTCTATCTCCATATGCACATCGCTACAGAGATGGTTCTCGTACAGGTATTTCGCTACGCAACGGATAGCATTGCCGCACATCTCGGCCTCGCTGCCGTCGGCATTGAAGATACGCATCTTGGCGTCGGCCTCCTTGGACGGCAGGATCAGTACCAGCCCATCGGAACCGATACCGAAATGTCGGTCAGAAACGGCACGCGCCAGAGCCGGCAGATCGGTCTTAGCGATGAGTTGCGCCGTGGTCTTGGGGAAACAGTCGACATAGACGTAGTCGTTGCCCAGACCGTGCATCTTGATAAAAGGTATCGTTTTCATTAGTGTATAAACATCAGTTCTCTATATTTAGGCAGTGTCCACATCTCATCGTCGACGATGAGCTCGAGTGCGTCGGCATGCTCGCGTATCTCTGCCATGAGCGGCAGGACGTTGTCGTGATAGGCAATTGCCTTGGCGCGTTCGTCGGGCATGCGGTTGGCTTTGTGGCGTGCGTCGGTCATACGCTCCACTCCTTCGACAATAGCGCCGGAGTGGTGCTCTATCTGCTTGATGATGCTGTAGTCCATCTCGTTGAGGGAAGCCGTCTCGTCGGCCGAGAAGACCTGCTTGACCGCCAGCACGTTCTGCAGCAACATCGTCTGGTAGCGCTTGGCGGCAGGCAACACGTGGTTGACCACCAGATCGCCCATGACGCGGCTCTCTATCTGCAGTTTCTTGACGTAGGTCTCCCACTTGACTTCGCTACGGCTCTGCAGCTCCGCCTCACTCAGCACGCCGGTATAGCGGAACATCTCGACAGTCTGCGGCGCCAGATAACGGTCGATAACGAGCGGTACCGAGGTCTCACAGTCCAAGCCGCGCTTAGCCGCCTCGGCTTTCCACTCCTCGCTGTAGCCATTGCCGTCGAAACGGATAGCCTTGCAGGCAACGATATACTTCTTGATGACGTCGAAGAGCACGCGCTCCTTAGCTTCACCCTGCTCAATACGGGCGTCCACCTCCTCTTTGAAGCGCATCAACTGCTCGGCTACCGCGGCATTGAGGGCCAGCATGGCGGCTCCGCAGTTAGCCGACGAACCGACAGCACGGAACTCAAAACGGTTGCCGGTGAAGGCAAAAGGCGAAGTGCGGTTGCGGTCGGTATTGTCCAAGAGGATCTCCGGGATATTGGCCACACCCAGTTTCATCTCCTTCTTGGCATTGATGATGATGGCCTCTTCGGCAGTGGCGTGCTCCAGTTTGTCGAGCACGGCGCTTATCTGCTTGCCGAGGAAAACGGAGATGATAGCGGGCGGCGCCTCGTTGGCGCCCAGACGATGTTCGTTGGTAGCGCTGACGATAGAGGCCTTCAGGAGGCCGTTATGGCGCTGTACGGCCATGAGGACGTTGACGAGGAACGTGATGAACTGCAGGTTCTGATAGGGGTTCTTACCGGGTGCAAGGAGGTTGACGCCGGTGTTGGTAGCCAGCGACCAGTTGCAATGTTTACCGCTACCGTTGACGCCGGCGTACGGCTTCTCGTGGAGCAGCACCCGGAAATGATGGCGCTCCGCCACGCGCTCCATGATCGACATGACGAGCAGGTTATGGTCGTTAGCCAGGTTGACTTCCTCGAAGATAGGCGCCATCTCAAACTGGTTGGGCGCTACCTCGTTATGGCGCGTCTTGACAGGTATACCGGCCTTGAGCGCTTCGTATTCCAGTTCGCGCATGAACGCCAGCACACGTGCAGGGATAGCACCGAAATAGTGATCCTCCAGCTGCTGCGACTTGGCGCTGTTGTGTCCCATCAGCGTTCGGCCGGTGAGCATCAAGTCGGGACGGGCATTGTAGAGCGCTTCGTCCACCAGGAAATACTCCTGCTCCCAGCCCAGGTTCGCGTGCACGTGCTTGACTTGTTTATCGAAATACGCGCACACCTCGCGCGCAGCATGGCAGAGCGTGGCTGTGGAACGGATCAGCGGCGTCTTGTAGTCGAGCGCCTCGCCGGTATAGGCCACAAAGACCGTCGGGATACAGAGCGTATCGCCTATGAGGAACACCGGACTCGAAGGATCCCAAGCCGAATAGCCGCGGGCCTCGAACGTGTTACGTATACCTCCGTTGGGGAAAGAAGAAGCGTCCGGCTCCTGCTGGTAGAGACTGTCGCCGCTGAACTCCTCGAGCAGCGCACCGCTCTTGTCGAGCGTGAAGAACGCATCGTGTTTCTCGGCCGTACCGCCGGTGAGGGGCTGAAACCAGTGGGTGAAATGGGTAGCGCCGTGCTCTATCGCCCATTTGCGGATACCGATAGCTACACTGCCCGCTATGTCGCGATGAATAGTGCGACCATTGTCCACATCGTCGAACAACTGATCGAGCACCTCTTGCGCGATATATTCCTTCATTTTCTCGCGCGTGAAGACATCTTGCGCGAAATAATCCTTCACTTTGCCTTCCGGCTCGTTTACTACCGCCGATTTATGCTCAAAGGCGGATTTTAACGCTTCAAAACGAATATTACTCATACTTTTGATGCTGTTTTTTGTTTTTAATCCGATTGATTTGCAAAATCGACGGCAAAAGTACTACATTTTTTTGATATACGCAAGAGTTTTGTTATTTTTTTATCTGTTTGTGGACATAAAGTCCCGGCAGCATGGTCTTTTTAGCTCCGTCGATACAAGGTCCGAACAGATAGAGCGGCACAGGTTTCCACTCGTCGCGTTTCCACTCGACGCTATAGGCACGCGGGTGTACATCGACGGCCGTAGGATTGCTCTTGGGGATGAGCGTGTTGCCCAGCGCAGTAAAAGTCTTGGCGTGCTCGGTAATGATCTTATAGGGGATATCGTCCTCTTTGTGCACCTCTACATGCAAGCCGTGATAGAGCAGTCGGAACGAGCCTTCAGCCTTCAGGCTATTGCCCGTATAACGGGTGTCGAGCGTATCGATGTCGCACGCAAAAGTGATACCTACCAGCGGACGGATCAGCGTGTTGAGCACAGCGCCGTTGACACCCTCGGCATGGAGCCGCATCATGAAGTCGGCATCTTTGTTCATCGTCATCGTCATCTCGGCATCGGCCAGTCCTCCGGCCAGCGGACAACCGCCCCGGACATGCATCGTGGCTCCGCGACGGTTGGTGACGTTCTCCACCTTAGCCCGTATATCGCCCAGCTGCATGTTACCGATGTTCTTATTGGTAGTCGCCAGTTGGATAAGCAGGAGTTTGATAGAGGCATCCACCTGCTTGAGCGAGAAGGTGACGGGAAGCGAGGTCATAATGGTCTGTGGCATGAGGAACGGCTCCTTAGGCGCATAACGCTCGTCGCGGAAGATATCCATCTTATCGACGGTGACGTTCAGGTAGTCCAGACTGAAATCCTTGGCCAGCGCTTTGCGGATGGGGTTGAGCGGCGCGGTCTCTACGCTACCCACCGTCATGTCCATCCACGTGATCGGTTCGCGCACGATATCTCCCAGCCTCTTGCGCGGCATGGTGTTGGCGATACGCGTCTTGCCCAGGCGCAGCGCCCCTTGGTCCGCATGCTCCAGGTCGCTCGTCTCGATACGCATCCGCCCGTCGGGCAGCATCACCGCCGCGTGCTGCAGACTGAGACTATAGACCGAGTCGCAATAGCTGAAGACAGAGTCGTAACGCAGGTCGTTGACGGCGAGCGAACAGCTGTCCACCACCAGGTCGAGTTGCGTGCGCAAGCTGTGCAGCTTCAGATCCGCATTTTGGACATGTAGCCGCAGCAGCTCGATGCTCTTCAGCGGATTCTCCATAGGCGCGGTGTCCTTAGGCATCTCAGGGAAACAGAGTTCCGGATGCTCTTCGTCCATCCAGAGTTCCACCTGCGGCCGAGTGATCTTCAGATCGGTTACCAGCACTTCTTTCTTCACCAAGAGCGAGTAGAACAGGCGCCCCACAAAGACACGCTCCACGCGGATGTCCACGCCGGGATAGACGGTGTCTTTCTTCCTCGCCAAGCCCTCTCCGCGGTACGCCAGGCGGATATCGTCCACCTCGGCCAAGCCGTTAAACAGCTTCACATGCACCGCGCCTACGGAGGCTGTGTCGAACGGCAGGGCTGCCAAAGTCTTATTCACTTCGCGTGTTGCCAGGCGCGATACCGCGATATCGGCACTAACAAACGCCACTACACCCACGAGCAACAATGTGCCCGCTACGATCCAAAAAATCTTCGTTCCTCGTTTCATGCCGCAAAGGTACTGCTTTTTTCTCACATATACAAATAAAAATGCATCTCGGCCACAAAAATGTGACCGAGATGCAAAAAGAGGGCGGGATTACTTTTAGTAGTTTTCTGCGAGGAGTTGGAAATAGGCTTGTGCGTGGTGGCAGACGGGGCACTCTTCGGGTGCGGCTTTGCCGACCACGATATGTCCGCAGTTGGAGCACTGCCAGATACAGTCGCCTTCGCGCGAGAAGACAACCTTATCCTCGATGTTTTTGAGCAGCTTGCGATAACGCTCTTCGTGGTGTTTCTCGATGGCACCGACCATATCGAACTTCTCTGCGATCTCGTAGAAACCTTCGGCACGCGCCTCGGCAGCCATGCGTGCGTACATGTCCGTCCACTCGGCATTCTCACCGGCTGCAGCGTCTGCGAGGTTCGCAGCAGTGTCGCTGATCTTACCGCCGTTCAGGTATTTGTACCAGAGCTCTGCATGCTCTTTCTCGTTGGCTGCAGTCTCCTCGAAAATCTTGCTAATCTGCACATAACCGTCCTTTTTTGCCTTCGAAGCAAAGAAGGTGTACTTGTTGCGCGCTTGCGATTCGCCGGCAAAAGCCTCCATGAGGTTGCGCTCGGTCTTTGTTCCTTTTAAGTCTTTCATAATGTTTGTAAGTTTATAGGGTTGATGTTTATAAAATTTGTTCTGTGTGGTTCTTGGTGTCGACCTTTTCGATGATGCGTTCGAGGATACCTTCCGCACTGAAGATGAAGGTCTTACGAAGTGTGCCCATGCTGACTTTGCCGTATAGTTTTTTCTCGCCCCAGGCGCCGAAGGCTTGGAGCATCTCGGTTGTCGGGTCGCTGAGCAGCGGGAAAGGTAGGTCGTATTTCTGTTTGAACTTAACATGCGAAGCCTGGCTGTCTTTACTCACACCAAAGACCTGATAGCCCTGCGCGAGGAAAGCATGGTAGTTGTCGCGGATGTTGCATGCCTCGGCTGTACAGCCCGGCGTGGAGTCCTTGGGGTAGAAATAGATGACTGTCTTTTTGCCGATCAGGTCGTTGTTCGTGACCATTTTGCCGGTCTCATCGGCTGCCGCGAAGTTCGGCATCTTGTCTCCAATTTGTAGCATAAGTATCTGATTTAAAAGATTATCCTGCGTAGTTGCTGCGATCTAGCGAACGATAGGAGATGGCTTCAAGCATGTGCTTTTTCTGAATGTTCTCGGAGCCGTCGAGGTCGGCTATCGTGCGCGCCACTTTGAGGATACGATCGTAGGCGCGTGCAGAGAAGCCGAGCTTGGTCATCGTGAACTCCAGCAGTTTGTCGGACTCTTCGTCCAAGGCGCAGTACTGGCGTACCATCTTGCTGTTCATCATGGCGTTGCAATGGACGAGTTTGCTATGCTTGAACCGCTCCGTCTGAATAGCTCTGGCACGGAGTACGCGTTCGCGCATCACGGCCGAAGACTCACCCGGTTGCGTATCGCGCAACTGGTCGTAGGGCACAGCTTCAATCTCGCATTGTATGTCTATACGGTCCAAAAGCGGGCCGCTGATCTTCGACATATAACGATGGACTTGCGCGGGTGTGCAAGTACAGGGATGCGCGGGGTTGTTCTCGCCATAATGGCCACACGGACAAGGGTTCATGGCTGCCACGAGCATGAACGATGCCGGGTAATCGACAGTCTCTTTGGTGCGCGCCACGGTAATATGGCGATCCTCGAGCGGTTGGCGCATTACCTCAAGCACAGAACGCTTATATTCCGGCAGTTCGTCGAGGAAGAGCACGCCATTGTGGGCAAGGGATATCTCGCCGGGATGGGGATTTGTGCCTCCTCCAACGAGCGCAGTGTCGGTAATAGTGTGGTGCGGCGAGCGGAAGGGCCGCTGCACGATAAGCGCACTGCTGGCACCTTTCTTTTTGTTGGTGAGTCCCACGATAGAATGGATCTTCGTGGTCTCAAGTGCCTCTTCGAGCGTCAGGGGAGGAAGGATAGTAGGAATACGCTTGGCGATCATCGATTTGCCGGCTCCGGGAGGGCCAATCATAATCATGTTGTGTCCGCCAGCCGCAGCAATCTCTACGGCACGGCGCACCTTATATTGTCCGCGTACGTCCGAAAAATCGACGTCGGTGGGGAAAGCCAGTTCGTCGAACAGCGCTTGGGTATTGACTTTGGTAGGTGTCCACGGCTCATCCGGATTCAGCGCATCTTTCGGCTCTCCATTGAGGAAACGAATTACCTCCATGAGGTTCTTCAGTCCGTATACCTCGAGGCCATCGACCACCGCCGCTTCCTCGGCATTGGTCTCCGGCAAGATGAGGCCTTTGAAACCTTCTCTGCGCGCACACAAAGCGATAGGCAGCGCTCCGCGAATAGGCTGCAGCGATCCGTCCAACGACAGTTCGCCCATAATCATATAGCTGGCCAAATCCTTCGACTTCAGTTTCTCGCCTCCGGCCAACATACCGATGGCTAATGGCAAATCGAAAGCCGAGCCTTCCTTCTTGATGTCGGCAGGCGCCATGTTGATGGTGTAGGCACGATGGAGCGATTCGAGTCCGTTGACGGTGAGTGCGGCCATGATTCGTTCGTGCGACTCCTTAACGGACACATCGGGCAAACCCACCAGCGTGAAATCGAAACCCGGTACCGAATGGACTTCTATCGTCACTTTGACGGCCTCGATTCCCACCGGAGCAGCACTATAAATCTTGATGAGCATACGCGCGCAAATTTAAAAATCCGTGCAAAGATACAAAAACAATCTCATATACACAAATTTTTTGTGCATAAATCAGATTTTTTGCGCGTAAGAAGTAGGACGCAGGATGTCAATAGAGACGGTTGGCGAAATGGAGGAGGCTGTCCGGATCGTTGTTGAGGATGTGGATGAGATCCTCGAGCATTTCTTCGGGATGGACGACTCCTCGCTCCCAGAAATTGTTGGCACCGGAAGGCAGTCGTTGTTTGCGCCAGTTGTAGACCCGCCCATTCTGATAGGCACGGAACCACGTGTGTTTCTCGTCCATCTCGGCGAGTTCTGCAAGGCTGTTGCCCCCTGCCCCAACCCAGACGTCGGCATCGTGGAAATAGCGGATGGTCTCTTCAATCGTGAGGGGAATAGATGTCTCGCGCTCAGACTGGTAGAAGGGATAGTCGGCTCCTGCATCACGGAAGAGGTAGGCCAGATAGTTACGTCCGGAGGGGACGTACCAGGTGCCACGAAAATTGTTGCCGGACATAATAGAGCGCGATGTGCTCTGACCGGCTTCGCCTGTAGGACCGCTGACGCTACTGGATTGCTGCGCTGTAAGATTCAGGTATTTGGTTTCCACCTCGTGGAAGACAGAGTCGGCTTGGGGGAGTCGGCCGGTGAGAGCACCGAGGACACGTATCCATTCGGCTCGCGCGAGGGGTGACTCTTCCTGCCACTCGTTGATATAGATGATAGGCACGCCGAGGCGCTCAAGGCGAGCGGCTTCGAGGTTGTCGTACTGCCCGTAGTTGACAGCCAGGAGTATGTCGAGATTGGCCTGGAGGACTCGCTCGGCACTGGGTTTCATACTATCACCAAGGTCCACCTCATCGCCCTTGACGGGCGTATAGATGAGTTCGGGATTGCAGACTGCCGCAAGACAATCGATGGCATCGATGGCATAGAGGAATCCGACCTGCACAGTAGACATCGTGCCGATACGGCGGAGCGGCTCACGCAGACAGAGGCGCTGGTAGGGCTGGAAGACCTCAACCACCACGCCGCTGTCGGTAGGCGTAAGCTGAAAGCCCGTAGCGTATTTGTTGCTAACAGGGAGCGTACTGTGCTCAGTAGGCTGTTTGGCACAACCTACTAAGCATAGTACTGTTAGACCGGCTATAAATAGCCTGTTAGACCGTTTCACTGTTAGATCGCTTCGCTGTTAGATTAGAACTCAGTACCGAGCACATTGTATTCCTTCTCACCACGGATGATGAAGAGTTGACCATTGCGGAGCACCTTAACAGCCTTCACAGCAGCATTGGTGTTGCTGATAGCCTCTGCCGGAGCCTCTGCGCCGAAGTTATCAATGCAGAAGTAAGCCGGAGTCGTCATGCCATATTCATTCTGCTTAGAGCTGCTCAAAACAAACGATATCTCATCTACTTCTCCAAGACCGCTAAGGTCCACATACGTCCAATCAGCAATGTAGGAAGTACCCGTCGCCAAAGCAACATCTACCTTAGCATTCACCTCCACACCATTCAAATAACCATGGACGGTCAGCTTAAACCAATCGTTCTCACCAAACGGAGCTCCTTGATCACTCGACATTCCATCACCATTCAGAATAGCGTTAACAACCCAAGCCGTATTGCATACATACATACCCGGAACGACTGCTTGCTCAAGGAGTTGAATATGGTCTAACCCTGTGTACGAATAGGTCCAAACGAGAAAGTTATCGCCTTCATATGCGCCACCTTTTGCGGATTTGTCGCTGTCAGCATAGAAATCGTAGGTGTTACCGGTTTTGTTAGAAACGACGTTACCAAAATAGTAAACGCCTGACTCTCCATAATCCGCTACTTCTTGCTTAAAGTCAAAACTACCGCTCTGGATGGAACCGGTTGCATCGAGATGCAGCACACTTTCCGGTGCGCCGATTTCAACATCCTCGAAAGTAGCTACTTGCAGTTGAGCGAACATAGCGGTGCTCATCATTGCAGCCGCTGCAAAAAAGAAAATCTTTTTCATTTTGTTGTTGTTTTAAATTGTTAATAAAAAGGGTTAATTATTGATGTGTAAATCAATTGCTCCTGTTACTTCAGTACTGAGTTCTCCTGTCATACCGAGTATCTCATCGGAGGCATTGTAGACACGGACGAAATCAATTGTCGGCAGACTAACGGGATTTCCGTCCGCATCTACAGCCCATGATATATCAAATGACGTTCCTTCGATATCGGTATTGGGTTTGTTGTCCACGTAGCCGTAGTCGAGGATCCGCTGGACGTTCTGTCCGCTAATGACCTGCGTCTGCGGTGCCAGTTTAGCGCCAGAGAGCGTGTACTGGTCTTCGCTTATCCACTGAGGGTAGTACGGATGGTTGTGGAAAGGATTTTGCAGCGTGTCTCCCTCTCGCGTATAGGTGCGGGTGAAAGCATGGTCGGTCGTCGGATCGTCGTACAGACAGCCTTTGAGTTCGTACCAGGGGTCATCCGGCAGACCATTCTTATTCATATCGCGACTGACGAGCACGATGCCCGGTTCGGAACTACCGTATTCGGTAGAACCGGTCATATAGAAGGCATTGCCCAGTATCTGCAAGTCACGTCCTTCGAGGTTTTGCACGGCGTGGTCGAAGCCGAAGGTGACATAGCCGCCCCAGCCGCCAAGCGTGATCATACCACCGGCATTGTTGGCAATAGACTGTTCACACTTACGGCACATCGACTCGGCATTATCGCCCTCAACGTATTCGGGTAACTCGTTGACAAACTGTCCCATAGCAGGCAAGTACTCATATACCCGCGAGATATAGGGCGAACTCGGCTGAATAGGCGTGGTGTCTCCATGCAGATCGTATTCCTCGGCTATGCGACAGAGGTGCCCGGGGATATCGCCGGTGCGCGCCGTCCAATGTTCACGGCCGTCGTAACCATAGCAATGGAGCACTCCGGACGAGACGTAGTTCTTGGCGTCTGTGATATAGAGCGCATCGGCCGTTGCCAACAGCCCATAGGGATGTTCGTAGGAAGAGATATCAATCGGCTGGGTTTGTTCGCTATAGTCGATGGTAGAGAACGCCCTTAAGCGCTTGTTCTCACCATCCATGACATAGGCATTCGAGCCTTGTATCGCGATATTGGCACAAGGTGTCTCTATGTGCGGGCCGCCGATGATTACGACCTTAGGAGGAATATTCTTATAATTACCTTGGCAGCAGACCCACAGATGCTTCCGGTTATCGACACGGATACGTGTCGGGTTGAGGCCCACGACAATTTTCTGTATCTCCGTAAAAGAGGCAAGATCGATGA
Organism: Bacteroidales bacterium UBA2800; assembly: GCA_002351925.1. GTDB lineage: Bacteria > Bacteroidota > Bacteroidia > Bacteroidales > Paludibacteraceae > Colicola. Next base: position 24,359 of record DEHM01000014.1, read on the forward strand.
CGGAGACGGTGGAGTCGTAACGATCGGTGAGATAGCCACCGGAATTGACGACATAGAGTCTGTCGTCCACCACGCACAACTCATCGGGCTGATGGCCGACCTTGACTTCGCGTGTGATAGAGAGCGTAGCGGTGTCGATCTCATAGACTGAGCCGAGCATGTCGGGATCGGCGATGCTGCCGACGTAGGCGCTGACATAGGCTTTATCGCCGTGGAAAGCCACGTAGCGGCAGTTAGGTATGTCGACTTGCCCAATATGGCGAGAAAGATGATCCATTACCTCCAGCTTGTGGGAACAGTTGATGACGGCGTAGAGTCTTCCGCCGTAGAGCTGCAGGTCATTGCCCACATCGCCCAGTTCCTTGATCTGCTTAGGATTCTGCGCCCCATACCAATTGGCGTAATAGTCACCGGCATAGAGGTTGAGATAGTCGAGACGGGCTTTATTAGAACCCATATTCCCCTCGCAGAGCACATAAAGCCCACCCTCACGCACCTCATCGGTGACGTGGGTTCCAATGGTAGGATAGACGATATCTTCGCCACGGCATCCTGTCAGGAGTACAGAGTACAGAATACAGAGTACAGACCAAGTTACTAATATCTGAAAGCGAGTGTGCATCGTACGTTCTGTTTGGGCATCGGATAGTTTTGGATTACTTCGTAATCTTGTCCGAAGAGGTTGTTGATTTCCAGATTCGCTTTGAGCCAGTAGCGCCGGATATTCCATTCGCCATAGAGGGAGAGATCGTGGGTGTACCATGGCTGGACATAGTTGTAGACGGTGTTCTCCTGCTGGCAGTAGCGTTCGCCGGTATAGATAAACGAATAGTTGAAGCCATAATGGTCGCCGCGCCGGCTCTGCCAGTCGAATCCAAGGACGAAGCTGCCGCTATGACGCGGTATATAGGGTATCTGGTGGGTGTAGTAGGTGTCAGCCGGATTGGTATAGTCGCGTGCTTGCTGGAAGGTATAGTTGAGTCGGGTGCGAAGCGTGAAACGCAAAGGCAGATACCAGGATGCATCGGCATTGAGGTCGACACCATGTATCTTGACTGTGCCCAGGTTGAGCATCGTCCAACGGAACTGCTGTCCCTTAGGATAGGCGATGATCTTATCCGTCACACGATTGTAATAGTAGGCGGCCGACAAAGCCAGATCATATACCTTAGCGGCCTTTCGATAGGCCAGTTCTACGGAGTGCTGGCGCGCTAACTCCGGACGGAGATTGGCATTACCCAGATCGGTGTAGTAGAGATCGTTGAAGGTAGGATAGCGATAACTCTGCTTGTAGAAAGCATTGATGCTGAGATCGATTTTCGGATAGGGACGGTAGGAGAGAAACACACCGGGCGTTACACGCGGCGTGTTCTGATCGACAGCCGTCATGAGCACAGAGGCCTGCAAGCGTATATACTCCCGAAAATTGAAGGCCGTAGCGGCTGAGAGCCAGTGGCTGTGGCGATAGAAATGTTCGGGAGCGGCATCGAGCAGAAGGTTCTCGCGTGCGAGTGCGTTGTACTGGTAGTCGTAAGCCAACGACATATCCCACCAGTTGAAGACCTGGAGGCGATTGGCAAAGGACAGATAGGCCTCCTGCTGGGTATAGCGGTTGTTGGCAGGAAGAAGGCGCTCGTCGTAGTTGCGATAGTGGGTGAAGTCGTTGGCGTACTTAAACAATACGCGTGTACTCCAGCGATTGAACCACTCGTCCTGCCACTGGGCCTGGACAAAAGTGTTGCGATCGGTGAGTCGTTCGCCATTTCGCCAGACGTTGTTGACGATGGCACCCGGTATGCCTCGATTGCTCCAATAGTTGTACACATGGAGTCGCCAGAAGCCGGTGTTGCTGTAGTAGTGGTGGAGTCCCATCTCGGCCCGCACGGCATTGATATCGCCGTTCTCCCGCACAGCGGTAGTGTCGTAAGCCGTCTCTCCGGTAGGCAGCACACGGCGGTAACGGAAAGGATAGCGTCCGTTGGAATAGAGATACTCGGCATCGAGGGTGAGTGAGAGTGACTCCGTAAGGCGCAGGTCTACGCCCAACGCGGGATTAGCCAACGCGAACGAGCCTGCACGCATTTGCGCGCGTACGTGAATGCGTTCTCCCGCGCGGAAGTATGGGCGGCGTGTAGTGAGATAGATATTGCCCGCTGCGCCAAACTCTCGTGCGGACTGGAAGATATCGGATTTCTGGCCGTTGTAGAGCTCGACGGACTCGATGTTGTCCAGGGAGAAACGACCCAGATCGACTTGCCCGTTCTGGGCGTTGCCGAGTTGGATACCATTGTAGTACACCGCCGTGTGCTGGCTGCCCATCGAACGGATGTTGATCGTCTTGATACCTCCCACTCCGCCGTAGTCCTTGAGTTGGACGCCGGAGAAATAACGCAATGCATCGGCAACAGTGAGTACACTAAGCCGTTGCAGTTCTTCGCCTTTAAGGGTCTGGGGAACAATGATATCCTTGCTGAGCACGCGTGCCGTGACTTGTACCTCGTCGAGCCGGAAGTCGGAGGACACAGTATCGAGTACCGCCTCGCCAAGCGCGTAGGCAGCATGGGCACAGAGTGCAGCTAATAGTATGACAATCAGTCGTTTGGTCATTGTTTCGTCCTAATCCAGGAGGACTACTCAATCGAGGCAAAGCATAAGCGATCTGACTTAGGCCGAGAGGCCATCACAGTTGCCGGTCAGTCCGGGATTCTCACCCGAGTTCTCTTATTTCTTTGCGGGGTCGGTCGTTAAATCTATTCCAAGTTTCTTAAATGTCTTCCAATCCACCTGTTTGAGCATGACGGTGGAGTGCGCCTGGCATCCTTTGAGGAGCGGCAAGGTCTCGAGAGCACGACGACAGTTCTCGTCCTGCAGCGAGAGGACGGAGAGCGCCACGAGTACCTCGTCGGTATGCAGACGCGGGTTCTTACCGTGCAGGTAGCTGATCTTGGTCTGCTGGATCGGTTCGATGATGTTCTCCGGAATGAGTCGCACACTATGGTCTATACCCGCCAATTCCTTCATCGCGTTGAGCAAGAGTGCAGCCGACGAGCCCAGCAAATCTCCGGCTTCGGCGGTGATGATTCGTCCGTCGGGCAGTTCTATAGCTGCCGCATGAGAGAAAGTGCCGTCGTGTTGCGCACCGGAGAGCGCACGCCGCTCTCGAGCAGCCACCGTCGTACGACGATAGGCGGTATTGATGCCCACTTGCTGCTGCAAGAGTGCGAGCTTCTTGATCTCCGCGTCGTTGCACCTTCCGTTAGCCAAGTGGCATACAGCCTGGAAATAGCGGCGTATGATCTCCTGTTTGCTGGCTTCGCGCACTGCATCATCATCGCTGATACAGAAGCCCACCATATTCACTCCCATGTCGGTGGGTGATTTATAGGGGCTGGAGCCGTAGATGGAGGTGAAGAGTGCGTCGAGGACGGGATATATCTCCACATCGCGGTTGTAGTTAACGGCAGTCTTGCCGTATGCCTCGAGGTGGAAGGGGTCGAT
>DEHM01000014.1:27883-66226 GCA_002351925.1 Bacteroidales bacterium UBA2800
AAGGGGTCGATCATGTTAACGTCCTGCAGATCGGCCGTAGCCGCTTCGTAAGCCACGTTAAGCGGATGTTTGAGCGGTAAGTTCCATACCGGGAAGGTCTCAAATTTCGCATATCCGGCCTCATGTCCGCGCGCCTGTTCGTTGTACAGTTGGGAGAGGCAGACAGCCATCTTTCCGCTTCCGGGGCCGGGAGCTGTGACGATGACAAGCGGCCGCGATGTCTCGACGTAGTCATTACGTCCGAAGCCATCGGGAGAAGCTATCAGTTCAACATTGTGCGGATAACCATCGATGATATAATGGTAGTACACGCGTATACCTTTCCGCTCCAGTCGCTGGCGATAGGTGTCAGCCGATCGCTGTCCCGCATAATGGGTGATCACTACCGAAGAGACGAGGAACCCGCGTTCCATGAAGGCCTCGCGCAGACGCAAGACGTCTTCATCGTAGGTAATACCCAAGTCTTGGCGTATCTTGTTGCGCTCTATATCTTCGGCTGAGATGACGATGACGATCTCCAGCGAGTCGCGCAGTTGGGTGAGCATCTGCAGTTTGCTATCGGGCATGAATCCCGGCAGCACGCGACTGGCATGAAGGTCATCGAAGAGTTTACCGCCCAACTCGAGATAGAGCTTGTTGCCAAACTGGGCTATACGCTCACGGATATGTTCCGACTGAATGCGTATATACTTATCGTTGTCGAAGGCGGTAATCATTGTAGTGTAGCCTGAACTTGTGCAACATGTTGACGCAATACGGGATCGAGGTCGAGCACCTCACGCATATGCGAGATAGAGTGCAGGACGGTAGCGTGCGTACGTCGTCCGATCTGGAAGCCTATCTCGTTAAGCGAACAGTTGGTAAGCTGCTTGCAGAGATAGAAGGTGACGTGGCGTGCGAGCATGACATCGCGCGAGCGATTCTGGGCGATGATGGCTTTCGGCGGCAGGTTGTAGTGCTCTGCCACGGCGTTGACCACATCTTCTACGCGTATCTTGCGCGGCTGGATAGCCACTATATGGCTGACCACCTGCTCGGTGAGCTGGAGATCTATCTCACGATCGGTCAGCGTAGAGTGTGCCAAGAGCGAGGCGAGAATACCCTCCAAGTCGCGTACCGAGTGGCGCACGTTTTGCGCGATATAATCGACTATCTCGTCGCTGAGTTGGATACCGTCGCGGCGCATCTTGCTGAGCAGGATGTCGCGTCGCAACTGGTAGTCGGGCCGCGCGATCTCTGCGGCCAATCCCCACTTAAAGCGAGTGAGCAGACGCTCCTCAATGTCCTTGAGCTCGATAGGCGGGCGATCGGACGTGAGGATGAGTTGTTTGCGGCTCTGCTGGAGATAGTTGAATATATGGAAGAACGTATCCTGCGTGCCCTTGAGGCCTGCAAAATACTGGATATCGTCCACGATAAGCACATCTACCGACTGATAGAAATTGAGGAAGTCGGGTATACGGTTGGCATTGCGCGCGTCCTGGTACTGCAGTTTGAACGTATTCGCACTAACATAAAGAACGCGTGCCTGCGCATTGAGCGCGCGCACTTGGTTGCCGATGGCGTTCGCCAAGTGGGTCTTACCTACTCCGCTACCTCCGTAGATGAAGAGGGGGTTGAAGGCAGTGTAGCCCGGCTGCTTGGAGATGGCGATACCGGCAGTGCGTGCCAACTTGTTCGGCTCTCCGGCCACAAACGAGTCGAAGGTATAAAGCGTGTTGAGTTGAGGCTCGAAGGTGTTCTGCGCCACAGGGTTCATCTGCTGCACAGGTATAGCCTTCTGCGTCTCAAGCGGTTGCGCGGGGAGACTGGTGCCAGCTCCGGAAGTGGAGTCGATAAGCACGCGATACTCCAGGCGCGTACCTTGTCCAAACACGCGCAAGATAGCAGCAGAGAGCAAGGGGATGTAGTTCTCCTCGATATACTCCGCCACAAACTGCGACTTCACCTGCAACACGAGTACGCCCTCAGCGAACTGAAGGGGTACGATGGGGGCGAACCAAGTCTGGTAAGCACTCGCTGTCATGTTGTCAGCCAAGATGGTCTGACACTGCGCCCATTGTTGTTGCACGTTTTGCGTCATTTTTCGATTGTTTGTGAAAATCGGTTTTGCCGAAATCGAGTGCAAAAGTACAACAAATTTTTGGATTGACCAAATCGTCATCCGAGATAGCAAAATGGCTCAAAGCGTAACTCTCGGATTATTAGGCACTTAGTGTTAAACATTTGAATATCAATGAATTACAAGAGTTATTAACATGTAACTAATTGATTTATAGGGAGTTTGGAATATGCAAGAGGAAAATGCATTTTTTTGTTAAAAAGTGGTCGAAGCCCTTGATTTTCGGCGCATTAAATTTTATTGCATTTTTTTGTTATTTAGACAAAGTACAAATAAGGATTTTGCCAAAAATCTCTCCTTTCAAACACGATATGTTGTGTTTAGATACGGCTTACTTGTCCTTCTTCCCGAAGACGGAGAAGTGGACATAGCGTTTGGGGTGTGCCTTGAGATCGGTGAGCAACGAGTCGGCCGAGATGACGGTAGCGTCGATATGGTTGTAGAGCGACTTGTTGTAGATAAGTTGGCCCAGCGTGCCTTGCTCGGAGCGCACATCGGTGATGAGTCCGTTGACATTGTCGATGGCATTGTCCACGCGTGCAACTGTGGCTTTGAGATCAGCCTCTTTGATGTCAGCAATGATGGCATTGAGGTTGGCCACCGCGGTGTCGGCGTTATCTACGATAACGGGCACTTTGGTGTTCATCAGATGGCGCAGATCGGAAGAGACATCGGTAAGGTCGCCGGAGATACGATCTACGTTCCGGAGCGTAGACTGGATATGATTGCCCGCCAGTTGGCCCTTAACCTGGGAAACGAGTGAGTCGATATTGAGCACAGCGGCATCGACATGGGCAAGCAGGTCGCCCTGCAGGCTCTCCATCATACCGGGCACGAAGGTGGTAGGCAGGAAAGCGCCGTGCGCGACAGACTCGCCGCTGACAGACGAATCCGGCAACTGGAGTTCGATAGCCATTCCGCCCAGCAGGCCATTGGCGATGAGCGCCATACGCGTGCCTTGCGGCAGGACGATATCGCGATTGATAGAGATATCGATTGTGAAAGCACTATCGGCCGAAAAATCGTAGTCGATATTATCCACCTGCCCCACTTTGTAACCACGAATGAGGACGACGGCCTGTTCTTCGAGCCCGTGGATGTTGTCGAAGCGGCCGTGGTAGGCATTGGTGGGTGAGAAGATATTGACTCCCTTGAGGAAATTGAATCCAAAGAAGAGGAGGAAAAGACAGATGGTGGCGAGGACGCCGACCTTGATTTCGCGTGCGTATTTCATAATTGATTATCTTTCAAAAGTAACTATCCAGCAGTCGGGGAAGAGTTTTTTGATGGCTTTTTGCGCTTCGACGACTTTATTGCGGTCGGTATCCACCGCGGTGTAGTATTTGTACCATTCTCCCATTTTACGCCATTCGCATTTTTGGCCTTTGAGTTTAGGATCATCCTCCGCGAGGAGGGTGCGAGAAGCACATATCTGAACGGCATAGTAACGTTGCGGATTGGCACTCCGAGGAGGCAGAGTGCTCTCGTTCAGCTCCCGTTTCTCTCCCGTTTTTGGTCCGTTATTGTCCCGTTCTTGTTGGGGAGTCTCGACAGCAGGTTGCGGTTCCTCCACGGGAGGTTGAGGAGCGACAGCCGTTATACGATGGGTATAGGCGCCAAAAGCATCAACGAGATGGGTCGCCATCATGGTCATCGTACTATCGTTGTTGAGGAAGCGTTCTTCCTCGGGGTTGCTGATAAATCCCATCTCGAAGAGGATGGAGGGACAAGCCGTCTTGAGGAGCACCCAGAAAGAGGCCTGTTGTACACCACGATCGGTGCGCTTGAGATTTTTGACAAAACTGCTCTGGACGAGCGTAGCCAACTGAAGCGACTGGTCGAGGTAGGTATTTTGCAACAACTCGAACATGATATAGGAGTCGATGGAGTTGGGATCGAAGCCGTGATAGGTGGTCTTATAGTCCGCCTCAAGCTTCATCACGGCGTTCTCACGCATGGCGACATCCAGGTTTTTGTCGAGTCGGTCATAGCCGAGGATGAATGTCTCGATGCCGCACGCCGCCTTGGTCTCCGAGGAGTTGGCATGGATGGAGATGAAGAGATCGGCGTTGTTCTTGTTGGCGATGTCCGCACGTGTCTGCAGGGGAATGAAGACATCGGTAGAACGTGTATAGACCACTTTGACATCGGGGTACTGTGCTTTGAGAATCTCTCCCGTGCGTAAAGCCAGCGCGAGGTTAAGGTCTTTCTCATAGGAGAACCGTCCGACTGCACCGGGATCTTTACCGCCGTGACCTGCATCGATGACGACGGTATAGGGTTTAGTAGCCGCCACAAGGGGCAGCGCCAGCACGAGAACTATGAGAATATATAATATTTTGCGCATAATTAGCCAATTAAACAGTTGCAAAGGTACAACAAAATTTCTGAAGTTGAAAGTTTCCTTCTAAAAGAAGGCAAAAAATATGCCAAAATGCATTTTTTTTCATTTTTTATGCGCGCGCACTTGCGTATATCATTTTATTTTTGTAACTTTGCGCGTCATTTTGGGTTCGTATATGCAGAAAAAGGACTTTACACCGGCCGAAGACGAGTTGATCCAACGCGAGTTTGAAGCGTTGTTGGACGACTATGCGCAGACCCCTCACCGCCAAAAACGTGAGCTGATTACGCATGCCTTCAATTTTGCATACAAGGCGCATTACGGCGTACGTCGTTTGAGCGGCGAGCCCTACATACTGCATCCGATAGCTGTCGCGCGCATTTGCGTGCGAGAGATCGGGCTGGGTAGCACGAGTATCTGTTCGGCCCTACTGCATGACGTAGTGGAGGACACCGACTATACGGTGGAGGACATCAAGGGACTGTTCGGCGAAAAGATTGCGCAGATAGTGGCCGGTCTGACGAAAATCAGCGGCGGCGTATTCGGTAGTCAGGCGAGCGAGCAAGCGGAGAACTTCCGCAAGTTGCTGCTGACGATCAGCGACGACATCCGCGTTGTGCTTATCAAGATTGCCGACCGACTGCACAACATGCGCACGCTGGGCGCGCAACCCAAGGACAAACAGTACAAGATAGCCGGAGAGACGCAGTATATCTATGCGCCGCTGGCACACCGTCTGGGTCTGTTCCCCATCAAGACAGAGCTGGAGGACCTGAGTTTCAAATACGAGCACCCGGACACCTGGCAAGAGATACACGAGAAGCTGGAGGGCGTCAAGTCACACCAGTTGGCTTATTTTGAACATTTCTCTCAGCCTATACGCGCGCGCTTGACGGAAATGGGTTATGAGTTCACGCTGAAAGCCCGTATCAAGTCGGTCTACTCGGTATGGAAGAAGATGATGAAGCAGCATATCCCGTTTGAGGATGTGTATGACCTGCTGGCCGTACGTATCGTGTTTACGCCCCATCAGAACTTGAGCGAGAAAGACCAATGCTGGATGATCTATTCGGCGATTACGGAGATGTACCGTCCCCATCCGGAGCGTATCCGCGACTGGATCTCGACCCCGAAAGCCAACGGTTATGAGGCACTACATGTGACCGTGATGGGCAAAGACGGCGAGTGGGTAGAGGTGCAGATTCGCACAAACCGAATGCACGAGATAGCCGAACGAGGTTATGCAGCGCACTGGAAATACAAGACAGGGGAGTCGGATGACTCGGAACTGGATAAGTGGTTGCGCGAGATCAAAGAGATACTGGCTCATCCGGACAAGGATGCCATGGAGTTCTTGGGCACGTTCAAGCTGAACCTGTTTGCACAGGAGGTGTTTGTGTTCACACCGAAGGGCGAGATTATGACGATGCCGTTAGGTTCGACTGCTTTGGATTTTGCTTTCCTACTCCACTCCGAACTGGGCGAACACTGTATAGGCGCGAAAGTGAACCACACGTTGGTGCCGCTGTCGTACCAACTGAAAGGCGGCGATCAGGTGGAAGTGCTAACCTCGAGCAGCCAACATCCGCAACACGAGTGGTTGGACATGGTGACGACGGCGAAAGCAAGAAACTGTCTGACGCAGTATTTCCGCCGGGAAGAGCGCAAATATATCAAACACGGCGAGCGGTTGGTGGAAGACGCCATACAGATCGACAAAGACCTGGCAGAGAACCACGACATGGCTTTGGCACGATTATTGAATTATTACGATATCGAGCAGCCAAGCGTCCTGTATATGCAGGTAGGTCAAGGCACGATACGGCTGGATAACCTCAGAGAGATTGTGTTCCCGAAGCGCAGTTGGTGGTCGAAGATGCCGTTTATCGGCAGTAAGCCCAAAGAGGTGCCCGCGAAACCGGAAACCGCCCCTGCAGCGAAGCCGGAAGAGAAGCCGAAGAAAGGTCCGAAAGCCATTGTACTGACGGACGAGAATTTGGGTAAGGATTATATACTGAGTAATTGCTGCCATCCGATACCCGGCGATGAAGTGCTGGGCTACCTGGACGAGAACGGCAAGATGCACATCCACATGATTGACTGTCCGGAAGCCCGTCTGCTGAAGACCAGTTACGGCAAGCGGATCTATTCGGCGACCTGGAACACCCACCGTGTGCAGTCGTTTGTGGAGAAGATTGAGTTGGTGGGAATAGATAAGTTTGGTGTGTTTATCCAAGTGCTGCAGACCATCACGACGGATTTTCATATCAACCTGCGCGCCATCAATGTGTCGAGTGAAGACGGTCTGTTCAAGGGGACGATGGAGATGTATGTATATGACCGTAAAGAACTGACCGAATTGCTGAAAGCGCTGAAGAAACTGGATGACATCAAAGAAGTGCGTCGCATAGCGACCACCGAAAGTTAGATAACAAAAGCAAAAAAAGTATAGGTAATGAAAAAGATTTTTAGTACTCTCTGCATGGCTCTGTGCGCAGTAGCCATGATGGCACAAGAGCCGGTTATTACGTTTGTAAAGACCGAGCATGATTTTGGTAAGATTAACGAGGCAGACGGCCGCGTGAGTGTTGTTTTTGAATTCAAGAACGAAGGAATGGCTCCGCTCGTGCTGAGCAATGTACGCGCCAGTTGCGGTTGTACGACCCCGACATGGACCAAAGAGCCGGTAGAGCCCGGTCAGACGGGAAGCATCACGGTAACTTATAACCCGAACGGTCGTCCGGGTCGTTTCCAGAAGACCGTGACTATCACTTCGAACGCTTCGGAGGCGACGAAGAAAGTGTATATCAAGGGTGAAGTTATCCCGAAACAGGCTAAGCCGGTGAACAAATACACCGTAGCCGTAGGCGACCTGAGCATGAAGGGTAAGACCCTTGATTTGGGCAAGATCAAGAAAGGTGAAGGTACACAAGGTGAGTTGGAATATGCCAACATGACCAAGGAAGACCACGCTGTAGCATTGTTAACCAACGGCGCTGACGCCTACCTGATCAGTCAGGTGACGCTGGAGGCTGTTAAGCCGAACGAAGTAGGTAAGTTCATCTTCGCCATCGACTCGAAGAAGACCAAGATGTACGGTCCGGTAGAGGCTTATGCCTATGTACAAGTGGACGGCAAGAAGGAGATCAGCGACACTTATAAACTGACTATCAAGGCCGATATCGTTGAGGATTTCAGCCAGTTGACGCTGGAACAGAAGCAGCAAGCCCCGATGATTGAGCTGCAGACCGAGCAGAACGCAGGTAAGGTAGCCGCAGGCAAGACGATGAAGTTTGCTTTCCCGATTAAGAACGTAGGTGTTAACCCGCTGGAGATACGTCGTATCTACTCGACCGACAAGCAGTTGACGATTAAGTCGCCGAAGGCTATCAAGTCGGGCAAGAAAGGTGCCGTAAGCCTGGATATCAACGCCAAGGAACTTCAACCGGGCGCATATACCCGTGAGGTAGTGATTATCACCAATGATTATCAGACCCCCATTAAACACGTAAAAATCAGCTTTGTAGTTGAATAAAGAATGATGGATCACCCGGAAAATAGCGCAGAATATAAGGGTTTGCAGGTGAACGCAGGTGTAGAAAACCTGCCGAGTGTGAATCCTTATGCGACTTTCCGTCGCCAGAAACGGACGCTGAGCCCCGAAGAGTACTTCGAGGGCATTCGGCGTGGTGATGTGACTATTCTGAGTCAGGCGGTGACGCTGGTGGAGAGCAACCTGCTGGCCGACCAAGCCATCGCACAGAAAGTGATTGAGATGTGTCTCCCCTATGCGGGTAACTCGATACGCGTAGGTATCACGGGTGTTCCCGGAGCCGGTAAGTCGACCTTCATCGAGGCCTTGGGCAGCGAGTTGTGTGAGCACGGGAAGAAACTGGCTGTACTGGCTATCGACCCGTCGAGCGAGCGCAGCAAAGGTTCGATACTGGGTGACAAGACGCGTATGAACGAGCTGTCGGTTAAGTCGAACGCCTTTATCCGTCCAAGTCCGAGTGCCGGTTCATTAGGCGGCGTGGCACGTAAGACGCGCGAGACGATAGTGCTCTGCGAAGCAGCCGGTTTTGACACCATCCTCCTGGAGACAGTAGGTGTAGGTCAGTCGGAGACGGCAGCGCACTCGATGGTGGACTATTTCCTGTTGCTGCAAGTGACGGGTACGGGTGACGATCTGCAAGGTATCAAACGCGGTATCATGGAGATGGCAGACGGTATAGCCATCAACAAATGCGACGGAAATAATATTGAACGTGCGCGCGCCGCGCGCGTAGGATTCAAAAACGCCTTGGCTTTGTTCCCGCCTCCCGAGTCAGGTTGGAAACCGGATGCACTCTGTTGCTCGTCGATAGACCATAGCGGCGTGATGGATGTATGGCAGAACATAGAAGAATATATTGCCTTCACGAAGCAGAACGGCTATTTTGACGCGCACCGCACGGAGCAAGCCAAATACTGGATGTACGAAACAATTAACCAAACACTGTTGGACGGTTTTTATAAAAACGAGCAGATGGAGCATCAGATAGAAGTAGCAGAGCGCCAGGTGCTTAACAACGAGATCAGTAGTTTTGTAGCCGCCCATAACCTAATAGCTGCATATGGCAGAAACCAACAGAAATAGTACGCGCAAGCGCGCCTCGCAAACCACGATCATCAAGGTCGGTGCCAACGAGATGGGTAAGTTACCCCCTCAAGCACAAGACTTGGAGGACTCGGTGCTGGGTGCATTGATGATAGAGAAAGATGCCTACGGAAGCGTAGCAGATATGCTGCGTCCGGAGGTGTTCTACAAAGACCAGAACCGTATGGTCTATGAGGCTATACGAGCTTTGGCGGCAAAAGATCAGCCCATTGACATCCTCTCCGTGAGCGAGAAGATGAAGAGTATGGGTACGCTGGAGCAAGCCGGTGGCGCTGTGTATCTGGCCGACCTGACGCGCCGTGTAGCATCGACGGCCCACCTACATTATCACGCAGAGATTATTGCTCAGAAGGCGACGGCCCGTGACCTGATTGCGATGGCTGCGCAGATAGAAGAAAAGGGCTTTGACGAGACGCAAGATATTGAGGAGTTGATGCAAGAGGCAGAAGCGGGCATCTTCGAGATCAGTCAGCGCAGCCAAAAACGCGATGTGACGCAGATTGACCCGGTGATAGAAGAGGCCTTCAAGCGTATGGAGAAAGCGGCGAAGAATGACGGTTCGATAAGCGGTATTCCTTCGGGCTTCCATGCTCTGGACAAGATCACTTCCGGTTGGCAAACGCCTGATTTGGTGATTATTGCCGCTCGTCCGGCGATGGGTAAGACGGCTTTTGTACTGTCGATGGCCAAGAACATGGCGATAGACCGTAAGATACCGGTAGCTATTTTCTCGCTGGAGATGAGCAACGTGCAACTGGTGAACCGTCTTATTATGAATGTCTGCGAGATAGAAGGCGACAAGATCAAGACGGGCAAGATGTCGAAAGACGACGCCAAACGACTCAATACGAAGATTAACGTGATGAAGGGAGCACCGCTCTATATGGATGATACCCCATCCTTGTCTATCTTCGAGTTGCGTTCGAAAGCCCGCAAACTGGTTCGCGAGCACGGCATACGGCTGATTATCATCGATTACCTGCAGTTGATGAACGCTCAGGGATCGAGTTTCGGAAGCCGTGAACAAGAGGTAAGTATCATCTCGCGTAGCTTGAAGGCACTGGCCAAAGAACTGGATATACCGATTATTGCGCTCTCGCAGTTGAACCGTGGTGTAGAGGCTCGTCAGGGCGTAGAAGGCAAGACGCCGCAACTGAGTGACCTACGTGAGTCGGGTGCGATTGAGCAGGATGCCGATATGGTGTGCTTCATCCATCGCCCGGAATATTATCACCTCTACAATGATGATAAGACGGGTAAGGACCTACGCGGCTTGGCACAGATCATCGTGGCAAAGCACCGAAACGGCGCAACCGACAGCATATGGCTTCGCTTCCGCGGTAAGTACGCCAAGTTCCAGAACGAGGATGAGGCCATTGATGCTGATGAATTGAGTCCGATAGCTCCGGCAGAAGGCAGCGTATCGATTCAATCGAGCATGAACAACTCGATGGGTGCGGTATCGTTCGGTCAACAGATGTCGCCAGACGGCATCAGCATGAACAACGGACTGGGAGAAGATATTGCCCATCCACCATTTTGACAACTAAATAACAAACGATAAAACCTATTTATGCAAAGAACAGTAATTATTGATGCACTACAGCGTACGGATTTCGGCAGCGAGATCAATGTGCGCGGATGGGTACGCAGTCGTCGAGGCAACAAGAACATCTCGTTTATTGCCCTGAACGACGGCTCTACTATCCGCAACATCCAGATCGTAGTCGACCTGCAACAATTCGACGAAGAGCGCCTCAAGCCAGTAACAACGGGAGCATGTATCTCGGCAACAGGTATCCTGGTAGAGAGCCAGGGGTCCGGTCAGGCCGTAGAGATACAACTGACGGATCTGGAGGTATATGGCACCGCCGATCCGGAGAAATATCCGTTGCAGAAGAAAGGCCTCTCGATGGAATACCTGCGCTCTATTGCTCATCTGAGACCACGTACCAACACTTTTGGTGCCGTCTTCCGTATTCGTCATAACATGGCGATGGCGATCCACACGTATTTCCATGAGCATGGTTACTTCTATTTCCACACGCCGCTTATCACGGCCTCGGATTGCGAGGGCGCCGGACAAATGTTCCAGGTAACAACCAAGAACCTTTATAACCTGAAGAAAAACGAAGATGGTCAGATAGACTACAGCGACGATTTCTTCGGCAAGCAAGCCGCACTGACTGTCAGTGGTCAGTTGGAAGGCGAGCTGGGCGCTATGGCGCTTGGTAAGATATACACCTTCGGCCCGACTTTCCGTGCGGAGAATAGCAACACACCGCGTCACCTGGCCGAGTTCTGGATGATAGAGCCGGAGGTTGCCTTTATACAGAAAGACGAGTTGATGGACCTGGAAGAAGACTTCATCAAGTATTGCGTTCGCTGGGCACTGGATCATTGTATGGACGATTTGGAGTTCCTCAACCAGTTTGTTGACAAGGGCCTGATTGAACGTCTAAAGTCGGTTATTGATACCGAATTTGTGCGTCTGGAGTACACCGAAGGCATTCGCATTCTCCAGGAAGCCGTCAAGAACGGAAAGAAATTTGAGTTCCCGTGCAACTGGGGCGATGATTTGAGTTCGGAGCACGAGCGTTATCTGGTGGAGGAGCACTTCGGCAAACCGGTGATTATGACGGATTATCCGAAGGATATCAAAGCCTTCTACATGAAGATCAACGAAGATGGAAAGACCGTTCAGGGAACGGATGTGCTGTTCCCGCAGATTGGTGAGATCATCGGCGGTAGCGTACGTGAGGAGAGTCTGGAAAAACTGAATGACGAGATAGAGCGCCGTCACATCCCGATGAAGGATATGTGGTGGTATCTGGACACGCGTCGTTTCGGAGCAGCACCTCACGCAGGTTTCGGTCTCGGTTTTGAGCGACTGATGTTGTTTGTAACCGGTATGCAGAACATACGTGACGTGATTCCCTTCCCGCGTACCCCTAAAAATGCAGAATTTTAATTAACAATAGTATTAACCATAAAAAACACTAACAAACAATCGTATGAAAAAACTCTTTTTGATGATGTTTGTGTTGATGATTTCAGTCGTCACAATGGCGCAAACATCCCTGCGAGGCAGAGTTATCGATCGTTCGACCCAGGCAGCTGTGGTCGGTGCTAAGGTAACATTGGCCAATCAAAACATTTCCACTACGACCAACGCGTCGGGTGAGTTTGTTCTCCTCTATTTGGACGCAACGGACGAAGAGGTTGTCATCGAGGCAGAAGGCTATGTAGCCGGTCTCGAACTGATTCAACTTCAGGCGGACAAAGCGAACGAGATGGAGGTTGTTCTTCAGCAAGACATTGTGTCGCAAACACAAGACGAGATCCTGCTGAACCTGACAGAGGAAGAGATGACGGACGATGAAGGTCGTTCGCAATCGCAAGCATCATCCTCTTCAGCATCGACCGACGTGTTTAACTCGATGACGTCATTTGCCTGGTCTACAGCACGTTACCGTAATCGTGGTTATGCCTCGAGTGCGGAGAATGTCTACATCGAGGGTCTGAATTTCAACTCTCAGGAGCGCGGTAACTTCAACTTCTCGGCTATGGGAGGTTTGAACGATGCCAGCCGCTACAAAGAGGTGCTGAACCCGATGGAAGCGACCAACTTCACCTTTGGTGGTTTAGCTCAATCGACCAACTACCTGATGGGCGCGAGCCGCTATGCACAAGGTTGGAAAGTAGGTGCAGCAGGTACGAACCGTAACTACAAAGTACGTGTTAATGCTACCTACTCGAGCGGTGTGATGGCTAACGGATGGGCTGTAACAGCTCAGCTGGCTTATCGTTTCTCGCCGTACATTGACAACAAGGGTATCATCGGTGAGGGTATCAAGTACTACTCGCTGGGTTATTTCCTGACAGCAGAGAAGATCTGGGACAACGCACGTCTGAAACTGATTACCTTCGGTGCTCCGACAGAGCGTGGTCAGAACGCTGCCGTTACGCAGGAAGTGTATGACCTGACGGGAAGCAACAATTACAACCCCTATTGGGGCTATCAGAAGGGTAAAGTGCGCAATTCGCGTATCGTGAAGTCGTATGACCCGACGGTGATTGCCGCTTATGAGTACAAGATTGACGAGAACCAGTCGATTAAAGTAGCAGCCGGTTACCACTACTCGCTGTATTCGAACTCGGCGCTGAACTTCTTCAACGCTCCGGATCCGCGTCCGGACTACTATCGTAACCTGCCGTCGTTCTACTGGGACGGCCAGATTGCTAACCCGAACAACGAGACATCGGCTATGCAGCTCTACGACGATGCCGGTAATCACTATCCTTGGGGACTCTTTATCGGCCGCGACGTGAACGGTAACTCGTTCGGTAGCGGATTTGTAGGACTGGATGGCAACATAGTAGGTCCGTCGATTGACAAGGACACCTACAACAAGTTGGTTTATCTCTGGCAAACACGCGACAACAAGACGACGCAGATTGACTGGGATAATATCTATGCAGCCAATATTGCTAACAACTATGAGGATCCTACTGCTTCTGCTCGTTATATCCTGGAGCGCCGTCACAACGACATTCAGGAGGCCAGTGCATCGTTCAAATATGTGAACACGCAGTACAAGCATCTGAAGATGACGCTGGGTGCAGAGGGTAAGTTCTCGCAAGGTATTCACTACAAGACTATTGATGATCTGCTTGGCGGTAACCAGTGGATCGATATCGATGCTTTTGCTGACCGTGATATCAAGGAGTTGGCAACCAACAGCGGCTTCACCCAGGAGGATATCGCCAACGTTCGCAAGAACGAGATTGCTCCGGACTACGATCCGACCATCAAGGATAACGGTCGTCGCTTCGGTTACAACTACCGTATCAACATGGGTAACATGAAAGCATGGTTCCAGAACGAGTGGACCTTCAACGAGGTAGATCTCTACTATGCTATTATGGTTAACTACAGCATGATGCAACGTTCGACGGACATGTTGAACGGTCGTGCATGGTATCTGACTAAAGTAGCAGAGCGCGAGAACAATGTAGATCCGGCTGCTTATTACGGTCATGCGTCTTACGATAAGATCAAAGCTGCGGAAGCTGCAGGAACACTGCACGCAGGCACACGCTATTACGGCGATGCTCACCACTTTGTTGACCCGGGCTTCAAGTTGGGCGCTGTATACAAGATCAACGGTCGTAACCGACTGAAACTGAATGCTATGGCTAAAACCGAGGCTCCTTATGCACGCGATGCTTATATCTCGCAGCGTGTACACGACCGTGTGATTGAGCCAATCTACAAACACGATAACGCCAAGTCGCTCTCTGACTTCTACGCAGCCAGCCAGAAACTCGTTTCTGCTGACCTGAGTTATGAGTTCAACTACCCGATCATTCGTGGTCGTATCACCGGTTTCTTCACTCAGAGTTGGGACGGATCGGAACTAAACGGCTACTACGATGACGAGGCTCGTACGTTCGTCAACCAAGCCCTGAGCGGCATTGACAAACGTTACCTGGGCTTGGAGGCAGCAGCTGCCGTTAAGATGGGAACCTACTTCACCTTGACCGGTGCGCTCTCTATTGGTGACTATCGCTACACCAGCGATGCCATGGCAGTGAGCTCGGCCGAGAACGGTATGCCGATGACGCAAGACCTGGCTACCCAATCGTTAGTATTTGAGACCAATGACAAAGTGCTGTTGAAGGGTCTGAAACTCTCGACGGGTCCGCAAGCTAACGCAAGCCTGAAACTCTCGTTCTTCCACCCGAAGATGTGGTTTGCTGACATTACCGTGAACTACCACGACTGGAACTACCTGTCGGTAGCTCCGAGCCGTCGTATGCAAGGTCTGTACACCGGTGTACGTGTTGACGGTACGGCAGTTAACGGTTGGTTCGGTGATGCCAATGCCAATGCTATTGAGACGACCGATAACCAATCGGTACGTGCCCAGGTGGATACCGATCCTACGAGTGCTACCTTCGGTCGGGCGACCTATGAGAATGTTCAGGTGGACGGCAACGGCGTACCTGTACTCCGCTATCCGTACAACATCATGACGCAACAAGAGAATCTGTCGGCTACCAATCCGCTCAACCGCTTCCTGATTGACGTATCGGTAGGTAAACTGATTTATCTGAAGAACCGTCAGTCGGTTTCTATCAACCTGAGCGTAAGCAACATCGCCAACAACACCCACTTCAAGACCGGTGGCTACCAGCAGGCTCGTCTGCCGCGCGCCGTGCTGCAAGGCGTTGCTGACTACCAGAACTCAGTGATTACCGCCAATGCATGGAAATACCCGTCGAAGTACTACTATGCATGGGGAGCTAACTTCTTCTTATCCGTAACCTATAAATTCTAACAACAATGAGAAAGTCTATTTTTACATATGCAATGGCACTGGCATTGCCGGTCGTTGCGCTGATGACTTCATGCGAGCCGAGTGCGCTTACGGAAGGAGAGGTACTCGTAACGAGTGAAGATCAGCTCATGAAAGAGTTGGCAGAAGCCAATCCGGAAGGATACGATATTATCAACATCAATACGTTGTTGCAGCCGCCTTACATGACGGAACAAGGCAATTTCAAGAGTGACTCGAGTCTCTATCGTACGCGTTCGACCTACAAAGATATGGAGTTGTTCTCCATTGATACCTTGCCTACCAACGGTCGAGGCATCTATATCCGCGGACGTATTGCTACCGACGATTACGGAGGCAACTTCTACAAGACACTGGTGATCCAGCAGGTGAACGACTGGGAGACAGACGGTTATCCGACTATCGACCAGCAAGGTCTGCGTCTCTCGGTGGATATGGGTTCGGCCAGCGGTATGTATCACCAAGGTCAGGAAATCATCGTTCGCTGCAACGGCCTGGCTATCGGTCGTTATGCTAACGAGCCGCAACTCTGCGTTCCTACCTACAATAACAATATCTACGCTAACTCGTATGAGCAGAAAGTAGGATGGGCACCGGGTCGTATTCCATCGGCACGTTTCCGTCTGGCTACTCGTATGATTGGCCATCCGGATAAGAGCAAACTGGTGTATGAAGTGATAGACCTGACAACGTTGCACAACAACTATCTGAGTAAATATCAGGATGTAAAAGCTGCTCGTTTGGCTGATGCTCGCTTGGTGAAGATTACCGACGTACACTTCAGCTGCACCTATGACAGTCTCGGTGCAGAGAAGAACTGCAACAAATACGATCCTGCAGTCAACGAGACGCTGGGTAATCCGGAATTGGATCAGTACGCTGCTACGTTTGGTCCGACCACCGGTAACGTAGGTTATCCGCAGTCACGTTATGTGAAGGACGCCGGTGATGCACACAAAGTGCTGATCGGTACTTCCGAGTATGCCAAGTACGCTTACTTCTACCTGCCGGCAGCAAAGTACATTGGTACCATCACCGGTGTGCTGGGTTACTACATGGATAACGGTAAATATGATCCCGATGGCGGCGAGTGGTCGATCACTCCGTGCAACATCGGTGATATCTTGCCGGAAGCCCAAGCAACCGGAGCTAATCCGCAGTGGGTACCGGTTGAGTGGAAGAAAGGCACAGCTCAACCTGTTGAATAAACTCCATGAACTGGCTTGATGTCTTATTGCTCTTGCCTCTTCTGGTAGGCCTCATCCGAGGCCTGATACGAGGCCTAGTCTCCGAGGTAATCGCCATTGCGGTGGTTATCCTCGGAGTGCTGGGCGCGCGTCTGTGCGGTCCATGGCTCTCCGCACAACTGCTAAAAGCCTTTGAATGGCCGCAAGGTGCATGCGACGCCGTGGCCTACGTCGTAATATTCCTGGCTATCGCCGTGGTACTGGCTATTGTGGCGCGTCTGCTGACCAAGTTTATGCGCGCTATCCATCTGGGCTGGGCCAACCGATTGCTGGGCGGCATCTTCGGAATACTCAAATACGGCATCGTGGTTGTCTTCGTGGTCTTTGCGATGGACAAGCTGAACGAGTCGTTCCACTGGTTTGAGAAATCAAAGGTCGTCAAGACTTCGGTGATGTATCATTTCATCAGCGATGAAGTTCTCACACGTTTCCCTCAGAAATGATATACTACCTCTCCTTAGGTGCAAACCTCGGCGAGCGTGAGCAGACACTCCGCCAAGCCGTACAACAGATTGAGCAGCAAATAGGTCACGTCCTTCGCTGCTCCTCTTTTTATTATTCTGAGCCATGGGGTTTTCGGAGTGAACATGCGTTCTGCAACCTCTGCTGCGCTGTGGAAACAAGTCTAACGCCCCAGGAAATGCTCCGCGCCACACAGACTATTGAACGCGCTCTCGGGCGCCAGAAAAAATCGTCCGACGGGCATTATGCCGATCGAACGATTGATATAGATCTGATTCGCGCGTTTGATGAGGCCGGACAAGAGATTGAGTGCCTCACGTCCACCCTTACGCTCCCCCATCCTCTTTGGCAGCAGAGGGATTTTGTACAGGTCCCTTTAGCGGAAATCCTTCCGGCACAGGAGCCGTGATACAGACAGGCTGCTTGCTGACCGGGTGAACAAACGCGATCTGCCGTGCGTGCAGACAAATGCCACCATCCGGATTGCTGCGCTTCGCGCCATATTTCAAATCGCCTTTTATCGGACATCCTATCGCTGCCAGCTGACAGCGTATCTGGTGATGGCGTCCTGTCTCGAGATTGACTTCCAAGAGGGAATAATAGTCTCCTCGCTCCAGCGTCCTATAGGTTAAGATAGCCAACTTGGCTTCTTTCGCACCGGGCTTGGCAATATAACTCTTATTCTGCGCCTCATTTTTCACCAACCAGTTTTCCAGTCGGCCTTCAGGTTGTTTCGGGCAACCTTGCACGATGGCCCAGTAGGTCTTCCGGATTTGCTCGTGCGACTTGAACATCTCGTTGAGGCGCGTGAGGGCTTTGGAGGTGCGGGCAAAGAGCACTACCCCACTCGTCGGGCGGTCGAGACGATGGGTGACACCTAAGAAGACTTCACCGGGCTTGTTGTATTTCTCCTTGATATAAGCCTTTACGATCTCCGACAACGGAGTATCGCCGGTCTTATCGCCCTGCACAATCTCGTTGCAGGTCTTGTTGACTGCAATAATATGATTATCTTCGTAGAGTACTGTCATAATCCGCGTTGACGAATGGCTTCGTAGATGAACACACCCGCAGCCACAGAGACGTTGAGTGACTCGATCGTGCCGGTCATGGGCAGACGCACCTTGTCGGTACAGAGTTTGAGGTTCTCCTCATAGATACCTTTCTCTTCGGAACCCATAACGATACAGGTCGGAACGGTCATATCGACTTCCGTGTAGTTGCGGTCGGTATGTTCGGTAGCGGCTACAATACTCAGGCCGCTATCGCGGAGATACTGAAGGGCGTTCTGCAAGTTCTCCAC
Source organism: Bacteroidales bacterium UBA2800 (assembly GCA_002351925.1). Classification (GTDB taxonomy): domain Bacteria; phylum Bacteroidota; class Bacteroidia; order Bacteroidales; family Paludibacteraceae; genus Colicola. Next base: position 46,381 of record DEHM01000014.1, read on the forward strand.
TTTGCAGATAGGCAGGCTGTGGAGGGCGCCGGCGGACGCTTTGACGGCATCGCCGTTGATGGCGGCACTCCCGCGCGTACCTATGACAAGCGCGTGTACGCCCGCACACACGCATGTACGTGCGATAGCACCGAAGTTACGTACGTCCGTCACGCCATCGAGCAACATCAGGAGCGGCGTCTTGCCTTCGTCGTAGAGACTCTGTACCAGGCTGTCCAGCGGCGTGAACTCGATGGGACTCAAAAAAGCGATCACACCTTGGTGGTTCTTGTCGGTAAACTGGTTGAGTTTCTCCAGCGGTACACGTTGAATCTGTGTGCCGGTGCCTTCGAGTTTTTGTAGTAGTTCTCTGCCGATGGAAGAGGACATGTCACGACGAATAAGCACCTTATCGAGTACTTTGCCGGCATCGATGGCTTCCATCACGGCGCGGATACCGAAGATCATCTCCTTCTCCGGCGGACGCTTGGTGTCATACGATTGACGATTGGACGATTTACGATTTACGATTTTATCTTGATACATAATTTAGTATTTTAGCCAGTTGATAAACTCCATGGGATCGGTGGTAAAAGCGATAGGCTCACCTATCGGATAGCCCCACTCGTTCAGTTGGACGAAGTACGGCTGGGCGTTGGCGCCATATAGCTCCCGCTGAATACGGCTGTTTTCCGTACCTTCGCTCTCTCCGTCGCTGTCGGCATCCAAACGGTCATCGACAAAAAGTTCGATGAAGACGTAGTTTTGGAGGCGCGCTTTGACGCTGTCGTTGTTGAGCACAAAGGCCTCCATCTTACGGCAATTGACACAGCCGTAGCCGGTGAAGTCGATGATGACCGGCTTGCCTGTCTGACGCGCATAAGCCAGGCCTTCTTCGTAATCGTGGAAGACTTCGCGGTCTTGTATCTCCATAGGTGGCGCAAAGGCCGAGATAGCTTTGACCGGTGCGCCCCAGAGTCCGGGAACGAGATACGCGGCAAAAGCAAAAGAGAGGATGGCGATCGTCTTGCCTATCCAATTCTTGCGAATCAAGTAGATACCGATGCCCGCAAAGCAGCCTATCCAAATAGCTATGAAGAGCCAGCGCGGCAGGATGCCCCAGCCGTAAGCCATGTCGGCAACCGAGAGGAACTTGAGCGAGAGGGCCAGTTCGAGGAACGCGAGTGTCACTTTGAAGGACGTCATCCAGTCGCCGGACTTCGGTGCGCTCTTCATCCACTCGGGGAACATCGCAAAGAGCGAGAAAGGCAAGGCCAGAGCTATCGCAAAGCCCAACATGCCCATTGTGGGTGCTAAGAGGGATTTGCCTGCGGCTTCCACAAGCAGCGTGCCTATAATAGGTCCTGTACAGGAGAATGAGACAATGACCAGCGTGAAGGCCATGAGTAAGATACTCAGGAAACCGCCGGTGGTACGTGCTTTGTTATCGAGCGCAGTGGACCATGAGTCCGGAAGCGTTATCTCGAAGAGTCCGAAGAAGGAGAGAGCAAAGACCACGAGCAGCAGGAAGAAGAAGATATTGACGATGGCGTTGGTACTCAGGTCATTCAGGGCTGACGCGCCAAAGAGCAACGTCACCAAAAGGCCAAGACCGACATAGAGCACGATGATACTGAGACCGTAGAGGATGGCGTCTTTGCGGCCGCCGCCTTTCTTGAGGAAGAACGAGACGGTCATCGGAATAATCGGCCATACGCAAGGCGTGAAGATGGCTAACAAGCCGCCTAAGAAGCCGAGGATGAAGATCCAAAGCAAGCCTACCCCCTGCCCCTCCCTAAAGGGAAGGGAGGTTTGCAAGTCCTTCCCTTTAGGGGAGGATTTAGGAGAGGCCTCCTCATACTCCCACACTTCCGGAGCCGTACACATATTATCGTCACAGGCATTGTAACGGATAGGTGTGATTTCGTTGGCGGCAAGGGTGATCACAAAAGAGTCTGCGAACTCCTCGTCAAACTCGCGTTCGCCGAACTCGATGATATTCATGTGCCAGCCGGGTTCAATGGCGGCTTTCAGCCGCACGCTGTCACCTATCGCTTCTCCACTCCATTTGACAGGTTGGACAAGTTGGGCCTGCACAAAGGACAATGAGCAAAGAGCAAAGACTAATATAGTTAGGATTTTTCTCATTCTTGCAAGGGGTTAGTTACTCTCAATAGTTCGACAGATAGTTCGGTTTGGGCTTCAAGGATAGGTGCGACATTCATCAAAAGACGATGGTCTGTAACATCCCAATGATAGCCGTTCGGGATGGCTTTTGTCTCGCCCTGCAGCACATAGACATAGCCGAAAGTCTTGCCATCTTTGAGCAATCGGTCTATACAAAGGACTCGGTGTTGCTTTGTGTTAATGACGATGTTTCGCCATATGACGGACGTCGGTTGCTTGTCATACGTCGGCGCAAATGTTGTGCGCCATACGATAGATGCTCCTTCGTTGTCTACCTCATAATCCGGAAGCATACCTATATATTCGTCGCAGCGGAAGGAATAAACATCCGGCTTCACAGGCTTGAAGTCTGCCATACCAAACGGAACATCCTTTCGTATCGCCTGCGTGTATTGCTCCTCTGTCAGCGGCTTTTGCACGCCGCAAGCAACAAGAAAAAGTGCAAATAATATGATTATGCGTTGTTTCATTGCATTTGTTTTAATTGGGCGATGACAAAGCCACGGAGGGTTTTGTAGTATTTGGGCGCTTTTTTGTCGCGGAGATGGGCTTCGTATAAGGATTGCCAATAGGCATGACGATCCGGATCTGCAAGTTCGAGTTTGGCTTGTTTGGAGATCTGAGCAAAGGCAGAACTATTGGCTTTTTGAGCCGCAGTAATAGACTTTGGGTCTTTATGCTTAGGATAGTTGCTAATAATCGTACGACCATATCTATGCGTTGCATAGAACTCGCTATCACCAGAAAGACGGCCACTTAGTTTGTCTAACAATATGTCTAACTCTGCTTTTGCCATAGTATTATAACGTTGTTCTTAGGATGTTCTTAGCACTCGTTTTCGTGTCGTTTACGTCTCGTTTACGTGTCGTTTTCGACTTTAGCAGGTAAATAGATGCTCATTTTATGCTTATTCTTCCCGTTTGATGGAGGCACCGATGGCGTTGAGGCGGTGCTCGATGTCTTCGTAGCCGCGGTCGATCTGGTCGATGTGGTCGATGCGGGACGTGCCTTCGGCACTCATGGCGGCAATGAGCATGGCTATTCCGGCACGGATATCGGGGCTGGTCATGTTGTTGTGCTTGAGTTGGCGCTGGTGGTCATGACCGACGACGACTGCGCGGTGCGGGTCGCAGAGGATGATCTGTGCGCCCATGTCGATGAGTTTGTCCACAAAGAAGAGGCGCGATTCGAACATCTTCTGGTGGATAAGCACGGTGCCCTTCGCTTGGGTTGCCACGACCAAAAGGACGGAAAGCAAATCCGGCGTGAGTCCCGGCCAGGGTGCGTCGGCGACGGTGAGGATGGAGCCATCGAGGAAGGACTCAATCTGATAGTGCTCCTGCGCCGGAATGACGAGATCGTCTCCTTCTTCCTCAATGCGGATTCCCAAACGACGGAAGGCATCGGGGATAATACCGAGGTCACGGATTCCCGCCTCTTTGATACGCAACTCAGAGCCGGTGATAGCTGCCATGCCGATGAAAGAGCCGACTTCGATCATATCCGGAAGGAGTGTGTGTTGTGTGCCATGAAGTTCGCTGACACCTTCGATGGTCAACAAGTTACTACCTACTCCGCTGATTTTGGCGCCCATCGAATTGAGCAATTTGCAAAGCTGCTGCAAGTACGGTTCACAAGCGGCGTTGTAGATGGTAGTGGTTCCTTCCGCCAAGACAGAGGCCATGATGATATTTGCCGTACCGGTGACGGACGCTTCGTCGAGCAACATGTAACTGCCCTTGAGGTGCTTGCCGCTGAAACGGTACGCGAGTAATTGCTGGTCGTATTGGAAAGTCGCGCCGAGATTGACCATTCCTTGGAAATGGGTGTCAAGACGCCGACGGCCTATCTTGTCGCCTCCGGGTTTGGCGTAGGTTACTTCGCCGAGACGGGCGAGTAGCGGACCGATGAGCATGACAGAGCCACGCAGTTTGTTGCACTTCTTGAGGAAGTCGGCGCTGCGGAGATAGGCAGTGTCGAGTGTGTCGGCCGTGAAGGCGTATGTGCCCTTAGCGCGTTTCTCCACCCGTACGCCGATGGACGCGATGAGGTCGATGAGGTTGTTGACATCGAGGATGTCCGGCAGGTTGTTGATGACTACCGTTTCCCGTGTGAGCAGCACGGCACAAAGCACTTGGAGTGCTTCATTTTTGGCACCTTGCGGCGTGATGGAACCATGCAGTTTGTGTCCTCCTTCTACGATAAATGAAGCCATATCAGATATAGTTTACTTCGGGGTGAATATCTATGTTGAATTTTTCTTTGACGCTTGCGCTAACCGCGGCGGCCAGGTCTATGATGTCTTGGGCAGTCGCATGGTTGGCATTCACAATCACCAACGGTTGCTTGGGCCAAACCTGTGCGCCACCAAGCGTCTTGCCTTTCCATCCGCATTGCTCGATGAGCCATGCTGCGGGGATCTTCTCGCGTTCGGCAACGAGATTGTGATGTTGATACCGCTCCGCTAAATCAACGGGACAACTCGTGCCTCCGCTTTCCCCATCGCAAACGCTTCGCTGGTTTACGCTGGGGGCCCCAACTGGATAGTGAGGCATATCTGGATAGAGTTTTAGTAATTCATTTACTTTATCTTCGGGCACGAAGGGGTTCATGAAGAACGAGCCTGCAGAGCCGACTTCGCCAACGGTAGGTAGTTTGGCCTGGCGGGTAGCGATGATCTCCTCGCGGGTCTTGGCGGCATCGCCGGGTTTGACGCGATAGACGACAGAGGTGACGATATAACGGCCTTTGAGTTCGTGCTTGAAGGCGCTGTCGCGGTAGCCGAAACGACATTCGGCGTTGGTGAAGACGCGCTCCTCGAGTGTCTCGACATCGAGCGTGTGGACACGAATGATGACATCTTTGGCTTCGCAGCCATAGGCCCCGACGTTCTGTACCGCCGACGCGCCTACTTCACCGGGGATGAGGCTGAGTTTTTCCAAGCCACAGTAGCCCATGTCGGTGAGTTGGGCGATCATATCATCGAGTCGCAAGCCGTTTTGCGCCTCCACTGTCTCATCGTCGAGGAACTTGGCACGCGCCATGCCGGAATGGAGGATGATACCGTCGAAATCCTTGGTGAAGAGGAGGTTTGAGCCCTGCCCAACATGGAGGATACGCTCGCCTTTGTGGTCCTTGAGCACCTGCCGCAACTCGTCCAGCGAGTAGTACTCGATGAACAGGCGGGCTTTCGCGTCGATGCCGAAAGTATTATACGGCAGTAAAGAAATATCAGATACAACTAACATCGCTTGGCATTCTCCAGTCGCCCCGTGGGGACAGTGAAACACTAACTACTTTGGGGCCGTCAGGCATGGCGGAACGCTTAAACTGCTGGGTGCAGAAGCGGCGCATGAAGACATTCAGCCACTTGTCAATCGTCGCCTCGTCGTACTGCTCCTCAAAGGCCTGACACGCCATGTATTTGATCTTCTCGCGCGTGAACCCGTAGCGCATGAAATAGAAGAGGAAGAAATCGTGCAGGTCGTACGGGCCGACTTTGTCTTCGGTTTTTTGGGCGATGTCGCCATGCTCGTCGGTTGGCAACAACTCCGGGGATACGGGTGTCTCCACCACATCCAAAAGGATCGAACGCAGCGGCTCGCTGTAGAGGTTCTCCGCTGCATAACGCACAAGATACTTAACGAGCGTCTTAGGGATACCGGCATTGATGCCATACATGGACATCTGATCGCCGTTATACGTACACCAACCCAACGCCAATTCACTCAAGTCACCCGTACCAACTACCAATCCGTTGAGCTCGTTGGCGAGGTCCATGAGGATCATCGTGCGTACGCGTGCTTGCGCGTTTTCATAGGTCGCGTCGTGGACGTCCATGTTGTGCGCGATGTCGTTCAGATGCTGGGTCGTGACTTCGCAGATGGAGATCTCGCGGTGGGTGATACCCAGTTCTTCCATGAGCTGGAGCGCGTTCTGGTAGGTGCGGTCGGATGTTCCGAAGCCCGGCATCGTCACGCCCACTACGCGAGTGCGATCATAGCCTAACAGGTCGGCAGTCTGCACGGCGACAAGCAAGGCGAGCGTACTGTCGAGGCCGCCGGAGATACCGAGGACGACAGTGTCGGAATGCGTATGTTCCCAACGGCGCGCCAGCGCTGATGTCTGGATAGAGAAGACATCTAGACAGTACTGATCTTCCTTGCCTTTCTTGGGCAAGAACGGCGACGGGGAGAAGGTACGATGGATGGACTCCGTGAAGTCCTCCTCGCGCTCGATAGGTGCGACGTTGATATGGCGATAGTGGCCTGTTTTGTCTTTGGTGAAATTGGTGTTGCGTTGCCGATCGGTACGGAGTCGCTCGACATCAATCTCTTGGACAATCATCGAGTTGGTCCGCTGGAAACGTTCGCCTGCGGTGAGGATATCACCATTCTCGGCGATATAGGTGCTACCGGAGAAGACGACATCGGTAGTGGACTCGCCGACGCCCGACGAGGTGTAGACATAGCCGCAATGCACGCGCGCCGACTGCTGCTTGATCATCTGGCGACGGAAGATATGCTTACCGATGATGCAGTTGGACGAGGAGAGGTTGAAGATGATCTCTGCGCCCTGAATAGCCAGTTGGGTTGAAGGAGGCAGCGGAGACCAGAGGTCCTCGCATATCTCGATACCAAAGGTGAAATTGCGTGTGCAGAAGAGCAAATCGGTGCCGAAGGGCACTTCGCCGCTCCATATCTCTATTTTAGGAATACGCGGCGCGATACCTCCGGGCGTGTACTCGCGCGCGGCGCGCCCACTGGTGAACCACCGTTTCTCGTAGAACTCGCCGGTATTGGGCAGGTTGACCTTCGGTACCACTCCCATTACTTCGCCGTCCGTCATGACGAACGCACAATTGAACAGGTCGTTATCCACCTGCAGCGGCGCACCTACCAGCACGATAATCGCCTTACCGCGTGTGTAGTCGCACAGCGCCTCCAACTCACGCATGCTGCTCTGCTGCAGGGCTTGCGTAAAGAACAAGTCCGCACAGGTATAGCCCGTCAGACTCAACTCCGGGAAGCAGATCACCTCCACGCCTTCGGTAATGGCCTCATCAATCTGCAACTTAATCTGCTCGGCATTGTAACGGCAATCCGCTACTCGCAAGTTGGGCACAGCGGCCGCCACACGCACAAATCCAAAATTGGTATTCATATTCCAAAAACGCTATAAATAGTGCGCAAAGGTACAAAAATATTCGCATATATGCAAAAAAATGAGGTGTAAAATGCATTTTTTTTCAAAAATATTTGCGTATATCAAAAAAAAGCAGTACTTTTGCACCCGCTTTCGTCCGAGGAGCGTATTAATGCCCCTTCCGGCGGAGGCCAGTTTCCCCGATTGACGGGGACACTTCCGGGTGCTATCGTCTAGTGGCCTAGGACAACGGCCTCTCACGCCGTAAACCCCGGTTCGAGTCCGGGTAGCACTACTAAAAAAGGAACTTTCGAGTTCCTTTTTTGTGCCACAACGTCTCGAATCCGGGGGTTCTTATCTCTCTTCGTTCGAACGATTATTACTCCATCGAGCAATGCTCGAGTCCGGGTAGCACTACTAAAGAGCGCAAAATGCGCTCTTTTTCATTTTTTTTATAAAAATTTTCGAAAAAACTTGCGTATATCGGAAAATTTGTGTAACTTTGCACCCCGTAAGGTGAAAAAGTGACGAACGCTATTTATCCATGAAAAATTTCCGACATATACCCCTCTTGCTTCTGGGCTTGTTTTTGCTGGGTTCTCCGGCCCTAATGGCCGCGAAAAAAGAGCCTGTACGCCGTGTTGTGTGGAATGACAAGCAGAGCAAACGTACGGGTTTGTACACTACCAGCAACTATTTTATCTCCAATGGTGTTAGTTTTGCCGCTAACGCGATGTACTATTTTGGTGATGTCGACAATGAGGGTGTTATGTTCTCCGGCGGTTTCAACACCAATAACCTGAGTTATGGCGGTTCGTTTATCTTTGGAAGCCTGATGCCGGTAAGTCGTCACTGCAACATGCGCTACAGCCTGATGGTTGGTTCGCTGAGCGGTAATAACAAGACCAAGTTTGAGAAACTGGCGGAGCCTCGTGATGACTTTCGTAAGTTCCGTTCAGTGATTCTACAGCCGGCTGTGGGCGTGGAATGCTATCCGTTCAGCAATGCCGGTTTCTACGTATACGGCGGTATAGCGTTGGCCGTAAGCTTTATCACCAATTATGAGTTCTACTATTATGCGCGTCATGAGGGCACATCGCAGAAGACACGTGAAATGATTAGCGGAAAGACTTTCGGTTTCTTGCCGATGGTACAAGTGGGTATCGGATATACCTGGCAGTTGCCGGAGTCGTGGACGATAGGTGTGGAGTTGATGTTGCAAGAGGGTCTGGTGGACACCAAATATATGAACCTGGATGGTTGGCCAATGGCCGGTTCGCAGAACAGTGCGGGCGTGGATCTGGGTCAAAGTTGGGGTACGTATATTAACCGTTATGGCCACAAAGACATCCACTGGAATGACGGTTGGTTCCAACTGGGTATCACGGTATCTTACCGCTGGCGTAACTGCGAGCGTTGCCGCATCCTGAACAACTACAATAATATACGCGCACGTCGCCGTTAAGCTTCGCGCGCGTATATACAATTAGGAATAAAGGTTCTTTGAATTAGTTCGAAGGACCTCTTCTTTTGTCGGTCACCGTACCTGTCTCAGCGCACTCGATGAGATTCTCAAGGATGGTCTCGAAACGCCAGCGGATGGCATTATTCCAGGTTTTATCGGAGATGAAGGTAGAAAGAACTCGTCCGAAGGTAAGGCTGAACTCATAGTGGATACGTGTCTTGTTCTCGGCGATAGGCTCCATGCGGATGATGAAGTCGCCCCCCTCGAGGATTGATCCGCTATAGGTAGCCGTCATATGGGCTGTAAGCGGATATTTGGATTTAGCGGGACGCAACAGACGATACTTGGTGCCCAGATGTTGGTCTTTCCACCAACGCACGCCCAAGATGTAGATGTCGATAGCCACATCGCCGGTATGCTTCACCGGGTCGTAGCAACGATCTTTGTAGCGCAACTGGATAGCGTCACGACTTTCCTTGGTCTTGTTGGTCGCTTTAGGTTCTTCGTTGCTGGAACTCCCCTCACTCATGCCGAGATAGGCCCAATCGAAGAGACTATCCGGACAAGCCTGGAACTGGCGGCAGAAGCGGTTGGTCACCTGCAACATATTCTTAAGCGGGGCATTGCAGACGGTATCTACCACTACGGAGCGGGTCTGCGGACGAGCTTGCAGTAGGCTCACAGAGAGCAACAACAAGCAGCATGTAAATAGTTTTCTCATTGTATTGTGTTTCTATAGTGTTCCATATTCGTAGTCTAAGCAGGTGCGCTGCTCGACGTACGGTCTGACCCGTGACTCCGCTACTGCTACATGTGCAGGATGAACGGAATAGCCACGCAGTGCTTCCGGTGAGGCCAGTTTGGCATCCAACATCAGGTCGGCATTACTACTCTCCAGCCTTCCTGCTATCTGGACGTGGATGGCCACCAGTCCGGGTATCTTACCTTGCAGTCCTTCCAGCCCCTCTTTGATGGCCAGCGCAACTGTCTGTTTCTCTTCGGCACTCAATTCGGAGCGCAGTTTCCAAAGGATAATGTGTTTTACCATGGTATATAGGTTATTTGTGTTTCTTGGCGGAATAGATCATGCTTATTCCGAAGGTGAGCGGCTCAAAGTGCTCGTCTCGGAAGCCGGCATCTCGCAAGTGTTGGACGAACGCTTCTCCCCAACAAAAATTCTTCACGCTGCGGTTGAGATAGGTGTACGCCGTCTTGTCGCGACTCACCAGTCGTCCGACGAAAGGGAGTATATGCGTGAAGTAGGCATCATAAAGCCCCCGTACAAGGCGATTAGTCGGATAGCCGAACTCCAGGATTGTCAGTTGTCCTCCCGGCCGTAGCACACGATACATCTCACGAAGCCCGACATCGAGGTCACTGAAGTTACGACAACCGTAGGCGCATGTGACGGCATCGAAGGAGGCATCTGCAAAAGGCATCTCTTGGGCATTTCCGAGGACAAAGTCCACCTGCAGGCCACGCTTGGCACATTTCTCTTCGCCGATACGCATCATCTCTGCGGAGAGGTCGAGCCCCGTCACGTGTTGCGCCTTGCCGGCGCGGAGCATTTCGACTGTCAGGTCGGCCGTACCGATAGCCACATCGAGCACCTCTTCTGCCGGCGCCATACGACGGATAGCCTGTCTCCGCCAACGGCGGTCAATATTGAGCGACAGAGCATGATTGAGCCCGTCGTATGTAGCGGCAATACGGTCAAAAAGATGACCGATATGCTGCTTCTGCTGCGTTATCTCTTGCGTTTTCAATTCCGGCTGCAAAGTTACTACATTTTTTTTACATGTGCAAATTTATTTGCAAATTTTTATTTCTCATCTCTTGCATATATGAAAAAAAAGCAGTAATTTTGCGGCGCAAAATTGATACAACAATGCAGAATCATTATCTACACTACCTCACGAACGTGATGGAGCATCAGTGGAATGATCCCGCGCTGACCGACTATGGCGAGGATCATGAGTACACCTTCGGCCAACTGGCGACAGAGATGTTGCGACTGCAGTGTCTCTTCGAGGAGTTGGGTATCAAACCGGGTGGCAAGATAGCTCTCTGTGGCCGTAACTGCGCCAACTGGGCGGTGGCTTACCTGTCTATAGCAGCCTACGAAGGTGTATGCGTCAGTATCCTGCAGGACTTCACGTCGCAAGATGTGGCCCACCTGCTGGAGCACTCGGATGCGGAAATGCTCTTCGTGGGACCGTACGTATGGAAAGACTTGCAGCACGAGCAGTTGCCGGCGGGCGTGAAAGCCGCTATATCGCTGGAAGACTGGCGACCGCTGTATATCAGCCAGAAGATAAAACTAAAAAGCGAGAAGCTACAGGAGGCCGTGGACAAGGCGTTTAAGACCAAGTATCCCTATGCCTTTCAGCCGGAGGATATCCATTTCGCTGCCGATCCTGAGAAACTGTCGCTTATCAACTATACCAGCGGTTCGACGGGCAGCCCGAAGGGTGTAATGCTCAACGGCCGCTCTATCAGCAACAATATCGAGATAGGCTTCAAGATGTTGCCTGTCGATCCCGGCCAGCGTCTGGTGTCGATGCTGCCGCTGGCACATATGTTCGGACAGGTGTGCGAACTGCTATACCCTCTCTGCAGCGGCACGCATATCTATTTCCTGACCAAGTCGCCTACTCCGTCTATCCTCCTGAAAGCGCTAAGCGACGTGCAGCCCTACCTTGTGGTGACCGTGCCGCTCGTCATCGAGAAGATCTACAAGAAGAACCTCGACCCGCTGCTCAGCAAATGGGTCATCCGTATGTTCTGGCATACGCCTATTATTAGTTCTATCCTCAAGAGCCGTGTCAAGAGTGGTCTGAGGAATGCTTTCGGCGGCAAACTGCGCTATTTCATCTGCGGCGGAGCGGCCATGAACCCTATCGTCGAGAAATGTCTGATGGATATCCATTTCCCGCTCTCTATCGGCTACGGCATGACCGAATGCGGACCGCTCATCGGCGGCAATCCGCCTAAGTATTTCAAGGCCCGTACCGGCGGTGTACCCGTGATGAACATGGACGTGAAGATCGACAATCCCAACGAAGCCGGTATCGGCGAGATTCTCGTCAAAGGTGAGAATGTCATGCTGGGTTACTACAAGAACCCCGAAGCCACCAAGGCGGCTTTCACCGAAGACGGATGGATGCGCACAGGCGACCTCGGTAAGATGGACAAGAAACGCAATATCTACCTCAAGGGACGTAACAAGACTATGATTCTCGGTGCCAGCGGACAGAATATCTACCCGGAGGAGATAGAGGACAAGCTGAACAACCAGGAGGCCGTGGGCGAGTCGCTCGTTATCGAACGCGAAGGCAAACTGGTGGCGCTCGTCTTCCCCGATGAGACGCTGACCAAACGAATGACCTTCGAGGAGATACAAGCCCTCATGAAAGCCAATCTCGAGAAACTCAACCACCTCATCCCGAGCTACAGCAAGGTGTCGAATATCGAGGTGCAAGACAAACCCTTCGAGAAAACGCCCAAACGGTCTATCAAACGATTCCTATATAAGTAATCCAACGAAAAGCGGAGCCTTAGAGCTCCGCTATTTTTTTAGATGGTGTCGATGAAGAACTTCTGCTTGCGATTGAACATCGCAATACCTATCAGCAGCAGAACCACGATGATGCCGGCACTGTAGCCCAGCGAGGTCCAACTGAACTCTCCGGCGCCGTATGCCCCGTATTTGAAGGTCTCGATGATAGCCGTCATCGGGTTGAAGAGCATGATTTTATGCAGCGTCGCGTTCTTCACGTAGCTGAGCGGATAGACAATCGGCGTAGCGTACATCCAGAGCGACACAAACACGCCGAAGAAATTCGTCAGGTCACGATATTTGGTGGTCAGCGACGAGATAATGAGTCCGAGGCCCAAGGCCAGACACTGGATCATCAGCAAGATCACGGGAAACAAGAGCAGATACCAGTTAGGCTGCAGATGCACACCCTTGACGACGTACAGCACATAGACAAAGACGAATGTGACCAGTTGCAAGAAGAATCGGAAGAGTTTGGATATCACTTTCGACACCGGCGACACCAGTCGCGGGAAATAGACCTTGCCGAACAGTCCCGCATTGGTCTGGAACGTGCCTGCCACATCGGTCAGACAGGTCGAGAAATACTCCCAGAGGCATATACCGCTCAGGTAGAACACCGGCTGCGGGACATCGTCCGTCGGGATACCGGCAATACGGCCGAACACCACGATATACATGAACATCGTGAACAGCGGCGAGATGAAGTACCATCCCATGCCGAAGATCGTCTGCTTGTACTGCACCGTGATATCGCGCTTGATAAACAGCCAAATCAGGTACTTCTTCGCCCAAAGTTCCTTCAGTCCCAGCCCTTTCGCAAACGACTGCGGCGTGATCTCTGTCGTCCAATATGTCTCCTGAGTCTTAGCCATTACACTGTGTCCATAAAGGACTTCTGCACTTTGTTAAACAACATCAATCCGAAGATTAACAATATCACCGTGAAGCCGGCGCTGTAGCTCAACCAGAGCCAACTGAACTGGCCTTGGCCCAAGAGCGAATATTTGATAGCCTCCATCACCGGCGTGACGGGATTCAGACTCATCGCCAGATGCAGCTTCGCGTTCGTCACCATACTCAGCGGGTAGATGACCGGCGTGATATAGACCCAGAGCGAGATGATCTTCGCGAGCATGATCTGCAGGTCGCGGTACTTCGTTGTCAGCGACGAGAAAATCATGCCGAAGCCTACCGCCATGAGCGCCAAGAGGATGATCAGCAACGGGAAGAGCACCAGTTGCCAATGGATGACCAGCGTGGTGCCTGTTGCCACATAATAGATATAGAACACCGCAAAAATCGCCAGCTGTATCGCGAACGACAGCATATTGGTCGTCACGGCTACCAGCGGCATAATGATACGCGGGAAATAGACCTTGCCAAAGATATCCGCGTTGCTCACAAACGAGTTGGATGTTGCGCTCAGACAGCTGGCAAAATAGCCCCAGACGGAGATACCCAGCAGGTAGAACAAGATGGGCGGCACGCCGTCGGTCGGGATGTTCGCAATCCCTCCAAACACCGCCACATAGACGATGACGGACAACACCGGCGTGATGATGAACCACAGCGGTCCGAGGATCGTCTGCTTGTAGGCCGTGCGGAAGTTACGCTCCACAAACAGCACAAACATATCCCTGTATCGCCACAGTTCCTTCCAATCGATCGCCAGCAGCTTGTCCTTCGGCGTGATTGTCAAATCCCATTTCTCTTCTTTCATGCCTCTACCTCCTCGATCTCTGCCTCGCCGTTAAATCGGTTTTTCTTGCCGTACACCACCAGTTTGTCGAGTGCCACCAGCACCGCCGGTACCACCGTCAGTATCAGGATGATAGCTACGAACGCACCTACCGCCAGACATCCGACAATACTGCTGATCATGACGTCGTCGATAAACATCGCCATCACACCCGGCCCCAGTACCATGATCAGGCCGGACGTCAGGATCGTACGTATCGAGCCCTTGTAGGCCTCTTTCACAGCATCGGATGGCACCATCGTACGCCGTTTCTCGCGGTAGTAATTGGCGAACAGGATACCGTAGTCTATCGTCGCACCCATCAGGATGGCTTGCACTATCAGGTAGGCCAGATACAACATCTGTCCCGACACAATACCGGCCACCACGACGTTGACATAGACAGCCGTCATGACGGTCATCACCAGAATTGTCGGCACAATCACCGAACGGAACGTCACCGCCACAATCAGGAATATCGCCAGTATCGTCAGTAGCGTCACCACACTCATCTCGTGGTCGAAGCCGCCACGCATTTCCGCGTACATCACCGACTCGCCCACATAATAGTGCTCATGCGGCATGCGTGCGTCAGCCAGGGCGGTCAGCGTATCTACAAACGCATAGGTCTCCGGCGACTCTTTCGGCAGCGACGAGAGCACAACCAGCAGCGAGTGCTGCTCTTTGCGCAGCATACCCAGCCCGTCTTGCACTTGGGCCTTGATATGCGTAGCCTGCTCGTGCACCGTGTCGGGCAGTATATCTGCCAGGCGCGGGTCGTTGATTATCGTGTCGCAGATGTATACCAGCAGCGGCTCAAAGCCCATGCGCAGCGTGTCCGCGCCGCTATGTACCGAACCGTAATAGTCGTACAGCAAGGCCATCTGCACCGGCGTGACAGGGTCAGCCTTCACGTTCGACAGCTTCATCAGTCGTGCCAGTTTGGCCGCCATCTGCTCGGCCGTATAGGTCTTGCCGCCGAACATCAACTCGGTGAACAACTCGGCCTGCAGATCTTCCCTACTCGGTCCGCGACGTTTCGGCTTTGCCTCCTCTTTCTTCGGCATCGAGGCTTCGGCACGCGTCGTGTCGGTGCTGTGCAGCGAGAGCTGGATATCCACTATCGAGTTGACAATCTCCTCCACATTCAGTTCCGAAGGCTGCACCACTTGTTGCGGCACCTCTTTCTTCGGATAGGCTATACTCATCAACTGCTCGTCGCTCAGGTCTTCTACGCCGAACGCGTGCAGCAGTATCTTCAGGTCCTGCTTGCTGAGCGAGGCATTCTTGTTAGCCAGGTCCATTAGGTAGGCACGCTGGCCCAGCAGCGTTCGCTGCTCTTCCGACACCATACCGGCCAGTCCGCGACGCTTGAACAGGTCGTCCACCAGCAGGTGCACGTATTGCAGCGGCGTCATCTTCTTCACGCTACCCGGCGCGTAGCCGTATACCAGACGTGTCTGGATTAGCGTAGAGCCGATGAAGATGGACATCTCGCTTACCGACATCGGCAGACGGATAGCCGCCGTATCGGTCAGTTTACGCATTTCCACCGTCACGGCCGACGTACGCGTAGCGTTCAGCCGCTCCATGAAGGGGATGATAGCTATCTTGTCCGGCTCCATCGACGGCATTTCTATCGAGTCGATATTCGCTATCGGCGACACATGTTCGGCCAGCGGAGCTATCGTCTCGCGTACCGGTATCACTGTGTCTTCCAGATTCTCTTCCGCCTCTTCTTTCTTCGCTTTCTTCGGCGCAGGCAACTCCTCGCTCTTGACCGTCAGGTCCGAAGCCGGCATTTCCAGCATCGACTGCAGGCTCTCTATCTGTCCCTTCATCTCGTCGTCCAGATAGCTCGCAAAGAGCGGGTTCTGAGCCACGTGGGTATGCAGAAAACGAGCCATGTCGGGGAAGGCCAACTGTTGCTCCGTCGAGTCTTTGGCGCGCATGTAATAGACCATCTGCACCAGTTCCGGCTGTAGCATGTCCAGCGCCTCCGACGGCACCTCGGTGCCTTCCGGCATCATGTCGCGGAAATTGGTCAAGAACGAACGCACATGGTCCGTCATCTCTCGCGGCGTGAAGGGTCGGCTCATCAGCGTCGGATAGGAGATGACCGACTGGATACCCGGTTGCGCCATCAGGCTGTCCACCAGCGTATAGACCGAGTCTTCGTCACGCGTGTCGTATACCAGCACAAACGGATTAGGCGACGGGAACACTTTCTCTATCTGCGACTCCGCCTCGGCCGAGAAGAAGATGGTCGTCTGTCGGCTCATATACCACGAGCCGAAGAACAGCACGATCGCAAACACGGCCATCGCCACTTTATGCGAGGTCACCAGTTTGGCCAGGCCGTCTGTCGGCGGCACATACGCCTTTTTCGCCGTCTTGTTGATAGTCTGGCGGAACAGCATCATCAGCGACGGAAGTGCCGTGAAAGTACAAATCAGCGAGCAAACGACACCCTTGGCAAGCACGATACCCATGTCCGCACCGATCTTCAGACGCATGAAACAGAGCATCAACAGACCTACCACGGTCGTCAACGCGGACGACAGGATGGAAGGTGCAGCCTTGGCAATCGCCTTATTGGCGGCCACGACGGCCATCTTCTTGTCGGTATGTTCGTTCTGCTCCTGACGGTATCGGTTCAGCAGCACGATACAGTAATCGAGCGACAGGACGGCTTGCAGGATCGAACCAATGAAATTCGTCGTGATCGACACCGACGGCAGCAGCGCGTTGGTGCCCATGTTGAGCAGCACGGCCAGCAAGGTCGTCACCAGAATCACGATAGGCTCGAACCACGCTTGCGCCATCAGGAACAGTATCAGCATGATCATCACAGCCGCGATAACCATGACCGACACCGGAGGTGTCGCGCCGTCCTGACTCGTCTCCACTATGCAGTTGCCGCCAAAACGGTTGCTGATCTGCTTGCCCAGTGCTTTCTGGTCCACCGACTTCGGCACGTCCAGGTCGAACACCGTGTGCGTGCTGTCTTTGCTCAGCCGGTAACTCACATCCCGCACGTCGGGATAGGCCTCCAGCAGCGTCGTGATACCCGGCACCTCTTTCGGGCTCAGGCCTTCGAACATGACGTGCACATCGGAGCCGGACATCTGGGCCGACGAACCGAACTCGTCCATCACAATCTCCAGGCCGCGTTTCATCTGCGACTTGTCCGGCAGGTACTTCGTCATGTCGGCATTCACGTTGACATGCAGCATCATCACGCCGCATATCGCCGCTACCAGCACCGTCGAGAAGAATAATATGTAGTGGGTGATTCGCTTCAAAACCTGTAACCTGTAACCTCTAATCTGTAACCTCTAACCTTAGAACTGCCCCATCTGCAGGAAGGCCACTTCCTTCGGAGTGAGGAAACGCCATTTGCCGCGGGCCACTTTCTTCTTCGTCAGACCGGCAAACGACACGCGGTCCAGATTGACTACTTTGTAGCCCACTTTCTCGAAGATACGGCGTACCACGCGGTTCTGACCCGAGTGAATCTCCAGGCCTATGTGACGACGGTCCTCTTTGGGGAACTCGAGGGCATCGGGAATGATACGCTCGTCGTCGAGCACTACGCCCGCACGAACGATAGCCTCGTCCACCTCGTCCAGGTCGCGGTCCAGCGTCACGGCATAGATCTTCTTCTTGTTGAATTTCGGGTGCGTCAGCTTGGCGGCCAGGTCGCCGTCGTTGGTCAGCAGCAGCACGCCGGTGGTGTTACGGTCCAGACGGCCTACGGGGTAGATACGCTCCGGACAAGCGTTACGTACGATGTCGATCACGGTGTGCCGCTCTTGCGGATCATCGGTCGTCGTCACAGTGTTCTTGGGCTTGTTGAGCAGGATATATACCTTGCGCTCGCGGCGCACCGGCTGATCGTGGAAACGGATATCGTCGGTCGGCAGCACTTTGGTGCCCAGCGACGATACGGTCTCGCCGTTCACGGTAATCACACCTGCTTGGATGAAGTCGT
Organism: Bacteroidales bacterium UBA2800; assembly: GCA_002351925.1. GTDB lineage: Bacteria > Bacteroidota > Bacteroidia > Bacteroidales > Paludibacteraceae > Colicola. Next base: position 64,451 of record DEHM01000014.1, read on the forward strand.
CGGCCTCACGACGGCTGCAGATGCCGGCATTGGCCAGGTATTTGTTCAGACGAATAGGCTTCGTCGGATCTTCGGTCTGCTGACGGTAGTTCTGACGTTTACGCTCCGTATAGACAGAGTCGTTACGTTGCATACGCGGACGGAACGGACGGTTCTCGCCAAATCGGTTCTCGCCGTTCTCGCGGCGGAAATGCGGACGGGCAGGACGCTCCTGGCGCTCGCCGAATCCGAATCCTTGCGGTTTAGGTCTGCTCTCGCCGTCTTCGCGGCGGAAACGCGGACGAGCACCTACCGGCTCGTTCTCGCGATGGAAACGCGGACGGGGTCTGCGCTCTCCTTCATTGTTGGAATTAAACATGTTTCTCTAAACTTTTAACTTTTCACTTTTCAAATTTCCAAAGGTGGCTCTCACGAGTCACATACGTACTCACGTACGCACGATAATTAAATAAGGTGAAAAGGCAAAAGGGGGAATCTCCACCTTTCACCTTTCACTTTTCACTTTTCACCTTTCATTAGGCTTCAGCTTTCTCGATAGCCAGTTTACCACGGTAGTAGCCACAGCTCGGGCATACGGTGTGGTAGATATGAAGTGCGCCGCAGTTCGGGCATGTTGCCAGTGTCGGAGCCTTCACAACGTCATGCGTACGACGTTTCGCTTGTCTGGTGTGCGATTGTCTTCTTTTAGGATGTGCCATTTCGCGCTGGCTAAGGCTTAATACGATTCGCGACCTCGTCGCTCATATGAATTTTCGCCTTGCCCTCGCTCTTAGCTCGGAATATCGTTACACTAGCATTCCTCGCTAGATTAGAGGGCGCCTCCTAGCCAGTCAGGAGGGATTAATTATTTAACTATCAAATTTCAAATATCTTCTTCGGGTTCCGGGTCGTCACATAGGTGATCATGGAGGAGAAGTTCCATCTGCTTGTTGCACTCACCTGCTTGGTGACAGTGAACGATCGGAATATTGATACTTACTATCTCATACGCGAGCCAGGTCAGGTCCAGTTCATGGTCCTTTGTACATTGTTCTTCGTCACTTTGTACATTCTCCTGCTCGTCGTCTATCTCAATGCGCATCGGGTCGAGGCATCTGTCGCACACAACAAAAACAGTTCCGCGAACCGCTATGTTGAGCTCATAGTCCTCCTCCCGGAGATTTAGCGTTGCTTGTCCTTCCACTTTTCCGCCCAGGATCTCCGTCTTCTCCAGACTCTGGAAAAACGCGTCATCCAGCTGAATATCAAACCGATGCGTGCCTATCGAAAGGCGTCGCAGGTCGATGATATAGTGGTTGTTTTCGCTCATTACGCAAAATCGGGTGCAAAATTACTACAAATTATTCAAATATACAAATAATTAGGACAAAAAAAGTAAAAGTGCTTGCATTTTTATGAGTTTTGGACTAATTAGTTGCTGTTTGCAGGATACTGCGAACGTAATTTCGGCGGGAACCCGCTCGCGGGAGGGCCGAAATTACTGCTATTTGATTTTTAACAACTTTCAAATTGTCGGAGGAACCTCACGTCGTTCTCGGAGAAGAGGCGCAAGTCCTTCACGCGGTATTTCAGGTTGGTGATACGCTCTACGCCCATGCCGAACGCGTAGCCGCTGTACTCCTTGCTGTCGATGCCGCAGGCCTCCAGCACGTTCGGGTCCACCATGCCGCAACCCAGTATCTCTACCCAGCCTGTGCCTTTGCAGAACGAGCAACCTGTGCCGCCGCAGATGTTACAGCTGATATCCATCTCCGCACTCGGCTCGGTGAAGGGGAA
>DEHM01000010.1:0-6475 GCA_002351925.1 Bacteroidales bacterium UBA2800
TATTTCGCTTTGACAATCTCGTACGAATTGCGGATGAGGTCTTTTGTGAGCGCGTCCGGCGAGGAATGCGGATCCAAACCGATCCAATGTTTGGGCGACTCGTTGTACGGGTTACCAACACAATCGTATTGTGCTTTCAACTCATCAATCCGTTCGGGTTGGCACTTGAGCGAAATGACCTGAAAATCATTGAGATCGAAGAAACAAAACATATGCCCGCAGACATAGAAGACCAGCACTCCTTCGCCGTTTCTGAACATGGTAAAGGGCAATTTCTCCTCTACATCTGCGCCCAACGAAAGGCAGAAATCTTGTATCTCTTCGACGTTCATAAATGCGACTTTTTGTTTCGAGTGCAAAGGTACACAAAAAATCCCACATATGCAAGTTTTTGTGCAAAAAAACAAAGGCCAACCGCCCGGTTGAACCTTTGCTCCGTTTCCATAGAAGGAAACTATCTACTTACTCTTTTCGTGTTTTTCAGGGTAGTAGATTGATACTATAGCATGTATAAAGAAATTTAGTCATCAATACGGACAAACTCGTATTTGCTGTTGAACTCGAGGTCGAGACCGGAGTTGAGTTCGGCTTTCCAACGGCGGTCGTCTTTGCTCCACTCGGTAATGAAAGCATTGGGGAAATTGGCTTTCACATAAGCGCGTACTTGTTCGGGGATGAGTGCAGAGGGCACTTCCGCCAGTTTGCAATCTACTTTCAGCAACTCGCCCGCCTTGTTGAACTCCAAGGAGCGACCGTCATTGAATTTGATGTCGTAGTCACAGTCGAGCAGACCTTTGTCCACGGTAACATAGGAGATTTGGGAAGCATCAAAATGTGCTGCGACGATGGCTTTTGCCGCTTCCGGCACTTGGTCGTACGCGATTACTTGTTCTTTTGCGCAAGCCGTCAGGCTGCAGAGTGCCATAAGCACTACGGAAAAATACTTTTTCATAATAGTTGAATTTTTAAAAGGGTTAAACTGTTATTTATTTGTCCATTTAATCAAAAAACGGTACAAACTCACATGAGTTCATACCGTTATAGTTTATGTCCGGGCATAGTTATGGCGTAAAATAGCTTTTCGCGGGGCATAGCGACGCACTAAGCCGAGACGCTGTTTGTCGGAGATGAAAGCAGACGAGCCTATCCCCAGCCCTTCCCTAAAAGGAAGGGAGATATACATCACAAACTGACGGCTGATAGTTGTTGGCAGACAGCTTATGTCTGACTCATCCCATTCGAAATCTTCGACCTCGATTTCAGCCGTGGCTTCGATCTGTATATCCTGCCAAGCGTGTCGCATATCGCTCCATTCATCCGCAATCAGACATGCCGCAAAAGCGCTCATTAATACAAGCACGATCACATAGGCATATTTGCGAACAAACTGAATCACGGTGCAAAATTATAAAAAAAATCCCACATGTGCAAGTTTTTGTGGGATTTTTTTGAAAGATTACATCAATTTACGTTTGCCCATGAGGCGAAGGAAGGCATCCCACCAGCGTGTCGGAAGCAGCCAATGGAAGAAAACGATGGCGTTTGCCATTCTGCCTATACGGTAACGGGTACAAGGACGGCGTGCATTGACCGCACGAACAATCGCTTTTCGAACTACCGCCGGATCGGAGATCGTATTGGAGAGGTACATATTCCGCAGGTTATTCGCCATCATCGTTCCTGTCTGTTCATAGGCAGTCCCTTTCGAGGACTCAATCAGGTGATCGGCAGCAATGATGCCCCAATTGGTTTTGATAGCCCCCGGTTCGATGATGACCACATCGATGCCAAACGGCTTGAGTTCCATGCGCATCGCATCGCTAAGCGACTCCACGGCATACTTGGACACATGATACCAACCGCCGTAATAGAAGACCGCTCTGCCGGCCACCGAAGCCGTATTGATGATACGTCCTGAGTGCTGAGCACGCATCGTCGGCAGCACTAACTGGCAAAGGCGAGCGAGACCAAACACATTGACTTCCAACTGATTACGGGCATCATCCATCGGCACATTCTCTACTGCTCCAAAATATCCGTAACCGGCGTTATTGATAAGCACATCAATGCGTCCTTCTGCATCCAGAAGCGTCTTCACGCCTTCCTTCATCGATGCTTCATCGGTCACATCCATCTTCAGCGGCACGATGCCGTACTGACGAAGAGGCTCCATGCGCTCCACACGGCGGGCTGCCGCATACACTTTGTGTCCCTGTTGAGCCAGCGCAACCGCGGTGTCATAGCCGATGCCGCTACTGGCTCCGGTAAGGAGAATGACTTTGTTATTTTTCATGGAGTTCATTTTTATTCAATTGTCCTGATTATTTTAGCGGGATTGCCGGCAGCAATGGAGTTAGCGGGAATGTCGTGCGTGACAACCGAACCGGCTCCGATGGTACAATTATCGCCGATAGTGACTCCCGGCAGGATGGTCACATTGCCGCCTATCCAGACATCATTACCGATGGTCACAGGTTTCGCCCATTCCTGACGAGTTTTGCGTTCACGTGGGTCGGTACTATGGCACGCGCAGTAAATATGCACGCCAGGTCCCAAGAAACAATCGTCGCCTATGGTCACATACGCCTCGTCCAAAACGGTAAAGCCGAAGTTCGCAAAGAAACGCTTGCCCACACGGATATGCTTGCCGTAGTCGCAATAGAAAGGCTGGTTGATGAACGTGTCTTCATCCGCCTGGCCCAAGATCTCACGAATCATCTTATTGCGCGCCTCAAAGTCCGTCGGCAGCAGGTTGTTGTACTGTTGACAAAGCACTTTTACGCGGTTGAGGTCTTCCAGTAACTCCGAATCACAGGCGTCATACACTTCGCCTGCCAACATTTTCTCTCGTTCTGTGCTCATTTTTTCTTGCTATATTTGTCTTTGACAATCTCGTATGAATTGCCTAAAGAAAGGCAGAAATCTTGTATCTCTTCTACGTTCATAAATGAGACTTTTTGTTTCGAGTGCAAAGGTACATAAAAAATCCCACATACGCAAATGTATGCAGGATTTTTTTGATTAGAAAGGATGATTTTATTACTCAATCATCTTAATCAGCTTTGCTGGATTACCGCCGACGATGGCATTGGCAGGCACATCTTTAGTCACTACAGCCGCAGCAGCTACGACTGCATTCTCGCCGACCGTCACACCCGGCAGGATAGTGGCACCTGCTCCAATCCATGCGTTCTTACAGATACGAACCGGCTTGCAGATGAGGATCTGGCGGTCGTGGAGGTCGTGGTTGTTGCTGATGAGCTGCACGTTCGCCGCAATCATCGCGCCGTCCTCAATGGTGATTCCGCCGCGCGACATCATCAGACAATCCGGCATGACCATGACGTTTTGGCCGATGTGTACCATGTCGAAGCAAACTCCTTTTAAAGGCGGTTGCACGATAGCTCCTTCGCCGAGATTTTCGCCAAAGAGCGCTTTGGTTGCCTCGATGTTCTCCGGCGTAAAAGGAATCGTTTGATTGAAGGCAAAGAGCTTGCGTCCCTGCTCAATGTACATTGCTTGCGCTTCGGGTGTTGTTACCCTTGGGTCAACTCGAAATTCTTCCATAATTATTGTGCTTTTGCTTTTTCTACTAATCGTTTGCCTAACTCGTACGCTTTCTGCAAGTCCTGCGGGAAACGGGTCTCGCGGATATGTGCACGCGTCGGTTCGTCCACGGCGGTCTCGTATTTGGAGTAGTCGTTGAACTGGTATGTCTCATGCGAACAGAGCATTTCCGGCTGACTGCCGAAGATACCCAGCACGCGGTTGCTCTCGCCCAAGATGATGTCGTAATGAAGCGGCTCGAACAAAGCTTCCGGCGCGTTCATCGTGTAGATCGTAGCGCATTGGAGCGGCTTGCGGATAAGCGGCTTGGAGTAGTCGTTGTAATTGACTGCAGGGAAGACGAGCCTTTCGATGAAAGCACGCGCCATGCCTGTCGGGAACGAGTCATAGACAGGCGAACCGATGACGAGCACGTCGGCGTTGATGGCCTTCTCCAAAACAGGCTGCAACTCGTCCTTGAAGCCGCACAGACCATTTGCCGTATTGCCCTTGCGTTTGCAGAGGAAACAACTCATACAACCTTTGTAATTGAGGCCGTAGAGATGGATGAGTTCGGTTTCCGCCCCAGCTTCTTGCGCGCCTTTCATGGCGGCTTCCAACATCTGCGCGGTATTTTTGTTCTTGCGCGGAGAACCGTTGATAAAGATTGCTTTCATCTTACTGTCCTTCTTTAATTAGTTTCTCGATGCGTGGACAGAGACGTCTATCTGCTCGGTGCGAGGAATCCATTCGGAATAGACCTGCGCGGCGGTCTCTGAGTCGTTGCGAGCGATGGAATGGAGGTAGTAATAGATAGGTTCGTCTGTCTCGTTGGGCAATAAGTTCAGCCGGCAGGTGAGTGTGTCACCCAAGAAGGTCTCTTTGAGCCAGTGAATCGTTAGGCATCTAATCGCGTGTGCATCCATGAACGCCTCGTCAGCCGATTGCATGGCGATAGAGAGGTACGTGCGGTTGTTGACGTGACCGTTGAAATCGAGATTGATCGGGTTGACGCGATGCTCAATCTGCTGAAGCGGCGTGCCATCCGTCGGAAAACGGCGTTTCTTATGGGTCTCAGAGGTCATCTCCGGCAGGACAGGTATCTGCGGTAGGAAAGGGGTCATCGGTGCAAGACGATGGGCTTCCGTGTCGAGGAGCGTCCAACAGCCGTAACCATGTGCCACTTCGACGCCATCCGACCGATGCACGCGGAATTCGGCGTAGAGACGTAACGCCCCCACTTCGCTGTTCCAAACGGTCACATCGACATCATCCGACCAAAGAGCTGTCTGCTCTTTGAACCACGCGTTGAACTCCGTAATAACCCAGATGCGGTTTTGCTTCACTACATCAAAAGCAGCAAGATGCAGGCACGCCATATAGCGTGCCCAGCAATCCTGGTAATAGAGCAGAACGGCGTTCGGCGTCATCCGGTAACGCGTATCCATGTCCGCTGCTGTGAGCGAATACCGATGGGTGTATTGATTAAGGTCTTTCATGTCTTTTAAACGTTTTTGCCCAAATCGTACGCCTCTTGCAGTTTGGTGTTGCCGGAAATCTCGTGCGGATCATTTACGCCGCCGCAGAAAAGATGGGCTTTAAGAGAGCACTTCTCGTAACAATCAATCCATCCTTGCAAACCACTTTCGGCACGTTTGGGCGTAAACTCCTCGTCCTCAGCTGCCGTGGTCAGCAGGTAGATGTCGCGGAACTTGTAATCCTTCGGGTACATGGCGTTCATTCGGTCGATGAGCGTCTTCATCTGGCCCGACATCTCATAATAATAAATCGGCGTTGCCCAGCAAACGACATCCGCGTTGAGCACACTCTCCATGATCGCCGGCACATCGTCCTTGAACACGCACGCGCCTGTCTCCTGACACTTAAGGCAACCGATACAGAACTTAATCTCTTTGCCGCGCAGCGAGATCAACTCCACTTCATGTCCCGCACTCTTTGCGCCTTCCGCAAACTGCTCCGCCAGCGCGTGGCTGTTCGATCCAGGACGGAGGGAGGTAGAAATAACAACTACTTTTTTATTTTCACATTTACTCATTTTCTTAATTACTTATTTTAGATTTTTCTCAAAGAACTCCGCCAACTTGTCCCACGGAATCATATTCTTGGGTTCGCCTTGGCCTGCCGGCTCGGTATAACCGCCATCATATAGGTCGCAATGCGATGCATCGGGAATGATAAGCAGCTCTTTGTTCTCGGGACAGGGATTCGGAGCTACCACGGTCTTGTAGCCGTCCGCCTTGCCGTCCACCATGTAATGGTACGCCGCTTCGCCGAAATAACGGCTGTGGGCATTTTCGCCGTGCATGATTAGAACAGCAGAACGAATCTCGTTGATGTAATACAGGAAACGGCTGTTGGCATATGCCTGCGTGCCGATGACACGCCAACCGTCGTTCGAGTTACCACTGCGCGCATGATAGCCGCGCGGAGTCTTGTAGTAATCGAAGTAGTCCTTGACGAACTGCGGTGCATCGTCCGGCAGTGGGTCTATCACGCCTCCTGCCATAGCAGCAGGGTCGGTGAGACGCTGTTGGGAGAGGTTCTCACGGTTCCTGTGACGCCACTGCTCATCATCGAAAGCATCGTTGTAGTCGTTGCCCGATACACGCGTCATGTCGTACATCGTGGAAGCCACTGTCGCTTTGATACGCGTATCCGCTGCCGCCGCATTGAGGGCAATGCCGCCCCAGCCGCATATTCCGATGATACCAATACGTTCTGCGTCCACTTCGGGCAGTTTAGAAAGGTAATCCACCGCAGCCATGAAATCCTCGGTATTGATGTCCGGTGACGCAGTACGACGCGGTTCACCCGAACTCTCACCCGTAAAGGATGGATCAAAAGCCAGCGCAATAAACCCGCGCTCCGCCATCTTCATCGCATACAGACCCGAACTCTGCTCTTTCGT
>DEHM01000010.1:6568-8415 GCA_002351925.1 Bacteroidales bacterium UBA2800
AGCGGCGTATTTGTGATTTGACATTTGAGATTTGTCATTTGCCTTCGGCGTGTATAGGTCTGCGACCAAAGTGAAGCCGTATTGGGTTTGGAAACTCACCTTTTTGTGGTTTACTTTCTCACTTAGCGGGAAGACCCCTGACCATTTGTTCATTTGTTCATTTACCATTTGTTCATTTTGTTTATTGCACGCAGCGAATGTGAGGGCTGCAAGCAAAAAGATGAATAGATTTTTACATTTACTCATTTTCATATTTGATCATTTCGTAAGCGAGTGCAAAATTACTGCTTTTTCTTGATATACACAAACACAAATTCGCTAAATATCTACCATTTTTGCAGAAAATGCTGAAAAATATCATTTTTTGACTGCCATTTTTGCATATTTCGATAAAAAGTTGTAAATTTGCAGGCAAATTACAGCCGTTATGAAAAAAGTTCTGAATATACGGGAACCGAATGTGTATGCGCGGCATCTGGAGGCGGAAGTGATCCACCCGCTGATTAGTGTCATTCATTTTGATGAACTGGAGAAAGGCGTCAGGACGAGTTTGAATAACTACAGCGTGTATGGGTTGTTTATCCAACGGGAGTTTCCGCAGGACTTGTCGTACGGCGTGCGGCCTGTGCAGGTGAGCGAGTGGTCGGTAATCGCCGTCGCACCGGGGCAAATAGGCGGCAGGGAAGATGATGGCAAACCGCTCTTTCTGAACGGATGGGCGGTACTATGGTCGCCGGAGTTGATGAGCAAGACGGATTTGGAAGCGCACATCGCGGAGTATAATTTCTTCTCGTATTTCTTTACCGATTCGCTGCCTCTTGAACCGCAGGAATGGGATGCGATAGAGACGCTTCTGCGCGCGCTGCGCGAAGAACTGAAAGCACAAAGCGAAAGTTCCGCGCTGCGGAATATAGTGGTGGGGTATCTGCGGTTGATCTTGGATTATTGTCAGCGGGCGTATTGGCGCCAGAATGCGCGGATTACGGCGAACGAGCCGGATGTGCTGAAACGGTTTCACGCCTTGTTGGACAAGTATTATTACGAAGGCCGGCAAGCCGAGAAAGGCTTGCCGACAGTAGCGTATTGCGCCTCGGAGATGGCGTATTCCGCGGGTTACTTCGGAGATTTGGTAAAACAAGCAACAGGCGCTTCTGCCAAGGAATATATCCAGTCGTACATCATCCGAATCGCGAAAAACATCCTCATGAGCGGCCGCAGCATCAGCGAAACTGCATACATGTTGGGCTTCGATTACCCGCATCATTTCACGCGCATGTTCAAGAACAGAACCGGCATCACCCCCGGCGAGTACATGCGAGGTCAGGCGTCTTGATAAAAAATGCGACTATAAAGATACAATAATTCGTCTTATCTCGCTTCGCTCGCGGCTTGTATTGTACTTGTATTGTTACACAAAAAAAGCACTCGCTTAGGAGTGCTCTGCATGGATACATGCTTTGTTATGAGATGGCGATTTGGCGAGAGGTTTTGCCTTCTTCGCGTTGGGTCTTCGGCAACTCAATCGTTAAGATACCATCTTCAACCTTAGCGGCGATCTTTGCCTCGTCCACATTGTCCGGCAAAGTGTACTTCTGCTCGAAGTTCGTGTAAGCAAACTCGCGTCTCAGATAGTGAGCATGCTTATCCTCTTCCTTGTGCTCGTACTTGTTCTCGATGGCAACACACAGATTGTGGTCTTCATCGACATGTACNNGCAGCTAACTCAACGGTGTAACTGTTAGCGGTCTCTTTGACGTTGACCGAAGGCGCCACATTGCTGGCGGTGTTCAGCATGTCATTGTTCAAAAACTCGTCGAATACGGAGGGGAACCATCCGTTTGTCGGCA
>DEHM01000010.1:8518-15263 GCA_002351925.1 Bacteroidales bacterium UBA2800
ATAGATTGCAGGTTTCATAATTTTGTCCTCCAAATTTAGTTAAACATTGTTTAACGTAGCTTGCGTAGTTTACGTTGTTGGCGTAGTATGCGTAATTGCGTTTTCACCCTAACAAAGGCAAATTATGTGCCAACCCCAAAATCCCTGCCAATATGTCCATCTTTCGTGCCAAATTGTCCACCCTCTGCCAATTTGTCCAGCTGTAGGGGTTGGTTGGGGGTTATTTCACTAATTGTCCGGTGAGGGTGTAGGTCTTGTCGCCGCGGAGGATGAGGATCTGGCCATCTTTGAGAAATTTCTGATTGATGATTTCTGATTTTTGATTTTCGATGGCTTGCGGTTCCTTTTCCGGGCGCTCGTACTGCGCGTCCGAACGGACGTCCTGCACACCCGGTTTGCCCAGGTAATAGGGGTTGGCGTTGTTGTTGAGCAACAGTCCCTGTACCTTAATCTGTTGGCCGATCAGTTCGGGATTGTCCTTCACATTGAGCGCTGCGCGCGCATTGCCGCGGATCTCCACGGTGACATACTTGGCTTCATTCGTCTCGTCGGGCTTAGCGGCCAGGACGAGCGAGAGCGTGTCGGTATAAGAGATGCCGTCGTACATGTCCTGATACCGCTTCACGCCTCCGATGACATAGCCTGTAACCCAATAATAGGTCTTCGTCCAGACCGTTCCTTTGTTGGCCGCCAAGAGGATGACATCCGCACAGGTATAAGGATCGGGTTTGGTTCCGGCTCCCTGCAGATTAAGCGTACCCACTTCGAGTTGCAAGGTGATACGTTTCTCGACCTGCTGTTGGGTCTTGTTGTCCTTTCCGCGGAGGTAGAGATAGCAGCCATGCATATCGCCAGCCGAAGCTCCGGGCAGACAAGTGACGGTGAGTTCACCTCCCGTGGCCGGTAAGGAAGCGGTACTGAGCTGGAACAAATCGGGTTCTCCTTCCGCGAGCGTAGCGGAGATAGTGCCGGTGAGGTTCGCTCCCTCGACATGCAGCACGCGTTGCATAGCCGTGTAGTTGCGGCCTACAAATCCGAAGTCGACGGAACTGCCTTCGAGGGTACGGATAGCCCCGTCCGTGGGATCCGCCGGACGCACACAGACGTCATCCAAGAAGAAACGGTGTTTGTAGAGCGAAGAGAACGTGATTTGAATGCCGCTTGTGATATCAGCGATACGGATAGTGACCGTTCTCCATTGATGTTGTTTGAGTTCGAAGGCACACGAATCGTTAGTCTGTCCGCCCTGGATAGCGACATAGAAGAGCGAATCGCCTTCCCACGGGGCGACGCGGAAAGAGAGGACCGCTTCGCCTTCGCACGCGATGAAGGGTGTCTGGGCAGAACCTTGTTTGGTAGACGTACCCACTTTGAGGCACTGGTAGGCGCCGTTGCAATAGGTGAAGGTCCACTCGGGTGCGTCCTGGTAGATCACCTGCGCCTTGGCGATATCGCCGCCCCAGAGGTTGTCGTTACCTCCGGTGTAGCCGTAGTTCTCGTCTTCTTCGTCGAAACAGCGACTGAAGCCCTCGTAGTAGATAGGTGTCATTTCAGCCTTTACGGCCATCATTCCGGCCATTGCGGCCAACAGGAAAGTAAATATCTTTTTCATATGAATAGTGTTTTTTGCGTGTTTTTTACCAATTGCTCAGGTCGTCGGTCATGACGTGGAGGATGAAGTAGGTGGCGGAGTTGAGGTGCGTGCCGGTGAGGGAGGTGGTGTCGAGGACGGCCTGCTGCACCCCGTTGTTCTGCAGCCACTGGTACATCTGCAGTGAGTTCTCCGGCGCGACGAGATCGTCGTTGAGCGAGTGGTAGAGCTTCACGTCGGTGTCGGCGTCGGGTGTCCAATTGCCGGTGAAGCGCATCTGGTCGACATAGCCGAGTATATACTCCGTTTTTGCCCGCAAAAGATTTTTCTTTTCATTCGTTGTTTGTTTTAACTTTGCACGCTTCAGCCTGCAAAGGTACTGCTTTTTTGTGACATGTGCAAAAAAAAACTTTATTTTCTTATCCAACGGAACGATTATTTGCCCATTCTCTTGCGTATGTCAAAAAATTGTTGTAGTTTTGCAGTCGAAAACAAGAAAACCATGAAAAAGCTATTTCTTCTCTCCCTGAGCATGCTGGCGGCGATGTGTGTGTCGGCCGCGACGTTCTATCCTTCGCGAACGGATTTTCGTGACGAACAGATCTATTTCCTATTGCCTACGCGTTTTTATGACGGTGATCCGACCAACAACACGCAGTGTTGGGACAACCAGTCGAAGAACGCGGGTGACCCGGCTTGGCGTGGCGATTTCAAGGGTCTGATAGAGAAGATGGATTATATCAAGGCGCTGGGCTTTACGGCGATATGGATCACGCCTATTGTGGAGAATGCGTCGGGCTATGACTATCACGGCTATCACGCGTCGGATTTCTCGAAGGTGGACCATCGGCATGAGTCGGAAGGCGTGAGTTTTCAGACCGTGATTGACGAGGCGCACAGCAGAGGAATGAAGATTATTCTGGACATCGTCATCAACCATACGGGTAACTTTGGCGAAGGCAATCTGTGCAAACTGTTTGAGCGCGACTGGAGTGCCGACCAGAGTTCGAGTGACGACTGTCTGGTACCCATCACACAGACAGACGGCGGTAAGTTGCCGGACAACTACCAATCGCTCGCGAGTTCGCAGCAGTACTCGGCGCGGTTGAGCCAGATGAAGAACACGACGGGCGTCAACTACGACACGCATAACTACTGGCATCACTACGGCAACTTCAACTGGGACGAGCCGAACCGGTGGTTTGCACAGATAGCGGGCGACTGCGTGGACCTGAACACCGAGAATCCGGCGGTATACAACTACCTGATACAGTGCTACACGACGTTTATCAATATGGGCGTGGACGGCTTTCGTATCGACACGGGCGGTCATATCCCTCGCCTGACATTCAACAAGGCGTTTATCCCGGCTTTTGCGGCAGCGGGAGAGGCTGCGAAAAACAAACGCGGCGGCACACCGTTCTATATGTTCGCGGAGGTGTGTGCGCGCTACAGCAGTATTCTCTATCGCGAGCACGCGAACCTCTCGCCTTTCTATTACACCTGGGCGGAGTCGAGAAACTACGCGTGGGACAACGACCCGAGTTCGTGGGATAACCTCGTGGAGATGGAAGGGTCGACGTGTACCTCGCATGTGAACTGGCAGTCGTGCTGGCAGCAGGCAGAAGATGATTTCGGCGGTTTGTCGGGTCAGCCCACTTCGCAGAACGCGCTGCTCAGCGGCAATACGTACCACACGCCGGACTACAGTCAGGCTTCGGGTCTGCACGTGATTGATTTTCCGGTGCATTGGAACTTCGCCAGTGCCGCACAGGCCTGGAACATCGCCAAGCCACAGAACGACAAATACTATAACGACGCGACATGGAACGTGGTATATGTGGACTCGCACGACTACGCGCCGGACGAGGTGCAGTTTAACCGTTTCTCGAAGCCTCAGAGCACGTGGGCGGAGAACCTGAGTCTGATGTTCACCCACCGCGGTATACCGTGTCTGTTCTACGGTTCGGAGGTGGAGTTTCAGAAAGGCAAACGGATAGACGAGGGCACGAATATCGCGCTGAAGGAGTCGGGCCGTGCCTATTTCGGCGGGTACATAAAGGGAACTATCCAGACGACAGATTTTGCGGAATACAGCCAGGCGACAGGCAATCTGGCAACGTCGCTCTCGCACCCGCTGGCGCAACATATACAGCGTCTGAGTAAGATTCGTATGGCTGTTCCGGCGCTGCGTAAAGGACAGTATTCGGTAGAAGGCTGTTCGGGTTCGTTCGCCTTCAAGCGCCGTTATACGGACGAGACGACCGACAGCTATGCGCTGGTGTGCATCAGCGGCAATGCGACGTTCACAAATATTCCGAACGGCACGTATACCGATTGCGTGACGGGCGATGTGAAAAACGTGACGAACGGCAGCCTGTCGGCAAGTTGCTCGGGCAAAGGCAACCTGCGTGTGTACGTGCTGACGACCGACTTGACCCCTGCGCCGGGCAAGATAGGCGAGGACGGCAAGTATATCTACACCTCGACGGCCAGGAATATACCTGACCCGACCTGGGATGGCACGGAGATGGAGCTGACCGATGACCCGGGTAATACGGGTGGCGAGACGACAGAGCCCGTAGCACCTTGTTTGACGAATGCGGACGAGCGGGCGGTGTTCTTCACCAAGTCGAGTGATTTCGGAAACACGATCAACTGCTATATATGGCACACGGGCACCGGCAGCACGGTGCAGGTCTGCGGAGGTTGGCCGGGTAAGAAAGCGACGGCGCTGGGTAACGACACCTATAAGTTCGTTGTGCCGCAGGAGGCCAAAGAGATAGATAACACATGGATGATTATCTGGAACGACGGCAGCGGCAATCAGACGCAGGACCTGAAGTTCAGGAACCAGTATCTCTACACCGGCGCTAGCAAAGGGGCTATTCAGGCGAAGGAGCAGATAACGGCTATCTGTGAGACGACGGAGGATATAGAGACCATCGAAGGGCGGACGCAGAACCGCAAGATGGTGATAGACGGCGTGCTGTATATCGTGCTTCCGGACGGAACAATGTTCGACATGCGCGGCGTGAGAAAATAAGATCGGCGTGGGTGATTTCGGCCCTCCCGCAAGCGGGTTCCCGCCGAGATTAGTTCTTAGCCGCAAGGGCACGATTATCTCGCTTAGTTGAGCGAACAACAACGCTTTCCCGCTAAAAATTTAAATAAATTTAATTTTTATCGTTAAATCCTTGTATATTCCAAATATTTTTAGTAATTTTGCGCCGCAAAATATGGGAAACACAAATTCATACTAAATAACTAATAAAAATTCAACAATCTCTATGTGGTTAAAAGACTCTTCTATCGGCCGTAAGTTCGTCATGAGCTTGAGTGGCCTTGCGTTGGTCTTGTTCCTGATTTTCCACGGCTGTATGAACCTGGCCGTGGTATTTTCGGAAGAGGCCTACAACATGATTTGTCATTTGCTGGGAGCAAACTGGTACGCGCTGATTGGTACGCTGGGTTTGGCCTTCCTGGTATTGGTACATTTCTGCTATGCCTTGTATCTGACCATCCAAAACCGTGCGGCTCGTGGTAACGACCGTTATGCAGTGACCGGTAAGAAAGAAGGCGTAGAATGGGAATCGGAGAACATGCTCGTGCTGGGCTTCTGTGTGCTTGGTTTCCTGGTACTGCACCTCTACAACTTCTGGTTTAAGATGCAGTTTGCTGAGGTGACGGGTATCGAGACCGGTATGTTTGACCCGCAGAACGGTGCGGCTTATGTGAAGGCCTTGTTTACAGAGCCTTGCTGCGGACAGATCTACTGCGTGTTGTACCTGGTATGGCTCTGCGCATTGTGGTTCCACCTGAATCACGGTGTATGGTCGGCTCTGCACACGCTGGGCTGGAACAACCTGGTATGGATGAAACGTATCAAAGTGATCGGTTGCATCGTAGCTACGCTGGCTGTTCTGCCGTTCGCTATCGTTGTTTTGTATTACTTCGGCATGGGTCTAGCTATGCTCTAAAATGATTTACGACTATGGCAAAGAAAGAAGAAATAATCGAAACAGCGAAAAAGACTGTTAAGAAAGCAGCCGTAAAGGCCGCAAAGGCAGCTGTAGAGGCAGCTGAGGTAGTTGTTGAGAAGGCATCGAAGGCCATGAAAGAGGCCGTGAAAGAGGCTACCACGCCGGTTATCACTCCGGAGATGGCGAAGATACCTGCAGGTCCGCTGGAGCTGAAATGGACGAACTATAAGAACCATCAGAAACTGGTGAACCCCGCTAACAAACGTCGTCTGGACGTGATTGTCGTTGGTACGGGTCTGGCCGGTGCTTCGGCTGCGGCTTCGCTCGCAGAGATGGGCTTCAACGTACTGAACTTCTGTATTCAGGATAGTCCGCGTCGTGCGCACTCGATTGCTGCACAGGGTGGTATCAACGCTGCGAAGAACTACCAGAACGACGGTGACTCGGTTTATCGTCTGTACTACGACACCATCAAGGGCGGTGACTACCGTGCCCGTGAGGCGAACGTATATCGTCTGGCAGAGGTAAGTAACAATATCATCGACCAGTGCGTGGCACAGGGTGTTCCTTTCGCACGTGAATACGGAGGTCTGCTGGACAACCGTTCGTTCGGTGGCGCACAGGTAAGCCGTACGTTCTACGCCAAGGGTCAGACGGGTCAGCAGCTGTTGCTGGGTGCGTATAGCGCACTGAGCCGTCAGATAGGTAAAGGCAAAGTGAAGATGTACACGCGTTATGAGATGCTGGATATCGTGCTCGTGAAAGACGAGAACGGTGAGCAGCGTGCACGCGGTATCATCGCTCGTAACCTGGTTACCGGTCGCATCGAGCGCTTCTTCGCTCACGCAGTGGTTGTAGGTTCCGGTGGTTACGGCAACACGTTCTTCCTGAGTACGAACGCGATGGCAAGTAACGGTTCGGCTGCTATGCAGATGTACCGCCACGGTGCGTTGTTCGCTAACCCCTGCTACGCACAGATTCACCCGACCTGTATCCCGAAGCACGGTGACTTCCAGAGTAAGCTGACGCTGATGTCGGAGTCGCTGCGTAACGACGGTCGTATCTGGGTTCCTAAGAAGATTGAGGATGCCAAGGCGCTGCAGGCTGGTACCAAGCAGGGCTGGGAGATTCCTGAGGAGGATCGCGACTACTATCTCGAGCGCCGCTATCC
>DEHM01000024.1:0-4988 GCA_002351925.1 Bacteroidales bacterium UBA2800
CACCGGTAAGATGTACACATCTGCGCCGCTGGGCTTTGCTGATATCAAACGCAAACTGCGTAACGCTTGTTTTGAAGAGTATATCCGCTTACGCATCGCGCAGATTGAGGCCGAGATGGAAGATGATAACTTGCTGCTGCTTGACCCGACAACCGAGGACTACTATCAAGAGCTTTACAAACAGGAGCGCAGCGTCGTCGATAGGGAAGAGATGTTCGAGAGCTTCCGCGGCTCGCAAGCATACCACGACCGCTGGTACAGAGGCAGACCGGAAGTACTGCAAATGATTCAGTACTTCATGGAATATCTGAATTGGAAAATGCAAAAACTCAACAATGATACTATGCAAAAACCCAACCAAACAATCCACATAGACGGCGACTATGTAGCCGGTAATAAATACACCGGCGATGTCTTCGGCAATATTGAAGCCGGTGGCGTCGGCAAACAGGTATTTTACGGTGCGCAGAGACCACAACGCCCCGCGGCTGCACCGACAAATGCAGAGAAACGTGAGTCTGCATCCTTTGAGCCTGTCACTGCTACCTTTACTAAAAATCGTACGCAGACGTATAACATCGTTGCTCTTTATCAAGATTTACTCAAAGAGGGATGGATTGAAGAAGGTAATCCCGACGATTTCAGTGCGCTCTTTGAAGGTAAACCGACAGACTGCCGTATCGTATGGACAAAGAAAGTCGGCAAGGATAATCTCTACGCTCTCTTCAAAATGATGGTTGATAACAGTTTTATCACCGTCCCGAGCGGCTACGGATTGCAACGTATCGTCGAGTCTCATTTCGTCTATAAGAACGGTGAGTATGTCACCGGCATTGATAGCGGAAAACCATCCGAAAGCGCCCGTACGCTGATAACCTCTTGGTGCAAACTTCTCGGAACAAAAGTGAACCTCGACGATTAGCACTTCGGATTCCGTTTCGGGAAAAGCATAATTTTTTTCAAAAAAAATCGCATAGGCGGAATACCTTTATTTTCAAGGTGTTCCGCTTTTCTTTTTGTGCCCACTTATCTCGTTTGTGTACCTAAACCCGAAATCATTCCCGAAATCTTCCCCGAAAAAAATGCCCCTTTTCCGGGTAGGGTGTAGGTCGTGCCCCGATGAACCACGTTGGTTACGGATAACCCACACCTACCTAATTGCTTTATGAAAACAAATAAAGCTAAGTCCACCAAGGTGGCAAAGAAGGCCCAAGAGGCAAAGCAAATGTTTCTTTGTATGAACGTTAAGTTCGAAGGAAATGAGTCAGTAATCAAGATCGGCGAGACGCGTAATGTGCGGCTGAAGTTCGTAGATGAGGACAACTTCCTCGCGGTGGAGAAGAAATCCACAGCGCCAGCGAACAAAGGTATGTACAGGTTCGTCTTGGCGCGCACCGTTCACGGCACACTCAGCGCAGACGAGTTTGGATTCCATATCGGATTCTATATCCGTCACGACGAGGTCAACAAGAACGAGGCATTGGCCGACATCCTCGAAGCGGAAGCCGAAGAGATGGGAGACCGTATCGTAGAAATGGAGGCTATATGCTGTTAGTAGCAGTACGTAAGGGCGGCGTGAAGTGTAGTAGCGCCTGCCCGTACTACGTGGAGAAAGGCCAGGTGCCTGGCGTGTGTGATGCACCGCTCAAGACCCATTGCCGAGGCACGATGCAGGATGTGATTGTGGATTGCGACGTATGGAATCCGCACAAAATCGACAAACTCCATGTGACGGAGGAAGAATGGGAAACCATCCAGAAAATGCTGGGGCGCAAAGCTAAACGCGAGCGTAAACCATGGCCCGATGATCACGAGGAGATTCATCCCGTAGGTTACAACTGGAAAAACGATCCCCATCGTGCACAGAAATCCGAAAAAAAGTTTAAAGTTTAATGTTTAAAGTAGATATGTTTTGTTATCAAGAAGGCGTAAGCAAGGGCGCACCAAAACCTTGCACCAAAGAAATCTGGGATCAACTCACAGACAGTCCCGCAGTAAAGAATATTTGCGACCAGATCGCCGCGCTCGACACAGCCGCGGAGGATTATAATGACCGCAAGCAAGCGCTGAAGAAGAAGTTGCCGATCATCATTCCGCATGCTTCGTTTTTCGCGAACAACAAGCGCGTCAGCGCCGATGCACAGCCGTCGGGTCTCGCCATGCTCGATGTGGACCATGTTCCCAACCCGCGTGAGTGGTTCGAAACCATCGACCGACAACTACTCATCGACAACAACATCTACCTCGTCGCCATCACCGCCAGCGGACACGGCATACGTATCCTCGCCAAACGAGGCGAATCGAAGTTATGCCGCGGCGTGCTTGAACCTATCCGCGAGACGCAGATGCATATCGCCAATGCACTCAACATCGACGAGTACGACACGGTGACGAAGGATCTGGCGCGGGCAAGTTATGTGGTGCCGAGAAGTTATGTGCTGTATGAGGACCGGGAGGGATTGTTTAATGAATCCGCCTTATATGCGGACGAAACTCCCAAGAATCTTTTGGCACTGCCGGCGCATGTGGAGGAACCGGCATCAGATGCCGAGCTAACGGACGAAGGATTGTCGTACAGAGGCATTCCGTATGGAGAAATAGTGGAGCAGTTGCTGATAAGTACCGGCAACGGTGGCGGCGCGGAAGTAGGCGAACGAAACACCGTCTATTTCAGCCTTGCCAACTACATGCGCTACATCTGCGATTTTGACCCGGCACTACTGCTCCGCATCCTTCCTGACTTTGGTCTCTCCGAAGCCGAACGACGCCAAGCCATCAGTTCCGCCATCGGACGTCCACGCAAGTCCCAACTGCCGCTCGTCCTACAGTCGGCTATCGCCGTCTGCGAAAGGGAGCAAATGGCCAATGACAAATCACAAACGACAAATGCGAAATCTATAGATTTAGCCTTGCCGGAATTGCCAAGGCTGTTGCGTCTGGTCTGCAAGCGCCTACCCGAAGAATACCGCCCCGCCATGGTCATCGCTTCGTTACCCATCCTCGGCACACTCGCAACCCGCATCCGTTTCGAGTATCTGGACCGTCAGGAGCAGAGTCTATCCTTCTTCTCTTGTATCACCGCACCGGCCGCAAGTGGCAAGTCCTTTATCCGCAAACCGCTGGATTTGCTCCTCACTCCGATCAACGAGCAAGATGCTATCGAACGCGAGAAAGAGCAGGCCTACAAGGACAAACTGCGTGCGTCGAAGAACAGCAAGAATCAACCCGAAGATCCGCACGCTTGTCCGCGTAACAATGGCGTAGCCATTAGTATCGCCAAGTTGCTCCAGTTGCTCACCTATGCCGAAGGCAAACACCTCATCGGTATCGGCGAAGAAATGGACACGCTGGTCAAGAGTGAACGAGCCGGAGTGTGGTCGCAGAAATCCGACATCTACCGTCTGGCTTTCGACAATGCGGAGTACGGACAAGCGTATATGAGCGATGCAAGTTTCAATGCGCATATCAAGGTGTATTACAACCTGCTGCTCACGGGTACACCCAACTCCATGAAGCGCTTCTTCCGCGACCTCGAAAACGGACTTGCGACCCGTGTGTGCTTCGCCCAACTGCCGGACACCAGTTTCACGGAAATTCCCGTCTTTGCACCATACACCGAAGCAGAACGAGCAGAGATAATCCGTTGGGCGCGACAACTGGACGCAGAGCAAGGAACCATCGTCTGCCCGCAGGTTGGGACGGTAATAGCCGATTGGCTGGAATGCAAACGTCAGCAAGCCATCGACGCGGACTCCCACGCCATGGATACGCTCCGTCGTCGTGCAGGTGTCATCGGCTTCCGAGCAGGGATGCTTTGCTATCTGCTGGAGAACCGGAAGTTCACCAAGACCGTTGCGCAGTTCGCCGAATGGGTGGCGGAATACATCTTCCGCAACCAGATGGAGCTCTGGGGTGAGCAGATGGAGCAGGAGTTGTGCGGCGCGTTGGACGTGATGAGCGGTGAACGCGGTGCAGCGTCGAGTCTGCTGGACTTGCTGCCGACGGAGTTCACTACGGCCGAACTGATAAAGTTGCGTGCTCGTAAGGGACAGAGCGTTAGCTCCAATTCGATCAAGGTACTACTGCACCGATGGAAGACCCATGGCAGAATAGACAAACTATCTGACGGTCACTGGAAACGCCTCGGATAGTCCCCCCAAGGTTACAGGGTTACAGGGTTACACAAAAATGTGGGTTGAAAAAATAGCATAATATAATAATATTATTATATTATACAGAAATCTGAACCTACACAGATGTGTAACTTTGTAACTTTTGTAACTTTTGCATTTTTTTTGAAAAAAGTTGCAAAAAAATTTGGAGAAAGTGGAATGTTTGACGCACCTTTGCAGTGTCGTTTGAGAAAGGACGGTGACGTTCGGGATGCGAACGAGATGCGAACGGTCGCGTCAGCAACAAGGTCGCAAAGACCAAACCACTCCGCTAATTGGTAAGGGCGACTTGTGCCTCCGCTCTCCCCAAAAATTAAAAATTGTTTGGGGACCCCAAATTTTGAAACCAAAATTATTAACATATGAAAGCAGAATTGATTATACCGATAGAGAGCCTGAAGGGGCAGTTACGGAAGGATGGATACTACTTCCGGATATGCCAGGGGCAGCAGATCGTGCAAAGGTGTCCGACGAAATGGACAGACACTCCGGCACGTAAGGCGGCGAGGGAGAAGTTTGTAGAGCGGTATGCTCGCCGGAGTAGCGGCGAGGAGTAGACAGCCAAGAGAAAACGCGGGATACGATCCCGCACTAATGAACGAAGAAAGAAAAGCCGGCATTGAATGCCGGGAAATTAACAAACATTGCGCTTGAGCTAATACTCGCACGATTACGGGCACAGCCCTTATAGAGTGCTACGTATTGCTCTACGCTTTCCCAAAAAATTACAAATTATTTGGGGACCCTAATTAACCCTATTTATTAACAATTTAAAACCTTAACTATTATGGCAGAGATTAAGCCTATGGCGCTCAT
>DEHM01000024.1:5040-5752 GCA_002351925.1 Bacteroidales bacterium UBA2800
GAGCACAGCGATGTGTACTTCCGCACGAACAAGAAGACCGGTAAGGTGTACACCGGCAAGTTGTGTAACCCGAGTACGAAAGAACCGAGCGTGAACCAGACCGCAGCGCGAGCACGTTTCGCGAAAGTATCGGCGGCTGTGCGTGCGATTCTGGCAGGATCGAGCGAGCAAAAGACCCAGTTGGTGGCTGAGTACAAGGCCCAGAACAAGATCGGCAGCCTGTTCGGCTACGCGATGAAGAAGCTGAACAGCAACTACGACCAGAACGGCGACCTGATCGGAGGCTAAGTTAACCTCGCGGGCATACCCCTCGTACATGTACCAAAACCTCGTTTTAGTAGTAAGTACTCGGGGCTGCTCCGCTCTCCCCAAAAATTAAAATTGTTTGGGGACCCCAATTATTTAATTTATTAACCTTTAAAACCTTAACGAAAATGGCAAAAGTAGTATGGAGTGCCGGAATTGACAGTGTGTCCGGCGCATTAAGTAACCCCGGAAAGAGCGGGCAACACAGTTGCAGCAAGATGCTGCTTGGTACGCACCGCGTGGCAGAGACGACCAGCAAGGACTGTAACCGCATCTACATCCGCAAGAAAGTGACGCGCTCGACGCCGCTCAAGAGCCACGAGCTCGACCTGCGCACGCGCTTTGTGACCGTAGCACGCAACGTCGCGGCCCGCAAGAAAGATCTCTCGAAGATCTCTTCGGACCA
>DEHM01000024.1:5817-52443 GCA_002351925.1 Bacteroidales bacterium UBA2800
GCAAGAAGACGATGAAGTCGTACCTCTGGAGCTTGGAGTTGGCGGCCTATGACCAGACCCACAACGGGTAAAAAGGAAGGAGGTAAACGATGTCTAAGCAACAGATTTACAAGATCATCGAGACGATTGTCTTAGCGCTACTGACCTGTTGTGCCGTAGCGCTGGGCATGACCTCCTGCAAGGCGTGGCGGACCATCACGACGACGGCGACGTACACGCAAGTGGGCGACAGCGCGAAACACAGCACCACCATCAGCACGAAGACCGTGGAGGAGTACACGGGCGTGAAGAAGAATTAGCACCGCTAATAACTCAAGCACGGAAGGGGAGCGTAACGGCTCCCCTTTACTGTATGCGGGATGACATCCCGCGTAAACAACAAATATTTGGAAAAAAATAAGAAAAAACGCGCGCGCACTTGCGTATATGAGAAAAAATTACTATCTTTGCAGCCGATTTGGAGTAGAACGACAAAAATCACGCTATATGAGTACAACAGGTAAAGTGTTTACATGGATCTCGGTCATCGCCGTACTGGTGCTGGCGGGGTTCATTTTCTTTAAGTTCTGCTTCGTATATGCCGAGGGCGTCAACGAAGGAGACATCAACTATTTCCAGAAAGAGGGCTTCATCTTCAAGACCTACGAGGGCAAGATGATCCAGACGGGACTGAAGAACACCAAAGTGCAGGGTTCGATACAGTCGAACGAGTTTAAGTTCTCGGTGGTGAAAGAGAGTGTGGCCAAGCAGTTGGACGAAGGCACGAACACGGGCGTGAAGCTGCACTGGAAGCGCTATCTGGGTACGCTGCCCTGGCGCGGGAAAAGCCAGTATATAGTGGACTCCGTGTATGTGGCGTCGCCACGTTAAACCGTTAAACCGTTAAAACGTTAAATCGTTAAACCGTTAAATTGTTATGATGACGGAAGAGAAATATAATTTTGTCAAGTACTACGAGCGTTCGTTTCGTGAGCACTGGGACAAAGAAGCCGTGACCGACTACGGTACGGATGTGACACTGACGTACGGTCAGTTGGCTATCAACATCGCCAAGCTGCATATCCTGTTTGAGGAGTGCGGCATCAAGACGAACGACAAGATTGCGCTGATGGGTAGGAACAACAGCAACTGGGTGGCAGTCTATCTGGCAGCCATCACGTACGGCGCCATCATCGTGCCGATACTGCAGGACTTCCACGCCAACGACGCTATCCACATCATCAACCACTCGGAGTCGAAGTTGCTCTTCATCAGCAACCTGAACTGGGAGGGAATAGACCTGGAGCAGATCCCGGAGGTGAAAGCCGTAGTGAGCCTGAACGACTGGCACCCCATCTCGTTGGCGCTCGACCCGAAGAAGATCAACTACGAGCGTATCGCCGAGCTCTTCAAACAGCGTTATCCGGACGGCTACTGGGCCAAGGATGTGCACTATGCCGACCGTCCGAACAGCGAGATAGGCAGCATCAACTACACGAGCGGAACGACGGGTTTCAGCAAGGGTGTGATCATGCCGCTGAACGGTCTGGCGGGTAACGTGCGCTTCGGTATAGAGTCGGGGCTGGCCTACGAGGGTGCGCGCTTCGTGACGTTCCTGCCGCTCGCCCACGCCTACGGTTGTGCGTTCGACTTCCTGGCCTGTCTGGCCGCTGGTGGTCACACGTGGCTGGTAGGACGTACGCCGTCGCCGAAGATACTGCTGAACGCCTTTGCGGAAGTGAAGCCGACGCTGATCCTCTCGGTGCCGCTGATACTGGAGAAGATATACAAGAAGATGATAGTGCCGCAGATACAGAAACCGCCTGTGAGCTGGGTGCTGAAAGTGCCGTTCCTGGACGAGATTGTCTGCGCAAAGATACGCGAGCAGCTGGTACAGGCCTTCGGAGGCGAGTTCCGTCAGATCATCATCGGCGGTGCGCCGCTGAACCCGGAGGTAGAAGCCTTCCTGACCAGAATCAAATTCCCGATGTCGGTAGGCTACGGCATGACGGAGTGCGCTCCGCTGATATGCTTCACGCCGTACGACGAGGGCAGCAAGCTCTATGCCTGCGGTCGCCCGCTGAAAGGCATCATGGAAGTGAAGATACTGGAGCCGAATGCCGAGGGAGTAGGTGAGATAGTGACGCGTGGCGAGAACACGATGACCGGCTACTACAAGAACCCGAAAGCGACGAAAGAGAGCTTCACCAAAGACGGCTGGCTGCGCACGGGTGACCTGGGTATGCTGGACGAGGACGGGTTCCTCTACATCAAGGGTCGCTGCAAGACGATGCTGCTCGGTCCGAGCGGACAGAACATCTACCCCGAGGAGATAGAAGCCAAACTGAACAACATGCCCTACGTGCTGGAGTCGCTGGTACTGCAGCAGGAGGACAACCGTCTGGTGGCGCTGATCTGCCCCGACTACAACGAGATAGACGCCGACGGCCTGACCCACGAGCAGGTGGACGAGCAGATGGAGGAGGCGCGTAAGCAAGTCAACTCCGAACTGGCGGCCTACGAGCAGGTGGCGCTCATCAAGCTCTATCCGCACGAGTTTGAGAAGACACCGAAGAAGAGTATCAAGCGATTCCTGTACACCAATATGGTGTGATAGAGGTTACAGGTTACGGGTTACAGGTTACGGGTTACGGGAGATGAACTTGTGTATCGATCAGGGGAATAGCCGGACGAAAGTGGGCTTGATGACGGATGAGGGCAAGATGATCAACGACTTCATCTACAAGTCGTTCAGTTCGTCGGACGTAGAGCGACTGTTCGACCTATACGACATCAGCGACTCGATTATCTCGTCGGTCATCAACATCGAACCGGCCATCGTCAATACGTTGGCACGCCGTTCGCAGCACTTTGTGCTCTTCGACCACAACACCCCTGTGCCGATCCGCAACGGCTACAGCTCGCCGCAGACGCTGGGTCAAGATCGCTTGGCCGCTGCCGTAGGTGCGCAGAGTCTGTGCCCGCAGGAGAACCTGCTGATAATAGATGCCGGTTCGGCCATCACCTACGACTTCGTCTCCGCCGAAGGCGAGTACCGCGGCGGAAACATCGCCCCGGGGCTGAAGATGCGGCTGACGATGCTACAACGGATGACGAAGAAACTGCCGCTGGTGGAGGTGGGCGAGAACGAACTGATACCGCTATTCGGCAACAACACCCGCGATGCGATAGCGGCCGGCGTAGTACGCGGCATCGCCTACGAAGTAAAAGGATATATGCGCACGCTGCGCGAGAAAGTGCCGCACTGCCGCACGTATCTGACCGGCGGAAACGCACCCTATATACTGAACAACGTCCGCTCGTCACGCTCCGAGAAACGCGATATATGCTACGAGAAACATCTGGTGCTGATAGGGCTGAACAGGATACTTGTGTGGAACAAGGACGATGGACAAAGGACAATGGACAAAGAACAAATATGATAAAACGATATAGAAACATATTTCTGGTGGCATTTCTGCTGCTGAGCGGAACGCTCTCGGCGCAGAACCTGACGAGTTCGCCGTTCTCGCGTTTTGCGTATGGCGACATGAACGAGAATGTGCCGACAGCCTATCGGGCGATGGGCGGCATAGGCATAGGCATGCGTAGCAACCGCGCAATATGTGCGGCGCAGCCGGCGTCGTATACCGCGTGCGACACGCTGACCTTCATGATGGATATCGCTGCGAGTGTCACCTGGAGCCACTACCACGACGCTATCGGTACGCGTAACCGCGCCAACGGTAGTCTGGAATATCTGACGCTGCAGGTGCCGCTGTGGAAGAAGTGGATAGCCGCGTCGGTGGGTCTGTTGCCCTACAGTTCGGTGGGCTACAACATAGGCGTAGCCGACTCGATCAACTCCGACTACCACTACACGAAGCTCTACTACGGCAACGGTAACATCAGCGAGATATACGGCGGACTGAGTTTCAACATCTGCAACTGGGTAGCGCTGGGCGTGAATGTGTACTATATGTGGGGCGACCTGGACCGCATCCGTGCGCTGTCGTTCGACGAGACAGGTCTGGAGCCGACGCTGCAGGACGAGGTGCTGTCGGTCAGCAACGTGCGTCTGCGCTACGGTGCGCAGTTCTTCCATACCTGGGGTAAGCACTCGGTAGTAGTAGGCGGCGTGCTGGAGAACAAGATGAAGCTGCACAGCGATTACTATATCGTGGAGACGCAGAGCGAAGACTCGATCTACACATGGAAAGGTCTGTTCCAGACGCCGACACTTTTCGGCCTGGGTGTGAGCTACAACTGGGCTAACCGTCTGACGGTAGCCTTCGACTTTGAGCGTCAGTATATGGCCTCGGCGCTGTACAACGGTTTACCGGGACGCTACAGCGGCCTACGCGACAAGAACCGCTTTGCGCTGGGTCTGGAGTACCGCCACAACCCGCTCGGACGTAAGTATGTCGACCGGATGATGTGGCGCGCCGGCTTCAGCCTGCAAGATGAGTATCTGGCCTCTATCGGCGCAAAGAAAATCTCGGCCACGATAGGTATCGGCTTCCCCCTCCACTCGGTGGGCACGATGATGAATACGACGATAGAATATGCGCGCCGCGGCAGCAGCAGCGGACTCGTCGACCACTCGCTCCGCTTCACACTGGGTGTGGCTATCGCAGAGAACTGGTTCTTCAAACGTAAACTCTAAGAAATGGCCGTTTGGCACGGTATTTGAAAGAATCCTGTTGACACGAACAATATTAACACACAAAAAATAGTAACGATTATGAAATTCAAGACTTTAGTTGTATTGGCGTTGGCCGCTGCCGTTCCGGCACTGGCGTGCGCAAAAAAACCGAAGAAGGTAGAGGCTGAAGCTCCGGCCGAGGCACAAGTGGTAGAGGAAGAAGAACCGGCCATCACCGAGGAGTGTATGATGAATATCTCGCTCTTCAACGAGGCGGTAAAGAACAAGATGTTCGCCGACGCTTACGAGCCCTGGTGGGCCGTATACACCACCTGCCCGAATGCCAACAAGGCTATCTACAGCCAGGGTGCGAAGATAGTAGAAGCACTCTACAAGAACGCTACCGATCCGGCAGAGAAAGAGCGTCTGGCTAACCTGGCTGTCGACATGCAGGACAAGCGTATCAAGTATTTCGGCAAGACTGACCCGAAGTATCCGACCGAGTATATCTGGGGCGAGAAGGGTCTGGCCTACATAGAGTACTTCGGCGACGCCAAACTGAACGAGGCACACGAGTGCCTGCAGAAATCGGTGGCAGCGCTGGGTGACAAGAGCAAGATACAGGTGCTGGTGAAACTGGTGGATGTGTCGTACGCGCTCTACAAACAGGATCCCGACAAACGTGCCGAGCAGTTCATCGCCGACTACGAGATGGCCAGCACCCATCTGGGTACTCTGGCCGCCGACGCCAGCAACAAGAACGCTGAGGTAGCCGGTAAGCAGAAAGACTATGTGGACAATATCTTCGCTATCTCCGGTGCGGCCGATTGCACCAAACTGGATGAGATATACGCAGCCGTGGTACAGGAGAACATCGCTAACCTCGACATGCTGCAGAAGATAGCCAAACTGTATCGCCGTGTACGCTGCACCGAGAGCGACGTCTATTTCGCCGCCTGCGAGGCAGCCCACAAACTGCAACCGACTCAGGAGTCAGCCGCCGGTTGTGCCTCGATGGCCGCCAAGAAGGGTGACTACGAGCAGGCTATTGCCTACTACGAGCAAGCTATCAAGTTCGCCATGGTGGAGAACGAGCTGGAGGACGTAGCCGACTATCAGTACAACGCAGCCGTATACTGCTTCGCCAACCTGAAACGTTATCAGGATGCACGTAAGTATGCACAAGCTTCGATAGCTACGCTGAACAGCCTGGGTATCAACAAGGGCCAAGGTCGCTGCTACATCATCATCGGTATGGCCTACGCTGCCAGCCGTCCGTACGGCAACGACGCCAAGGGCGCGATACTGAATAAGACCGTGTACTGGGTAGCAGTAGACAAGTTTGTGAAAGCAAAACAGGTGGATCCGTCGGTAGAGGCAACGGCCAACGAGTATATCTCGTCGTACAGCCGCTACTATCCTACCAAGGAAGAGCGTTTCGACCTGCCGAACGAGTTCAGCGGTTCTACCTTCACGGTAGGCGGATGGATAGGTGAGACAACCACGATTCGTTAAGCCGAGATGAGCGTCCGCGGACATATAATCCTGCTAAGCATAGCGAGCACCATGATGGGGCTCGCTATGTCTTTCGAGGCTTGCCACCGCGGCGTGGACAGCGAGGATACATACGTAGCGGAACGCCAGCAGATGCCGGCCATGACGACCGACTCGGTCAACACCCTCATCTCCGACTCCGGCATCACGCGTTATCGCATCGAGGCAC
The DNA here is from genome assembly GCA_002351925.1 of Bacteroidales bacterium UBA2800. Classification (GTDB taxonomy): domain Bacteria; phylum Bacteroidota; class Bacteroidia; order Bacteroidales; family Paludibacteraceae; genus Colicola. The sequence goes on from DEHM01000024.1 coordinate 12,165, forward strand.
CCGAATGGCTGGTGTACGACAAGACTGATCCGCCCTACCAGGAGTTCCCCAGCGGCGTCTATCTGGAGCAATTTGACGAAGACCTGACCGTACAAGCGTCGCTCAAGGCCGACTACGCCTACTACAACGAGAACGAACAGGTATGGACGCTGCGCGGCAATGTGCACTCGCTCAACCGCAAGGGCGAACAGTTTGACACGCCTGAGCTGATATGGGAGCAGAAAGAGCACCGCGTATGGTCGGACTCCGTCATCCATATCACCCGCGAGACAAGCATCATCGACGGTATAGGCTTCGAGTCCAACGAGGAGATGAGCAAATATACGATTTTAAACCCCACGGGAGTATTCCCCATAAACGAAGAAGAATAAATGTTACTGGAAAACAAAACGGCCATTATCACCGGCGCAGCCCGTGGTATAGGCAAACAGATAGCGCTGGCTTTTGCACGTGAAGGTGCCAACATCGCTTTCACCGACCTCGAACTGAACGACGCAGCCCGGGCGACACGCGACGAGATAGCTGCGCTGGGCGTGAAGGTGCAGTTCTACGCCAGCAATGCGGCTGACTTCGAGTCGGCGCACCAGGTAGTGGAGCAGGTACAGGCCGACTTCGGCAGCGTCGATATCCTCGTCAACAACGCCGGTATCACGCGCGACACGCTGCTCATGCGTATGACCGAGCAGCAGTGGGACCAGGTGATACAGGTCAACCTCAAGTCGGCGTTCAACTTCACCCACGCTGTGACACCCCTGATGATGCGTCAGCGTAGCGGTTCGATCATCTCGCTCAGCTCGGTAGTAGGTATCAACGGTAACGCCGGACAAGCCAACTACGCGGCCTCGAAAGCCGGTATCATCGCCCTGACGAAGTCGGTAGCCAAAGAGCTGGGCGCACGCGGCGTACGCGCCAACGCGATCGCGCCGGGCTTCATACTGACCGACATGACTAAGGCGTTGCCCGAAGAGACGCTCAAGCAGTTTGTCACCCTCATCCCGATGCGCCGCGGCGGCGAACCCGAGGAAGTAGCCAAGGTGGCGCTCTTCCTGGCCAGCGACCTCTCGTCCTACGTCTCCGGACAAGTGATACAAGTCAACGGAGCGATGGCATAAGAATAAATCCCGCATGGAAGTGCGGGATTTATTATTTGTGATTGGAGCATTTATTTTCCTTTGCCGGTGCGGAAGCTGATCTCGCTTTTCCACGGGCCTAACTCATAAGTCTCGCCGGTCTCCAGCGTGACGGTCTGCGGCTCGGCGCTCATGTTCATCACGGCAATCACTTCGTTCATCAGGTGCTTGCCCTGTTTGTAGCGCTTGCAGGCGAAGATGTGCTCGTTGTCGCAGGCGATACGCTCCATGGGCGCACCTACCTCGGGCGAGAAGAGCGCTTTGTTGGCTTCACGCATCTTGTTCAGGTTTTTGTACAACTCTGCCTGCGCATATGCCTCGTCGGTGTCGATCGTGTCTTTCTCGAAGAACTGCAGACGATGGTGGTTGCCGCTCAGCTGACCCGTGTAGATCATCGGCATACCCGGCACGATGTAGCAGAAGGCAGCAAACAGCTTCGCTGCATCGCCCATGCGCTCGAACTCGGTACCTGCCCAACTGTTCTCGTCGTGGTTGGAGATGAAGTTCATACGGATAGCCTCGGGACGAATGGTGGTGTCGGCTTTTGCAAAATAGTCCCACAGATCCTCCACCGTGTTCTTACCTTGGGCTACGCCGTTCATCAGTTTATGGAGCGTCCAGCCGTAGTACATGTCGAAAGCGGTCTCCGTGAGCTCCTGTGCCTTGTCTTCGTCCTCGGCCAGGGTGAACATATCCGGATGCGTCAGGCGCAAGTCGCCCATGGCCCAGTTCCAGAAGTCGGTCGGCACCTCGCCCGCTACGTCGCAACGGAAACCGTCGATGCCGATAGAGTCCATCCACCAATGCATAGCCTTGAGCATCTCGTTGCGCATATCCTGGTTGTCGTAGTTGAGTTTGCTGATGTCCGTCCAGTCGTATTGTACCATCAGGTTGCCCAGACTGTCGCGATAGTGCCAGCCTTCGTTCTTCGTCCACTCGCTATCCGGCGCGGTGTGGTTGGCTACCCAGTCGAGGATAACTTTGAAACCCATCTTGTGGGCCTTGGCCAGGAAATGCTCGAAGTCGGCACGTGTACCGAACTCGGGGTTGATGGCGCAGTAGTCGATGATGGAGTAGTAGCTGCCCAGCGTGCCCTTGCGGGTGATCTGGCCGATAGGCTGACAGGGCATTACCCAGATGATGTCAATACCATTCTCTTTGAGGGTAGGGAGCAGCGCCTCGGCGGCCCGGAACGTACCTTCCGGCGTAGCCTGACGGGTGTTGAGTTCGTAGATAGTAGCGTCGTACGCCCATTTCGGGTGACGCAACTCGATTTGTTCTGCGCAGCTCGCAAAAGTCAGGAGAGTCAGCGCAAAGAGGAGTGCCTTTTTCTTAGCCATAAAGGCACGATTAATTTCATTTTTCATTCGTTTGTAATATTATAGGTTAGTTCGTTGCGGTTGATGGTGACGATGACCTGCTTGCCCAGATAGACGCGGGCGTACTTGATCTCGTCGGCTGTGCTCTCCAGCGGAATGAGGTCGCCGTAGAGCAGCGGCATCGACAGACGGCGCATATGAATGAGTTCAGCCACTTGCTCGCGCATCTGTTTCTCCTCGTCGTTGAGGGTCTCGAAGCGCATCATGTGGCGGTTGTCCGGGTCGTTGCCGCCCACCTCGCCGTACTCGTCGCCCTGGTAGATACAGGGTACGCCGGGTAGCGTCAGGTTGATGACCTCGAGCAGCAGCGCACGCTTGTAGGCCGTCTCCGCGTCGCCGATACCCACTTCCTGGGTCCAGCCTTCTTCCTTACCCTGGCTGTGGATGTCGATAGCTCCGCCGGCGATAGAGGCAAAACGTATCTGATCGTGATTGCCGCTGATGTTACCCATGGTATGGTGAGCGCCGTAGGTGGCCAGCGAAGTCAGCTCGTTCTGCAGCACCTGGTCCATGCCCGTCAGGCCGCACAGCGCCTCGCGAGTGGTGAAATAGACGTTGAAGTCGAACTGCGCATTCAGCATACCCGTCTTCACGTAGCTGCCGATGAGTTCCGGACTGCCGTAGGTTTCGCCGATCATCCAGATAGGCCGTCCCGGCCAGCGGGCAGCTATCTTCTGACCCAGCATACGCCAGTAGCCTTCGGGGATATGCTTGCAGGCGTCGTGACGGAAGCCGTCCAACTCGTAGTTCTCCAGCCAGTAGAGCGCGCTATCGGTCATCTGCTCGCATACCTCCTCGCGCTCCAGGTCGAGCGTCGGGATATGCTTGTCGAACCAGGTCGTCAGGCGTGCTTCGTCCCAGAGCTCGAAGTTACGACGTCCGTCGGGTAGGATAGAGTCGGTGTGCCAGTCGGGATGTTGCTGCAGCGTAGGCGAGTTGATATGCATATGGTTGGCCACATAGTCCAGCACCACGTTTATCTCGTGCGCGTGCGCGCTATCTAATAAGGTGCGCAACTCGTCGGGCGTACCGAAACGCTGCTCCAGTTGCGTCGCGTAGATAGGCCAGTAGCCGTGGTAACCGCTGAAGCGGGTATAGGTCTTCGCCGGGTCGTATTTATTGCCGTTTTTGAACACGTAGCAACCCCAAGCATCCCAAGGGTTCTGGGTGATCGGGCTTATCCACAGCGTGTTGACACCCAGTTTGTCGAAATAGCCGTCGCTTATCTTCTTGGTCACACCGGCCAGGTCGCCGCCCTGATAGTCGACGATGTCGAGCACCTCCGGCGAGTTCATCTTCCAGTCGTTAGCCTCGTTGCCGTTGAAGAAACGGTCAACCAGCAGTGAGTAGAGCACCTGTGCCTGCTGATCGTGGCGGTTGAGCTGTGCGGCGTCGCTGATGATCTGTCCGTCCTGCAGCGGCAACAGCAGGTCGTTGTACAGATACTGCTCATCCTCGGCAAACACACGCAGATAGGCGCGTCCGGTGCTGCAGCGCTTCACCTCCTCGCTCTCATTGAGACGCAGCAGCCAACTGCCGTCGGCGTCTTGCTCCCAGCAGCTCTGCGGCAGCGACATGTTCTGTACGTAGGCCGTCAGACTCGGGTTAGCCACCACCTCGTGGAAACCGACGCGCAGCACGCCGTCGGCATAACCCAGCGACATCAACGACTGACGTACCGGCTTGGCCGGCAGTACCGCGATAGAGAACGTAGCCTGACGGCTATAGACGTTGAGCGCGTGGATCGAACGATCGTGATTGACGATATCCATCTCACGCACTACCTGTTTCGTGCCCACCAGGTTGATGCAGTCCAGCTGACCGCTACCCATCCAGTGCAGTCCGCGCCAGAGCAAGGTGTCACCATACAGCGCCGGCGTATAATCGGTCAGCACTACGTGCATCGTGTCCGACGTCATACGGATAGGCATGATAGGATCACTCACCGCCAGCCGTTCGGCCACAGCACTGCGTTGACAACTCGCCGCACACACGGCAATCAATAAGACATAAAGGAGTTTTTTCATAGTATCACACAATTTTGCGCCGCAAAGGTACAATATTTTTTCGATATATGCAAATTATTTCGCAAGAAAGCACAAAAAAAGAGTAAGCAACTTAAAACGGACGACTACCAAATGGTAATACGTCCGTTTTAGAGCCACTTCCCGGACTCGAACCGGGGACCTACGCATTACGAATGCGTTGCTCTACCAACTGAGCCAAAGTGGCGAAAGCGGGTGCAAAGGTACTGCTTTTTTTTGAATTGACCAAATATTTCTGCAAAAAATTTTGTACTTTGGTATATTTTTTGTATTTTTGCAGCCGGAAAGTGAAGAAAACGATTCTCATATGGGCTTTTTTGTGCGGCTGCCTCGCCCTCTCGGGCCAGGTTAGGGTGCGTTCGTTCTCCGAGCAGATCCGCACGCTGCGTGCCAGTCGTGCGTACCTCGTCTTGGACGGCGAGTCGATCGACGGCAGCGAGAGCGACAACACCATGGAGATCAGTTTCGACGAGATGAGCCACGACGTACATATGTACACCTACATGGTGCGCCATATGACGGCCGACTGGTCGGCAGAGAGCAGTCTGACCTCCGGCGAGTACCTGCAGGGCTTCACTACGCAGGACATCGTGGATTATGCCCACTCGCTCAATACCAGCCGCGAATATACCCACTATCGTTTCTCGTTCCCTAATTCGGATATGGTACTGCTCCGCAGTGGCAACTATCGCCTGACGGTCTACGAGGATGGCGATCCCGACAAACGGGTGGCCGAAGTGGACATCTGTGTGGTGGAACCGCTGACGAAGATAGAGGCGACGGTAAGGTCGAACACCGATATCGAGTTCAATGGCCGTTACCAGCAGGTGGACGTAGAAGTGAAGCCGACGGCTATCGAGGTGCGCGATCCCGGTGAGCTGCGTGTGCTGGTGCGTCAGAACAACCGCACCGACAATCAGGTGTGGCTCACGCATCCTACTTTCTTCGACGCCCGCACGCTGCGTTATATAAACCGCAAGGAGCTTATCTTCGAGGGCGGCAACGAGTACCACCATTTCGATGCGTTCTCGCTCTATTTCGCGGGAGTGGGTATCGACCGGATGGTCTACGAGCTGGGCGACTACCACGCGCTGCTCTTGCCCAATGAGGTCCATCAGGGTATCTACACCCATGAGTATGACAGCGACGGCCGCTTCGTCGTCAATGCCGAGCGTACGAGCGACGTTGACACTGAGGCGGAGTATGTATGGGTGCACTGGATGGTGCCCGTGCAGCAACCCTGGTTCGACGGCGCGCTCTACATAGGCGGCGAGCTCTTCCAGAATGAGTGTTCGCTCCGCAACCGTATGGAGTACGACAACCATAACCGCTGTTACCATCTCACGTCGCTCGTCAAGCAGGGCGGCTACGACTACCAGTTCTGGTTCGTCGGCAAAGGGACGCAAAACAAAACTACCACCCAACGTGTGGATGGTAGCTATTGGCAGACGGAAAACGAGTATACCGTGCTGGTCTACTGGCGACCGTTTGGTGCGCGGTACGACCGTCTGGTAGGATTCATCAGTCGTCGATCCGAATGAACTTGCCCTTCTTGCTGAAGATCATTTCCATATCGTCGTCCAGCTCTACTTTCTGACTCAGGTTCTCCACCTCATACTTGGTGATGATGGCGTTCGGGCAAGTAGCCTTGACGTATTTGATGACGTCCTGCGGCAACATAGCCTCCAGAATACCCTTTTTGTTCTTGATCTCTTTCAGACGTGCCTTGTGGTCGTATTTGAACTTGGTATCGTCTGCCAGCAGGAACTCGTACACATAGTGACGAGGCATCGTGCGCTGGGAGGTGATAAAGCGGATCTGATCTTCCGTGAAGTTCTTCTCCACTTCTTTCTTTACTTCCTTCGGAAGGTTCTTAAATGCGATAGGCTGCTTGCCGCGAGCCTGAATGCCCATGGTGAACAGCGCCACCAGCAGGGCGAGAATAGTAATACGTTTCATATTGTCTTCTAAAATCGTTTCGTTTGCTTATTTGGCCAGTCGCGCACGGATAGCTTTCGAAGCCTCTTCATAGCCGGGCTTATTGAGCAGCGCGAACATGTTCTTCTTGTAGTCCTCTACGCCCGGTTGGTTGAACGGATTGACGCCCAGCACATAGCCGGAGATACCGCAGCCGCGCTCGAAGAAATAGATGAACTGACCGATGTTATACTCGTCGATCTTCTCGAACGAGATATGGATATTGGGCACGCCGCCGTCCACGTGGGCGAGTTGGGTGCCGAGTTCAGCCATCTTGTTGACTTCGTCCACACGCTTGCCGGCCAGGAAGTTCAGGCCGTCCAGGTTCTCCTCGTCGGTCGGCACGAGCACTTTCTTGTTGGCTTGCTCTACCGAGATGACGGTCTCGAAGATAGTACGCTCGCCGTCCTGAATCCACTGACCCATCGAGTGCAAGTCGGTCGTAAAGTCGACGCTGGCCGGGAAGATAGCCTTGTGGTCCTTACCTTCGCTCTCGCCGTACAGCTGCTTCCACCACTCGCTGAAATAGTGCAGCTTGGGGTTGAAGTTGACGAGTATCTCTATCTTCTTGCCGTTCTGATAGAGGGCATTACGCATGGCGGCATACTGGCATGCGAGGTTCTCGTCGTATTTGACGCTCACATCCGTCGCTTTCTCCATGTCTTGCGCACCGCGTACCAGCGCCTTGATGTCTCCGCCGGCTACGGCGATAGGCAGCAGGCCTACCGGCGTCAGCACCGAGAAACGACCGCCTACGTTGTCCGGAATGACGAAGGTCTTATAGCCCTCTTTGGTAGCCAGGCTGCGCAGCGCACCTTTGGCGCGGTCGGTAACAGCCACGATACGATGTTTGGCTTCCTCTTTGCCTACCTGCTTCTCCAGCATGGTTTTCAGCAGACGGAAGGCGAGTGCCGTCTCGGTCGTCGTACCTGACTTGGAGATATTGATGATACCGAACTGCTTGTCGGCGATGAACTCCATCAGCTCTGCCAGGTAGTCCTCGCCGATGTTGTTACCGGCATATACTACGTACGGGTTCTTGCGGTCTTTGGCCACAAACGCGTCGAAAGCGGAGCAGAGTGCCTCGTTGACGGCACGTGCACCCAGGTAGGAACCGCCGATACCGGCTACTATCACTACCTCGCAACGCTTACGCAGCTCGTCGGCACATGCCTGTACCTCATCCAGAAACGCGTCGCTGATCGACGAGGGTAGGTGTACCCAGCCGATATAGTCGTTACCTGCACCCTGACCGTTCTCCAACAGGAGATTAGCGGCCTCTGTCTGAGCTTTTAGTGGCTCCAATGCGCCTGCAGGCACAAAGCCCACAGCGTTCTTCAAACAAAGTTTCATGTTATTGTAGTTTTGTTGTTAATGACTTGATAATCGGTTTTGCTTTCTGGCGGTTGTAGAGTATCTCGTACATCGCGTCCACGATGGGCAGCGACACCTGCATCCGCTCGTTAGCCAGGTGGATAGCCTTGGTGCCGTAGTAGCCCTCGGCCACCATCTCCATCTCCATCTGTGCCGCCTTCACCGAGTAACCCATACCCAGCATCTGACCGAACTGACGGTTGCGGCTGAACTGCGAATAGCCCGTCACCAGCACGTCGCCCAGGTAGCCCGAGGCGGTGATGTCACGCGGCACATTGCTCATGGCTGTAGCAAAACGCTGGATCTCCTGGATGGCGTTCGAGAGCAGCACCGCCTGGAAGTTATCGCCGTAGTGCAGCGCCTGGCACATACCTGCCGCTATCGCGTAGATGTTCTTCATCACCGAGCTGTACTCCAGTCCTGTCACGTCGCTCGACGTCGTCGTGTGTACGTAGTCGGTCTGGAACAGTTTAGCCCAAGCCTCGGCGTTCTGGCGGTTCTCGCAACCTATCGTCAGGTAGCTGAGACGCTCCAGCGCAATCTCCTCGGCGTGGCACGGACCAGCTATCACACCCAGTTGGTCCATAGGAATACCGAAACGGGTGTGCAGATAGTCGGTGATGATGACGTTCTCGTCGGGTATCATACCCTTGACGGCAGAGATCACCACTTTGGCCGACATCGTGCGACGTATTTTCGTCAACGACTGTTTCACGTACGGCGACGGGATAGCCAGTATCAGGACGTCCGACTGCGCGATAGTCTGGTTGATGTCCGACGAGAAATGGATACGGCTCACGTCAAAACTGGCAGCGCCCAGATACGAGGGGTTCTTGCCGGTGGCGATAAACTCGTCAATCACCTCCTGACGGCGGATAAACCAGTTGATCTCTCCTTGGTTCATCATGACGATCTTCGCCAATGCGGTAGCCCAACTACCCGAACCCAATATAGCTATTTTCTTATACATAGAAAATCTCAAATTTCAAATCTCCAATTTCAAATTACTTCCGGTTTCATCGTGGGAAACAGAAGTACCTCTTGAATGGTCGGCTGACCGGTCATCAGGATGGCCAGGCGGTCGATACCGATGCCGATACCCGACGTAGGCGGCATGCCATATTCCAGCGCGCGCATAAAGTCATGGTCGATGACCATGGCCTCGTCGTCACCCTTGTCTGCCAGTTTCATCTGCTCTACGAAGCGGTTGTATTGGTCAATCGGGTCGTTCAGCTCGCTGTAGGCGTTGGCCAGCTCTTTGCCGTTGACCATCAACTCGAAGCGCTCGGTCAGACCCGGCTTCGAGCGGTGCATCTTCGTCAGCGGCGACATCTCCACGGGGTAGTCGGTGATGAAGGTCGGCTGGATAAACGTACCCTCGCACGTCTCGCCGAAGATCTCATCGATGAGTTTGCCCTTACCCATGTGCTCGGTGTCCTCTACGCCCAGTTTCTTGGCCTCTGCGCGGATCTCATCCTCGGACATGGAAGCCAGATCGAGCCCGGTCTTTTCCTTGATGGCATCGAGGATAGGCAGACGACGATACGGCGCTTTGAAATCCACTTCGTGATCACCGATCTGCACCTTGGTGGTACCGTTGACGGCAATCGCGATCTTCTCCAATAATTGCTCCGTGAACGACATCATCCAGTTATAGTCCTTGTACTGTACATAGAGTTCCATACAGGTGAACTCGGGGTTGTGACTGCGATCCATTCCTTCGTTACGGAAGTTACGGCCTATCTCGTACACACCCTCAAAACCGCCTACGATCAGGCGCTTCAGGTACAACTCCGTCGCGATACGCAGGTACATATCTACGTCCAGCGTGTTATGATGGGTGATGAACGGGCGCGCGCTCGCGCCGCCTGCTATCTGCTGCAGTATCGGGGTCTCCACCTCGGTGTAGCCTGCCTCGTCGAACACCTGACGCATCGTGCGCAGGATGGTCGCACGTTTCAAGAAGGTGTCCTTCACGCCCTCGTTCACCACGAGGTCCACATAGCGCTGACGATAGCGCTGCTCCGGATCATTGAATCCGTCGTACGCCACACCGTCTTTGTACTTCACGATAGGTAGCGGACGAAGCGATTTGGCCAGCACGGTCAATTTCTTGGCGTGCACACTTATCTCGCCCATCTGCGTACGGAATACAAAACCCTCAATGCCGATAAAATCGCCTATATCCAGCAGTTTCTTGAATACCACATTGTACATCTGCTGCTCCACGGTTGTCGGCTGCTCGCCTTCGGCTACCGGAGCCTGAATGTCATCGCGGCTTACATATACCTGAATACGTCCCTTGGAGTCCTGCAGCTCGATAAACGAGGCCTTACCCATGATACGCTTACTCATCAGTCGCCCCGCGATACGCACTTCGTCACCCGTGTGCCATGATCCGCATGGCTGTTCGCCTCGGTCGCTGACCGCGCCTTCATCCACAAAACCTTGTTTGATTTCGGTCGAATAACCCGTCACTACATATTCATCAGCAGGGTAGGGATTGATACCCATCTCACGCATGGTCTGCAGACTCTGCCGACGAACCAATTCTTGTTCACTTAATTCCATTATCTTCTTTCTGTTATATTTCTTAATATTTTCTGTCCGTTTCTTTCGAATTTATGTATTCACATAAAATCCGCTGCAAAGTTACTACATTTTTTTGACATATGCAAGAGTTTCTCTATTTTTTTGCCTTTTTGTTTGTGTATGTCGATTTTTTGTTGTACCTTTGCAGCCGCAAAGGTTTGATGAGTTATGGCAAAGAGTTTTTATTTTTCGATACAGAGTTGGATGCTGGAAGAGATGGATCTGTCTCTTACCGACGTGGCGGTGTTTGCGTATATCAACGGCTTGACCAATTCGGAAGAGTTGGGTAAACAAGGCTGGCACGGGTCGAAGCGGCGCATGGCTAAAGTGCTGCATGTGAGTCCTTCGACGATGAATGATATCATCAATCGCTTAGAAGAGCGCGGATTTGTTCGTGTTCATAACGGCTTCATTACCAGCAATATACACCGCGAACTGCCTCCTAAAAAGGAAGAAGAAACACCTGTTGTCCAGAATCCGGACACTTTTTCTGAGAAAGACGGCACTGATATCCCATTCTAAAGGGTAGTTTTGTGCGGAAATCGGACACACACGCACGGAAAATGTATGTGTGTGTACGAAATCCGTGCATATATGTTCGAAATTCGGACACATATATTATTTAAAATAATAAATTAATAATTAATAAGCTTTGCTACTATAATATGGAGGCTGGCAAGGATAGTTGCCCACTATCAATAATAATTAAATTTTCTTATTTATTAGCCCCTTCTCGGAAGATGCTCCCGTAATGCTCCCGTAATGCTCCCGTAGTTCTCCCGTAGTTCTCTCGATAATACACCGATAATGCATCGAGAATGGACCGATAATGGATCGGAATTGCATCGTGACCGCAACGGAGGCATAACGGGAGTAGAACGGGGGCAATACGGGGGTAATACGAGACCTCGATGGAAACAGAACCGGTCAATCAGCCACTCTTGCGCCTCTCTTGCGCTGCTAACAGTTGAACGAAAAATGACTCTTTGTGGCAATTTTTTTATGTAAATATTTGTATAATTCAAATATTTTGCGTACCTTTGCAGCGCAAAATAGTGTGTGGCTAAATCGTCCACAGCGAAAACAAACTAAAAACACGGAGAAAAACAAACTAAAAAAACAAATTATATTATGAAAAAATTAGATGTTATCGCCACCGTCAAGGACGGTTTAGGTATTGCTTTGGTAAACTATCTGAGTCTGGTCATTTGTGCAGCACTCTATCTGATCACCATCTGGATTCCGTATCTGAACGTAGGTACGACTATCGCTATGTGCTCGCTGCCGGCAGAGATGGCAAAGGGCCACATGGTCAATCCGCTGTTTATCTTCGAGGCGAAGTATCGCCGTAACATGGGTGAGTTCTTCATCCTGATGTCGCTGATGAGCGGCGCTATCTTCACCGGCTTCCTGTTCGGTATCATCCCAGGTATCGTAATCTCGGTAGCATGGTCGTTTGCAACGGTGCTGTTCGTCGACAAAGAGCTGAACGCACTGGAGGCGCTGCGTGAGTCGAACCATATCACCTACGGCAACAAATGGCGCATCTTCCTGGCTGAGTTCTGCGTGGCTGTGTGCCTGTGCGTAGCAGTAAGTATCGTCAGCGCTATCTTCGGTATCGGCCACATCGGCTGGCTGGAGACGATCGGTACGATCATCAACGTAGTGCTGGTGGTGTTCGCTGTTCCGGCTATCTATGGCGTAGAGGCTTCTATCTACAAACAGCTCACCATGACGGAAGAAGAGCCCGCTGAGCCGGTAAAGGCAGAAGAGCCTGTGAAGGCCGAAGAGCCCAAGAAGGCAGCAAAGGCTGCTAAAGCAGAGAAGGCAGAAGAGAAAGCCTAATCCATAGAGAACAGAGCAAATTATGTTTGATAACTTATCAGAACGTTTAGAACGGTCGTTTAAGATCCTCAAGGGTGAGGGTCGCATCACCGAGATCAATATTGCGGAGACCGTGAAGGACATCCGCAAGGCGCTGCTGGAGGCCGATGTCAACTACAAGACGGCGAAGCAGTTTACCGACCAGGTCAAGGAGAAAGCGCTGGGACAGAACGTCATCACCGCTGTGCGTCCGGGCCAACTTATGGTGAAGATCACCCACGACGAGTTGGCGGCCCTGATGGGCGGCGAGGCGCAGGATATCAACCTAAAGGGCACGCCGGCCGTCATCCTGATGGCAGGTCTGCAGGGTAGCGGTAAGACGACGTTTGCCAGCAAACTCGCCAACTATCTGCAGACTAAGAAAGGCAAGAAAGTGATGCTGGTGGCTTGCGACGTATATCGTCCTGCGGCTATCGAGCAACTTCGCGTGCTGGGTGAGCAGATCAACGCCAAGGTCTATACCGCCGAGAACGAGTCGAACCCTGTCAAGAAAGCGCAAGACGCCATCACGGAGGCGAAGAAATTCGGCTACGATGTCGTCATCGTCGATACCGCCGGTCGTCTGGCTGTCGACGAACAAATGATGCAGGAGATAGCGGCTATCAAGCAGGCTATCGAGCCGAGCGAGACACTGTTCGTAGTAGATGCTATGACCGGTCAGGATGCCGTCAATACGGCCAAGGAGTTTAACGACCGTCTGGATTTCGATGGCGTCGTGCTCACCAAGCTGGACGGCGATGCCCGTGGCGGTGCAGCGCTGAGTATACGCTCGGTGGTCAACAAGCCGATTAAGTTCATCGGTACAGGCGAGAAGATGGAGGCGCTCGACGTCTTCCATCCGGCGCGTATGGCCGACCGTATCCTGGGTATGGGTGACGTCGTCAGCCTCGTGGAGCGTGCGCAAGAGCAGTTCGACGAAGAGGAAGCACGGCGCATCAGCAAGAAGATCGCCAAGAACCAGTTCGACTTCAACGACTTCATCGGTCAGCTCAACCAGATCAAGAAGATGGGCTCGATGAAAGACCTGCTGGGTATGATACCGGGTATGGACAAAGCCCTGAAGGGCGTAGAAGTCAGCGACGACGCCTTCAAACCCATCGAGGCGATGATCAACTCGATGACGCCGCAGGAGCGCGCTAACCCCGCGCTGCTCAACGGTAGCCGCAAGAACCGTATCTGCAAAGGTGCCGGCGTGACCATCGTCGACCTCAACCGCTTCCTTAAGCAATTTGAGCAAACCAGCAAAATGATGCGCAAAGTGCAACAGATGGGCGGACGGAGACGTTAAACCGTTAAATAGTTAAGATGGCAGAAGAAGCGAAGACTTTTCAACCCGACTGGGGAAAGCCGCATAAGCACCATCACCATCATCACTCCTCGCAGAGCAGTCAACGCAACCGCGGATGGGGTGGCTCGTTGCGCATGCGCGACCGTCAGGCCTACTACGGTCTGATGTTGGTGCTGATCGTGTGCGGATGTGTTGCTCTCTATATGTTCTATTCGTGGGCGGTCAAGGAGCTGCGCTCGATGCCGCTGGATGACCCGGAGACGGAGATGGCGGTGGACGAGCTGCGTATCCGTCCTGTGGCCGAACGCGAGGCGCTCCATGCCGGCGACAGTATCGCACAGGTGCTGCAGTTCGACTCGACGAAGATCAAACATGTACAGATAGCGACACGCTCGGTTTATCGTCCGCCGCGCCAGGAGAACAAATGGTACATCACCCGCCGCGAGTGGAAAGAGATTTGGCAGAGTATCCGCGTGCGTCGCATGGAGAAACAGCAAGCCAAACAAGAAGCACAACAGGAAAAGCAACAACAACCATGATAATTGACGGAAAACAAATAGCAGCCGATATCCGCCGCGAGTTGCGTGCGGAGATAGAGGCACTCCTGCGTGAGGGACGCCGCGCGCCTAAGCTGGCCATCGTCATCGTGGGACATAGTCCCGCCAGCGAGACCTATGTGGCCAATAAGCTGAAAGCCTGCGCCGAAGTGGGTATCGAGGCGGTGAAGCTTGCGTATCCGACGGAGATAACGGAGCAGACGCTCTTAACCGAGGTGCACCGACTCAACAGCGATGACTCCATCGACGGCTTCATCGTCCAGCTTCCTCTGCCGCCTCATATCAACGAGACGACTATCCTCTCGGCTATTGACTACCGCAAAGACGTCGACGGTCTTACGCCGGAAAACGTAGGCCGCACCGTACAAGGGCTGCCCTCTATCATTAGCGCCACACCGCGTGGCATACGCGAGTTGTTGGCCCGCTACCGGATACCTACCGAAGGCAAGCACGTGGTCGTCATCGGCCGCTCGAACATCGTCGGCAAACCGATGGCTATCCTCTTGATGCAACGTCCCTACCTGAGTCTGCCGAATATGAGTGCCGCCTCGCTGGGCGACGCTACGGTGACTATCTGTCATTCGAAGACACGCGACCTGGCCGCTATCTGTCGCACCGCCGATATCATCATCGTGGCGGCAGGCAGCCCGAATCTGCTGACGGCCGATATGGTGAGCGAAGGGACGGTGGTGATTGACGTGGGTATCAATCGCATAGACGACCCTGCTGCACCGCGTGGCTATCGACTGGTGGGCGATGTGGACTTCGAGCACGTGGCACCCAAAGCGGCGTATATCACTCCTGTACCCGGAGGCGTAGGACCCATGACGATTGTTTCTTTGTTGCAAAACACGATACAAGCCTATCATGAACATACTCGATAAGATAGACGGACTGGAGGCGAAGTTCCACGAGGTGAGTCTGCTCATTACCGACCCGGCAGTCATCGCCGATCAGGCGCGGTACGTACGGCTCAACCGTGAGTACCACGATCTGGAACGGGTGCTGGAGGTGGCTGCACGCTATAAGAAAGCCGTCAACGACCTGCAGGACGCCAAAGATTTGTTCTACAACGAATCCGACCCAGAGATGAAGGAAATGGCGAAAGCGGAGATAGACGAACTGGAACCGCAGATACCCAAACTGGAGGAAGAACTGAAGCTGCAACTGCTGCCGCAAGATCCCGAAGACGGCAAGAACGTCGTCATGGAGATACGTGGCGGTACGGGCGGTGACGAAGCGGCTATCTTTGCCGGCGACTTGTTCCGTATGTACACCAAGTATTTCGAACTGAAAGGATTCAAATACAGCGTCTCGTCGTTCAACGAGGGGGCTGCCGGAGGCTACAAGGAGATCATCTTCAACGTCACCGGTCAGAATGTCTATGGCACACTCAAATATGAGTCGGGCGTACACCGCGTGCAGCGTGTGCCGGTGACGGAGACGCAGGGTAGAGTACATACTTCCGCGGCGACAGTTGCTGTGCTGCCCGAGGCTGATGAGTTTGAAGTGCACATCAACGAGGGAGAGATCAAGTGGGAGACTTTCCGCTCCGGCGGTGCAGGAGGACAAAACGTCAACAAGGTGGAGTCGGGTGTGCGGCTGCGTTACAACTGGAAGAACCCCAACACCGGTGAGGTGCAGGAGATATTGATAGAGTGTACCGAGACACGCGATCAGCCTAAGAACAAAGAACGTGCCCTCTCGCGCCTGCGCACGCAGATCTATGATAAGGAGCACCAGAAATATATCGACGATATTGCCGCACGCCGTAAGACCATGGTTTCCACCGGTGACCGCAGTGCCAAGATACGCACCTACAACTACCCGCAGGGACGCATCACCGACCACCGTATCGGGTATACTGTCTACAACCTTGCCGCCTTTATGGACGGCGACATACAAGGCGTGATCGATGCGCTGCAAGTGGCCGAGAACGCCGAACGACTGAAAGAAAGTGAGTTATAATGTACCTCTTTTATTGTCCTGATATAGAGACGAAGCAGACGCTGTCCGAAGAGGAGAGCGGCCACTGCGTGCGTGTGCTGCGCTACTCGGCCGGCGACGAGATACTCATCACCGACGGGCGGGGAACAACCTATACGGCGCGTATCACGAATCCTCATCCTAAGCACTGCGACTTCGAGATACTGACGGCCGAGAAACAGCAACCGCACCACGCTTTTCATCTGCACATAGCTGTTGCGCCGACGAAGAATATCGAGCGACTGGAGTGGGCAATAGAGAAGTGTGTGGAGATAGGAGTGGACGAGATAACGCCGCTGCTGTGTCGTTTCTCCGAACGCAAACAACTGCGTACCGACCGACTCGACAAAATTATCCTCTCGGCCGCCAAGCAGAGCCTGACACCTTATCTGCCCGTTTTGCACGAACTGACGCCGTATAACGAGTTTATAAAAGAGCAGGCGAATAAGAATCAGCAGTGTTTCATCGCACATTGCTACAAAGAGGACAAACGCGTGCTGAAAGACGAGATAGAGCGGGGGAGAGACGTGATGGTGATGATAGGACCGGAAGGCGATTTCAGCGAGCAGGAAGTGGCCGATGCCCTTTCGCTGGGCTTTGTGCCGGTGAGTCTGGGTAACAGCCGCCTGCGCACAGAGACAGCCGGCGTAGTAGCCTGCCATACGGCGATACTCGTAAACGAGTAATTTGAGATTTGAGATTTGACAATTGACGCAGATATATTGCTTTGGATCAACGGGCACTTTGTGGAGTGGCTCGACGAAGTGATGTGGACGGTGAGTCGTCCGCGTACGTGGCTGTGGCTCTATGTGGTGCTGCTGATACTGCTGGTGAAGAAATACCGCAACTGGAAGACGGTATTGCTGCTGCTCGTGGGCTTTGCTGTAGCAGTAGGGCTGAGTGATTTTTGCTGTAGCGGCATCCTCAAACCGCTGGTCTGCAGGCTGCGTCCTACGCATGAACCCGCACTCGATCCTATCCGTCTGATACACGGCTATATCGGTGGGTTATATGGTTTTTGTAGTTCGCACGCGGCAAACACAATGGCTTGCGCTTTGCTCTTCAGCCTGCTCTATAGAGACGCAAGAGCCACCGTCGGCCTAATGGCTTGGGTGGCACTCAACTGTTATAGCAGGATGTACCTGGGGGTACATTATCCTACGGATATACTTTGCGGGCTGCTTATCGGCTCGGCTTGGGCGCTGCTGACTTTTGCGGCGCTCCGTGCGGTCGCCTGGGCTGCTCTGCGGGGTGATTCATAAAACGTGTGAACTCCTCGGGCGTCAGCAGCAACTTCAGCTCTGCATAGATAGCCTGCATGCGTTCCATGTTTTCCTGACGCGTCAGTCCTTTCTGGCGCACCAACGCATACTTGAGGTGCATCTTGTAGAGCGTGTCGATGCGCACGGAATCGTGGATGCCCAACTCACGCACCAGACGAGTGGTCTGCTGCATCGCCTCCTGCTCCGGCGTACGCTGAGGACGCAAATCACGCGCAGGCTCTTGCGCCCACAAACAACTTGCCAAAGAGGCAATAACAAGAATAGAAAAAAGTCGTTTCATAACAAAAAACATACTACAAAAATCGTGCCGAACAACGAAGAATTGAAGATAGCAACCCGACTTTATTTCTCCCAAGAGGGAGAAGCCCGTCATTCGCGTCCTGCGGTGCGGGTAGCGCTGGCGGGTATGATAGTGGGCGTACTCGTCATGATCCTGACGGTCTGCATCGTAGTCGGTTTCAAGCAGACGGTGACGAGTCAGGTGGCGGGCTTCGGTGCGCATATACAGGTGGTGTCGTTCGACAACAACAATACCTACGACCTCCATCCTATCTTGGTGAGCGACAGTCTGTTGGCGCAGCTGGCGGCTTATCCGCACGTAAGTTCTGCTGCTCCGTTCATCACCAAGCCGGGTATGTTGAAGACCGATTCGGCGTTTCAGGGTATCGTGCTCAAGGGAACGGATTATTGGGATTTCTTTGCCCGTCATCTGCGTGAAGGTGCGTTACCCGCTTCGGCGCAGGAAGTGTTGCTCTCGGTGCCTGTAGCCCGTAGGCTTGGGCTAAAGGTAGGCGACGCGGTAAGTGCGTATTTTGTGGACGAGGAGGATGTGCGTGCACGGCGTTTCCGTATCAGCGGTCTCTATGAGACCGGTTTCACGCAGTCGGACGAACTCTTTATCCTTACACCGCTCGTTACGGCTGCGCGTCTGCAGGGCTGGGAGGCGAATACCTATTCCGGCGTGGAGATACTTGTGGACGATATCAACCGGCTGGACGAAGTGGCTGATTGCATCTATTTTGCGACGGTCAACCATCTGGACGAGCAGGGCTTCAACGTCTATTATGTGCAGACGCTCCATCAGCAGAACCCTGCTATCTTTGCTTGGCTTGACCTGCTCGACATGAATGTGGTGGTGATCATCATCCTGATGTTGCTGGTAGCTTGTTTCAATATCATCTCCGGGCTAATCATCCTGATACTGGACGGTGTGCAACTCATCGGTACGCTGAAGGCACTGGGGGCGGACAACCGCTTCGTGCAACGTATCTTCATGGCTCAGGCGGCGATGTTGGTAGGCAAAGGACTGTTGTGGGGAAATATACTGGGACTTGGTATTGCTGCCATTCAGTATTTCGGCCATTTGCTTCCTTTGGAAGCAGCTACTTATTATGTGGACTATGTGCCTATTGCTTTTCCCTGGGGATGGATCGTGGCGCTGAATATACTGACCATCGTGGTGTCGCTGCTGATCCTGCTGCTGCCATCGATGATTGTTACCAAGATCAGTCCGGCAAAAGTGATGCACTTTGAGTAAGATGAAACTGCAGACTATAGTCGATATTAAGCCGAGCGAGTGGAAGATAGGTTATGAGGACAAAATCCTCATGGTAGGTTCGTGTTTCTCCGATGAAATCGGCGATCAAATGAAGCAACGCTACCTGAACGTGAGTTGCAATCCGTTCGGTACGCTCTATAACCCGCTTAGTATTGCCCGGGCGCTGACGATGACCGAGGTGCCGCCACTCGTGGAGCACGACGGCTTATGGCACTCGATGGCCCATCACGGGAGTTTCTCAAGGGCTGATAAGCATGAGGCAGAGCAAGCTGTAGGCGCATCAATAGCAGTGATGCAGCAGGCGCTACAAGAGGCGACGGTGGTTATCGTTACCTTTGGTACCGCTTGGGTGTATGAGCAAGACGGCGTGATTGTGGGGAATTGTCATAAATTGCCGGAGAATTGTTTCCGGAGAAGACGGCTGAGTGTCGATGAAATCGTAGAAACTTGGCGTCCGCTGTTGGAGCGCTATCCTGATAAACACTGGCTCTTTACCGTCTCGCCTATACGGCATATACGTGACGGCCTGCATGAGAATCAACTTAGCAAAGCAACCTTGCTGCAGGCCGTAGAGGAATTGGGCGACTATTTCCCCTCTTATGAGATTATGTTGGATGAGTTGCGGGATTATCGGTTCTATGCCGATGATCTGGTGCACCCGTCGAGTATGGCGGTCAACTATATCTGGGAGCGGTTTGTGGATACCTTCTGTACGCCGCAGACCAAAAATGAGCTCGTGCTCCAGCATAAGCGTTGGAAGCACGAGCAGCATATTCCGTTGCACTAGAAACCGCCAAATTTGGCGGATAGGTTAGCCTTTGAGCGCCATGATAGCTTCTTCGAGGGCAGCGATACGGGTTTCCGCGTCGCTTTTCTTTTTCTGCTCAAGGGCCACAATCTCCGGCTTGGCGTTTTGTACGAAACGTTCGTTACCGAGTTTCGCCATCACACCGCGGAGGAAACCTTGTTGGTGTGCCAGTTCTGCCTCGAGTTTCTTGAGTTCCTCGTCCACGTTGATGAATTTATCCAGCGGGATACTGTATTCCGTTGTTCCCACGATAAACGAAGCACTACCGGCCGTTTTTTCTGCACTTACGGCGATGTCACAGTTAGCGAGTTTGCTGACGAGCGCATTCAGCTCGCAAGGACTTACCAGCGTGAGACGCTCCTTCGGCGGGATGTTCTTCGACGCGCGGACATTGCGTACACCCGATACTATTTCTTTCAGGGTCTCAGTAGCCTGAAGTAGGCTGTCGTTGCCGTGTCGTTGCCGTGTCGTTGCCGTGTCGTTGCCGTGTTGGGCCGCATTCATGATCGACTCTCCGGGCTTGCGGTCGTAGAGGTTCTGCCAGAGTTCCTCGGTGATGAACGGCATGAACGGATGGAGCACACGCAGCAGACGGTCGAAGAAGGCGAGTGTAGCCTCGTGGGTTGTGCGGTCGATAGGTTGCTGATAGCCCGGTTTGATCATCTCAAGATACCAGCCGCTGAACTCATCGCAGTAGAGTTTGAAGATGGCCATGAGGGCTTCGGAGAGGCGGTATTTGCTGAAGAGATCGGCTATCTCGTTCTCGATCTCGTCCAACTTGGCGTCGAACCAGTCGATAGCATAACGGCTGGTCTCCGGCTGCGGGATATCGGCTACTTCGAGGCTCTTGATCATACGGAAGCAATTCCAGATCTTATTGCAGAAGTTACGTCCCTGCTCGCAGAGCGAGTCATCGTAGAGGATGTCGTTGCCGGCCGGTGCGGAGAGGAGAATACCCATACGCACGCCGTCGGCACCGAAACGTTCGATCAGATCGAGCGGATCGGGACTATTACCGAGCGATTTACTCATCTTGCGGCCGAGTTTATCGCGCACGATACCTGTGAAATAGACGTGCTTGAACGGCATCTTGCCTACGTACTCGTAGCCGGCCATGATCATACGCGCTACCCAGAAGAAGATGATATCCGGGCCTGTTACGAGGTCAGCAGTCGGGTAGTAATAGTTGAGCTCTTTGTTGCCGGGATTGTCGATTCCATCGAACAAACTGATAGGCCAGAGCCATGAACTGAACCATGTGTCGAGCGCTCCTTCGTCCTGTACGTAGTTGCCCTCGGGCTTGGTCTCGCTGACGATGATCTTGTCGTCCGGATAGTTCTCGAGGCCGGTCTGCGCGAGCAAGTCGGCGTCGTAGTACGCGGGAATACGGTGGCCCCACCAGAGTTGGCGGCTGATGCACCAGTCTTTGATGTTCTCCAGCCAGTTGCGGTAGGTGTTCTTGTATTTAGCCGGGTAGAAGACGATGTCGTCGTTCATGACAGGCGGCAGGGCGATGTCGGCAAAATGCTTCATCTTGACGAACCACTGGAGCGACAAGCGCGGCTCAATAGGCACGTTGGTGCGCTCGGAGTAGCCGACTTTGTTGTCGTAGTCCTCGATTTTCTCGATGAGACCGAGGTTTTTGAGGTCCTCGACGATCTGTTTGCGGCAGTCGAAACGGTCGAGACCGTGGTACTTGCGTACGTTAGGCTGCAACTCCGGCTCGACGGTGTCCATATTCAGATGCGCGTCGGGCGTGAAGATATCGATGGTCTTGAGGTTGTATTTCTGACCAAGCATATAGTCGTTAACATCGTGGGCAGGCGTCACCTTGAGGCAACCTGTACCGAAACCGATCTCTACATAGCGATCTTCGATGATAGGGATGACGCGACCGACACCCGGGACGATGACGTGCTTGCCCTTGAGCCACTGGTTTTTCTCCTCTTTGGGGTTGATGCAGACAGCAATATCGCCGAAGATGGTCTCCGGACGAGTGGTAGCCACAATGGCATATTTGCCCGGTTCCTCCGCTACTTCGTAGCGCAAGTAGTAGAACTTGTTATGCTCGTCGTGGTAGATGACCTCCTCGTCAGAGAGGGCAGTCTGGCGCTCTGGATCCCAGTTGACCATACGCAAGCCACGATAGATGAGGCCTTTTTTGTACAGGTCGCAGAACACCTTGATGACGGCTTTGGAGCGCGTCTCATCCATGGTGAA
The DNA here is from genome assembly GCA_002351925.1 of Bacteroidales bacterium UBA2800. Lineage (GTDB taxonomy): Bacteria > Bacteroidota > Bacteroidia > Bacteroidales > Paludibacteraceae > Colicola. The sequence continues at coordinate 34,246 of DEHM01000024.1, forward strand.
CGCCGTGCGGTCCCAGTCGCAGGAGCAACCGAGTTTGCGGAGCTGCTTGAGGATGATACCTCCGTGCTCGTCCGTCCAGTCCCACGCATGTTTGAGGAATTGCTCGCGGGTGAGGTCAGACTTGTTGATACCTTGCTCTTTGAGTCGCTTGATGACCTTGGCTTCGGTAGCAATCGACGCATGGTCGGTACCCGGTACCCAGCACGCATTCTTGCCCTCAAGGCGTGCGCGACGCACGAGGATATCCTGAATGGTCTCATTCAGGACGTGTCCCATATGGAGCACACCCGTCACGTTGGGCGGCGGGATGACGATGGTGTAGGGTTCGCGGCCGTCGGGCTCGCTGTGAAAGAGTTTGTTGTCCAGCCAATACTGATACCAGCGGGCTTCAATGTCAGTAGGATTATACTTACTATCCATAATTAGAAATGATAAATTACGAATTAAAAATTGCGCTTTGCGCCAAAACGGCTGCAAAGGTACAGCTTTTTTTTTACATATGCAAATGTTTGCATATTTTTGCGCAATAATTTGTGTATTTCAAAAATTCTTCGTATCTTTGCAGTCGCAATGAGTCGATTGATAGATACCCACCATCCATTGAATGTCTGTTCGGCCTCTGCCGGAACAGGTAAGACGTTCACCCTGGCGGCCTACTACGTAGGTCTGCTGTTGTCGGGCGTGGACTATCGCAGCATACTGGCGATCACGTTCACCAACAAGGCGACCGCGGAGATGAGTGAGCGTATCCTGGGCTACTTGTACGGTATCGCCAATGGCGGCGAGACGGCTTTCCTGGAGCGCGCCAAGGAGTTTATGATTGCGCGTGAAGATGAGCCGGAGACGCTGCTGCGTGAGTGTGCAGGCCGCTGTTTCAGGCAGATGTTGCTGGACTACGACAATGTGCGTGTGCAGACTATCGACTCGTTTCTGCAGACACTGCTGAGCGGTATGGCGGGTGTGCTTCGCATGAGTGTAGGACTGAAGACGGAGCTGGATATCGACCACGTGATCAGTCAGGCAGTAGATCAGTTGTTGACGACCGACATGACGGCGGACGACCGTACGATACTGGAGGACTACATGCAGCTCAAACTCGATCAGGAGAGCAACTGGGATGTGCGGCAGAGTCTGTGTGGCATGGCGAAGGAACTGTATAACGAGGCGGTGCAGATGCTGGATGCACGTGGGGAGATTGTCTTCGATGCGGGAATGATTGCTTCGGCGCGTGAACGCTTGGAACAGGCGTGGGAGACGAATGAGGATCTGCAGACCTTGCGGCAGTTGCTCGCGCAATGTAACCCGGAGAAGTACAACCGCTTTACGATGTTTGCCTACGAGCGCTTGAGTCGCAGTGCGGCAGATCCCCAGAGTGTGGCCGTGAAAGACCGTTTTCGCGGCGTGGGCGAGAAGCAGTGTAATGCCGATGAAATGGCGGAAGCTACGCTGTTGGGCGCCCGTTGTAGCAACTACTATAACACGTTGCAGTTGACCTTGCGTTTCAGTCGTGATATGCAGCTTATGGCTTCGCTGCAGACGCTTATTCAACGTAATCTGCGCGAAGCCAACTGTGCGTTGCTGGCCAAGACGGCCAACACGCTGTGCGACGCGTTGCGAGAGGGTGACGCCGACTTCATTCTTGAGAAAGCCGGTATACGTTATCACCACGTGCTCATTGATGAGTTTCAGGACACCAGTCAGTTGCAGTGGAGCGTTATTCGGCGTCTGCTGGACGATGTGCTGGCCGGCGAAGGCAATACGGTGCTGATAGTGGGTGACCTAAAACAGTCGATTTATCGTTGGCGCAACGGCGACTGGCACATCATGGCTTCGTTGGGCAGCGATGAGGCGCATTACAGCCGTCAGATGAATAGTTCGTTCCCGCCGCTGGTGCGTAATTTCCGCAGTAGAGAGGAGGTGGTACAGTTCAACCTGTCGCTCTTCCGACACATAGGCGAGACACTCTACGATGAGGGTTTCGATGGCACTAATATCCGTCAGTTCTACAATGCTGACAGCGAGAAAAAGTCCGGTGGATTCGTGCGTTTTCGTGCTTTTCAGAAGCGCCGGGTGAAGGCGGGCCCGGACGCGGCGCCTGACGATGTGATGATGAGTACGCGCGAGGCGATGACGATGGATATGTTCGACTCTATGGAGTCGCTACTGGCCGCAGGAAGTGTGCCCTCGCAACTCATGGTGCTGGTGCGCGAGAAGAAAGAAGCGGTGTATATCACCGACCTGCACGCCGGTCTGGATGCGCAGCGTTATCCGCACCTGTCGCAAGTGTCGATTGTCTCGGCCGACAGTTTTCTGCTGGAGGCTTCTCGTGCCGTGCAGACGGTGTTGTACGGTCTGCGTTATCTGGCTAATCCTGAGGATGGAGTAGCGGCTATGTATGTCAAACTGGCTACGCGTACTTCGGATGCGCTGGAGCGGCTGCAGGCGATAGACAGGAAGACGCCGCTTTATGAGGCGGTGAGTGAGATAATAGGTCAACTGCTGTGCCACAGCGAGGCGTATGAGGGCTCGGAAGCGGCTTATATCGACAGTTTCTTGGACCGAGTGCGCGATTATGTAAGTGCTTACGGGAGCAGGCTGGAAGATTTTCTGGAATACTGGGACGACACGTTGCACAGCAAGCCTATTGCGGCATCGTCGGCGGATGCTATCCGTATCCTGACGGTACATGCGAGCAAAGGACTGCAAGCGCAGACGCTCTTTGTGCCTTTCTGCACCTGGACGCGCGAGGCGGGTGCTCACCGTGAGAAGATTTGGTGTCCGGCGTCGGAGGCGATGAATAGTGCGGCAGGGAAGAACCTGAAATGGCTACCGATACAGGACGGCAATGAGATGGCGGAGTCGGACTATGCGCCGTATTATGCGGAGGAGCACCGTAACATGCAGATCGACAACCTGAACATGCTCTATGTGGCCTTGACGCGTGCGGAGGATAACCTCTATATATCTGCCGATTTTGCCATCACGAGCAAAGGAGAGCTCGGGGCATGTAACCATGTGGGGCAATATCTGCTGGAGGCGACGCATTTATCCGATCAAATCGTAGGAAACAGCACTCCCGTCACGGCCGACGGTGCACCCTATGTGGAGTATAGCGCAGGTAAGCCGGTCATCGCCGCATTAGAAGCGAAGAAAGCAGACAACCCCTTCTCGTTTGCCGTCTCTGCGCCTCAGGAATCGGAACTCTGGAGCAGCAGTGCGCAAGTGCGTTTCGTGCAGTCGCAGGAAGGCGCGTTGTATACCGATTATGGCGATGAGGCCTATCGTCGTGTGGCACGTATTGATGAGGGAACATTATGCCACGAGATATTTGCTCACTTGCGCAAGGCAGATGAGTTGGAGCAGGTGCTGGATATGTTTGAGAGCCGTGGAGAGATAGCCGGCGCCGCGCAACGCGAGATGCTAAAATCGCTGATTTCATCGGCCTGGAAGGGTAGCGAGCAGATGCGTGACTGGTTTACTGCACCGTGGGAGCTGCGGCTGGAGGAAGCCATCTATCTGGATCAACGGGAGATACGTCCTGACCGCGTGATGATTAATCCGGAGACAGGCGCAGCGGTGGTGCTGGATTATAAGTTCGGCGGCCGGGAAACGAAACACAAGCAACAAGTAGGCGAATATATGGAGGCGCTGCGCAGAATAGGTTATAGTCCGGTGCGCGGTTATCTATGGTACGCACGGGAGAATAAACTGGTAGAAGTAGGGTGAGAGCGACGTTTTTACATCAGACGGCGGAGTCTATCGTGCAACACATAGACTGGCAGCAGTTGAACCGCACCACGTTGGTGCTGCCGTCTCATCGTGCGGGGCTGGTGCTGAAAGATGAGTTGCTTCGTCTGCAGAAAGAGCGCGGTCAGCAAGCCGTGTGGGCACCGCAAGTGCAGACCTTGCAACAGCTGCAGGATCAGCTCAGTCCGCTCTATGCTGAGGATGAGTTGATGACCATCGTGCGGCTCTACAAGATATACCGTCAGTCAGCTGTCGGCATGTCGGAGGACGACAAGATGCCGTTGGATCTTTTCTACGGATGGGGACGGCAGATGTTGGCGGATTTCACCAACGTAGATGCCTCGATGCACGCCGACCAAGTGCCGAATTTCTTTGAGAATACGATAGCCGCCCACGAGTTGGAAGAATGGCAGTTGGACCGTGAAGTGGAAGAGCGCCTGCGAGGATTGCTGGGAAACGGGAACGGGACAGCGGCTGCTGAGACGTGGCACGAAGAGTCTATCAGGCGTCAGTACGAGCGTATATGGCGCAATCTGTATACATTCTACACGGCGCTGCATAGCGAGATGGCGCAAGAGCAGAAAGGCTATGTTGGAATGCGTCAACGGAGTGTGATCGACTGCTGGGACGAGGAGCAGATTCAACAACAGATAGCCGGTCGCACCTATGTCTTTGTCGGTTTCAACTACCTGTTGCCGGTAGAGCGCGAGTTGATGGAGCGGCTGCGCGATGCGGGACAAGCTATTTTCTACTGGGATTATGTGGCTGATTTTCAGACGAATGAGAAGGCTTTCTCGTTTGCGCAACTCAACAGTCGTGCGCTGGGCAATGCCCTGCCGCCTCAGTCCGGTATACATAGCTCGGTCAACATGGTTGCTTGTGTGTCGCGTGAGGCTCAGGCGCAGTATGTTCACCACTGGCTGCAGGAGAACTACAAGGCGCGAGGCGAAAGAGTGGGTGTCGTCATCTGCGACGAGACGATGCTCGAGCCGGTGATCTATGCCCTGCCGCCTATCACGTTGCCCGGCGAGCAAGAGACCGTGCCGATGAATATCACCAAGGGTTTCCCTCTGCGCAATACGCATATATATGCGCAAGTGCTGCGTTGGCTGAACGATCGTGCACGCGGAGACGCTGAACAGGCTGTTTCTCCCGATTTCATCGACCAAATGTTGCTTAGTATTTTTCCTGCGGATCTCTCTCAAAAGACGGAATCCGCACTGGAGGAAACGGACGCACTGACATGGCAGGAGTTGCTGATACTGGAGTCGGAATACCAGGTGAGGAAGATTGCTAATCAGATGCGCAAACTGCTGACGGACGGGCTGGGCGATATACCTTTTACCCTCAAACTGCTGCGACTGCTGATGCGGCGCATGATGGAGAGTGTGACGATGCCTTTCCACGGCGAACCCGTGACGGATATTCAGATTATGGGTGTGCTGGAGACGCGTATGTTGGATTTTGACCGACTGCTGATGCTCAACGTGGAGGAAGGTGTGCTGCCGCAACGTCAGGCCGATATCAGTTTTATCCCGTATTATTTGCGTAAGACCTATCATATGCAGACCAGCGACGAACGTGCTACGGTCTATGCCTACAATTTCTTCCGCTTGTTGAGCCGTGCCCAGCAGACGACGGTGCTCTTCAGTGCCGCGGAGAGTGCAGAAGGCAGTAGGGGGATGTCGCGTTTCCTGATGCAGATACTTGTTTCTCCTGAATTCACCGTAGAAAAATTCCATCTGCAGGAGCACGCAGTGCTGGATCAGACACCGCTGATAGACGATACGCAGATCTGTTGTAGCAAGCTGAGCACGCTGCAGGTAGGCGCTGATGGTGTAGTGCGTAAGGCGGACGGCAAACCCTATCGTCTCTCGCCCAGTGCGCTCAATACGTATATTGCTTGTCCGCGCAGTTTCTATCTGCAGTATGTCCTCGGACTTCGTCCGCAGGAGAAAGAGGATGTGCTGTTTGCCCCCAATACGCTTGGCTCGTTTGTCCACCACTCGATGGAGTATATCTACCTGACTTATCTGGGCGCAGACAACCGCACGCCGCAAACGGTGAGTCCGGAGGCGATAGAGGCGATGCGTGACAACAAAGAGAAAAAAGAGGAAGCACTGCTACACGCCTACGGCGAGATGAACCGTCTGTGGCTGCGCGATCACCCCGAAGAACCGGAACACTATGTGCCGGAGAATCATGTGGGCGAGAACGTCATTATTCTCGGTTACATCGACAATATCCTTGAGCGTGACGCTGCGGATGCGGCGGACGGATTGCAGATATACCTGTTGGAAAAGGAACGTGTCTTCCCCTTGCCGATTGAGGGAGTGGGGACGATAGAAATAGGCGGAACGATTGATAGACTGGATATCGTAGGCCAGGATGACAGGCAGCGACTGCGCGTAGTGGACTATAAATCAGGCAGCTACAACGATACGACGCACGAGAAGAAGATGAGTGCAGAGTGGGAGTCGCTGATGACCGACAAAGACAAAGGCTATGTGCGTCAGACTTTGCTCTACAGCCACGCGGTAGCCGTGCATGATCGTACCGGTCTGCCCATTGAACCGCATTTGTTCTTCTGTCGCCGTAATCTCAATGAGATTGATACCACTGTTTCCGTAGCGCAACAGCCTGTCACAGACTACTGTACGCAGAAAGAGCCGTTTATGGAGGCGCTGAGCAGCAAAGCGGCAGAGGTGCTGACGACGACCAGTTTCCCGCCATGCGCCGAAGAGGACTGTCCCTCTTTCTGCCCGTTCTTTAGCCTTTGCGGCCGCAAACCAACTACCCATTAAGTATGAAGACTATTACCCGATATTATCGCATTGCCGACCATCTGTTAGCCTTGAGTGCAGCGCCGGAGATGTTGGACGAACTGACTAATTTTGCGCCGTTTCAGACCGATGAAACTGAAGAGAATGTGCTGCTTCGTCTGCACGTAAGCGACCAGCCTATACCCGGAACGGAAGGATGGGAAGAGGTATATATTGATAGTGCGGAGCCCGATATGCCGCGTATAGAGATCTATTGTACCGATAGCGAGTGGCTCTTCCGTCTGGCGCAGACGCGTGACAGCGAGCTGGCATGTGCGGTGCGTTGTAAGGCGGATTTTAGTGAGGGAGAAATATTCCAGCTCCCGTATTACGTCCGTTTCGCCCTCGATAATGCGTCGATGTTGCTCTATGCTTTTCGCACCGCTCCGCTCTACACATTGTTGTTCCATGCTTCTGTCACGGTGCGGCAGGATGTGGGGTATCTCTTCTTGGGTCGTTCGGGCACGGGTAAGAGCACGCACTCGCAACAGTGGATGAAGGCGTTTGACGACGCGTGGCTGTTGAATGACGACAATCCCATCGTACGTATATGGCCGGACGGCAGTGTGCGGGTGTACGGTTCGCCGTGGTCGGGCAAGACGCCGTGCTACAAGCAGGCCGACGTGCCAGTTGGTGCCTTTGTGCAACTCAAACAGGCGCCGGAGAACAAGATAGAACGCCTGCGCATGGTACAAGCGTATCCGCATATTCTCTCTTCGGTAAGCGGGATGAAACTACAGCCACAGATTATGGACTGCCTCTATGCCTCTATAGCGCGTCTGTTGGAACTTATTCCGGTGTATCACCTGGAATGTCTTCCCAACGAGGCTGCGGCACAACTATGCGCTCAAACGTGTTCGCTTTAGCGCGGTCGTACGGGCAACTCACCTTGATATAGTTCTCGGTAAATCCGTACATCAATCCGTCTTTCTTAGCACTCTCCCAGAGTACGACGGCTTCTTCTCCGGCATGTTGCCGGTAGAAATGCGCTGTCTTGCGCGCACTTATCTCGTGCAACTGTTTGCTGCGCCGCTCACGCTCCTTCTGCGGCACTACCACCAGATCCATGTCTAACATGCGTGTGTTGGCACGTTCGGAGTAGGTAAAGACGTGTAGTTGCGACACCGGTAATTGTTCGATAAAATCGACATAATCGTTCCAACAGGCTTCAGTCTCTCCGCGCACACCCACCATGCAATCCACGCCGATGAATGCGCGGGGCATGACGGATTTGATATGTGCAACGCGCTCCGCAAAGAGTTCGCGAGTATAACGGCGTCCCATAATCTTGAGGACCTCGTTGCTACCTGACTGCAAAGGAATATGAAAATGCGGGGCAAAATGGCGGCTACCTGCCACAAAATCGATGATCTCATCGCTCAGCAGGTTCGGCTCGCAACTACTGATACGTACGCGGAAGTCGCCTTCGCTGGCATCGATGGCACGCAGCAGGTCGATGAAAGTCTCGTTGGTACTACGTCCGAAATCGCCGATGTTGACACCCGAGAGTACGATCTCTTTGGCGCCTCCGGCCAGTGCCGCGCGGGTTTGTTCTACCAGCGAAGTAATCGAGGGATTGCGGCTCTTGCCACGGGCCAGAGGAATCGTGCAATAACTGCAGAAATAGTTGCACCCGTCTTGTACTTTCAAGAAACAGCGGGTACGATCGTCCTTGCTGTAGGCTCCGTAGAAATCGTCTATTTCACGGATAGGGGAGGTAAAGACTCTCGAGAGCTCGTGAGATTGAGACCTTGACAGCTCGATTTTCTGAATAAACTCCTCGAGGTTGAACTTCTCGTTTTGACCCAACACATAGTCTACCCCCTCAATATGCGCGATTTCATCGGGCTTTAGTTGGGCGTAACAGCCAGTCACGATGAGTACGGCATTCGGGTTCTGACGGCGGATACGATGAATAATCTGCCGGTCTTTATGATCGGCGGCATCGGTGACGGAGCAGGTGTTGATGACACAGATGTCGGCTTGCTCACCTCTCGCAGCGCGGGTATGGCCACGCTCCAAGAGCGCTTTTCCGAGCGCGCTACTCTCCGCAAAATTCAGCTTGCAACCCAGTGTTGTGAACGAGATAGTCATAAATCGGGTGCAAAATTACTGCTTTTTTTTGAAAAAAACAAAAAAAATTTGCATATGTAAGAAAATTAGTGTAACTTTGCAGTCGCAATTGACCTTATTATCAATTAATATTAACAAAAACACAAGTATTCTATGACAGATTTAACTGTTTTGATGTATGTCGTTCTGGCAGCATCTGTGCTTGCGCTTGGTTTTGCCTACTATTTCTATCGCTCCATGTTGAGCAAGGATGAGGGTACCGAGCTCATGAAAACTATTGCTTCGCACGTACGTAAGGGTGCGATGGCGTATCTGAAACAGCAGTACAAAGTGGTGACGATCGTGTTTGTGATCTTAGCCCTCGTCTTTGCTGTAATGGCTTATTTCAACCTGCAAAACGGTATCGTTTGGTTTGCCTTCCTGACCGGTGGTTTCTTCTCCGGCTTGGCTGGTTTCTTCGGAATGAAGACGGCTACCTATGCTTCGGCTCGTACGGCTAATGCTGCTCGTCAGAGTCTGAACGCAGGTCTGCAGGTCGCTTTCCGTTCGGGTGCCGTGATGGGTCTGACGGTAGTAGGTTTGGCGCTGCTGGACGTTGCCGGTTGGTTCCTCGTACTGAAAGGTACCGGTCTGTTGGCGCTGGTAGGTGCAGAGGCAGACATGATCACGATTACGACGACGATGCTGACCTTCGGTATGGGTGCTTCTACGCAAGCGCTGTTTGCTCGTGTAGGCGGTGGTATCTACACCAAGGCTGCTGACGTAGGTGCAGACCTTGTTGGTAAGACCGAGTACAACATCCCTGAGGATGACCCGCGTAACCCTGCTACTATCGCCGATAACGTAGGTGATAACGTAGGTGACGTGGCCGGTATGGGTGCTGACTTGTATGAGTCGTACGCCGGTTCTATCCTGGCCACGATGGCGCTGGGCGCTTCGGCCTTTGCTTTCTGCGAGCAGATGCAGCTTAAAGCCGTTTTGGCTCCTTCGCTTATCGCTGCGTGCGGTGTGCTGCTGAGTATCATCGGTATCTATTTGGTGAAGACCAAAGAGGGTGCAGGTATGAAAGAATTGCTGCGTGCCCTGGCTATCGGTACGAACACCGCTGCGGTGCTGATTGCGCTGGTGACGTTCGGTATCTTCGCTTGGCTGTTCGGAACAGAGACCAACCAATGGTGGCAAGTGAGCCTCTCTGTTGTTGTTGGTCTGTTGGCAGGTGTTATTATCGGTCAATCGACCGAGTACTACACCTCGCAGAGCTATAAACCGACGCAAAAAGTGAGTGAGAGTTCGCAGACCGGTCCGGCTACCGTTATCATCAGTGGTCTGGGTCTCGGTATGCTCTCGACAGCTATTCCGGTTATCACCGTAGGTGTAGCTATCATCCTGGCTTATCTCTGCGCAAACGGTTTCCATATTGAATTCAGTGCAGCTAACCTGAGTATGGGTCTGTATGGTATCGGTATTGCCGCTGTCGGCATGCTCTCGACGCTGGGTATTACGTTGGCTACCGACGCTTACGGTCCGATTGCTGACAATGCCGGTGGTAACGCTGAGATGTCCGGTCTGCCCGCAGAGGTACGTCAACGCACCGATGCGCTCGATGCACTGGGTAACACTACTGCTGCTACCGGTAAAGGTTTTGCTATCGGTTCGGCTGCCCTCACGGCGCTTGCTTTGTTGGCTTCGTATGTAGAGGAGATCAAGATTGCGTTGATTCGTACGGGTGAGGCTCTGCCGAATGGCGTAGAGGCTGCTAAGGCAACGCTCGTAGACTTCATGGAGGCATACAACGTTAACTTGATGAATCCTGTGGTCCTCGTAGGTATCTTCATCGGCTCGATGATGGCCTTCCTGTTCTGCGGTCTGACGATGAACGCTGTCGGCCGTGCCGCACAGAAGATGGTAGAAGAGGTACGTCGTCAGTTCCAGACCATCAAGGGTATCCTTGAGGGTAAGGCTGATCCGGACTACGCACGCTGCGTAGCTATCTCGACGAAAGGTGCGCAACACGAAATGTTGTTGCCGTCTATTCTCGCCATCATCGTTCCGATTATCACGGGTCTGGTTCTCGGCGTAGCCGGTGTGCTGGGTCTGCTTATCGGTGGTCTGGCTACGGGCTTCGTGCTGGCTGTCTTCATGGCGAATGCCGGCGGTGCGTGGGATAACGCTAAGAAATATGTAGAGGAAGGTCATTTCGGCGGCAAGGGCTCCGATTGCCACAAGGCTACTGTAGTGGGTGACACCGTAGGTGATCCGTTCAAGGACACGTCGGGTCCGAGTCTGAATATCCTCATCAAGCTGATGTCGATGGTCAGCATCGTGATGGCCGGTCTTACCGTTACCTATCACCTCTTGTAAACCTATCGAGGTCCACAAAAAAACGTCCCGTTGCTGCGGGACGTTTTTTGTTGGCGTAATGTGGTGTGTCTGCCGTTTATGCAAACGCGTTGATGCACTCTGCGACATACTCCATTTGCTCTTTGGTCATGCAGGGACTTATCGGCAGCGACAGTTCGGCATCGGCAAGGAACTCGGTGATGGGCAACGAGAGTTGCGGGATGTTCCATGCTTCCTTAGCGTAGCACTCCTGTTTGTGCGGCGCAATCGGATAATGGATCACGGTACCTATCTCTTTCTCTGCCAAGTAGTCGTGCAGCGCGTCGCGCTTACCGTCTTTGACGATAATCGGGAAGAGGTGATACACGTTATGCGCGTCGTCCAGTTGTTCCGGTAGTTCGATGAGCGGATTAGAGATGTGCGCATAATAGTAGGCTGCTACTTCCTGACGACGTTGGATGTCCTCGTCAAGGTATTTCAGTTTCACGTCGAGGATCGCAGCCTGTATCTCGTCCAAACGACTATTGCGACCGGCGTATTTGAAGATGTATTTCTTCTGCGAACCGTAGTTCGCGAGCGCACGTACCGCAGCTGCCAGTTCGGGATCATTGGTCGTTACAGCTCCGGCATCGCCGAGTGCACCGAGGTTCTTACCCGGATAGAACGAGTGTCCCGCAGCATCACCAATAGAGCCGGTACGTTTTCCGTGCCAGGTGCAACCGTGCGCTTGCGCGTTGTCCTCAATCAGTTTGAGGTTGTACTTCTTGCAGAGTTCGGCAATCTTGTCCGTCATGGCATTCCGGCCATAGAGATGGACGATACAGATGGCTTTCGTGCGCGGCGTAATAACGGCCTCGATAAGGCTGTCGTCGATTTCCAGCGTCTCTTTGCGAGGCTCGACGAGTACGGGTTTCAGACCATTCTCCGTGATACCTAAGATTGTCGCGATATAGGTATTGGCCGGGACGATGACTTCGTCGCCGGGCTGCATCACTCCTAATTCTATATACGCGCGAAAGATCCAGATCAGGGCGTCCAAACCATTGGCACAACCGATACAGAAAGGTGAGCCGATATATTCGGCATAGTGCTTCTCAAAAGCCTCATTCTCTTTGCCTTGCAGATACCATCCGCTATCAATCACGCGTCGCGCCGCCTCACGGATCTCGTCTCCGTGCATGGCCGTAACGTCATGTAAACTCAAAAAAGGTACGTTCATGTTCAAACAATTTTGCCTGCAAAAGTACTGCTTTTTTTTGATATACACAAGAAAAATTTGCATGTATGCGATTATTTTTGTATCTTTGCACGGAATTTTTAAAATGGCTTATTCGTTTCGGGCATATTATCCGTATTACAAGCGCAACTTGAAGTTGGCGTTTCCGGTGATGCTGACGCAGTTCGGCGCGGCGTTGGTAGGACTGGCTGACTCCATCATGGTGGGACATTACAGCACGGCGGACTTGGCCGCTGTCAGTTTCTCGAATGCGTTGTTCTTCACGGTGATGGTGTTTGCGATGGGAGCGCTCATGGGTATCACACCGCTTGTGGGACACGTCCATGGACGACTGGAGAAACTGCTCCAACAAGGCACGACGGACGATGAGATTGCGCATAAGCACGAACAGATTACGTCTTATCTCATGAACGGCTTGGTGTTTACGGTTTTGATGAGTATGCTGTCGTTGGTACTACTGGCGCCGTGTATCGGTTTTCTGGACGCGTTCGGACAAGAACCGGAAGTCGTTGTTTGTGCGCGACCGTATTATATCCTCATCGTGCTGTCTATCGTGCCGTTTCTGTTGTTCACGTTCAGCAAACAGTTTCTCGAAGGACTTGGCAATACGACAATTGCTATGCTTATCACGATCGGTTGTAACCTACTGAATATCCTGCTGAACTGGGTGTTTATCTTCGGTCATTGCGGATTCTCGGCAATGGGTGCAGAAGGAGCAGGATGGGCGAGTCTTATCGCACGATGTCTGATGCCGGTTTGTTTCTTCGTGGCTATGCTCTGTAAAGCTGACTGGCGTAGATACATCACATCCATGCGTCGGTATCTGATTACGCGTCGCGAAGTGGAGCACCTGATCAATATCGGCATGCCGATCGGTTTGCAGTCCTTTGCGGAAGCCTTCCTTTTCACGGCATCGTTTGTCATCATTGGTTGGATTAGTAAAGAATCTCTGGCGGCACACCATATCGCCAACCAAATGGCCGATTTGACGTTTATGTTGGCGCTGGGAATCGGTTCTGCCACTACTATCCGCGTCTCGCATCAGTTGGGTAAAGGCGACTTGCAAGCCGTGCGTATGGCGAGTCATGCATCGGTGCACCTGTGTCTACTGATGAACACGATCGGCGCGGCCATCATGATTTTCGGACGCAATGTGATACCCTATATCTTCACGAGTGATCAGGAGGTGATCCCTATCGCTTCTACGCTGCTAATTATTGCCGGCACTTTCCAGTACGCGGACGGCCTACAATGTATCGGCGCAGCCATGCTTCGTGGTATACAGGATGTACGTGTGCCGATGCGGATTGCGTTGTTTGCCTATATAGGCGTGGCGCTGCCATTGGGACTCGCACTCACGTTCCCGATGGGGCTCGGAGCGAAAGGTATGTGGATAGCGTTCGTCATCGCCTTGGCTATTCCGGCTTTCCTCTACCATGTGCGGTTCCATCGACAAATGAAAAAACTACGAAATAAGGATTTACAAGACTTTAACCTATGAGACGCGTAATAGGAATAGGGGAAACGGTGCTGGACATCTTGTTCAAGAACGACCAGCCGCAAAAAGCCGTACCGGGAGGTTCGACGTTCAACAGTATTGTGTCGCTCGGACGTGCCGGTGTGCCATGTGCCATGATTACCCAGACGGGAAGTGACCATATAGGAGATATGATCTGCGACTTCTTGCGTAAGAACGGCGTGTCGGACGAGTTCGTTTGCCGACATCCGAACACCAAGTCGCACATTACGCTGGCCTTCCTGAACGAACATAACGACGCGCAGTATGAGTTCTACAAGGACCATGCGACGGATTTGCTGGACATCCAACTGCCGCAGATCACGGCCGACGACATCGTTCTTTTCGGTTCATTCTTTGCCATCAATCCTGTGATTCGTCCTGTGGTGAGCCGATTGCTGCGCGAAGCGCACGAAGCCGGAGCATGGCTCTATTACGACGTCAATTTCCGTAAGAATCACATCGCCGATTTGCCGGATGTGATGCCAAATATCGAGGAGAACATGCGGATGGCGAATGTGGTACGCGGTTCGATGGAGGACTTCGACTATCTGTTTGGTCTGCAGGACGCGGACGCTATCTACGAGCGAGTGAGTAGGTATTGCCGGACGCTTATTCTGACAGATGGCGCACGGGCCATCCGCGTCTATGAAAGCGACAAAGTGACAATGTACAAAGTACAAAGGATTGAAACTATCAGTACGGTTGGCGCCGGAGATAATTTCAACGCCGGCTATATCTATGCCAAACGGCAAGGTATTGCTGACCATGCGGCACGTATCGCCATGGCGCAACGCTGGAGTCAGGATGTGTGTCAACAGATAGGTAATAACATCAGCGATGAGTTGGTCGCGCAACTGAGATAAGAGCATGACGATTATTTTTGACTTAGACGGAACGCTGCTCAATACGATTGACGACTTGGGCTATGCGTGCAACTATGCGCTGGAACAGACCGACTTTCCGACACACAGGATAGAAGAGTATCCTCGGATGGTGGGCAACGGCATCAATAACCTGATTCGTCGTGCTTTGCCGGAAACGGAGCGTACGGAGGAGAATGTGCTGCGCGTACGTGCACAATTCGTTCCCTATTATAATATACACAATTGCGACTACACGCGTCCGTATGAGGGTGTTCCGGAATTGTTGGCGACGCTCAAGGCACAAGGACACCATCTGTCGGTTGCCAGCAATAAGTACCAAGCTGCGACGGAGAAGATTGTGGAACACTTCTTCCCGGGTGTGTTTGATGTGATACTGGGTGAACGCGAAGGTGTAGAACGCAAGCCTAATCCGCAAATCGTTTTTGACATTCTGGAAAGAGTACAGAATACAGAACACAGAGTACAGACCGAATTACTTTACGTAGGTGACAGTTTGGTAGATAGAGATACAGCGAAGGATGCGAACGTGCCGTTTGTTGCGTGCTCATGGGGCTTCGTGAGCCGAGAGGCGTTGGCTGAAAATGGAGTGGGAAGGATAGTGGATAAGCCGGAAGAGTTGCTTTTGGATGTGTATCTGCAGCAAGAAATACTGCCGCAGTATGATGCGTTTGATGGCGGGCACAAGCGTGATCATGCGGAGACAGTCATTCGGGAGAGTCTGAAACTGGCACGAGCGTATAAGGCGGATGAGACGATGGCTTATGTGATTGCTGCGTATCATGATTTGGGGCTGAGATTTGACAGGGAGAGACACCATATTCATTCGGGCGAGCTGCTGATGGCTGACGAAAAGCTGCGGCAATGGTTCACGGAAGAGCAGTTGCTGACGATGCGTGACGCCGTAGAAGATCATCGGGCGAGTGGGAAGAATCCGCCGCGAACGATTTATGGAGCGATTGTGGCGGAAGCCGATAGGCAGATTGACCCGCTAACGGTAGTGCATCGGACGATGGCGTATAGCCGGAAACTGTATCCCAATGGCGATTTTGAGACCTTGTACCAACGTAGTCTGGAGCACTTGCATGAGAAATACGCCGAAGGCGGTTATTTGAAACTCTGGCTCAACAGCGAACGAAACGTGCAAGGACTTAAGGAATTGCGAGCAATAATCGGGGATGAGGCGCAACTTCGGGCATTGTGCAAGGTGTGGTTCGAAAGAGGCTCTTTAGATGCTTTACGGTAGCCTTACCTTAGCCTTGACTGTCGGTTGACCGTCGGTTGACCGTCGGTATTCGGCGCATGAAAAGGTGATGTGGGGCGAAAAAATTGAGATGCAGAAAAGGAGATGCAATTGTTGAGGAAAATAGTTTTATGAAGAAGATACTTTTATGAAGAAGATACTTTTATGAAGAAGATACTTTTATGAAGAAGATACTTTTTATCTGTCACGGCAATATTTGTCGGTCGCCGATGGCGGAGTTTATCATGAAGAAGCTGGTGGCAGACGCCGGCAGAGCAGAGGAGTTTGAGATTGCCTCGGCTGCGGTGTCGATGGAGGAGATAGGCAATGATATCTATCCTCCGGCCAAGCGGATGTTGGCTGCGCAGAATGTGCCGTTTGCGCATCGTGCGGCGCGGCAGATGACGCGTGCCGACTATGCGTACTACGACTATATCGTCTGCATGGATCAGAGTAATCTCCGTTGGCTGCGTTATATTATTCCCACCGATCCGGAGCAGAAGGTATCGCTTATGATGGCTTGGGCTAAGGGGGAACAGGTTACGGGTAACGGGTTACGGGAAACAGATCATGTGCGCGACGTGGCTGATCCTTGGTACACCGGGGATTTTACGCAGGCGTATGAGGATATCCTGGAAGGTTGTCAAGGCATGTTAAAACAACTGTAATGTATATTCATCTGGATTGCAATAATTTCTTTGTGAGTTGCGAGTTGGTGTCGCGGCCGGAGTTGCGTGGTAGTGCGGTGGTGGTGGCGAATGACAACGGCAACAACGGAGGTATCATCCTGGCGCTCAACCAGGAAGCAAAAGCAGTGGGGCTGAAGCGTGGCAATCCGCTATTTCAGGTGAGTCGGTTGATAGAACAGCAACATGTGACGGTGATAGATGTGCATCATCAGTTGTACCACGACATCTCGCATCGAATCATGGAGGAAGTGAAGCAGACAGAGATGGTGTTGGATTTCGTGCAATACAGCGTGGATGAGTTTTTCGGCACGATGCCGGATGATGACCCTCAGCGTCTGCGCGGATATCTGCAGCAACTCAAGAACCTGATATTGGAGAAAACGGGCATTCCCGTCAGTTGCGGGGCGGGTTTGAGTTACACGTTAGCGAAGACGGCGACATGGTTTGCGAAGCACTATCCGGCGTACGAGGGTATCTGCGTGATGGCGGCGGATAAACGTGAGCTGGCGTTAGCGAAAGTGCCGATTGCGGATGTATGGGGAATAGGCCGGCGGAGCATCAAGAAACTGGGGCTGGAAGGCATCCAAACGGCACTGGACTACACACGTAAGAGTGAGGCGTGGGTGCGTAGGTTGTTTAACGTGACAGGTGTGCGTACATGGAAAGAACTACGCGGCGAACCGGCCATCACGCTTGCCAGCCGCGAGCGGCAGAAGAGTATCATGTACAGCCGCACGTTTGCGCATATGACCGATAGCAAGGCGGTGCTGCTGAAAGAATTGAGTAACTACGCGACAGCGGCTACAAGACGTCTGCGCGAACAGGGTTCGCTGTGCGGGGCTGTGACTGTCTTTTTAGCTACCAACCGTCATCGTGCCGATTTGGCGCAATACGATGCGGAGGACACGGTCAAACTGACGACTGCTACGGATGACACGCGTGTGGTAATGCAGGCTGTCAGCGCACTATTGGAGCATATCTATCAGCCTCATTATCAATACAAACAGGCGGGAGTGATCTTGAGTCAGCTGCAGAGCAATAGCGGCATGCAACTGGATTTATTTGCTACTGAGCAGGCAGAAGACCGGACGCGTCAGAAGCGGCTGATGCAGACGATAGACAGCATCAACGAACGCTTTGGAAAAAACCAGATTCATTTTGCGGTGCAAGGCACGGATAATGAGACGGAAGATGACCCGGCCGGGTT
Source organism: Bacteroidales bacterium UBA2800 (assembly GCA_002351925.1). Lineage (GTDB taxonomy): Bacteria > Bacteroidota > Bacteroidia > Bacteroidales > Paludibacteraceae > Colicola. The sequence goes on from DEHM01000024.1 coordinate 52,004, forward strand.
TATGCGCCCGCATAATGTTTAAAAACGCACGTTCAAGTTGCGTTGGTATACTTCACGCACATGTAGTTGCGCGCGCAAGAGAAGCGAAAATGGTCAGAAAGGGCATTTAGAGGCGATTTGAGCGCCTGTAGGATTTCTACCGAGGGGGTGTCGAAAATACTACAAAATGATGAAAAAATGAAAAAATATTTGCACGGTTCATTTTTTTTTTGTAATTTTGCGCGATTTTTTGGAAGAATTATATAATAAATTATATACAACATGGAAGAAAACAACGAGATTATCAAGAATGATCACATTATTCCCGTGAAGATTGACGAGGAAATGAAGTCCTCGTATATCGACTACTCGATGAGTGTGATTGTGAGCCGTGCGCTGCCTGATGTGCGCGACGGTTTCAAGCCTGTTCACCGCCGTGTGCTGTTCGGAATGAATGAACT
>DEHM01000024.1:52571-110657 GCA_002351925.1 Bacteroidales bacterium UBA2800
CGTATGGCGCAGCCCTGGGCAATGCGTTATTGCCTGGTGGACGGTCAAGGTAACTTCGGTTCGGTGGACGGTGACAGTCCGGCCGCTATGCGTTATACGGAGGCCCGTCTGAGCAAACTGGCCGAGGAGATGCTGCGCGATATCGACAAGGATACCGTGGATATGCAGTTGAACTTCGACGACAGCTTGCGTGAGCCGGTGGTGTTGCCGTGTCGTTTTCCGAACCTGCTGGTGAACGGCGCAAGCGGTATTGCCGTAGGTATGGCGACCAACATGCCGACGCATAACCTGGGTGAAGTGATTGACGGTTGCTGCGCTTATGTGAACAATATCAAGGCACGTATGCACGACGCCAACGTAGAGGAGATCACCGTAGAGGACCTGATGGAGTTTGTGAAAGCTCCGGATTTCCCGACAGGCGGTACGATATACGGCTATCAAGGCGTGAAAGACGCGTATGAGACCGGTCGTGGACGCGTGGTGATTCGTTCGAATGCCGACATCGAGACCGACGACAACGGTAGAGAGCGTATTGTGATCACCGAACTGCCGTACGGCGTAGTGAAGAACGAACTGGTGAAGGCGATTGCGGAGTTGGCCAACGACAAGAAGATTGAAGGTATCTCCGACATACAAGATCACTCGAAACGCGATATCCGTATCGTGATTGACGTGAAGCGTGACGCTAATGCCCAGGTTGTGCTGAACAAACTGTATAAGTTCACGGCGCTGCAGTCGAGCTTTGCGGTGAACAGTATTGCGCTGGTGAAAGGCCGCCCGATGCTGCTGAACCTGAAGCAGCTGATCGGTAACTTCATCGAGCACCGTATGGACGTTGTGACGCGTCGTACGAAGTTTGAGCTGAAGAAAGCCGAGGAGAAAGCCCATATTTTGGAGGGCTTGATTATCGCGGTGGACAACATCGACGAGGTGGTTCGTATCATCCGCGCGAGTCGTACTCCGGCTGACGCTCAGGCGAATCTGGAGGCACGCTTTAACCTGGATAACCTACAGTCGAAAGCGATCGTGGATATGCGTCTGAGTGCATTGACCGGTCTGCGTATCGACGAATTGAAGAACGAGTATGCCGAGATAGAGAAATTGATTGCGCACCTGAATGAGTTGCTCAATAACGAAGAGATGCGTTATGACCTTATCAACACGGAACTCGTAGAGATAAAAGACAAATACGCGGATGAGCGCCGCACGCAGATCGTGAAGATGGCTACGGAGTTCAACCCGGAGGATATGTATGCCGACGACGATATGGTGATTACCATCTCGCACCTGGGCTATATTAAGCGTACTCCGCTGGCAGACTTCCGTCAGCAGACACGTGGCGGTATCGGTTCGAAGGCCGGCAGTGCGCGTGATCAGGACTTTATCGAGTATGTTCACCAGGCAAGTATGCACTCGACGATGATGTTCTTCACGGAGATGGGTCGTCTGTACTGGCTGAAGGTATATGACCTGCCGGAAGGCAACAAGCAGTCGAAAGGCCGTGCGATACAGAACATGATCAACCTGCAGAAGGGCGATAAGGTGCGCACGTGTATCAACGTGAAGGGCCTGGACGACAAAGAGTACGTTGAGAACCACTACCTGATCTTCGTGACCAAGAACGGTCTGATGAAGAAGACGACGCTGGAGGCCTACAGCCGTCCGCGTGCGAACGGTATCATCGCGTTGGGTCTGCGTGAAGGCGACGAGCTGATTGGCGTGACGCTGACCGACGGACAGAGCGAAATGCTCGTGGCTTCGTACAACGGTAAAGTATGCCGTTTCAATGAAGGCGGAGTTCGTCCGATGGGCCGTGGCGCTACCGGTGTGAAAGCAATAACTTTGGAAAATGATGAGCAAGATCGCGTGATTGGCACGGTTTGTGTAGAGAAGGGTACAGAGAAGACTATTCTCGTCATCTCGGAGAACGGTTTCGGAAAGCGTACGCCGGTGGACGACGAGGAAGGCAACCCGATCTATCGTGTGACGAACCGTGGCGGTAAGGGTGTGAAGACCATCGAGATTACCGAGAAGACGGGTCAGCTGATAGGCATCCACGCCGTGACCGACGAAGATGACCTGATGCTGATGACCAAGTCTGGAACCGCTATCCGCATGGATATCTCGACCATCCGTCAGACGGGCCGCGCAGCACAAGGTGTGAAACTCATCGAGCTGCAGAAACGTAATGACACCCTCGTGAGCGGCTGCATCGTTCCGAAGGAGGAAGAAGGGAATGGTGATGCTTCGCTTAACGAAGAGAATGAGGCAAACGAAGTAAATAATAACGAGACAAACGAATAAATTATGAAAAAGAGTTTGATTTTGGCAGTATTGGTACTCATGAGTGCCGGCTGCATGGCACAAAAGAATCCGCTGGTAAAGAAAGCGAAAAGTCTGAGTAACTCTGAGACCCCGAATTTCCGTGAGGCACGTGACCTGATGGAAGAGGCGCTGGCTCAGGAGCCGACGGCTGAGAACTACTACTGGGCCGGCATGATCGGTTACCGTGAGGTTCAACGCGAGAACTACAACCAGATGATGGGACAGGGCTACAACAAAGCCGCTGCCGGTCAGGCCGTTGAGGAGAGTTATAAATACTGGCTCAAGGCAGACGAGTTGGCTCAGGTGCTGACGACCGACAAGAAAGGCAATCAGGTGCCCACCGATCCGAAGATGCGTGGTAAACTGGCCAAGATGATGCTGGAGTACTACCAGAACCTGGAGCTGGTGAAATACGGTATCTACCTGAACGAGCAGAACTACTACGACGAAGCTTACCGTGCATTCAAGATGCATATCGAGATTCCGGAGCTGGCTATGATGCAAGACCCGAAACTGCAGAAAGACATGCCGCGTGACACAACTTATATTCAGTATAAGTACTATGCCGCTATCTTTGCAGTACAGAGCGAGTTGCACCCCGAGGCTATCGTGCTGCTGGAGCAACTGAAAGACGGCGATCATGAGGCTGTTTCAGTCAACCAGTTCCTCTATCAGGAGTATGTGGCTATGAAGGATACGGTGAAGTTCATCGAGACGCTGAAGAACGCTATTGCTCGCTTCCCCAATGAGCCTTGGTTCTTGCAGAACCTGATCAACTACTACATCTTCTCTGGTCAGGAGCAGACGGCTATCGACTATCTGGCTACCGCTATTGCCAATGAGCCGAACGTAGCTCAGTACTACCTGATTCGCGGTAACCTGAACGAGAACCAGAAGCACTATGAGGCTGCTCTTGCCGATTTTGATGCAGCGCTGGCTATCGATCCGAAGTTGGCAGACGCTGAGGCCGGTAAAGGTCGCGTGTTCTACAACCAGGCCGTGAAGATGAACGAGGACGCTGCTATGATCAGCGACAACAAGGCTTACAAGAAAGCCCTGGAGGAGATGAACGAAGTGTTCCGTCAGTCGTTGCCGTTCTTCGAGAAAGCACATGAGCTCAATCCGGAGGATCGCACGTACATCCAGACGCTGAAGGGATTGTACTATCGCTTCAACATGGAAGATAAGTACAACGAGATGAACGCGAAACTGCAGAACCTCTAATGGGTCGTATTCTCGCAATAGACTACGGTCGTAAACGCACAGGATTAGCCGTTACGGATATACTCCGCATAACGGCTAATCCGTTGCTTACGATTGAGACGAGCGAGTTGATGGACTGGCTGGCCGATTATCTCAGGAAAGAACCCGTAGACGAGGTGGTTATCGGTCATCCGACACAGATGAACGGCGAAGAGTCGGAGAGCATGAACTATATCCGGCCCTTCATGGGAAACTTCCGTAAACAGTTTCCCGACACACCTATAACTATGTATGACGAGCGCTTCACCTCGGTGTTGGCGCACAGGGCGATGATTGATGGGGGAATGAAGAAAAAAGCAAGACAAGACAAGGCGGCGGTGGACAAGATAGCCGCGTGTATTATACTGGAGGGCTACATGGATAGCCTGCGATGAAGAGAATATGATACTTCCTATATATTTGTATGGTCAGCCCGTACTGAGAAAAGAGGCTGAAGAGATAGAGAACACGCCGGAACTGAAGCAGTTGATTGCCGACATGTATGAGACGCTGACTCAGGCGGAAGGCTGCGGCTTGGCAGCTCCGCAGGTGGGTAAGCCGTGGCGTCTGTTTGTGGTGGACGGCACCGAGTTGGCGGAAGATTATCCGGAGTGCAAGGGATTTAAACGTGCGTTTATCAATCCAGAATTGATAGAGGAGAGTGAGGCGACTTGCACGTACAGCGAGGGGTGTCTGTCGTTGCCCGGTATCAGCGAGAATGTAGTAAGGCCGGAGACGATTGTGCTGCGTTATCTGGATGAAGATTTCCGTGAACACGAAGAGACCTTTACGGGTTTTCAGGCGCGTATCATTCTGCATGAATACGATCATCTGGAGGGGCATGTGTTTACCGACCGTATATCGCCTATCCGCAAGACCTTTGTGCGCAACAAATTGTCGGCTATTGCTAAAGGCAAGACCGGCGCGCGGTATAAATACAAGAGGAATTAGAGGATTAGAGTATAGAGGATGGATTGGGTTAATGTCATAGTGATGGGTGTCGGGCTGGCGATGGATTGCTGTGCGGTGTCTGCCGTACAAGGGCTGAACCAACATACGTGGCATCCGCGTGCGTTATTGATGGCGCTTATCTTCGGCTGTTTTCACATGGGCATGCCCATTATCGGCTACTATGCCGGTACGCTCTTTGTGGATTTTGTGCGAGTATATGCCCCGTGGATAGCGTTGGGGTTGCTGGGATTCCTGGGCGCGAAGATGATCTGGGAATCGCTGCATGAAGATAAGGAGATGGAGAAGACGGCTAACTGGCATATGACGAACCTACTGTTGCTGGCTATAGCTACGAGTGTGGACGTGTTGGCAACCGGATTGCTGTTTGTGCCTTATCCGGAATGGCTCTATCCGTCTGTGCTGACGATAGGCACTATTACGGCCCTTTTCTCGCTGGGCGGCTATCTGCTTGGTGTGTTTGTGGGTAAACTGAGGCTGAACATGGAAATGGTGGGCGGCTTGGTTTTGATTGCGCTGGGCGTTAAGATTTGTTTGGAGGGTATATGTTTCTGATACAGAACACATTGGTTAGCCTGGACGTGCTCGAGAAAGAGTTCTGTTGCGACCTCGACACCTGTCGCGGTTGTTGCTGTATAGAAGGAGATGCCGGTGCGCCACTGACGGCAGACGAGGAGGAGAAGATACAGAGTATCTTACCCGTGTTGCTGCCCGACATGACCAAGGAGGCAAAGGCCGTAGTAGAGGCGCAAGGAATAGCTTATAACGACCCTTCGGGCGAACGCGTCACTTCGATTGTGAATGACAAAGATTGTGTGTTTGCCCGTACTGATCATAACGGCTGGTGTTATTGCCTGATAGAGAAAGCCCATCATGCAGGTAAGATTGATTTTAAGAAACCGATCTCTTGTCATCTGTATCCCATACGTCTCACACAGGTAGGAGAATACACGGGCGTGGAATACCATCGCTGGGACATCTGTCATTGTGCACGGGTGCTTGGCAAGAAACAACATTTGCCGCTTTATCGTTTTCTGAAAGAGCCGCTGATAAGGCGTTTTGGAGAGGATTGGTATAACGAACTGGAACTAACCGCCACAGAGTGGAAAAAACAATGCGCGCAGAAATAATTACCATAGGAGACGAGTTGTTGATTGGCCAGGTGGTGGATACGAACTCCGCCTGGATGGCCGAGCGACTGAATGAGCAGGGTATAGAACTCTATCAGATTACCTCCGTTCACGATGAGCGAGCGCATATCATTACGGCGCTTGATGAGGCTTTCGGTCGGGCGGATATTATATTGACAACCGGTGGACTTGGTCCTACGAAGGACGATATCACCAAACAGGTGTTGTGCGACTATTTCGATACGTACCTTATTGAAGACCCGCACGTGCGTGCACATATTTTAGAACTCTACAAAGACCGTCCGGATGTGCTGAATCGCCTAACGGCGACACAATGGATGGTACCTCAATGCGCGGAGATACTGGAGAACAGAGTAGGGAGTGCACCGCTGATGGTTTTTCATCGTAGCGAGAAACTGCTGGTCACGATGCCCGGTGTGCCGTATGAGATGAAGATTGCCATGGAGGAGCAAGTGCTGCCGTATATTAATGAACAAAGGACAAAAGACAATGGACAAAGGACGTCTATTATCCATCGCACGCTGCAGGTAACGGGCATTGCGGAGTCGGCCCTGGCTATTGAGATAGAAGATTTTGAGAAATCGCTGCCCTCTTATGTCCACTTGGCCTATCTGCCGAAGGACGGTATTATTCGTCTACGTTTGTCCGGCTATGGAGAGGCCAGTGCGGAAGAGATGGACCGGCTGTTTGGTCATCTGAAAGACTGCGTGGCGCCACACCTGATTGCCGATACCGATGACCCTATTGAAGTATTGGTGGGCAATCGCCTGAAACAGATGGGGGCTACGATTGCTACGGCTGAGAGTTGTACGGGGGGCAAACTGGCCTCGTTGCTCAACCGCCATGCGGGTTCGTCTGCCTTCTATTGGGGCTCCATCATCAGCTATGACAACAGCGTGAAAGAACAGTTGTTGGGCGTGCCGGCAGAGATGATAAAATCGCACGGCGTGGTAAGCGAAGGGGTGGTGTGCCGGATGGCAAATGCGGTTCGCAGGCAAATCCATACCGATTATGCCATAGCGACGAGCGGTATTGCAGGACCTACCGGGGGCAGTAAAGAGAAGCCTGTAGGCACCGTATGGATAGCATGGGCAACGCCACAGGGAACGACAGCCGAGTGCTTCCATTTAGGCAAACTGCGTGAACAAGTTACCGACCGTGCCTGCACCAAAGCACTGGTAGGTTTGTTGAAAATTCTGAATAACCATTCATCCATTTGCAAGTAATACTGTCCATATTATTCGCCGTTCTTCTGCCTTATACCGTCAATACGCCGGTAGGCGAGGAATACGGTCCGACACTAACGATTGATGACCAGACGCTCTATTTCGTGGGGCTTAACCGTAGTGAACCGAATATAACGGAAGATATTTTTGTCTCGCATCGGGATAAGAAAACCGGCGAGTGGAGTACTGCGCTTATGGTGCCCGGCTTAGGCAGTCCCTACCGCAATGAGGCGCCTACTTCTGTTTCGGGCGACGGTAAGACGATGTTGGTGTTTGTGGACGGACGCATGTGTTTCTCTGTGCGCGGACCGAGCGGCTGGAGTGAACCACGTCCGTTGCCGCGTCATCTGCAACTAGGTAACTGGCAAGCGGACGCGATGATAACGGCAGACGGCAAGGCACTGCTCTTTGCCGCCAACTATCCCGCCGAAGGAGAGGAGAAACCGTCACTGAACATCTTTGTCTCCGAACGCACGGAGGAAGGATGGGGAATACCGTATTCAATCGGTTCGGCCATCAATACTGCCGGCATGGAGCGCTCGCCATTCTTGCATCCCGACATGAAAACGCTGTATTTCTCTTCGGACAGAGAAGGCACGCTTGGCGATCTCGATGTATGGGTATCGCGTCGTTTGGCAGACACTTGCTGGAATTGTTGGTCAGAACCCGAGAATCTTGGTGATTCCATCAATACTGCCGGGCGCGACTGTTGGTATAAGATTTCCGCAGACGGCAAGACTGCTTACTATGCGCAGAAAAATGGTCGCAGACACGATATCTATTGCGTGGAATTGCCCGAAGACAAGCGCCCTGAACCGATTACTGTCTTAACGGCAAATCAAGCTGTAGCAATCAATAATCTGCTCTTTGAGACTGCGAAAGCGACGATTTTGCCTTCTTCGTTGCCGGAACTCAAGCGTATCGCGCAGTTTGTACAGACTTACGGTTATCGCGTGCGGCTCAGTGGCTATACGGATAATGTAGGCCAGCCCGAAGCCAATAAAGCGCTTTCGCAGGCACGCGCCGAGGCGGTTCGGCAACAGTTGGTTGACTATGGTTGTGATCCGGCTTCGATACAAGCCTTTGGCTATGGCGATACCCGTCCGGTAGCTACTAACGATACCGAAGAAGGCCGTCAACAAAACAGACGTGTAGAAATAACTATTCAATAACATAAATGCATATGAAAAAACTTTCTTTTATTTTTGCGCTAAGCGCTCTGCTTTTTGTCAAAGGTAATGCGCAAGACCGCATTATGCTGATTGCAGACCCGCATGTATTACCGCAAACGATTATCACGGCTGATCCTAATTTCAGCACCAAGAACGAGAACGAGATTAAGATGTTCCGTTTGAGTGAGTCTATCTGGCATGCTTTAATGGACACGGCCATGGCTTATCGCCCGTCGTTGGTTTTGATTCCGGGAGACCTTAGCCGTAACGGTGAACCCGCTGCGTTAGATACGGTTGCTGCCGGCTTGGCACGTCTTGAGAATGCCGGTATACGTACTTTAGTCATTCCGGGCAACCATGACCTGCCGGATAATGTAGATTGGGATTCTCTGTTTGCCGGAACGTACGTTAATGCCGTGCGTGATGATGCTTCGTACTCTTATGCAGTATCGCCGTTAGAAGGTGTGACAGTCATTGGTATCGATGCGACAGACGGGAGTGCCGGAACGGGTGTGGTTCGACCGGCTACGAAGGATTTTATCTTGGCGCAGATAGATAGTGCGACGGCCAAAGGCAACACGATTATTGCCATGTGTCACTGGCAGATTCTGGAGAACTTTGATAAACAGGGAGAACTTGAACCCGCTTGCCGTCTACAAGATGCAGACGCGTTCCGTGACACCCTTATGGCGCATGGAGTACATGTCGTGCTGACCGGCCATTTTCATGTGAATGGAATCTCTACGTTCCGTGATACCACAGGCCTGACGAACGATTCGATTGTGGAGATATCAACCGGTTCGCCAATCACTTTCCCTTGTTCGTATCGTTGGCTGAACATCTCGGCAGATCGTACGACGCTGGAGGTGAAGACCGATTATATCACTTCGCTGGATACCATTGCCGATATGTATGCTTTCAGCCGCCAATGGGTAGAGGAACATGCTGTGAATCTGGTTCCGACGCTTGCCGTACGCGCATGGAATAAGGTGGATGCCAAGTGGGATACGAGCATAGCACCACTATTGACGCAATTGGGTCTTGGCACTTGGGCGGCGAGCCTCAAGGCAACGTTGCCGAGCACGAATGAAGAACGTATTGATCTTACACAAAGACATATGGGGGCCCCCATCGTTAACCTCTATGTATTCCATTCGGAAGCCAATGAGAACGAGCGACCGGAACTTGGTGAGCAGCTTGCTAATGCTGTTTATACCGGTATGAAGAACCTGGTGGACGAAATGTTAAGTTCCAATATGATGATAAAAACCGTCTTCGGGCCGATTATAAGTCCGATGGCTGTTGCAATGGCAGAGGAACCTGTGCAGTCTATTGTAGAAGATATTACACAGCGGGTATCTGCGATGCATTCGGACCAAACGAATGACCTGCATCTGACCTTAAAGGTGAATGGTGAGAATCCGCATGAGGATATTGATGAGATCAGAGCAACTAATAAGGCTGTTAAGACGCTACATGACGGTCAGATTCTTATTCTCCGTGGAGACAAGACCTACACGGTACAAGGCACAGAAATCAAATAATTATAGACAAAATTGCATAAAAGTGGCATACGCTATTGCGTATGTCATTTTTTTGTTGTAACTTTGCAGGCGATTTTAAATTAGTTTTTTAATTTAACAACCCGATATGAGTAAAAAAGAAGTTCAGTTTTCGCTGGTGTACCGCGATATGTGGCAGAGCAGCGGAAAGTATGTCCCCCGCAAGGATCAGTTGGCTCGCGTAGCTCCGGTCATTATTGACATGGGCTGTTTCGACCGTGTGGAAACAAACGGAGGTGCGAGTGAGCAAGTGAATCTGCTGTACGGTGAGAACCCGAACCACGCCGTTCGTACGTTTTGCAAGCCGTTCAACGAAGCAGGTATCAAGACCCATATGCTCGACCGCGGACTCAACGCGCTGCGAATGAACCCTGTGCCGGCAGATGTGCGTAAGTTGATGTACAAAGTGAAACATGCGCAAGGAACAGATATTACCCGTATCTTCTGTGGCTTGAATGATCCGCGTAACATTATCCCGTCTATCAAATGGGCGAAAGCAGCCGGCATGACCGCGCAGGCGACGATGTGTATCACATACTCGAAGGTACACACGGCAGAGTATTATATCAACCTTGCCGAACAACTCATCGAGGGCGGTGCACAAGAGATATGTCTAAAGGACATGGCGGGTATTGGTCGTCCGCATATGCTGGGCGTCATTGTGGCGGCTATCAAAGAGAAACACCCGGATATCATTATCCAATACCACGGACATTGCGGCCCCGGATTCTCTGTGGCTTCGATGCTCGAAGTAGCAAAGGCTGGCGGCGACGTGCTGGATGTAGCCATGGAACCGCTGAGTTGGGGTAAGGTGCATCCTGATGTCATCACTATTCAGGCAATGCTCCGCGACGCTGGCTTCCTCGTAAAAGATATCAATATGAAGGCCTACATGGAGGCACGCTCGCTCACGCAGGAGTTCATTGATGACTTCTTGGGCTACTGGATTGATCCGAAGAATGCCCTTATGTCCTCGTTGCTCGTTGGTTGCGGTCTGCCGGGCGGTATGATGGGTTCGCTCATGGCCGACCTAAAGGGTATGCACGCGGCTATCAATGCCAACCTCAAGAAGAAAGGCGAGAAAGAACTGAGTGAAGACGAACTGCTCGTGCAGCTCTTCGACGAGGTGCAGCGTATTTGGCCGATGCTCGGTACGCCGTGTCTTGTGACGCCGTTCAGCCAGTATGTGAAGAACGCTGCGCTGATGAACCTCTTCAGCCGCTCGATGGGCGAGAAAGACTTCACGCGTATGGATCCCGCTATGTGGGGTATGATACTCGGTAAGTCAGGAAAACTGCCCGGCGAATTGGCACCGGAGATTATCGAACTGGCCAAAGAGAAAGGCTTCGAGTTCTATACCGACGACCCGCAAAAACTCTATCCGGACGTGCTGCCGCAGTATATCAAAGAGATGAAGGAACTGGGCTGGGATCGCGGACCGGACGATGAGGAGTTGTTTGAGTTTGCTATGCACGACAAGCAGTACCGCGAATATAAGAGTGGACTGGCTAAGGAGCAGTTCAACCAAGACCTTGTGGAGCGTATGCGTAAGGCCGGCAAACCTATTCCGGAGCATCTGCTGCCCAAACAGGAGGCTACGGAAGATGAGAAAGCTGCCATTGCAATGGCGCTGCATCTGGCGCAGAAACCGACGGTCGCGCCGGCTGCTACCCTGCCTGTAATTCGAAATACATCATGGAAAAGATTTAACCCCTATACAATATGAAAAAATACAATTTCAATGCAGGACCGAGTATCCTGCCGCAAGAAGTGATCAAACAAACCGCAGAGGCTGTTATCGATTTTCAGGGCGAAGGCCTGTCGGTGCTGGAGATTAGTCACCGTGCTAAGTATTTCCAGCCGGTAATGGACGAGGCGGAAGCGCTGGTGAAAGAGTTGCTGAATGTGCCGGAAGGATACCGCGTACTGTTCCTCGGCGGAGGTGCCAGCCTGCAGTTCTGCATGGTGCCGTTTAACCTGTTGGAGAAGAAAGCCGCGTATCTGAATACCGGTGTGTGGAGCAAGAAAGCACTCAAAGAAGCAAAAGGTTTTGGCGAGGCCGTGGAAGTAGCCGCCAGCACCAATTCCATCCCGACGGACTATGAGATTCCTCAGGATGCCGACTATTTCCATATCACAACCAATAACACCATCTTCGGTACGGAGATCAACGATGACAAACTCGCTGAGATCTACAAGAAAAAAGGCAATGTGCCTTTGGTGGCTGATATGAGTTCGGATATACTGAGTCGTCCGATTGATGTGAGCCAGTACGATATTATCTATGGTGGTGCGCAGAAGAACCTGGCTCCAGCTGGTGTGACCTTCGTAATTATCAAGGAGTCGTGCCTCGGTAAAGTGAGCCGTTATATTCCGACGATGCTCAATTATCAGACGCATATCGATGGTGGATCGATGTTCAACACACCTCCTGTATTGCCGGTTTATACAGCGTTGCTGACCCTTCGTTGGTTGAAAGCGCATGGCGGTGTGAAGTGGATCGAGGAACGCAATAAAGCCAAAGCGGATTTGCTCTATAAGTGCCTCGATGAGTCGAAATTGTTCACCCCGACCATCCTCAACAAAGAGGATCGCAGCCGTATGAACATCTGCTTCGTCTTCAAGCCTGGCTATGAGGAGCTGCAAGACGACTTCTTCAAGTTTGCTACCGAACGTGGTATGGTAGGTATCAAAGGTCACCGTCTCGTGGGTGGCTTCCGCGCTTCCTGCTACAATGCCATGGACCTCGAAGGTGTGCAGGCACTGGTAGATTGTATTAAAGAATACGAGAAATTGCATTAATTGGGATACGCCAGTATTCCGAATAAATTCAGTATTATTATGAAAGTACTTGTTGCAACTGAAAAACCCTTTGCGAAAGTGGCTGTGGATGGCATTCGTGAAGTGGTGGAGGGTGCTGGCTATGAACTGGCGCTCTTGGAGAAATATACCGACAAAGCCCAACTCTTGGAGGCTGTAGCAGATGCAGAAGCATTGATCATCCGTTCGGATATTGTCGATGCAGCAGTGTTGGATGCTGCCCCAAAACTAAAAATCGTAGTTCGTGCCGGCGCAGGATACGATAATATCGACCTTGAGGCGGCTACTGCTCACAAAGTGGTAGCGATGAACACACCTGGTCAGAACAGTAACGCTGTTGCCGAATTGGCACTTGGTTTGATGGTCTTCGCCGTACGTAACTTGTATAATGGTACGTCCGGCACGGAGCTCAAAGGCAAGAAACTCGGTATTCATGCTTTTGGTAATGTAGGCCGCAATGTAGCCCGCATCGCACAGGGCTTCGGCATGGAGGTATATGCCTACGATGCCTATTGTCCGGATGAGGCGATGGTAGCAGCTAACGTGAAGCCGGTGCACAGCGCAGAAGAGTTGTACAAGACCTGCGACGTAGTGAGCCTGCATATCCCGGCAACAGCAGAAACCAAGAACAGCATTAATCATGATCTCGTAAACCTCATGCCGAAGGGCGGTATTCTTGTGAACACAGCCCGCAAAGAGGTGATTGATGAGGAAGGTCTCATCGCCTTGATGCAGGAACGTAACGACCTGAAGTATATGACGGACATTATGCCTGTGGCAGATGCGAAGTTCCGTACGCTCTTTGAGGGACGATACTTCGCAACACCGAAGAAAATGGGTGCACAAACAGCCGAGGCAAATATCAATGCCGGTATTGCCGCTGCCAAACAGATTGTAGACTTTATTCAGAACGGAAACACACGTTTTCAGGTAAATAAGTGAGAAAACTATTAGTTGGTCTATTAACGCTTGTCGTTGCAGGATCCTACGCATCGGATGTCGTGTGCGTAGGTACTGCTACGCAGGTGGTTAAAGGAAGCGATACGACGTTTATCTTTCGCGATGAGATTCACTTGCGCTCTACGATCGGTGCAGTGGATTGGTATCGTGCAGATGGTTCGTTGTATGCTTCCGGAGTGGAGGAGATATTCCCTGAAGATGGATATTATCGGGTAGGGAATAGTCGTTTCTGTGCGCAGTTGTACAAAGCACTCACCGACCTGGCGTTCACGATTAATCCGAATTGTGACGGGACTGTGCTGCATGTTACCGGAGACTTGTCCGGCGAACATACCTATCTGTTGAGTTATAATGCGCTGGCTTGGAATACGGAGATGTGGGCTGATTCAGCAGCGCAGCAGAGCGGGAAACTGAATCCTACTATATACATGCCTCCGCTCTATGGACCTACGACGCTTACGCTTTATTACGATACTGAGGTGCGCAGCCAATTAGGATTGGATTCTGCCTATGTAGAAGCCAGTCTCAGCGCTGATGATGTGAAGGCGGTAAAGATGGAGCTGACATCGTTGGCTACGACACGTGGCACGGAGGGGGAAAAATCCAATGAACGCAATCGACCGACAAGTCAGACACTAATTACCAGTAGCGAATATAGTGCCCCCTTGGAGGTGGCTTTCTATAGCAATCCTACGCCGGCTGTGCTGTTTTATACATGGCGTATCTATCATGCTAATGAGCTGATTGTATCGCGTTTTGATCGGGATATACGCTATACTTTCTCCGAACCTGGTGCATACCGCGTGGTGTGCGCAGTCAACAATGCGCAGTGTTCCTCCGACTCGTCTGAAGTGCGTGTGAATATTTCCGAGTCGTATCTGGCTGTGCCGAACGTGTTCACACCGGACGGCAATAATCAGAATGATGAGTTCCGTGTCTCCTACCGATCGTTGCGCGAGTTTCATATTTGGGTGTACAATCGTTGGGGCAAACTGGTGTATGAGTCAACTGACCCGGCCAAAGGCTGGGATGGTACTATCAATGGCCGCCAAGCTGCGGAAGGAGCATATTTCTACGTGATACGCGCTTTGGGTACGGATGCGGCCAAGGATGCCGGTTATATCAGTCTAAAGGCTTCGTATAAGCGCAAGAAAGCCGCGGGAGACGAATCGGTAATTGGTGTGTACCAGCTTTCCGGGGATATCAATCTATTAAGAAAAAAACAATAATGAAAAAATTACTTTTTACTATGGCATTAGCCACTACCGTGTTAGCCGTATCGGCTGCTTCCAATCCGTTCTTCAACTACAAGAACTGGAAGACGCCGCATGGCACTTATCCTTTTAACGAGATACTTGCCGAGCATTATATGCCGGCTTTTGAGGAGGCTATGAAGCAAGGCCTGAAGGAGATTGACGACATCGTCAACAATCCTGCTGCGCCAACGTATGCGAATACCATTGAGGCATACGAGAAATCGGGCGAGATGCTTTCTGTTGTTGCCGGTTGTTTCTATAACCTCACCAACTCTGAGACTAACGACACCTTGCAGCAAATCGAGATGGAACTCAGTCCGAAACTCTCAGAGTATTCATCTACTATTCGCCTAAACGAAGGTCTCTTCCTGCGTATCAAAGCGGTGTATGACCAGCGTGCTAAACTCAAACTGAACAAGGCACAACAGAAACTGCTGGAAGATATATACGAGAGTTTTGCTAATAACGGCGCCAATCTCTCGCCGGAAGACAAGCAGGTGTATCGCGAACTGACTGCTAAACTGAGTCAATTGACACTGCAATATGGCCAGAATGTACTTAAGGCTACCAATGCATGGACGATGCTTATTACAGATGAGGCGCTTTTGGCAGGTCTGAATGACGACACGAAGTCCGTTTTGCGTACCAATGCAGAGAAGAAAGGACTTGATGGTTGGTTGCTTAACCTCAAGCCGACGACGACCATTCCTGTGATGCAGGACCTTGACAATCGTGATATCCGCCGTGAGCTCTACATGGCCAATGCGTCTAAGTGTGTAGGCGGCGAGTTTGACAACACCGGTATCATTGTGGAGATTGTCAATACACGTCTGGCATTGGCTAAACTGTTCGGTAAGAAGACCTATGCGGAGAAATCGCTCTACAAGACTATGGCAGAGACGCCGGAAAATGTGTATAAACTGCTCGATCAGTTGCGCGACGCCTATATGCCTGCTGCTTTGGCAGAGGTGCAGGAGGTAGAGGATTATGCTAAAGCGCATGGCTTCTATGCCGCTCATATACAACCGTGGGACTTCAGCTATTACAGCAAAAAACTCAAGAAAGAGAAGTTTGCTATTTCCGACGATGATTTGCGTCCTTATTTCGAATTAGAGAGCGTGAAGAAAGGTGTCTTTGGGCTCGCAGAGAAATTGTATGGCCTCAAATTCAAAGAGAATAAGAACATCCAAGTCTATCACCCCGAAGTGACAGCTTACGAGGTATTTGATGAGAAAGGAAAGTACCTCGCCGTTTATTATGCGGATTTCCATCCGCGGGATGGTAAGCGTGGCGGCGCTTGGATGAATGATTTCCAGCCGCAGTATATGATGGGCAAGAAGGACCATCGTCCGCATATAGTGAATGTAATGAACTTTACTCGTCCGACAGCAGAGAAGCCGGCACTCTTTACCTATGACGAAGTTCGTACGTTCCTCCACGAGTTTGGGCACGCGTTACATGGCATGTTGACTCGCTGTCAGTATGCGGCGCAGAGCGGCACCAATGTACCTCGTGATTTTGTGGAGTTACCCAGCCAGTTTAACGAGAACTTCATCGACGAGAAAGAGTTCCTCGATACCTTTGCTAAGCATTATGAGACGGGTGCCAGTCTGCCGCAGGAACTGCTTGACAAGATGCACGCCAGCCAGACCTTTATGGCTGCATATGCTTGCGCACGTCAACTCAGCTTCGGTTACCTCGACATGGCTTGGCATTCTTTAGAGCAACCGTTCGAGGTGAATGAGACCATCGGCACCGTAGAGTCCGTCACTCGTTTCAGCGACAAGGCAATGGAGCAAGTAAAAGTCCTGCCTACCGTACCCGGCACGCAGATGTGTTGCGCGTTCACCCACATTTTCTCCGGTGGTTACGCCGCGGGCTACTATAGCTACAAGTGGTCGGAACTGCTTGACGCAGATGCTTTCTCTGTATTCAAAGAGGCACAAAAGAAAAGCGGCACTATCTTCGATAAGAAGGCCGCTAAGCGTTTCCGCGAGAACATTCTGGAAAAGGGTGGTACCGAGCGTGCGATGGATTTGTACTTCCGTTTCCGTGGCGGAGAGCCCACGATTAATGCATTGCTCGAACGCGACGGAATAAAGGTAAAGGAGATCAAGTAAGATTACAAGGGCAAGTATATCACTTGTTTGGTTTTAAACCACTCGCCTTTGAACCATTGACTGCAGGGGGTAACCTCTGCAGTTTTTATGTATGGAGCTATCTCGTCCTTCAGGTCTCCGCCTTTGAGTACGACCAATCCGTTCGGCACGGCATTGCGGTGCTTGTTGGAGATGTTCTTCTGCACGAGTTTTACCAAGTCGGGTAGGGGCATCACAGCGCGAGAAACGATAAAATCGAACTTCTGCTTCTCTTCCTCCACGCGCTCTTGCTTGCATACTACGTTGGTCAGCCCTAATGCTTTGGCTACTTCTGTTGCCACCTTGATCTTCTTGCCGATCGAGTCGATGAGCAGGAACTGACACTCCGGAAACAGAATCGCCAACGGGATACCCGGGAAACCGCCACCTGTACCGACATCCATAATGGTTGTACCCGGTTGGAAAGGCAGCAGTTTGGCAATCGCCAGAGAGTGCAACACATGATGCTCGTACAGATTGTCGATGTCCTTACGCGAGATGACGTTGATCTTGCTGTTCCAATCGCGATAAAGTGCGTCAAGCTGAGCAAACTGCTCAGCCTGACGTTCCGATAACTTAAAATATTCAGAAATGATCATTATTCCGCCATGTTGGTGAATACGTTCTGAACGTCCTCGTCCTCTTCGATCTTATCGATGAGTTTCTGTACAGACTCGCGTTGCTCGTCCGTCAGTTCTTTGGTGTCATTCGGGATACGAACAAACTCCATCGATTGGATCTCAAAGCCGTTGTCCTCGAGGTATTTCTGCATGTTGACAGCCTCGTTGAAATCAGAGTAGATGACGATGGTGTTCTCCTCTTCGTCCACGCCGAGTTCCTCAACACCGAAATCAATCAACTCCAGCTCCAGTTCATCCAGATCGATGCCGTCCTTCATCGTAACGGTAAAGCAAGCTTTACGATCGAATAGGAACTGCAACGAACCCTGTGTGCCGAGCGTGCCACCGAACTTGGTGAAGTAGGAGCGAATGTTTGCTACCGTGCGCATGTGGTTGTCGGTGGCCGTCTCCACGAAGATCGCGATGCCGTGAGGTCCGTATCCTTCGTAGTTGATCTCCTTGTAACCCTCTGCCGACTTATCGGTCGCTTTCTTGATAGCGCGATCAATATTGTCCTTAGGCATGTTCTCGCGCTTACACTGCTGAATCAGGGTTCGCAGACGCGGGTTAGAGTCGGGATCCGGTCCGCCCTCACGGGCTGCAATCGTGATTTCCTTGCCAAGTTTGGTAAATGTGCGGGACATATGTCCCCATCTTTTCAGTTTTGTTGCTTTACGATATTCAAAAGCTCTTCCCATAAAATGTGAAATTTTTTTTAGTTAGTAATTTGCTTGGTTAGATGGCGGCCGATCAAAGCCGCCATCCATAGTGCTTATTCAGCAGCGGCAGGAGCCGGCGTTGCGTGATCCAATACTGTCTCGTAGTGTACTTCTTCGAAACTGATCTTGAATTCTACGCGGCGGTTCTTCTGGCGACCTGCTGCAGTCTTGTTGTCTGCAATAGGCTCTTCCTGACCGTAACCGACAGCCGTCATACGATCGGCATCTACTCCTTTCTTCTCCAGGTATTTCTTCACAGCATCTGCACGTTGTTGCGAGATCTTCTTGTTAACCTCTGCCTTTCCGGTGTTATCGGTGTGACCCTGAATCTCAATCATATAGTTGCTGTTCTCGATGAAGATAACGGCTATCTCGTCCAGCAATGCGTACGATTTCTTCTTGATAGCGGCTTTACCGGTCTCAAACTCGATACCTTGCATCGCTTTCTGCAGCAGAGTACGAACCTCGCGTTTTACTTCGGGACAACCCTTGTTAGCGCGTGTTCCTTCTACTTGCGGACATTCGTCCATGTAGTCGGGCACTCCGTCGCCATCGGTATCCAGCTCGCAACCTACTGAGTCAACCTTGCCGATAGCTTCTGCCGGGGTGTTCGGGCAGTGATCCAGATAATCGGGTACACCGTCGCTGTCGGTATCCAGCGGACAACCCTTCTCGTCAACTGCTGCACCTGCTTCAGCGGGCGTATCGCTACACTCATCCATGTAGTCAGCAATGCCGTCACCGTCGGTATCCAGCGGACAACCGGTCGCACTAATCATGCCACGAGCAGCCTCCGGTGTCTCTGCGCATTCATCCATATAGTCGAACACACCGTCACCGTCAGTATCCAGCGGACAACCCAGCGAGTCTACATAGCCGATAGCCTCCTTCGGAGTATCCGGACAACGGTCACGATAGTCGGGCACTCCGTCGCCATCGGTATCCAGTTCGCAACCCAGCGTATCCACAAAACCGATAGCCTCTGCCGGTGTTCCCAGACAGTGATCCAGGTAATCGGGCACGCCGTCGTTATCCTCATCAAACGGACAACCGTGGATGTCTACTTCTATGCCACGCGGAGTGTTCGGACACATATCCAGCTTGTCCCATACGCCATCTTTATCCTTGTCCTTGCGGTTCGAGCCCCAGCAAATCGAGAAACCGAGTGCTAGGTTAACCATCTTTGCCTTCGATGGAAGGAGATATTTATTGGTATTAGGCATGGCCGCATAACTCGTTGGGATATAATCCATCGCGAGAGTCATGTTGATTCCGTCGTACGGCATAATACTCAAACCGGCACCGATGTTGCTGTACTGACCGTTATTCATCAGCGAGTACGACACAGCCAAACTCAACCAGTTGAACGGACGGAAAGCTGCACCAATCGTCACCTCTTCATACAGACGTGCGTTGTACAGACGGGTAGCCGACAGGATACCTACGCCTACGCGGTTATCCCAGAAATTAGCGTCCAGACCGATGTTCATGCGTGCCGAAATCATCTTGGCATAACCATTTCCGGCCTCATGCATCGTGATATTCTTGGCCAAGCCCTGAATGCTGTTCAGTACCGAATCCAGCACCTTGTTCGACGAGAATTTACCGTTCTCATCTTGGAAGGCGGGATCGTTGTAGCGAATCTCGCCGACACCGGCAAATACGGTGTCCATCGAAGCGGTATATTTGCGCGAGTTAGTCCAATAGATAAAACCGAGGTCGTTTACGGCAGCACTAATCTGGAGTTGCTCAATGGGCTTGTAGGTGAAACCGAGGTCGATAGCAGCACCGTAACCGCTCGGCGTCAACATCTTTCCGATATTGTTGGTCGCAAACAGATTATTGGTGCTCAACTCCTCTACGATATCCGACAGACGGCGGTTCTCAATGGCGGGCAGATTCTCGTAGTTGATAGGACCTGCTATGCGTACGTCTAAATCGCCTTGAATCAACCATCTTACCGAGTCGCTCAGTGTGCTGGTCAATCCAAGCCCTTTACTCTGGGCACTCATGTCGAATTGACCGAGCAGCAGTTTCAGTTTTCCACCGACTGTCCATTGGTCGTTTATCTTGTGGCTGTATCCGGCACCTATCTCCGTATAGGCCGATCCTCCGGCCCCCAGACCGGCAAGGTCAAAACGGTTGTTGCCGCCGGCAAACAAGTTCTTCATTCCGCCGTCTAACAAGAAAGTGAACATCGACTTAGGCAGAGTACCTCCGGCGTTGATGCGCTCGTTGATTCCTATCGTCAGATATCCGGCATCTTTGATGCGGAATCCCATGTTCAGGAAACCAATAGTTGCATCGGCCTCCATCAGCGTCATGCTGCGCAGTTTACTCAGGAACGCTTGCTTGTCGCCGTCAGGGTGGAGCGGGAGGATAATCGTCTGACCCGTCACCGGATCAAAACGCAGCACATTGCTCATCGTTAGTGAGTTGTTGCCTATACCAATCGACATCCAACCCAGCGGAGTGAAATTGATATAACCCATACTAACGGGTTGGAACGCAGGGTTCAGCGTGTGACGCATCGGGGCGTTCTCCAAGAAGTACAGCGTATTCACTTGTTGTGCACTCGCGCCGATACCCATCATTGCCACAAGGGCTACTAAGAAAAATCGTTTCATCGTTTTCATTGCTCAGCCCTCCTTATTTGCTAAAGTTAAACACTGCGTCCACATTGGCCGTCACACCTATCTCAAACGTCAACTTCTCTTCTGCGCGAATCTTCGAACAGAAGTTCGGGTTGTCTTTGAAGATGTAAGCCATCGACTCATCGTCTATAATCGCATTATAGATAATCGATTTAATCTCCGGCAACATGTTCAGTTTCTTCTTCGTCAGTTCTGCGCGAATATTGGTCTTACCAGGCGCTGTCGGTACCGATTGTCCATTGATATAGGCGAAAGTCGGTGGGGCGATCAAGATAGTGTCTTGCGGGAAGAGCAACAACGGCATTCCTGCAGAATCCGGATCCATCAGCATCTCGCCTTTAGCATTGTAACAACGCATCGTCGCTTTTACCGGCAATTGAATGGTGCTGGTCGCAATAAGCACAAGACTGATATCCGATGTCTGAACCGACTCAATACTATTGGTGCTGGCTACCAGCGAATCGATGCTATACTCGCTTAGGTTCACATCTGTAATAGTATCCGTATAGTCTACATGTACTCCCTGATGGAAAATAAGCGGTAAACGACATTCCGCATCTACCAAAATGGTATCATTCGACGTCACGCGAATCTGAGGAGTCTCGTCATATTTGAAATCCACGTTGAATTTATAGTGGAGACGTTGCGGCATATTGTAGAACAACTCGTCAATATTTCCACCGACATCTGTATTGTTAAAATCAATCCAAATAGCATCAGAAACGGCACCAATCGAGTCTTTGTATGGATCGAGTGCGTGCTTTTCCCAAGGTCCGGGGAAGAAGGTCTCCGGTTGACGGGCGGTCGAGTTACCAAACATTGCCCAATGCTTTTTACCATCGTTATCTATGGTATATAATGAGTCTCCGCTAATCACCATCGCTCCGGCTAACTCTGTATAGATATGAGCACGTACGGTGGGTTCTGCAAATGGCAACTTAGAGGTGCGCAAGAATTCCAACTCACCCCACGCACTGCTCAAATCTTCTTCCGAAGAAGCCGCCATATCGTCGGATGGTGTAAAATTACCCCACATCGCCTTATAATTGATAAAGGCAAGTGTTATCTCATACACGAATTTGGCGTCCGACTTTACAACCACTTGCGTGTCGGCAGGAATCGTGAAAAGGAAGTCAACATAGAAAGTCACTGAGTCCACTACATTGTCTTGTAAATACAATTGCCAATCCGTCTTGCCTCTCAACTGGTCATTCTTCATCATGTTGATGGTGAAGGCATCGATGTCGGTGTCAATATGCTGGTTGTAATCCGTTACCGCGGGAGCTTCTTTGGTATACACCGTCATGACGTTTCCTTTCGGACGGCGAACGCGGTCACCCAGAATCAGCTGCACACTGTCAATCCACTTCCAATCCAACGGCAGGTTGTTCCGCGTGATAAGAGACGTGAATCGTGCTTTGTTGATTTGTGCACTGTCGATACGGTGAGACACATCAGCACTGTTTACACCACTCAGTTTAATAGGTATAGCAAAATGTAACGTGTCTTGCTTACCTTTGCCTTGAACAGGGATGTCCGTACCCGGCGGGATAGGTATAGCAGACTTCTCGGCCAGGTTGTCGTAAACGTTCAACGAGAATGGGGGAGGGGTCGTTACGTACTTCGATAAGTCGAACTTGGCGAAGCTACGTTCAATCCGGTAATTGTTACGCCAGACTAATCCACCTGTGTTCACACCTACAGTGTCAATGTAGATGTTGTCCATGTCGCCAACAAAGTCACCAACGGTGGCCGTCGCTTTACCAATAGGCACCATCAAACCCATTTGTACTGCAGTAGAAGTATTCACGTTGCCCAGGTCAATGTCGGAGTGACAACCTGTCAACATACTTCCTGCCATCAATAGCGCACCTAACGTGCGGAGAAATTTGATTTGCATTGTTTGTTATTGTTTTGATTGTTTGTTATTTCCAAATTTGCGTGCAAATTTACTGCTTTTTTTTGATATATGCAAATTTATTACAATAAATTTACCGTAATACATATATTTTCTCTGTGGCACGCGTCAAGGCGGTGTACAACCACCGGATATATTCATAACGTTCTGCCGCATCTGCCATCCTTTCCGCATCTTCCCCGATACCGCTGGTGTCGATATACACATGTTTCCACTGACCGCCCTGCGCCTTGTGGCACGTCACTGCATACGCAAAGCGTATCTGCAGCGCGTTATAGTACGGCGACTCGTAAATTTTCTTTACCAGTTCCTTCTTGTTCCTGATCTCCGGATAATCTTCTGCCACGCGGGCAAACAACTCTTTCTGCAGCGCATAATTGGCCTCAGGACTATCCGTCGTCAGTGTGTCCAGCCACACCAACGCCTCAATCTCCCAGTTATAATCCACCGATCGCAAGCTGGCTTTTGCAAAATGGAATCCGTATAACTCGTGCACATTCGTCAAACGCTCGATTTCCAGCATGTCACCATTGGCCAGAAAAGCCAAGTCTTCATACTCCTGTGCCCAGAAATAGTTATTCTTAGTCACCATCACACGGTCGCCGTTCGACAACTCATCCTCTTTCCACAAGATGCGTGCGCGTACGCCCTGATTATATAGGTTGGTCAGCTTATTGCTGCGTGTGATGATCAGCGTTTCTTCCGCGCCTACCTCGCGCCAACTCTGCTCCAGCGTCTCCTGCACCTCTTCACCGTTCAACCGCACGATATCCCGATCATTCGCCTGAATGGAATAATTTTTAATCTTAAATTTCTCGTTTCTTATTTCTTTCCTCACCCTTGTTGCTTCTCTCAGTATCCCGCTGTCCAGTGCTTGGCGCGCCACTTCTGTCAGCGCGTAACCCGTCACCGACAAGCCGTAACCCCTCATGAAATCCTCGTCCAGCGCCGGACTGTTTAGACTTCCTACCGGCGGTAACTGAGCGTCGTCACCCAGCAGTAACAGGCTGCATCCCAGACCGTTATACACATATTTCACCAAGTCGTCCAACAGACAACCGCTGCCAAAACCGCTCGCTTCGCGCTGACCACTCAGCATCGATGCTTCATCCACAATAAACAGCGTGCTACGACGTATATTCTGACTCAGGCTAAACGCCTCCATACCCAATTGCTGCTGGCGGTAAATACACTTGTGTATCGTGTAGGCCGGCGCACCCGAATAGCGGCTCAGCACTTTCGCGGCTCTCCCGGTCGGAGCCAAGAGCACGCAGGGTTGCTTCAGCCCAGCTAAAGCGCGGACCAACGCACTGACTACGCTCGTCTTTCCCGTGCCCGCATAGCCGCGCAGGATGAATGCTTTACGCTCCTCTCGCGACACCAGAAAACGACCGAGAGCCGCCAATAGTCCCCATTTTTCCGCATTTGGCTCGAACGGCAATTCGGCCTTTATCCGCCCTATAATGAAGTTTTCCAGCAATTTATTGGTAAAAAATTTGCGTATGTCAAAATTTTGTTGTACTTTTGCACCCGATTTCCGAGTTATAGAGCAAGTCCTATACGACCAGCTCCCTCTGAATTCCCCCAGGTCTTGACCGAAGCAAGGGTAGGAGGTTGTAGCGGTGCGATGTAGTAAGCTTGCTCTTTTTTTTGTGCTATTTGCACACCGCATCACTCAATTTCTAGTCCTCCTATGGTATACTTCTTACCGTTCCGCTCAATTAATAGTTGACCGTTCTGCAGCATTTTCCGGCATCGTTTCTCTCCTTCGATTGACTCTGTCCCCATCGGCAGATCCATCGTATAGGCTGTCCACGCATCCGGAATACCATATCCGTAGTGTGTGGAATCCGGTGTTTGATACCTGTCCGACGAACGAAGAATGCGTTCACGTATCTGCATCGCGTTCTCTGTCGGTAGTGCCGACCATAAACTGGCTGCCAAGCCGGCGAGCAGTGGTGCTGCGTAACTCGTGCCGTTGGATGTCGTGTTGCTCCCGTTAGGATTGATCAGTTGTGTACTCACGCCTACGGCGCAAACATCAGGTTTGACACGCCCGTCGGCAGAAGGACCATAACTGGAGAAACTGCCTATCTGGCGGTTGGTATTCACCGCGCCTACGGTCAGTATGCTGTCTGCGTCAGCTGGAACACCGATATAGTGCCAAGGGGCATTGCCTTCATTACCTGCCGCTACACACACCAGAATACCTTTCCGCGCAGCAATAGTCGCCGCTTGACTCGCCCGCGTGTGCCTACCGTCCAGGTCGCTGTACCTCAAGCCCCAACTGCTGTTGTCGAACTCCGCGTACCCCAGCGAAATAGACACCACATTCACTCCCAGCGAATCGGCAGCCTCCAGTCCCGCTACTAGATTGTCCATCTCTTTCGGACTCTCCGTGTCATTCTCCTCCGTGCGCACCAGATAATACTGCGCCTGAGTAGCCGCTCCGTGGAAATTCGTCTTGATACCGCTTATCGTACTCAGACACTGTTCGCCGTGGTCACCGGTCGATCCGTAGAAATCATAGCTGTCGTCCGTAAAATCCAAGGCGCCAAGCTGTAACGTGCTCTGCCGGTAACAACTCAGCGTATTGGCATTCTCAAACGCACCGTCAAAATGCGCCATCACAATACCTTGCCCCTCAAAGCCCGCCTGATGCAGCGGCTTCAGGTTGTACAGATTCAGCTGTGGATCGGTCAGCAAAAGGCTGGCGGCCTCTTTTACACGCTCTGCTGGTATATTCTTGCGTTTCTGGTAGCCACTGGGCGTGCTGTTGTCACGCGTCATCTCCACTTCCTTCACAAAAGACAACTGCGCCACTTTGCCGGCCAACTTGCTGCTCATCTCACATGTCACACCGTTAAACCAGCGGCTCTTGTGATAAATTGTCGCCCCCATACGCCGCAAGCTGTCGGTATACAACCCGCTCACCGGATAATCCATCTCGTCGGTCGGTATATGCCAGCGCGCTCTTTGTTCCCAGGCACGCTCTGACAACTGCGGAGCCGTCTTCTCCGGCCTATCGGTAAACGACACAAAATAGACGTGCAGCAAAATAAACAATCCTATCATCTTATCTCCTTTCCAGTAGTACCACGTTCTCTACGTGCTGCGTGTGGGGAAACATATCCACGGGTTGTACTTTTTCTACTTTATACTTCTTGTCCAGCAACGCCAGATCTCTTGCTTGTGTCGCGGGATTACAACTCACATACACGATACGTTGCGGCGCAGCGTTCAGTATCACATCCACTACATCCTCGTCCATTCCCGCACGCGGAGGATCTGTGATAATCACGTCCGGTCTGCCGTATTTCTCCACGAACGCATCGTTTAAAACTTTCTTCATGTCTCCTGCGAAGAATAGTGTATTTTCAATGCCGTTAATCTTCGAGTTGACTTTTGCGTCTTCTATTGCTTCGGGCACATATTCTATGCCGATGACCTGACGCGCCTGTTTGGACACAAAATTGGCAATCGTTCCCGTGCCGGTATACAGGTCGTACACCAGTTCCTTTCCGGTCAGGCCGGCAAAACGGCGAGCCACTTGGTAGAGCTCGTAAGCCTGCTCTGTATTGGTCTGGTAGAACGACTTCGGACCTACTTTAAACTGCAGTCCCTCCATTTCTTCCATGATGTGGTCTTGACCATAATACACTTCCACATCCTGATCGCCGATGGTGTCGTTGAACTTCGTGTTCACCACGTAGAGTAGGGAGATGATCTCCGGGAATTGCTTGTGTAGCTCGTCCAGCAGTCCCTTGCATGCTTCGTCCAACGGTGCACCAAACGACACAATCAGCATCAACTCGCCTTTGTGATTGTTCCTCAGAATCAGTGTCCTTACTTGCCCTTCATGCGTGTGCTCGTTGTAGAAACTCAGTCCGTGCGCACGTGCGTACTCGCGCACGCAGTTCCTTATCTTATTATTTACCTCCGGCATCAAGTGACACTCCTCAATGTCCAGCACCTTGTCAAAACAGTTGGGAATGTGGAATCCCAGTCCATACGTGCTGTCAATCTTATTCAGTCCTCCGGCGGCCTCTATCTCTTCCCATGGCAGCCATTTCCGGTCCGCGCAGGTAAACTCCAGCTTGTTGCGGTATTCATACACCTGCTTGCTGCCCAGTATCGGACTGATCTCCGGCAACGCAATCTTACCGATACGTGTCAGATTATCCACAATCTGCTGTTGCTTGTATTTCAGTTGCTCCTCATACGGCAGAATCTGCCATTTGCACCCGCCGCACACGCCGAAATGCTTGCAACGCGCCTCGCAGCGTACGGGCGAAGGCTTCACGATCCGCACCACTTTCGCCTCCATGAAACTGTGTTTCTTGCGGGTCACTTGCAGGTCGACAATATCGCCCGGCACACAGTTGGGCACAAACGTCACAATATCATCGATTCTCACCAGCGCCTTGCCTTCTGCCGCTACACCGGTTATCTCAATGTTCTCAAAAAGAGGTAAGTTCTTTTTCTTCATCGTTATCGCTCTAATAACCACTCCAGCGAGTGGCGGTAAATCTTCTCAAAATCCATGATGGCCTCCAGCGGAAAACCGTACACCAGTGTCTTGTGCTCAAAGCCAACAGCCGCCGTGCACGACATATCCAGATATTCAGCCATCCGTACGCCGCCGTTTTCTATATTCAGTCCTTCCGGCCGGCAGGAGAACAACTGCTCTTCGTTGGGCTCCAGCACCAGCTGATACAGTCGGTGCCGCGGACTACGGATTCGGCCGTTATGCGTTGCTTGTGCCGCATAATAACTTGCGTGCAGGTACTGCGCCGCCCATTCTTGGTCAATCGCGCTGTAGTGGTCGGTACTCATCAGCAGTCTGCCTCCCTTCTCTACATAGGTAGTCAACTTGTCGCGCAGCACCTCACTCAGCGGTTCTCTTTGCCTGCCGCAGACTACGTCTACCAGCGTATACGTGCTGTCTACCTCCGCCAACTCCGCGGTCGCGCTGACATAGCTGATACGCATTTTTCTCAGTACGTGCCCGTGTTGCGCACTCCAGTCGCGGGTGTTACCTACAATAATCTCTCCTGCGTGGTCACGGTAGCAGGCGCCGAAACCGCAGTTGTCGTCGTTCACCCAAGGATCGCCGCGCCGATAGTTCCATTGTTGCCCGACATAGGCGCAACTGATACGGTCTTCACAGGCATAACTGCCGGGTACAATACCCGCGTACGTGCTGTCGGCAAACCATTCCGGTGCATAACAGTCGTCAAAAGCATCCACAATCAAAGCCACCGGCGTATTGTCGCGCTCACTCAGATACGCGCTAATCATGGGACTGGGCATACTCAGTCCGCCGTCATTGCCGGCAACTACATAGTAGTTGTATTTCACGCCGCGCTCCATAGTCAGCTTCACCTGTGTCGCGTTCTCCACTTGCTGCACGTCCCACTCGCCGTCATTGGCCTGCACATATACCATGTAGTAACTCGGCTTGGCCGATGGCTCATAGGGGTCGCTCGTCGCTTTCCAGCGCAACAAGCCGTCCTTTCTAATACTGAGTTGTTCTACCGGTAGCGGTTGCACCACGGCTTGTTGACCGTTCAGATAGCGCAAGATACCTTTGTAGATGGCGCGCGAAGCGGTAAAACGGAACTTCGGATCCAGACCGTATTTCATGTCAGCCATGTTCTTATGGCTCAGCACTTCCAGTATCAGACTCGGCACTTCCGGCACACGGCTCTCGCAGTAGTTGGCTTCCCTCAGCTGACGACGCGTCCATTCCGGCGCCAGCCTGCGCAGGTCATCGGTCAACTGCGTCTGTATCCAGTCGGCCAGGTTACGGTTGACCGTCTCTCGGTCTCTGCCGTCGCGCAGCGTCGTGCGGCCCTCGTCATCTTTGGCGGTATAAATCACCAGCGTACCGATAATCGTACTGTCGTCTCCGCTGTCCTGACCGTCTGTATGTAGTGCCAGACAGAGATCCGGCAACGTGTCCAGATGGTTCACCCACAGCGGCCGGCACTTCATGTCGTCTTTGTATTCATCGCCGCTGTAGATATTCCATATCGATGAATCCTGACCTTGCGACTGCAACCAATACCGTGCGCCTTCTGCCCAACGAGGCATACCCGACACACCCAATTCCTGCTCCTCTATGCTCGCGCGCGGCATCACCACATTCGCGCCGGCATTCTCCAGCATCTTCTTCACCAGCCGTACATATTCCTGGCTATACAGGTCTTCTACGGTGGTCCAGAGCGGCGCACGTTGCCAAATCCATTGTTCCCGCTCGCGGTTGTAGTAGCGACCGTGACTCGGCCACAACGCAATCACGCGTTCCGTCAGGTCTTTCTGTTTGCTGCTGTTGCTTACGCCCCGGGCGCAATCGGTCACCAGGTCTTCTATCTCTTCCTGACCGCTGAAGATCGTTACCTCGCCGTCCGGTTTACCCAGCACCCACATACTCACCCTGCGCTTCACATCGGCTACCGATTCCGGTGTCCAGCGGTAGTCGTGCAGCGTCTGGTTGGTGCGCAGCGTCACTTTGTCGCCGTCCACACGAACCTGCTTCACACGCACACGCGGAGACCACACCTTGGAGAAACCCGTGTAGTTCATCAGCGAGTCGCCTATCGTGCGCATGTTCAGCTCCGCCATGACGCTGCTTGAGCAGAACAGTAGGACTATAATCAGTTTAGAAGTCCTCATCACTCAGGTCACCGTTTGCTTTCTGGTTCTTCTGGCTCGCCTCTTGATACGATTTCAGCAGGTCGCCGGCCATCTTTGCCTGATAACCCTCTGCAATGTCGTAATCCTTGGCCTCATTCTCTTTGAACACAATACGTACCTTCACAATCGCCACGCCTGCTTCCAGCGCAGCAATAACCTCCGGTGTTACCTCATACTCGCTCACGGTAGGGAAGAACGTGATAGTGGCATTGCCTTTCTTGTCCGAATACTTCTTCTCTTTGGTTACCTCTGCAGCGGTACGGTTCAGCCGCACAGCTTTGCCGTCGGCAAACTTCACCAGCACACGCGAAGCGTCAGTAAACTCATTGTACGCCGACGTGCTGACAGTCTTCACCAGCAACGTCGTCACATCCTTACCGTCCTTGTGCTCCTGACTGAAAGCCAGTTGCGGCTTTAGGTTCTTGTTCACGGTCGCGTCAACGTGGATAAACTTACCGCGCTCTCCCGCCTGCATACTTAGTGACACACTCAGCGCCATCAGCAACGCCATCATCAACGCCATCATCGGCACAATCCTCTGCGCCAACCTCTGCGCATTCATTACAGAAAATACCTTCTTCATACGAATATTTTTTTAGTTGTTCTTTAGTGATTCTTTAGTGATTCTTTAGTGATTCTTTAGTCATTGTACGACCTTCAGGCTTCTGTTTACGGGCCTTACGCGGTAACCTGCAGTCCTCAATTGTTCTATCAGCCCTTTCTCGCCTCCCAGATAAATGGCGTTCAGCGTGATGAATGCTCCGCCTTCCGTCAGGTGGGGCCGCAATCGTTTGACCCATTCTTTGTTGCGCTGGCAATAGACCTGATAGTCCGAATAGGATAGGGTACTCTGGTTGTTCGGCCCTTCCACCAGATAGGCAACATCGCTCAGTCGCCCGCTCAGGTAAGTCTCTTTGATCATCTTCTCCTGCTTCACCTCGTTCTCCGGGTACTCCACGGCTTTCTGCAGTTCCTTGCATTGCCAATAGAACGGCTCACGGTCAAAAAGCATATACATCGTCTCGCCGATATTGTCCAGTCCCACTATCGGCATATTCTTCTCTGCAGCTACCGCTTCAAAGAAATTCTCCATCGATCGCTGCTCATTATAGCCCAACCATTTTTTCATCAATTCTGCCCGAAACAGCTCTGTCAAATACGATGGCTTCATCCGGCTCAGCTTATCTAACCCCATGCCTATGTGTACGCGAAGAGCATTATCAATATATTCATACTCGCTTTCGCTGTAATAATCTCGCAAGCGAATAGAGTCGGGCAGCACGGCGGCTTGACGCAATGCGGCTATTGCTTCATAGTCCTGCATGGCAAATTCGGTCACTACCTTATTGCACTTGCTGAAGCATTTGAACACGTTGGGGATCGTGTCCAGAAACGTGATGTCCACCAGCCGGTTTGTCGCCAGCAGATACGATTTCTGCTTACACGAGTTACCGCTTATCTGATAGAGCACCTGTCCCCGCATAGGAACAATGCCGGCACTCAGCAACATACAGATTACTATGATACGTATCGTTCTCATTTGAATCGCAGTATTAAGTTATACGCCTGATAAATACCCAACTCGCCGGCTTTACTCAGGTCACTTAGTCCTTTTTCTGTCTCGCCTATATATACATAGGTCAATCCCCGGTTGAAATAGGCTTCGGCAAAGTCGCCGTCAAAAGCAATCGCTTTCGTGTAGTTTTTGATGGCGTCCTGCCAGCTTTGTTGCGCACAGAGGATATTGGCTTTGTTGTAATATGCGAACGCAAAATCCGGTTGCAGACGCGTCACCTGGTCGTAGTCACGCAGCATCAACTCCTGATCGCCGTCGGCCATCTTGCCGCGCCAGCATGCACGGCAGAAGCATATCACGGTCTCCAGATCTTTGTCGGCCCGTACTACGGCACGCGTACAGTCGTCTATCGCGCTGGCATAGTCCTTGATGACGGCAAACTCTATCGCTCGTGCAAAGAATAACTCAGCCGTGGGGCTCATGTCAATGTGTTGCGTCAGCCGGTTAATCTCCGAGAAGTGAAAATCCACCATCTGTGCCGTCAGACTTAACTCCTGCGTCGTGAAACGCAAAGTAGCCGGCAGTGACTCGCTGCGGTTCAACTGATCGACTATCGGGTGGTAGTAATTGGTACGCCTTAGGCTCAGGTCCTGACTATAGTAACTCAGTGTGATATTCGGCTCGTTCACTACATCCTGGTAGCGTTTCTGCACGCTGCCTCGCGTAGCGGAGTCATATTTCTGATCCTCTTCGGTCGGTTCCGGTTGGTTCTGTGCCGTATGGGCCGAGAACTCTTTACGATGATCTTTCTTCTGTGGCTGTGCGTCGGCCACAATCAGGTCGGTATTCGGCTGCGCCTTACCGGCTTGTATCTGCTCTTTCTTCTCCTCCAGATCCTGCGCTTGCTTGCGATAACGGTACGCACCGGCTTGGTCGCCCATCTTGGCCTTAGCTTGTGCCGCCAGATAATAACTGGGCAGGAAATACGGATAACGGGCTATCAACGCCTGCATATCGGCCACTACTTCTTTCCATTGTCTCAATTGCATCTCCACCAAGCCGCGCTGATAACGCATCTCTGTGCGTTCCGGAGCCAGGTCAATGGCTTTGTTCAGGTCCTCCAACGCGTTGTTGTAGTCGCCTACCTCCTGTCGCATCACGCCGCGGTTGTAATAGCAATCAGCTTCGTTAGGCGATAGACGTACCGCCTGGTCGTAGTCGGCTAAAGCGCCGCGGTAGTTATTACGGTGGTAATGCAGCACGCCGCGGTTGATATAGTCGCCTGCCCATTTCGAGCCCAACTGGATAGCTTGCGAGAGTTGGCTGTATGCCTCGTCTTCTCGCTCCAGCATCATATTGGTCACTCCCAGTTGCGACCATATAGCTGGGTTCGTCTTGTCGTACTGTGCTGCTTGCTCAAACGCTTCCAGCGCCGCCAGCGTGTCTTGACTCAGGATACATATTCGTCCCCGCTCTGACCATGTACTCGCCGAGTGAGGCTCGCGTTTCAGCAGCCGATCTATATCCTCCAGCGCCTCGGTGTAGAGTTTTCGCTGGGCACGCGTGTCAGCACGCAGCAACATATAGGTTCTGTTCTCCGGCGAGAAACGCAAGGCTTCGTTATAGTCGTTCTCTGCATCTTCCCAGCGCTCCAACTGACGGTAGATATATCCGCGCGCATAGTAGCACCCGGGCGAGAAAGGATTGCGTTCCAGCGCTGCGTTACAATCGCTGAGCGCTCCCTGGTAGTCCTCCAATTGTATCTTGGCAATCGAGCGATACAGATACGGTTCACTCAGGTACGGTTTCAGACGGATCACCTGATTAAAATACTGTATCGACAGCACATAGTCCTCAAAATACAAGGCATTGCGCCCGATAGCGGTGAGGCGATCGGTATTCAGCTGCGCCTGCAGAGGTGTACAGAGTACAGTATACAGCGTACAAACCAATAATGCTATGTATCGACTAATTCTCACTTACATCCTGCATTCGGGTTAAACCACTTGGGTATGTCAAACTCTTCGGTCGGGTCGTAGCCCAGCGTGCTGTCGCCCAGCACTTTCTGCATATACAACGCGCAGATAGGCAGCGCCATCGATGCACCTTGACCCTCTGCCATGTTGTCGAAATGGATACCGCGATCCTCGCCGCCGACCCATGTACCGCTCACCAGCGAGGGGGTGAAGCACATAAACCAACCGTCGGAGTTATTGTTCGTCGTTCCGGTCTTACCGCCCATCGGCGCCGTGATACCGTATTTGAATCGCGTACGCACACCGGTACCGTGATCCAGCACCTGACGCAGCATATAGATCATCTTATAGGCGGTTGTCTCGCTGATGATCTCGTGGGTTCGAGGCGTGAACATACCTATCACATTGCCGTTGTTATCTTCTATCCGCGTCACGTAGAGCGGCTCGGTGCGGATACCCTTGTTGGCAAAGGTAGTGTAGGCATCAACCATTTCTTCTACGCTTACCTCACACGGTCCCAGACAGAGCGATACTACCGGATCTAGTTGTCCCTTGATACCGAACGAACGCATCATTTTCACCAGCTGTTCGGGCGTGAAGAGCGACATTAGGTAGGCCGACATCCAGTTAGATGATTCCTTGAGTCCCCAGGTCAGTGTGACGGTGTCACCCTGATACTTGTCGTGCGTGTCACGAGGTACCCAGCGGTCACCGTTAGGCAGCACGAACACGACTGAGTCATACACCCATGTCTCGCAGGGCCACATTCCCTCGTCCATGGCCAGTGTGTACAGATACGGTTTCACGGTCGAACCTACTTGGCGGCGACCTTTGGTCGTCATGTCATATTGGAAATGGGCGAAGTCCGGTCCTCCCACGTAGGCTTTCACGTGTCCCGTGTGCGGATCCATCGACATGAAGCCGCAACGGAGGTAACTCTTCTGCCACTTGATAGAGTCGTACGGACTCATCACAGTGTCAATCATTCCTAGGTCGTAGGTGAACACCTGCATCTCGCGCGGTGTATTGAACGCGGCCATAATGGAGTCGTGGCTGTAACCGGCGCGTTTCATATTCCGATAGCGGTCGGTCTGACGTATAGAGCGGTTCATGATGCCGTCTATCTCCTTCTGGGTCAACGAACGGGAGAAGGGGGCGTTCTTTTTCTTCTTTAGCTCGCGGAAGAATGCTTTCTGTTGAGGCTGCATATGCTCGCTCACGGCCTCTTCGGCGTAACGCTGCATACGCGAGTCAATCGTGGTGTATATCTTCAGGCCGTCCTGGTAGATATCATACGCCGTACCGTCCGACTTGCGGTTCTTTTCGCAGAAACCGTACAACGGATCGTTCTCCCATGACCATTTATCCAGTTCGTATTGTTGTTGCGCCCATTCCGAATAGTCGCTCCGTTTGGGCTCTTTGGCCGTCAGTACCACACGCAGATACTCTCTCAAGTAGGGAGCCAGGCCTTGCTTGTGATCCACCGAACGGTAGCGCAAGGTCAGCGGCAGAGCAGCCACTGAGTCACGTGTTGCCTCGTCAATATAGCCGTATTTAGCCATCTGACTCAGAACGGTGTTGCGTCGACCTGTCGCACGCTCCGGATGGCGCACGGGGTTATACAGCGACGGGTTCTTACACATGCCTACCAGCATTGCGGCCTCCTCCAGTTTTAGGTCCTGAGGCGTCGTCGAGAAATAGACCTGCGAAGCGGTCTGAATTCCTACGGCATTGTAGAGAAAATCAAACTGGTTGAGGTACATCAGGAGGATCTCATCTTTGCTGTACAGCCGCTCCAACTTCGTGGCGATGACCCACTCAATAGGCTTCTGCATCGCGCGCTCAAAGATATTGTTGGCACGTGGCGACCATAGTTGCTTGGCCAGCTGCTGCGTCAGCGTACTACCTCCTCCGGCACGACCCAGTTTGAGTATCGCACGGAACATCGACTTGAAATCCACGCCTGTATGTTCGTAGAAACGGACATCCTCTGTGGCTACCAGCGCCTTTATCAGATTCGGCGACAGGTCATCGTATTGCACACCGACACGGTTCTCGTGACGGTAATAACGACCCAGCGACACGCCGTCGGCTGAGATCACCTCACTTGCAAACGTGTTCTTCGGGTTCTGTAGCTCCTCCAGCGGAGGCAGATAACCCAGTGCGCCTTTTGTAATCAGCCATATGACGAGAAAAGCGGTCGCCATACCTCCGATGAACAAGCACCAGAACCAAATAAGAAAAGTCTTGTACCAAGGTTGTGTTGTCATATCATTAAGTCTTCTATTATGCGGTTTAATATGTGCAGCCCCTGCTGCGTTGCGACGATGCGTCCATCTTGCTTTTTCAGGAGTCCATCTCGCAATATTCTCTCGATAATGGATCGGGATTGGATCGGGAATGGACCGACTATGCCTTTACTCGTTCTCAGCCCCAACATGATCCGTTCGTTATATATGTCAGTCTCTGTTAGTGTCTCACTCTCCCTTTGCAAACTCCGTGCCATAACACCGGCTATATATGCCTCCATGTCATTGGGATTCCAACTGCGCACCGGAGGGAGATAACTGTGCGCACCGGCTCCTATACCTATATATGGCGTCCCGTCCCAGTAACTGCTGTTATGCTTGGCTTCATAGCCCGGCAGGGCAAAATTGCTCACCTCGTAATGCCGGAATCCTGCTGCCTTCAGCTGCTCGCAGAGCCTGTCGTACATCGCGTTCTCTGTTTCCTCGTCGGTAGCTTTTATCTCACCGTCCTCCAGTCGTTTCGTCAGCGCCGTCCCTTCTTCGTACATTAGGCCGTAGCACGATATATGCTGTACTTGTAGCCCCAAGGCCGTTTCTATGTCGGCCTCCCATTGTGCCATCGTCTGACCGGGCAGGGCATAGATCAGGTCGATAGATAGGTTCTCAAAACCTGCCTCCTGCGCCATCTGCACGGCCTCTATTGCCTGCGCGGTATTATGTCGCCGTCCTATCGTGCGCAGCAGCCTATCGTCGAACGACTGAATTCCTATCGACAGCCTGTTCACTCCTGCAGCCCGCAAGGCTAGCAGATACTCCATGGTCGCATCGCCGGGGTTCAACTCCATCGTCACTTCCTCTGCCTCCGGCGCATCGATAGCCTCCAATATCCGTTTTATATCCGCTGCGTCCAATGTGCTGGGCGTACCTCCGCCGAGGTATATCGTACGGATCGTATCTGCTTCTCTCTTCCGTTCGGCTATCTCCTGTAGGACGGCTTCCACATATGCCTTCCTGCGCTCCAAGAGGGTAGTAGAGAAGAAGTCGCAATATGCGCACCGCTTCTTACAGAAAGGAATATGTACGTATAGTCCTGCCAATGCTTACTCTTTCTTCCAAAATTTCGTCCCTTGCAGCTCGTCGGGCATATACTGCTGTGCTATCCAGTGTCCCGGATAGTCGTGCGGGTACAGATAGCCGTCGGCGTATCCCAGTTCCTTCATCAGGCTCGTCGGTGCGTTCCTCAGGTGCAGCGGAACGGGGAGGTTACCCGTCTCCCGCACTTTTGCCAAGGCCTCGTCAATAGCCAGATACGCGGAGTTGTCTTTCTTACAGGTCGCCAGATAGATCGTCGTCTCTGCCAGTGGGATACGTCCTTCCGGCCAGCCTATCTTATTCACTACGTCAAAACAGGTGTTAGCCAGCAACATCGCATTCGGGTTTGCCAGGCCGATGTCTTCACTCGCCAGTATTACCAGTCGGCGGGCAATGAACTTCGGGTCCTCGCCGCCTTCTATCATCCTCGCCAGCCAATATATAGCCGCATCCGGGTCACTGCCGCGTACCGACTTGATGAACGCCGAGATAATGTCGTAGTGCATCTCTCCGTCTTTGTCGTACGCCAGCGGGTTCTGCTGCAGCTGTTTGGTCACAGTCTCGTTGTCAATCACCTTCGCGCCGCTGTTGGCTACCAGCTCGATGATGTTGAGCAGTTTGCGGGCATCGCCACCGCTGTAGCGCAACAGGGCTTCAGTGGCCACAATCTGCAGTCCCAGCCCGCGTATCGTCTCGTCTTTCTGCATCACGCGGTCCAGCAGTTCCAGCAGATCTGCTTTGTCCATACTCTTCAGCACATAGACCTGACAACGGCTCAGTAGGGGAGTGATGACCTCAAAACTCGGGTTCTCGGTTGTCGCACCTATCAGGGTCACGGTACCGTCTTCCACGGCGCCCAGCAGGCTGTCCTGCTGACTCTTGCTGAAGCGGTGGATCTCGTCGATAAAGAGTATCGGACTCTGCCCGTCCGTCGGGGCAAACAGTCCGCTGTTCAGACTCGCCGTACGTTTGGCTTTGTCTATCACGTCGCGCACCTCTTTCACACCGCTCGTCACAGCACTCAGCGTGTAGAACGGACGCTGCAGTTGGTGAGCGATGATACGCGCAAGCGTCGTCTTGCCTACGCCCGGAGGACCCCACAGGATAAAACTGGAGAGGTTTCCGCTCTCTATCATCTGCCTCAGTATAGCGCCTTGGCCTACCAGGTGCTTCTGGCCTATATACTCGTCCAGCGTCTTCGGACGCATTCTTTCCGCTAATGGCAACATAATAGTTCTTTGGCTGTGTTCAGTGCCGCCTCGCTGGTGTTCTTTCCGCTCAGCATGCTGGCTATTTCTTGTATCCGTTCGTCGTTCGTCAAACGGCGTATATGTGTCTCGGTCCTCCGGTCTGTATCGGCCTTATAGACCTTATAGTGGGTTGCTCCCTGTGCGGCTATCTGCGGCAGGTGGGTGATGGCGATGATCTGTCTGCTCTTAGCCATCTCACGCATGATAGCTGCCATCTGCGTAGCTATCTCGCCGCTCACGCCGGTGTCTATCTCGTCGAAGATGATAGTAGGCAGACCCTTGGTGCTGGCGATCAGCGCTTTCACACAGAGCATCAGTCGGCTTATCTCACCGCCGGAGGCTACTTCGCTCACCGCCCGCAGACTCTGATTCAGGTTGGCCGCAAAGAGTATCTGTACCTCGTCGCATCCGCGGGGCGCGAAATCCTCGGTCGCCCGAATGGGTATCTCTACCTTGGCATGTGCCACACCTAGTTGGCGAAGACCATTTATCAGCCGCTCGCTGATAGTGCCTACCACGGCCTCGCGACTCTTCGTCAGGGCGGCCGCACGCTTCTGCAGTTCTTCACGCGCTGCGTCCAGGGTCTTTTGCGCCTGCGCGATGTCGAAGTCGAAACTGTCCAGCCGTTGCACTTGTTTGGCCAGTTCATCACGCGTGGCTATCAGCGCCTCTATCGTCTCTGCACCGAACTTACGTTTCAGTTCTTCCAGTTGACCGATACGTTCTTCTACCCACGCCAGACGCTCCGGATCCATCTCCAGACGGTTCAGCGCACGCTCTGCCTCCTCGGCGATGTCCTGTAGTTCGATACGCGCACTGTCCAGTCGCTCCTGCAGTTCCGGTGCAGCCTCGTCCAGCCGACACGCACGAATGGCATCCAACGCGCTGCCTTGCTCGCCACTCAGCGCTGCTACAGTTGTCTGCAGCGCTGCCTGTATCTCCTCTGCGTGACTTAGACGATATTGCTCCGTCTCCAGTTCTTCCAGTTCGCCGGCCTGCAGCTGTGCCTCGTCCAGCAGCTGATAGCGGTATTGTATATAGTCGGCATCCTGCTGACTCTTCTTGGCCAGCGCTTGCAGGTGGTGTAGCGCTTCTGCAGCCTCCAGATAACGGCTGTACTGCTCGCTGTAGGCCGCTTGCTGCGACGCGTTACCGGCCAAGGCATCGACGATGTCCAACTGGAAGTCGGCGTTCTCTATCAGCAGGTTGGCGTGCTGCGAGTGGATATCGATCAGCCGGTTGGCCAGCACCTTCAACTCCTGCAGCGTCACCAGCCCATCGTCCACAAACGAACGACTCTTGCCGTTGCTGTATAGTTCTCGACGTACGATACAGTCGTCGAAGGTCGCCTCGATGACACAGCGATCCTCGCCGTCGGTGATGGCTTTGCTGTCCGCACGGGCACCCATCACCAGCGCCAAAGCGCCCAGGATAATGGTCTTACCTGCACCTGTCTCACCCGTCATCACGGAGAAACCCTCGCCGAAGTCGATATCCAGATGACTGATCAGAGCATAATTCTCTATGTGTAAATGTTTTAACATCCTTACTTTATCTTGTCGTATGTTTCTTGCCGTGTCGGGTCGATATCCATGAGGATGTCGTACACGGTCTTTTTCTCTTCGCTCGTGCCTTTCTTGAAGATATCTACTATCTCCTCGTTCTTGGCGTCGAGGAAAGTATTCACCAGGAAGGTGGCCGGTCGGGCACGATAGGTCTCTTTGAGCACAGGGATCCCTTCTGCAATACGTGCACGGGCATTGCCCACGTTAGCGGCCATTTCGTCCAGTCCCAGACGGTGGTACACGTAGTAGAACTCACGGTACTTACGGAAGGCTTCGTCTTGCAGGTTGTTGGCCAACGCATAACGGTTGCGGTTGCTCTCAAAAGCACGCCAGCCGCGTTGCTCCAGGTCACTCATCGGCGTCGACTGACAAGCGTTCACAATCTGCTCGCATTGCTCGAAGAACGGATTGCCGCCCAGACGCTGATAACTGTCCTGGTCGTGACCGATGATCAGGTAGCAGTAGAACGCCAGCATCGCTGTCAGATTAGTGGTGAACTGGTTCTGCTGCCACTCGATACGGTCGAACTCGGCATAGGTGAAGTTGAACGCAC
The DNA here is from genome assembly GCA_002351925.1 of Bacteroidales bacterium UBA2800. Classification (GTDB taxonomy): domain Bacteria; phylum Bacteroidota; class Bacteroidia; order Bacteroidales; family Paludibacteraceae; genus Colicola. Next base: position 92,204 of record DEHM01000024.1, read on the forward strand.
CGTCCTGCAGGTTCAGCAGCGGAGTGGTGTAGGTAGTGCCATACACGGGACGACGGCTCTGCAGTGTCATCTGACAGGTGTACATATCGTCTGCCACGCCGTTCACCACAATCAGCATCGAGCACTCTATCTTCTCGTGCTCCGCATAGGTCATGTTGGTCCAACGGTTGCTGTTGATATACTCCTCGATGCTCGTTTTCAGCGTCTCGTACACCTGTTTGTTGGTGCCTTCTATCTTGTCGCTGTTGATCGTCACCGAGCAGCGTAGCTCTTGCGCCGAGAGACCGATCCACATCAATGCTCCAGATAGTACTAAAATAAATCGTCTCATTGTGCAATCGATTGAATATTGCCGGTTGGTACATCAAAACGTATCACGGGCAGTTTTTGTCCGGTGAACAAGTCGCGTGTCAGCGGTACGTCTATACCCAGTTGTGCCACGGGCAGTGTCTTGCTACCCAGTTCTTTACCGCGGTAGGTCACGGTTACCTCACTGCTGCCCGGCAGGTTATAAATCAGTTGCGAGGGTTGCGGAGCGTTCTTCGCCTTTTTCTTAGGCTGCTCCTCCTCGGCGTACAGCTGACGATGGTTCTTTAGCGTCACGACGATGCTGTCGGCCTCCAGGTTCTCTGCCTCGGTAAAGCCGTTCTCTTCCGAGAAATAGAGCACCAAGCGCTCGTCGTCCTGTTTGCCCGGTGTATAACCTACTTCATGTTGTTCCTTGCGGGTCGTACGGCTTCCTACAAACAGTGCCACCAGTTGTTTCTCTTCAGCCTGCATCTGCTGTAGCACCAGTTGCATCGCCTGACCGTCGGCAGGGGCATGATCCACTTCACCGCTCAGGAGGAACATACGGCTCTCGCGAATACGGTATATCTGCTTGGCTACGGCGCGTGCACGCGACTCCTCGTCCGGTTGCTCCAGTTCCTCTTCGGTCAGCGGAGCCGCCTCGGGCACTACGGTCACCGGTGCTGGAGCAGCTTCCGGCTCTTTGGGCTTGGCAGGACTGGTCGTACGCAGGTTGTAACCCTCTATCAGGCCACGCTTATCCAGCGTCAGCAGTTGGGTCGGCATACTCGGCTCGGCCACAATCTTCCTTACTCGCGTCGTGTCGGCATGTGTGCGCCGGCCTATCTCTACGCCGTCCAGCGTGTAGGTCGTCGTCGTCTCTTGAACGGCATCCTTCACGCCCAACAGCTGCTCCGCATAACGGCAGAACCTACCGGCTTCCTGCACCTCTACGGTGTAGCGGAATAGCATACTTACTTCTGTCTTGGGGGCGAAATAGAGCACTGCCATCTCACCTTCTGCTACCTGTTGAGCCCCGCCCAACATCCACATCATTGCTCCTGAGAGCATCAAAAACATTCGTTTCATCTATCTTAATTCTTTATAATTTCCCTTCCAAATCTCCCACGCTGCTTGGGCTTGACCTATCAGCATCGCCAGTCCGTTTACGGTCTGTGCGCCCTGCGCCTTGCCTTGCTTCAGGAACAGCGTCTCCTCGGGGTTGTACACGCAGTCGTACAGCAGGTGCCGCTCCGTGAGCAGCTCATAGGGTATCGGCGGGCAGCTGTCCACATCGGGATACATACCTAGTGGGGTGCAGTTGACGACGATGGTGTGTGCCTCCATCACGGCGGCGTCCAACATCGTGTAGTCTAAGATGCTGGTGCTCTCTGTCCGGCTCACGCGGGTCGAACTTATACCCAGCGCCTGCAGCCCGTGACACACGGCGAGCGATGCTCCTCCGGTGCCCAGCACCAACGCACGGCGGTCGTACGGCCGTATCAGATCTCGCATCGATTCCACAAAACCGATATAGTCGGTGTTGTAACCTACGCCTTGCTTCACTACGTTGACTGCACCTATCTGCTCTGCCGACTTATCGAGTTGCCGCAGATAAGGTATCACCTGCTGCTTATACGGATAGGTGATATTCGCTCCGTCCAACCGCTGCAATAGTTCTCTCACCTGCCGTCCATTGTCCATTGTCCATTGTCCGTTATCTACAGGGTACAACGAGTACTCCGCGTCGATTCCCTCGCGCGCAAAGAGCTCATTGAAATAACTCGCCGAGAGCGAGTGCTCCAACGGATAACCTATGATACCGTAGTGACGCATAATTTTCCTTTTCGGATGGTTGCTTCGTGGGTCTTCGAGCGGAATACTTTACCGCCTTCTCCCTTCTGCAACGCATCGTAAATCTTATCTATTTCCGCGAAATTGTATTCGCGAAGTTCTTCATATAGCTTCGCCATACCTGCTTCGCGAGTACACCTGCCCTCTAGTATATCCAGGTAGCCTTGCATGCGGTCGGCCGTCTCGGCGATATGCTCGATGTCCGACTTGGCATAGCTGCGCAGCTGCTCGCGAATGGCGTTACGGGTGATAGACGTGTCACTATTGGTGCTGTCGTCCACCCATGCTTGCTGACGTTTGTCGCGCAGGTAGTGCTCGATATAATCGCGTGTGGTGCAGAGTAGGGGACGCACTACGGGCACACCCTCCGGGGCATAAGCATTCTTACTCAGCGGACGCATTCCCGTCAGCCCACGTAGCCCGCAACCGCGCCGCAAGTTCAGCAGCAGTGTCTCTGCCTGGTCGTTCTGATGGTGGGCTACGGCTACAGCCTGACAGCTGTGACGCTGTGCTGTCTCGTCGAACCACCGGTAGCGCAGTTCACGCGCCGCCATCTCTATGCTCAATGCGTGTGCCCGCGCGTATGATGAGGTGTCAAACCGCGTTACCTCCAGCGGTACTTCCAGCCGTGCACACAGCTCCCGTACGAACGCCTCGTCACGGTCGCTTTCTGCGCCACGCAGGCCGAAGTTGCAATGCGCCACCACACAATGGTAGCCGCCACGCACCAGCACGTCCAGCAACGCCACGCTGTCCGCGCCGCCACTTACGCCCACCAGCACCGGCTTCTGTTTGTCCAGCAAGCCGTGCTTGCGAATATATGTCGTTACCCGCCTAAGCACCTAAACCTCTGTACTTCACACGTTTCGGTTCACAAGCCTCCTCGCCGAGCCGCATCTTCTTATTCTCTTCGTACTCCGAGTAACTGCCCTCGAACCAGAACACTTTTCCGTCGCCTTCATACGCCAGAATATGCGTACAAATACGATCCAGGAACCAGCGATCGTGACTAATCACTACTGCACAACCGGCGAAGTTCTCCAGTCCTTCCTCCAGTGCCCGCAGCGTGTTCACGTCGATATCGTTGGTCGGTTCGTCGAGCAGCAGCACGTTGGCTTCGCTCTTGAGCGTCAGCGCCAGATGCAGGCGGTTGCGTTCACCGCCCGACAGCACACCGCATTTTTTCTCTTGGTCCGCCCCGGTGAAGTTAAACCGGCTCAGGTACGCACGGGCATTGATCTCGCGGCCTGCCACGCGGATGAACTCCGTGCCGCCGCTGATGGTCTCGAAAACCGACTTGTTGGGGGCGATGTCCGTATGTTGCTGGTCCACATAGCCTATCTTGACCGTCTCGCCTACCGAAAACGTGCCCTTATCGGCTTTCTCCGTGCCAATGATCATGCGGAACAACGTCGTCTTACCGGCACCGTTAGGACCGATCACGCCGACGATACCGTTAGGCGGCAACATGAAGTTGAGGTCCTCAAAGAGCAGCCTGTCGCCAAACGACTTGGCTACGCCTTCGGCATTGATGACCTTGTTTCCCAAACGCGGGCCGTTGGGAATGAAGATCTCCAGTTTCTCTTCTTTGGTCTTCTGCTCCTCGTTCAACATACGGTCGTAAGCTTCCAGACGGGCTTTCTGTTTCGCGTGACGTGCCTTGGGTGCCATGTGTATCCATTCCAACTCGCGCTCCAATGTCTTCCGGCGCTTGCTGGCCTGTTTCTCTTCCTGCGCCATGCGGGCGGTCTTCTGCTCCAGCCAACTCGAGTAATTGCCTTTCCAGGGGATACCCTCACCGCGATCCAACTCCAGAATCCAACCGGCGACGTTATCGAGGAAATAACGATCGTGCGTGATACAGATGACCGTACCGGCATATTGTTGCAGGTGCTGCTCCAGCCAGTCTATTGACTCGGCATCCAAGTGGTTCGTCGGTTCGTCGAGCAGCAACACGTCGGGTTGCTGCAGTAGCAGACGACAAAGGGCTACGCGACGACGCTCACCTCCCGAGAGGGTGGTAACACTCGCGTCATCCGGCGGACAACGCAGCGCGTCCATGGCTCGATCCAGACGCTGGTCGATGTTCCAGGCGTCGGCGGCATCCAGTTTGTCTTGCAGTTCAGCCTGACGCGCCAAGAGCTTGTCGAAGTCGGCATCGGGCTCCGCAAACGCCATGTTGATATCGTCGTACTCCTTCAGCATATCCATGATGGGCTGCACACCTTCCTGCACCACCTCGCGCACCGTCTTGTTCGGGTCAAGTTTCGGGTCCTGCTCCAGGTAGCCTACGCTGTAGCCCGGTACCCATACCACTTCGCCCTGATATTCTTTCTCGATGCCCGCGATAATTTTCATCAGCGTACTCTTGCCGGCGCCGTTCAGACCGATGATGCCGATCTTGGCACCATAGAAAAAGCTCAGGTATATATTGTTCAGTACTCGTTTTTGCGGCGCGAAGGTCTTGCCTACGCCTACCATCGAAAAGATGATTTTCTTATCGTCTGCCATAAATATCGTATATTTGTCCGTTTTTGATGATGTACAGTTGTCCGTCAATCATAATTTTCTTGCATCCGGTCGCGTCGGTATTCTCGCTTCCCACTTCTTCAACACCCTGCGGATCTTCGGGCAGGAAGTGTTTCATGTAGTAGGGCGCACACACCTCGTCGGCAGGCTTGGTGGCCGATACGTTGCCCGTTTTGTTGATAGTGTGACCGGAAGTCGTCGCCTGCTCGTTCCAGAAGCCGCGGTTCGACCAGGTCTCCTCCACCAGTCCGGCTTTGGTTGTCCAGTTGGCATAGTCGCCGTTGCCCAGGTCTTCAGGATACCAGTAGTTGATACCATCCACGTTCTCAAGCGGCTTGAGGTTGTCCACCAGGTCGCGCACGAAGTTGTATTGTCCTTGTACGGAGCACGGCCATGCGTCACGCGTGTCGCAGTTGACGCCCTGCGTCGGCCAGTACTGGAAATTATAGGCGCACTCCACGATGTGCACCCGTTTGGTGGGGAATAGTGTTTTTAGGTTGTTGATCGACTTGACCAGGTTGTACTTGTCGGTTTTCTCGGCCACTTGTTCGCTGTTCAGATAACCGTGCCAGAAGGGGTAGTAACTCAGTCCGATGATGTCGAAATCGACGTTGTCGTTCTTCAACTTGTTGTAGTAATAACTGTTGTATCCGGTGTTAGTCGGGCGGTCGGTATGGATGATGATCTGTGCGTTAGGACACTCTTCGCGCACGGCGTTACAGCCGGCGTGGAGTAGGCCGAGGTAGCCGCTCCAGTTGTCGCCGTTCTTGTCGTACGGGTGCACCTGTATGCCGCACAGACCGTACATGATCTCGTTGCCTACCTGCACCAGGTCGGGTGTCGCGCCGGCTGCTTTCAGGGTCTGCAGCACCATGTGGGTATAGGTGCTGACGCTGTCGGCCATCACCGCATCCGACGCACCTTTCCACGCCGCAGGTGCTTGTATATGTCCGGCATCTACCCACGAATCGGAATAGTGGAAATCCAGCAGGAAGTACGCACCGGCATCCTTGATGCGCTTACCCAGCGCCGTCACGTACGCCAGGTCTTGTACGATGGCATAGTCGGTCTTCTGATAGTCCGGTGCTTTCTGGTTGGGGTGCACAAAGATACGCACGCGGAAGGTGTTCCATCCGCAGTCGCTCACGAGCCAGGTAATCAGGTCCGTAATCTTTTGCCCGCTCACGTTCTTGTAGCCCGAGCTGTTTTTCTCGAACTGCGGCAACATGGATATATCGCCGCCTACGTAACGCGTCTGCGTCTCTTGTGCCACTACGCTCGCCCCCGCGAGCAATACTGCTAATAATAAGGTGCTTAGTCGTTTCATTTTACCTATACACATAAAATTCCGCGCAAAGATACAGCTTTTTTTTGACATAAACAAATAAAAAAGAAAAAAAGAGAGAAATTCGCGCGCGGGCTTGCGTATATAAAAAAAAATGTGTACCTTTGCGGCGTAATTTGGCTAAATGGGTGAAATCGAAAATAACATATTGCTTTTATGGATAAACAGACACAGATGTATGTGGACGGCTTTATGGCCGATCTGATTAGAAAAAACCCGGGTGAGAGTGAGTTTCATCAGGCAGTTAGAGAAGTAGTGGAGAGTGTAGCTCCGATGATTATGGCCTATCCGTATCTGCGCGAGCAGAAAGTGATGGAGCGCATCGTAGAGCCGGAGCGCGTGATCATGTTCCGTGTGCCGTGGATGGATGACCAGGGGGGAGTGCAGATCAACCGCGGTTTCCGTGTGCAGATGAACAGCGCCATTGGCCCGTACAAAGGTGGTATCCGTTTTCACGCGAGTGTGAACCTGAGTATCATGAAGTTCCTGGCTTTCGAGCAGACTTTCAAGAATGCGCTGACAACCCTTCCGATGGGTGGCGCCAAGGGCGGAAGTGACTTCTCGCCGCGTGGCAAATCGGACGCCGAGGTAATGAGGTTCTGCCAGAGTTTCATGACCGAGTTGCAACGTCATATAGGAGCTGACACCGACGTGCCTGCCGGCGATATCGGTGTGGGTGGTCGAGAGATAGGCTATATGTTCGGTCAGTACAAACGCCTGCGCGATGAGTTCACCGGTACGTTGACCGGCAAGGGTCAGCAGTGGGGCGGCAGTCTGATGCGTCCGGAGGCTACGGGCTACGGTGCATGTTACTTCGCCGAGGCGATGTTGGCTACCCGCGGGGAGTCCTTCGAAGACAAACGCGTTTGTATCTCCGGCGCCGGTAACGTAGCGCAGTTTGCGGCACAGAAAGCCATGCGTCTGGGCGCAAAGGTGCTCACGCTGAGCGACAGCGACGGCTTCATCTACGATCCCGAAGGCCTGAACGAAGAGAAAATGGCGTACGTGTTCGAACTCAAGAACGTGCGCCGCGGACGTATCAAAGAGTACGTGAGCAAGTACCCGCAGGCACAGTATTTCCCCGGCGAGCGTCCTTGGCGTATCCCGTGTGACATCGCGATGCCGTGCGCTACCCAGAACGAGATCGAGAAAGCCGACGCAGAGAACCTGCTGAAGAACGGTTGCTTCTGCGTGACCGAAGGCGCCAACATGCCGAGTACGCCGGAAGCTATCTCGCTGTTCCAGGGTGCTAAGATACTCTACAGCCCGGGTAAGGCAAGTAATGCCGGTGGTGTGGCTACCAGCGGACTGGAGATGACCCAGAACTCGATGCGACTGAAATGGACAGCCGAGGAGGTGGATCAGCGTCTGCGTACCATCATGGCCGATATCCACGCAGCGTGCCTGAAATACGGCACGGAAGAAGACGGCTATATCAACTACGTGAAGGGCGCTAACATCGCCGGCTTTATGAAGGTGGCCAATTCGATGGTAGAACAAGGCTTAGTGTAAGGGTCACAAGTTAGAGAATGGAGCACAGTAATTATACATCGTTGATGGCGAAGCGCGTGAAGCGCATCCTGCTGGTGTGCAACAACTACGACAGTTTTGCGCTGGAGGAGGATGGACGCATCGACGTGCAGATTGCGCAAGAGTACGCAGAGCTGAACCTGAGTAATCCGCCGGCTATCACCCGTGCGGAGACGACGCGTGAGGCGCTGGAACTCATCGTAGAGCGTAAAGCCGCCAATAAGTTGCCGTTCGACCTTATCCTGACGATGTATAGTGCGGGCGAATTGGATGTGTTCGACTTTGCCAGAGAGGCGAAGATCCAGATGCCCCAGTGTCCGATCGTGCTGCTCTCAGCCTTTAGCAAGGAGATATACCGTCGTATAGAGGCGCACGACCGCTCGGACATCGACTATGTCTTCAACTGGAACAACTCCACCGACCTCATCATCGCCATCATCAAACTGATTGAGGACCGCATGAACGCGCCGCACGACGTGCTGGACGAGGGTGTGCGGGCCATCATGATAGTGGAGGACTCAGTGCGTTACTACTCGACCTACCTGCCGCTGATATACAAACTGCTGTTGGAGCAGAACAGTATCGCCATACGCGACGCGCTCAACGAGAAACAGCAGCTGCTGCGTAAGCGTGCGCGCCCGAAGATGCTGCTGGCAACCTGTTACGACGAGGCCGTAGAACTATATCAGCAGTACGGCAAGAACATGATCGGCGTGATCTCGGATATCGGTTTTGTGCTCCATAAAGGCGATCCGTCGTCGTCCGAGAAACTGGATGCGGGTATAGAGCTCTGCCGCCTGATACGCGAGGACAACCCGACGATGCCGTTCCTCATGCAGAGTTCGCAGGAGTCGATGCGCTCGATTGCCAAGAAGCTGAACGTAGGCTTTGTGGTCAAGAAATCGAAGACGCTGACCCAGGAGGTGAGCGAGTACATAGAGAGGGAGTTCGGCTTCGGCGACTTCATCGCCCGCGACCCGCGTACGGGTAAGGAGATTGACCGCGCGAGTGACCTGGAGGGCTTCGAGCGTATCATCTCCACCATCAGCCCGGCCGCTTTCCGCCGTCTGAGCGACAACAACTACCTGAGTAAATGGCTCTTTGCACGCGGTCTGTTCTCCGTAGGCCGACCGGTGAGTGCGCTGAAGATACAAGACGATGCCGACATCGAGAACATCCGCCAACTCAATATCCGCCTCATCCACGACTACCGTATCAACCAGGCGCTGGGCGTGGTAGCCAAATACTCGAAGGAGAGCTACAACGACACCATCTGGTTCTGCCGTTGCGGCGACGGAGCCATGGGAGGCAAGGGTAGAGGACTGGCGTTCCTGAACCACGTGCTGCAGAAAAACGACCTGTACGACCGCTGGGACAATATCCGTATCTTCGTGCCCCGCACGATGGTGCTGACGACGGAGTGGTTCGACCGCTTCATCCACGACAACGGCTTGCAGTACGTCATCAATGCCGACCTGAGCGACGAGGAGCTACTGAGTGAGTTTGTCTCGGCTGCGCTGCCTCTGGAGCTGCGCGACGCGCTGCGCCACTTTATCCGCGTGACCAACAAACCGATTGCCGTACGCTCGTCCAGCAAACTGGAAGACAGTTATTATCAGCCTTTTGCGGGTGTGTATAGCACCTACATGATACCCCATACCGAGAACGAGGACCAGCAGCTGCGACTGCTGAGCAAAGCCGTGAAATCGGTCTATGCGAGCGTCTATTATGCCGCCTCGCGTGGCTATATCACCTCTACTGGCAATGTGCTGAGCGAGGAGAAGATGGCTATCGTGCTGCAGGAGGTCTGCGGCGAACAGGAGGGCGACTATTTCTTCCCCGTCATCTCCGGTGTGGCACGCAGCGTCAATTTCTACCCGGTAGGCAAAGAGAAACCCGAAGACGGCATCGTAAAGGTGGCGTACGGTCTGGGCAAAGTGGTGGTGGACGGCGAACAGGTGTTGCGCTTCAGTCCCCGCTATCCGAAGAACGTGCTGCAGACTTCGACCGTCGATCTGGCCATGCGGGAGACGCAGCAGAGTATGTTGGCACTCTCGCTCAGCCCTGATAAATTCAAGACTTCGATAGACGATGCCGTCAACCTGGAGCGCTTCCCGATACATGAGTGCGGACAGTTTGAGAGCCTGAAAATGGTGGCTTCTACTTACGACCGCGAAAACATGCGTATCGTCGACTCCTGCTATCCCGACGGACCGCGTATCGTCACGTTCGCCCCGCAGCTGAAGTTCAACACCTTCCCCCTGGCCGATATCATCAAGCAACTGCTCGAGATGGCGGAACAGGAGATCAAGTGTCCCGTGGAGATTGAGTTTGCTGTCAACCTGGAGCGTGAGCCGCAGATCTTCCACGTGCTGCAGATACGGCCTATCTCGGCCGACAGCCTGAACGCGAAAGTGGAGTGGGACAAGATAGACGAGACGGGTGCTCTGCTGCGTAGCGGCAATGCGCTGGGCATTGGGCAGATAGAGGACGTACGCGATATCATCTACCTGCGTCGCGACACCTTTGATATTCTGCGCACGCGCGAGATGGCGGAGACAATCCGTCAACTCAACCAGAAACTGCGTCAGGAGGGTAGGCAATACCTGCTGATAGGCTACGGCCGTTGGGGCTCGCAGATTCCGACGCTGGGCGTGCCGGTGCAGTGGAGCGATATTAGCGAAGCTAAAGCAATAGCCGAATGTAGTCTGGAGAACTTCCGCATCGAGCCTTCGCAGGGTAGCCACTTCTTCCAGAACATGACCTCGTTCAACGTGGGCTATATGAATATCGACCCGTGGGCGAGGGCGGACGACAAGTTGGACATAGAGGCGCTGGACGCGCTGCCGGCCGTAGAGGAGACCGAACTGGTGCGCCACGTGCGTTTGGACAAACCGCTGGAGATGTATGTAGACGGGTTTGCGAGCAAAGCTCTCGTTAAACGAGTCAACTAGAAGACTAATATACTAGACAACTAGAAATTTTATTATATGACACTGGTATTACAAATTATCACGCTGATCGGTTCCGTTGCGATGCTGATGTACGGACTGAAAGTGATGTCTGAAGGCCTGCAAAAGATGGCCGGTAGCACGTTGAGCAATGTGCTGGGTACGATGACCACAAACCGCTTCTCTGGCGTGTTGACGGGTTCGTTTATCACGGCAGCCGTACAATCGTCTACGGCGACGACGGTGATGACGGTTAGTTTTGTGTCGGCAGGCATCTTGAGTCTGGCGCAGGCTATCTCCGTCATCATGGGTGCCAATATCGGTACGACGTTCACGGCGTGGATCATGGTGCTGGGCGGCGGCTCGTTCGACTTGCGACTGATTGTCTACACTGCTATCGTGCTGGCCGTAGCGCTTATCTACACCAAGAAAAATGCCAACCTGGGCGATTTCCTGATGGGTCTTTCGTTGTTGCTGCTCGGTCTGACGACGCTGAAGATCAACGCCACGGAGATGCATCTGGACCAGATGCAGCCGGTACGCAACTTCTTCATGGCGACCAGCAGTTGGGGCTACGGCAGCTATTTCCTCTACTTGCTGGTAGGCGGTATACTGACCTTTGCTGTACAGAGTTCGGCGGCCATCATGGCTATTACCATGACGCTCTGCTCGACGCACGTCTTGCCGCTCGACATGGGTATCTCGCTCGTCTTGGGTGAGAATATCGGTACTACTATCACATCCAATATCGTGGCGCTGTCGGCTTCGGTACAGGCCAGACGTGCGGCCATGGCGCACCTGGTGTTCAACCTGTTCGGCGTAGTATGGGTGCTCTGCGTGTTCCGCTGGTTTGTCGGGACGGTGTGCCGTGTGTGGGGGGTAGCATTTGAGCCCGGTGTGCCGAGCGAGGTGTCGCCCGACAAACTGAACGCCATACTGGCTACATTCCACACGGCGTTCAACGTGCTCAACACCTGTATCCTCATCGGTTTTATCCCCTTGCTGGAGAAGCTGGTGATGATTATTATCCCGTCGAAGCCGGAACAGAAGGATACCGACAGCCAGTTGCGTTTCATCTCCGGTGGTTTGATGTCTACATCCGAGTTGTCTATCCTGCAGGCGTGGAAAGAGGTGCACATGTTCTCCGTACGTGCCCAGCGAATGATAGGTATGGTGCACGACCTCTACTACGAGGAGGACACGACGCAGTTCACCAAGATCTACAGCCGTATCGAGAAATACGAGGGTATATGCGACCGTATGGAATATGAGATAGCGCAATACCTGAACGCCGTAGCCGACGGACGTCTGTCCGACCAGTCGAAGCACGAGGTGCACAAGATGTTGCGTATCGTCAGCGAGCTGGAGTCGGTGGGTGATGCCAACTTCAACCTCTCGCGCTATATCAAGCATAAACACGACGCGCAGATGAAGTTCACCGAGGAGCAGGATAAGAACGTCGAGATGATGATCTATCTGGTGACGGGTGCACAGACCAAGATGGTGGAAGCCCTCGAGCGCGTGAATATCAGCCAGGATGAGTTCCTCGAGATGACCAATATGGAGAACGAGATCAACAACTTCCGCGACGAACTCAAGAACCGCAACATGCAGGCCATCACCGACAAGGAATACGACTACTCAACTGGCGTCAACTACATGGATATCATCCTCGAACTCGAGAAGATGGCCGACTATGTCATCAATGTGGATGAGGCGGTGTATGAGCATAAACACGATAAATAATGTATAATGTTTAACGTTTAGAGATATGAAGAATAATATTTGGGCAGGCGCATTGATCGCCTTGGGAATCATGTTCGGTGGATGGTATATCTACCTGGGAATGAGTAAGTTTGCTAACAAAGACCGAGCGGTGACCGTGAAGGGTCTGAGCACGCGTGAGGTGGAGGCTGACCACGCTGTGTGGCCGCTGTCCTACGGATGGAACGGCAACGATCTGCCGAGTCTGTATGCCCAACTGGAGAACGTGACGGCGCGCGTGAAGAAACACCTGCTGTCGCTTGGTTTTGATGAGGCCGATATCCGTCAGGGCAGTATCACCGTGAGCGACAACTGGTCGGACTACTACGGCAACCATCGTCCGGAGTATAAGTACACGCTCAGCACGTCGCTTATCGTCAGCACCGACAAGGTGCAGCTGGTCGTGAGCAGCCAGGGCAAAGAGGCCGAGCTGCTCAAGGAGGGCATCATCGTCAAGACCGAGCGTTGGAATCTGGACTACCAGTACAACGGTCTGCCGGAGCTCAAGCCGCTCATGATCGAGGAGGCTACCCAGAACGCACGCGCCGTGGCGCAGAAGTTCGCCGAGGATGCCAAGTGCTCGCTGGGTAGTATACGCCGTGCAAGCCAAGGCCAGTTCAGCATCGAGAACGATGAGTACCAGCCTTGGGTAAAACGCGTACGTGTCGTAACGACCGTAGACTATATTCTTGATTAGAACCAGCCTAAGCGGCGAATAAGCCGCAAGAGGCACGTCGGAATCAACAAGATGATGAAGCACAGTACCCGCCAGAAGATGGTGGGTATTGTCGTCTTAGCCCGTCCGCGGAAGAGCGCACGCAGCGCACGGCGAACGAGGGTCTCCGGGCTCACGATGATACCGAGGCACTTGCCTATCTTGGTATAGACGGGCTTGATGTTGTAGAGTCCGGTATCTACCGCACCGGGGCTGACGTCGGTGACGTGGACACCGTATTTGCGCAACTCGATATGCAGGGCGCGGGTGAAATGGCTGAGGAACGCCTTGGTGCCGCCATAGGTACCCAGACGCTGTGCCGCCATCTTGCTCGTCACCGAGCACACGTTGAGGATATAGCCCTTTCCGCGCTCACGCATCTCCTGACCGAAGAGGTAGCAGAGCATGGCTGGCGTGTACATGTGCAGGTTCATGATAAGGCTGGTGAAGCCCTCGCTGTCGTCCAGGATGTCCTTGTCGTGATAGACGCCGGCGTTGTTGACCAGCACCTCTATCTCCAGTTCGTGCGTGCGCGTGTATTCATATAGTTCGCGCGCAGACGACTGTTGTCCCAAGTCCATCACCAATCCGATAATCGTTAGTTGAGGATCTATTTTCGAAACTTCCTTGGCGGCGTCGTGAATCTCCGGTACGTTGCTGACCATCAGCAGGTTATACCCGCGTTGCGCCAGCTGGCGGGCGAACTCCAGACCCATGCCCGACGAGGCTCCTGTTACTAAAGCAAAATGTGGCTTCATTGCTATTAACTCTTAAAAACGCTGCAAAAATACGAAAATATTTTGATATATGCAAAAAATGTAGTAATTTTGCACCGCAAAATTGTTAGATTATGGAAATCAGTTTACGTGCTCAATCGATGCCGGAGAGCCCTATTCGTAAGTTGGCCAAGTATGCCGACGAGGCGAAACTGGCGGGCATCCATGTGTATCACCTCAATATCGGTCAGCCGGATATCAAGACGCCGCCACAGGCGCTGGAGGCTGTCAAGTCCTTCGGTACGGATATCCTGGAGTACTCGCCATCCCAGGGCTTGAAGTCGCTCCGCACCAAGATGGTGAGCTATTATGCCGACTACGGCATCGACCTCTCGCCCGACGAGATCATCATCACGGCCGGCGGCTCGGAGGCGATTATGTTCGCCTATATGAGTTGTCTGAATCCCGGCGACGAGATCATCGTGACCGACCCGAGTTACGCCAACTATATGGCGTTCGCTATCTCGGCCGGCGCGGTTGTCAAGAGCGTGAAGACGCGTATCGAGAACGGCTTTAAGTTGCCGCCGGTGGAGGAGTTTGAGAAGCAGATTACGACTAAGACGCGTGCCATCCTGATTTGCAACCCCAACAACCCGACGGGTTATCTGTACACCAAGCAGGAGATGCGCCAGATACGCGACCTGGTGAAGAAATACAACCTCTACCTCATCTCCGATGAGGTTTACCGTGAGTTCATCTATACCAAGTCGCCGTATATCTCTGCCTGCCACCTGGAGGGAATTGAGGAGAACGTGGTGCTGGTCGACAGCGTGTCGAAGCGCTACTCGGAGTGCGGTATCCGTATCGGCGCACTCATCACGAAGAACAAAGCCGTACGAGAGGCGGTCATGAAGTTCTGCCAGGCGCGTCTCAGTCCGCCTTTGTTCGGTCAGATTGTCGCCGAGGCCAGCCTCTCGACACCCGAAGAGTATATGCAGGAGGTGTACGACGAGTATCTGGGCCGCCGTAATTTCCTGATCGACCAGCTCAACCAGATACCCGGTGTGTTTGCGCCGGCGCCTACGGGAGCCTTCTATGTCATGGTGCAACTGCCGGTAGACGATACCGAGAAGTTCTGCAAGTGGTGTCTCACCGACTTCCAGTATGAGGGCGCAACCGTAATGATGGCGCCCGGCACGGGTTTCTATACCAATCCCGAAGACGGACGCCACCAAGTGCGTATGGCCTATGTGCTCAACAAGGAGGACCTCGCCCGGGCGATGGTCGTGCTGCGCAAGGCGCTGGAAACCTATAACGCGCAGAAATAGCGCGCTATAGGTCGCTTATTTGAATTTGGTAATCTGGTCGATGGCGTTGTGTATCTTGCCTTTCTCCAGTTTGTAGGTCACGTTCACGTACGCTACGTCGCGCAGGAAGTCGATATGGCCTACCTCTACCTCCACGATGTCTAAGCCCGTGCGCTCCGTCAGATCGGCGATGAGCGCTGCTCTGTTCTCGGGTTTGATGTTCTCAATCTTCTCGTAGAGCACGATCTTCGTCGATGTACGTCTGCGGTTCTGCCATGCTTCGAATATGCGAGCCAGCACAATGATAACCACATTCGCAAACACCAACAAGTACCACGACAGACCGTCGGCTTTCAGGCTCAGCGAGTTGATAACCGACACGGCGATGATGAGGAACATATAGTTCATCTCGCGGATGGGCACCGTCTCTGTGCGGTAACGTATCATGCCGAAGATGGCAAACAGACCCAGCACGAAGCCCGTCTGGATGTCGAGAATCTGCATCAGCCAGAGCAGTACGAACATACCGCTCGAGAACAGCATGTAGGTCACGTAGTAGTCGCGCCGACGCGAGAAACGATAGTAGATGCAGTACACTATCAGCCATGTCACCAGCAGGTTGAAAAGGAACATCAGCGGCATCGTGATGACGTTGACGCTCACGTGAAGCCAGTCGGCCAGACTGTTCATCAAATAGGAGATACTGTCGGTAGCGCCGAAACGCTCGGCTATCGACGGATCGGTGTCCATAAACTCCAGGGTGGGGTTGGATAAATCAACTTGGAAAAGCATATCGCTAAACTTTAAACTTTAAACATTAAACATTCAACATCTTTTCTATTTTCCGTATTTTGGCTTTGAAACGATTCCGTTTCAGGTGCGGCGAGGTGAGCGCCGTGCCGATGCAGTACTTGCTGATTTTCAGCGGCTTGATACGGTTGTCGAGCATAATCTTCGTCATGGGCGAATAGACGTTCCCGTCGCGCTTGAGCTCGATGATCACGAGCTGGTCGTAACTCTTCTTCTCGCCCGTAACGACATTGTCCCAGATGAGGTCCATGTCGATGGTCAGTCGTTCGGTCTTCGCCTTGTTGACCAGCGTGATGCGGTGGAACTTCGTGCTCAGGTGCGGACTCAGTTCGCTCCATTGGTAGCGGCTCTTGGCGGCGATGAATGTCTCCACGCTCCAGAGCTCTTTCTTCGTCTCGCCGAAGGTGTCGCCTTGCAGCGCAAAACCCGGTACGAGGATACGTTTCTTCTTCGTGCGGCCTTTGTTGTTCTTGCGCTTTATCTCCAGAAAGGTCAGCCGGCTCTCTACGTATTGCCTTACCCGTATCTTCTGCCTTACCAGTTGCCGGTCGTGATGGCGGATATACATGTCGAGCGTGTCGGTGTCGTAGTACATCGTGTCGTACGTCGCGATACGCTTTCCGTCTATCTCCTGGGCATAATAGTCCTTCTCGGCCGCCTGCAGGATAGCCGGCAGCACCGCCATCGGCACCGCAAACTTGGTGTCGATACGGTTCATCAGTTTCACGCTCTCCATCTCGCTCAGCGAGATAGGGGCGAACCTACTTATCAGAGAAGATATACTCAAAGACCTTCACGCTATAGAGTTTGCCGTTAGGCAAGTAGTTATATTGTTTGGCTTTGGTGCCGTCGGCGTTCCACTCATATTTGCGGATACGTACGGGGCGGTTGCGGTCGTTGTATTCCACTTCTTCCAATACCTTGCCCGTCTTGTCGTCATACTTCGACGTGATACGCTTGCGTTGACCGTACGAGGCATATTCTATCTCCTCTATACAGCGACCTTGGGCGTCATACACCTTGATGTGGTCCAGCCAGCGGGCTTTGCTCCTCGAGTCGGTGTTCCACTCTTTCACCGTCAGGTTTTTCCGCTTCTCGCGTTTAGCGAGTTGTTCCGGGGTCAGCAGGCTGTTCGCAAAACTGCCCAGCGCCAGCGCGAGTACTAAACTCGCAGCCGCAATACGTTTGATTGTAAAAGTCATATTCTTTCAGTAATTGGTTTCTTCGTTCTTGTAATCCGTCTTTCCGCCAGTTCTGCGCCCAGAACTGCACAGTCTGTATTCTGTCAGCGGAGCGGTCGGTATTCTGTACGCTTGCTGCCCGCTCTCCCGCCGCGTTTATCTGCTCCAGGTTTTTCCAGCGCGAGGAGGCGAGGGTAGTGGCAAAATAGCGTATTCCAAGCTGTTGCGCCTTGCGTGCTGTAGCGAGCAGACGGTGGTAGAAACACGCCTCGCAGCGTCGGCCCCGTTCGGGCTCATTTTCCAGTCCGCAAATATCGTTCCGCCATAACTGGTGTTGTGTTTCCCAACTGTTTTTCTCCTTCCCTTCAGGGAGGGCTGGGATAGGCTCATCTCCGTCTATCCACCGTATTCCCAAACTCTCCGCATGACGCTTACTCTCCTGCTTGCGTATCTCGTATTCGGCCTGGGGGGATATGTTCGGGTTGTAGTAGTATATCACGGGCGTTATCTCGTGCGCCAGGAGCCATTCTACGATGGCCGAACTACACGGCGCACAACACGCATGCAGCAGCACTTCCCGGCACCCTTCCGGCACTATGATACTCGCTTGTCTTCCCATCTCCCAAACTTTTGCACTTGCAAAAGTACTGCTTTTTTTTGACTTGTGCAAGAGTATTTGCATTTTTTTTGTTTGTGGGGCTTGCTGTGTTGGCTGCTACCTGCGGTGCGGACTCTATTTTTTTTGTGTTTACGCGGGATGTTATCCCGCCTGTGGATTCATCTTTTGGTTATAAGAGGATACTTTCGGTGTCTTTTTGCGAATGTATATGCATATGTCAAAAATATGTTGTAATTTTGCGGCGCAAAATCTGTTGGTAACTAATGAGTAGTGCAACAAACATATTATCTCAAACCCAAACTCTTGGTAAGAAAGTTCTTCCTAAGGGCAGTAGTTTGTTAAGACCGGGCTTATTGATTCCAAATTTGGTCATTTCGTAGCCCTTATGGTGAAATAATTCAAAAAACATCAAAAACTTGCAAAAAGTCCCGCATATATTTGCATATTCTTGGTAAGAAAGTTCTACCTAAGGGCAGTAGTTTGTTAAGGCCGGGCTTATTGATTCCAAATTTGGTCATTTCGTAGCCCTTATGGTGAAGTAATTCAAAAAACATCAAAAACTTGCAAAAAGTCCCGCATATATTTGCATATGTGGGATTTTTTGTGTACCTTTGCACTCGATTTACGGTACTATAGTACGCGATTAGTATGCAGTTAGTAGGTAATTAGTAGGTTATTAGTAGGTGATTAGTAGGTTGTTAGTAGGTTATAGTCGAGATCATCCAGAGACAATTGCGTACCGTCCAAGTACCGTCATTACCCAATATAGCTCATTTTTAACTACCAAATATTCACTTTATGGCAAAAATTCATTATTCACCGGGCATCGACCGCACACTTGGAGC
>DEHM01000008.1:0-244 GCA_002351925.1 Bacteroidales bacterium UBA2800
TTGCGGATCGGAGAGCGAGGGCAACCGCGGAACGTCCTTCCGCTTTCGGAAGGAGTGGCCTCCGCCTAGGATGGTCTTCCGAGGATAGCCAGCAGCGAATGGCAAAAGTAGTATGGAGCGCCGGTATTGATTCCGTATCCGGCGCATTGAGTAACCCCGGAAAAAGCGGGCAACACAGTTGCAGCAAGATGCTGCTTGGCACGCACCGCGTGGCAGAGACGACCAGCAAGGACTGCAACCGTCT
>DEHM01000008.1:464-27496 GCA_002351925.1 Bacteroidales bacterium UBA2800
CTCTGGAGCTTGGAGTTGGCCGCCTACGATGCACAGCATCAAGGCTAAAAGCACACAAAAGTGCAAAAAAGAATGGCATATGCTTGCATATGTCATTTTTTTGTAGTATCTTTGCGGCCGATTTTTGGTTTTTATGAGAATAGCACTTATCGGATACGGAAAAATGGGGCATATGATTGAAGAAATTGCCCTGCAACGCGGCCATGAGATAGTCTGTAGGATAGAGCCTACCCCATCCCTCCCTGAAGGGAAGGAGATATATTCACCAGAGGAAGGTTTTCAAAGCAAAGCTTTCCGAAGCGCAGACGTGGCGATAGAGTTCACCACTCCGGCGACCGCCAAGGAGAATATTTTGCGCGCGTGGGCGCAAGGCGTACCCGTAGTGTGCGGAAGTACCGGCTGGAACGTCGCGTTCGGCAATCAGGTCGCACAGACCGACGACGATGTCGTCGTTAAAGCGACAGATGCCTCCGCTCTCCCCAAAAATTGGAAATTTTCGGGGACCCCAAATAAAATCACTGTACTGGACGAAAAGGGTAAGACGATGTTGGTGTGGAGCAGCAACTTCTCCGTAGGTGTAAACATCTTCTTTGATCTCAATAAATATCTGGCAGAGAAGATGGCGGAGCAACCGCAATACACACCCAGTATCACCGAGACCCACCATATACATAAACTCGACAAGCCTTCAGGCACAGCAAAGACGCTCGCGGAACAAATAGAGGACGAACTCCCTTCCCTTCAGGGAGGGGCTGGGGGTAGGCTTCCTATCGAGTCGATACGCGAAGGAGAAGTGCCGGGGACGCATGTGGTGACCTGGGACAGCGAGGAAGATACGATCGTGATCAGCCATATCGCGAAAGGAAGAAGAGGCTTTGCGCTGGGAGCTGTGCTGGCTGCAGAGCAGTTAAACCGTTAAACTGTTAAATCGTTAAATTGTTAAAATGAAATCATTCAAAGACAGGATAAACGAAGTGACGCGGGGAGGATGGATACGCGCAGGGATATGGAGCGCAGTGTATATCGCGTTCGTCGTATGGGTAGCCTGGGGAGACTGGAAAAGCCTGGGATGGTTGGTGCTGCTGCCACTGATAGTGGACATGTTCACCACGCGGTATATCAACTACAGCTGGTGGAGGAAGTATAAGCCGGAGAATTCAGATGTCAGAAGTCAGAATTCAGATAAGAAAGGGAATGCTTTTCTTTATACTTTGTTTAGTTGGATAGACGCGATTGTGTTTGCGTTGGTGGCCGTTTATTTCATCAACCTGTATATCTTCCAGAACTACCAGATACCTTCCGCATCGCTGGAGAAGAGTCTGCGTGTAGGCGATTTTCTGTACGTGAGCAAGATGGCCTACGGTGCACGTGTGCCGCAGACACCGCTGAGTATGCCGCTGGTGCAACATACGATGCCGGCATGGCTGGGCGGCGGGAAGAGCTATCTGGACCAGCCGCACTGGGAGTACAAGCGGCTGAAAGGGTGGACGAGTCCGAAGAAAGGCGACATCGTGGTGTTCAACTTTCCGACGGGCGACACCGTCTGCACGAAGATGCAGAACCCCGACTACTACACGCTCTGTCATTACTACGGCGAGGCGGTGGTGCGTAGCCGCAAAGATGTGTTCGGCGAGATAGTGGTAAGACCGGTGGACCGACGCGAGAACTACGTGAAGCGTTGCGTAGGCGAGCCGGGAGACAGCCTGAAAATCGTGGACAACACGATTTGGACAAAGGGTTATGGGTTACAGGTTACGGGAGAGGACTGGACGCGTGAGCCGGAGAGAGAGGGTTTGCAACTGAACTACCTCATCTTTACCGACGGGCATGTGTTTGGCGGGAAATATCTGGACAAGCTTGGCATCAGCCTGGCCGACCGGATGCAGATAGATGCGACGACGTGGCATTTCCCGTTGACGCAGGCGATGAAGGAGAGCTTGAGTCAGAACCCGCACGTGCTGACGATGACGGTAGAGTCCGAAGAACGCGGCGGCGACGTGTACCCGCTGGGACAGACCACGTGGACGAGAGACAACTACGGTCCGATATATATCCCGCGCAAGGGCGACCGGATTCGGATTACCGAGGACAACTACCCGCTGTACCGCCGTATAGCTGACGCGTATGAGTTCAAGCCGATGCACGTGGGCGAGGAATATGAGTTTGAGATGGACTACTACTGGATGATGGGCGACAACCGTCATAACAGTGCCGACAGCCGTTACTGGGGTTTTGTGCCCGAAGATCATATCGTAGGCCGACCGGTGTTTATCTGGCTGAGTCTGGACAAAGACAAACACTCGATACGCTGGGAGCGGCTTGGCAGAGGAGCAAAGCGATGATACTACCTACTGCATATTTGCCGCCGAAGTCGTACCTGGAGGCGCTGATGAGCGAACCGGCTACGATAGAACAGATGGAGAGTTTTGAGAAACAGACCTTCCGCAATCGGGCGCTGCTGAGAGGGGTTACAGGTGACGGGGTACAGGTGAGGGGTGACAACCTGATTCGTCTGACGGTGCCGGTGAAGAAAGTGGAGCATAAGCAGTTGACGCGCGACATAGCGATCAGCTACCAGACGCGCTGGCAACACCAACACTGGATCACGCTCATGAGCACCTACCAACACACGCCGTACTTCCAGTATTTCGCCGACTACCTGCGGCCGTTCTACGAGAAAGAGTACAAATGGCTGCTGGACCTGAATGACGAACTGAACGCGACGCTGGTGAGTCTGCTGAAGCGAGAAAAGCCGTCAGTATTCAGTAATCAGTTTTCAGCTCGCACGACGGACTGGAGCGGAGAGATATGGACCGACAAACATCCGTGGCAAACGGAACTAAGCGTGCTGGACACGCTGCTTGATGAATGATGAATGATGATTGATGATTGAAGAATGAAGGAGATAGATTGGAACAGTTTGGGATTTCATTATACGGAGCCGGATTATATAGTCCGTGCGGCGTGTCATGAGGGTGTATGGGAAGAACCGTACGCCACGAAGGACAAGTACCTGCATCTGCATGTCTCCGCGACCTGCCTGCAGTACGGTCAGGAGGCGTTTGAGGGGCTGAAAGCCTTCCGGGGCATAGATGGGAAGATACGTCTGTTCCGCTGGCGCGAGAACGCCAAGCGCCTGCAGCAGAGCGCCAAAGGACTGTTTATGACGCCGGTGCCGGAGGAAGTGTTCGGCAAAGCCATAGGGCTGGCGCTGGAGAAGAATCTGGATTTTGTGCCGCCCTACGGCACAGGTGCTACGCTCTATTTCCGTCCGCTGCTGATAGGTACGACGCCGCGGCTGGGCGTAGGTCCGGGACGGGATTTCGAGTTCATCGTGATTCCCTCGCCTATCGGCCCATACTACCCGGGTAAGTTCCACTGTACCACGTTCCTGGTGAACCGTTATGTGGACCGTGCAGCACCCTTCGGCACAGGCCAACTGAAAGTGGGCGGCAACTACGCCTCGTCGTTCCGCGCGACAGAAGCGGCCCACGCGATGGGTTGCGACTGCCTGTTCCTGGACGCCAAGCAGCACAAGTATATCGACGAGTGCAGCGCTGCGAATTTTATCGGGATAAAGAGGCCTACCCCCGCCCCCTCCCTAAAAGGAGGGGAGTCTCAGATCGAATATTTGACGCCAAGGTCGAGTGCGATATTGCCGAGTATAACGAATGACAGTCTGATGACATTGGCGCGGGAGATGGGGCTGAAGGTGACGCGGCGACGCATACGCCTGGAGGAGCTGGCCGAGATGAGCGAAGCAGCTGCCTGCGGAACAGCGTGCGTGATATCGCCTATCGACAAAGTGATCGACACTGAGAAGAACCGCACCTACTCGTTCGGCGACGAACCGGGACCGGTGCTGACCAAGCTCTACCACGCCTTGCGGGACATCCAGTTCGGAAGGACGGAAGACAAGTACGGATGGACGGAGATAGTCGACCAGACGACTAGTAGACAAGCAAGATAGAAACCACTAAATCAAAAATAATTATGTTTCAGAAACACCCTAAGGGATTGATCCCTGCCGCGCTCGCCAACATGGGCGAACGATTCGGCTACTACATCATGAACGCTGTGTTGCTGCTCTTCCTGGTCAGCAAGTTCGGTCTGAATGACGCGACAGCAGGTATTATCTACTCGGTCTTCTATTTCGGCATCTACGTGCTGAGCCTCGTAGGCGGTATCATTGCCGACAGTACGCAGAACTACAACAAGACGATTCAGTGGGGACTGATTATCATGTCGCTGGGCTATGTGTTCCTAGCCTTACCGCTTTTCTCTACCGACCTGAACGGCGGTAGCGAATGGTGGACGATACTGGTGTTCACGTGCGGCGCGCTGCTGATGATTGCGTTCGGCAACGGTCTGTTCAAAGGTAACCTGCAGGCCATCGTGGGCAAGATGTACGACGAGTATGAAGCCGAGGCGGCCAAAGAAGGCCCTGAGGCCCTGAAAGTGGCGCAAGAGAAGCGTGACTCGGGTTTCCAGATTTTCTATGTGTTCATCAACATAGGCGGTCTGGTGGCTCCGTTTGTAGCTCCGCTGCTGCGTCAGTGGTGGCTCAATGCGCACCAGCTGGTCTACAACTCGGACATGGCCACCCTGGCGCACCAGTATATCGCCAACGGCGAGGTGACGCGTAAGTTCGAGGAGACGCTGCAGGCCTCGATGCAAGCCGGCTATAACTTCACCGACAACCTGAGTTTCTGCCAGGACTATATCACCGTCTTCAACCAGGGTATTCACTATTCGTTTATTGCCTCGGTGGCTGCGATGTTGATCTCGCTGCTCATCTTCCTGGGCACCAAACGTATGTTCCCGCAGCCGGCGAAGAAAGAGTCCGCCAACGTGCAGAGCTACACGCCGGAGGAGAAGAAAGCCATGGCAACGGAGATCAAGCAACGTATGGCCGCACTGTTTGCCGTACTGGGCATAGCTATCTTCTTCTGGCTCTCGTTCCACCAGAACGGCCAGTCGCTCTCGGTTTTCGCACGCGATTTCATCCGCACAGACAGTATTGCTCCGGAGATTTGGCAGGCGCTGAACCCGTTCTTTGTGATTGTGCTGACGCCTATTATCATGTGGCTGTTCGGTGCGCTGGCGCGTAAGGGCAAGTCGATCTCCACGCCGCGTAAGATAGCGCTGGGTATGGCTATTGCCGGCATGGCCTATCTGTTCCTGATCATCGTGTCGATGGTGAACCACTATCCTTCGGGCGAAGTGTTCCGCGGCATGCATGCAGACCAACTGGCTGCTGCCGGACTCGTGAAAGAAGGTCCGTGGGTGCTGCTGGTAACCTATTTCTTCCTGACCGTGGCCGAACTGTTTATCTCGCCGCTGGGTCTGTCGTTTGTCAGCAAAGTGGCACCGCGTCATATGGTAGGTCTGTGTCAGGGTCTGTGGCTGGGCGCCACCGCTATCGGTAACCTGTTTATCTGGGTCGGCCCGCTGATGTACAACGCATGGCCGATACACTACTGCTGGGCTGTGTTCTTCGGTATCTGTATGGTATCGATGGGTGTGATGCTCGGTATGGTGAAATGGTTGGAGAAAGTAGCATGCTAAAATAGAAAGATATGGAAGAACTGATCAAATATTTTCAATCGCTCGAAGCGCGTCTGACGGCGCAAGAGGAGCGTCTGGCCGCACAATCGGTCCTCATCGCCACGCTGGAGGCCAAGGTGGAGGAACTGCAGAAACGTCCTGCGCCGCAGCCGGAAGTGGTAGAGAAAGTGGTGGAGAAAATTGTGGAGAAGCCGGTGGAGGTCATCAAAGAAGTGGTGGTAGAAAAGCCGGTCGCTGTGGCAGCGCCGGCACCTGCTCCTGTAGTAGAGCCGGAGCAGGTGAAAGAACCCGTGGTTGCACCGGAGCCCATAGCTGCGCCTGAACCGGAGCCCGTAAAGGAAGAGCCCGTAAAGGAAGAACCCGTGAAGGAAGAGCCGGTAGTAGAAGAAGTGGCTTCGCCGAAGGCGGCTGTCTATGGCAAAGCCGTGAGCGACATCCGTCAGGCTATCTCGCTGGGCGACCGTTTCCTGTATCAGCGCGAGTTGTTCGGACAGAACGCCGAACTAATGCAACGTACGCTGACCGAACTGAACGGACTGGGTTCGTTCGACGAGGCGATGAGCTATATCGCCCGGTTCGGATGGGACACGGAGAGCAACACCTATCAGCAGTTTATCGTAACGCTTCACAGACGTTTCGGTTAAACCGTTAAACCGTTAAATCGTTAAGATGTTATACATTGTTCCGACACCGGTAGGCAATCTGCAAGACATGACGTTCCGCGCCATCGAGGTGCTGAAGTCGGTCGACCTGATACTGGCCGAAGACACGCGCACGAGTGGCGTGTTGCTGCAGCACTACGACATCCACACGCCGCTGAAGAGTCATCATAAGTTCAACGAACATGAGACCTCGGCGGACATCGTGGAGCGCCTGCGTGCGGGTGCCAACATCGCCCTGATCTCCGATGCCGGTACTCCCGGTATCAGCGACCCGGGTTTCTTCCTGGTGCGTGCCGCAGCCGAAGCCGATATCGAGATACAGTGTCTGCCCGGAGCGACGGCCTTCGTGCCGGCTATCGTGGACAGCGGACTGCCCAACAACCATTTCTTCTTCGAGGGTTTCCTGCCGCAGAAGAAAGGTCGGCAGACGCGTCTGCAGTATCTGGCCACGCTGGACGATACCTTCATCGTCTACGAGTCGCCCTTCCGTCTGGTAAAGACCCTGGAGCAGCTGGCGGCCGTGTGTGGCAACGAACGGCGAGCCTCCGTGAGCCGTGAGATCAGCA
This sequence comes from Bacteroidales bacterium UBA2800, assembly GCA_002351925.1. Lineage (GTDB taxonomy): Bacteria > Bacteroidota > Bacteroidia > Bacteroidales > Paludibacteraceae > Colicola. The sequence goes on from DEHM01000008.1 coordinate 7,261, forward strand.
AGGTGCACGAGGAGACACGCCGCGGCACCTTGGCAGAACTGATTAGTCATTTCAAGACAACCCCGCCGAAAGGCGAGATAGTGATCTGCGTGGCAGGAAAGGAATAAATGCGAAAATACAAAAATGAGTAAATGCGAAAATGTCTGAGATGAAATCCCTGGCGAAGGACACCGCCATCTACGGACTGAGCAGCATCATCGGTAAGTTTCTGAACTACCTGCTCGTACCGCTCTACACCTACGTGTTGGCGCGGACGGACGACTATGGTATCGTCACCAACCTCTACGCCTGGACAGCGCTACTGCTGGTCATCCTGACCTTTGGCATGGAGACGGGTTTCTTCCGTTTTGCCAACCGCGATGACTACGACGCGAAGAGTGTCTATAAGACCGCCTATCTGGCGCTGCTGAGCACCAGCACATTGTTTGCCCTGCTCGTGTGCCTCTTCCGTCAACCGCTAGCCGGTGCTCTCGGCTACGCCGACCACTCGGAGTTTGTGGCGATGATGTTCGTCACGGTGGCCATCGATGCGTTTGCCTGTATCCCCTTCGCCTACCTGCGTTATCAGAAGAAACCGATTGTCTTTGCAGCCCTCAAACTGCTGTTTGTGGTGCTCAACATAGGCTTCAACCTACTCTTCCTTGTGGTGCTGGGCAAGAACGATGTGTTCTATGTGTTCCTCAGCAACATCCTGGCTACCACTATCCAGACGCTGTGTCTGTTGCCGTTTACGATGCCTCGCGGCGGTCGTTTCGACGGCGCTACGCTGCGTACCATGGTGCGTTACTCGCTGCCGCTGCTGGTGCTCGGCGTAGCCGGTATCATGAATCAGACACTCGACCGCATCCTTTTCCCCTATCTCTATACCGGCGCTGACGCACAGGCGCAACTGGGTATCTACGGCGCTTGCTTCAAGGTGGCCATGGTGATGATGATGTTCACCCAGGCCTTCCGTTATGCCTACGAGCCCTTCGTCTTTGCCAAGCATAAAGACCGGCAGTCGGTGGAGGCATATGCCGATGCGATGAAGTACTATATCATCTTCTCGTATCTGATATTGCTGGGTGTGATTTTCTATCTCGACATCTTCCGCTACATTGTCTCCAGCGCCTATTGGGAGGGGCTGAAGATTGTGCCGGTAGTGCTCTGGACCTATGTGTTCCAAGGTATCTATTTCAACCTCAGCTTCTGGTACAAACTGACGGATGAGACCAAGTGGGGCGCCTATTTCTCCATCATCGGCTTGGTCATTACGCTGGTGCTGCAGGTGGTAGGTGTGCCGCTGATAGGCTACTGGGCAAGTTGCGGAAGCAGCCTCGTGTGCTACTTCGTCATCATGCTGCTTTCGTACGCTATCGGCCAGAAGAAAGCGCCTATCCCCTACGACCTCAAGCGCATAGGCGGCTATACCGCGCTGACGCTCGGTCTGCTGGCGGTCTACTATGCTATCCGGCTCTATTATGTCCACAATATCTGGCTGCTGATGGCTATCGGCACCGTATTGATCGGCATCTATCTTTTTGTATTAACCCGTAAAGATTTCCCGTTACAAAATGTTCTCAGGCATCGTTGAAACAATGGCTCAGGTCGTTAAGATAGAGACCGAGCAAACCAATAAACACTTCACTCTCCGCAACCCCTTTGGTGAGCCGCTGAGTATCGACCAATCGATCGCGCACAATGGTGTGTGCCTGACGGTGGTGAAGATAGAAGGTGACCTATATACGGTAACCGCCATGCAGGAGACGCTGCGACTGACCAACCTCGACCTGCTTCGGGAGGGCGACATGGTCAACGTAGAGCGCTCGATGATGATGGGTACGCGCCTCGACGGACATATCGTGCAGGGACATGTCGACCAGACAGCCCGTTGCATTGAGGTGCGCGAGACGGAAGGCAGCTGGTACTACCGATTTGAGTACAACAGCTCGCGCGAGATGATTGAGCGTGGCTATTTCTGCGTCGACAAAGGGTCGGTCAGCATCAACGGCGTCAGCCTCACCGTCTGCGAGCCCGACATCCGTGGCGACAAAGGCTATGTCTCGGTGTGTATTATCCCCTACACCCACGAGAACACCAATTTCAAGTATATCCAAGAGGGCACCGTGGTCAACCTCGAGTTCGACATTCTCGGTAAATACCTCAGCCGTTATGCGGCAATACTGAATCAAAAATAACAAATCGTAAATATAACAATCATGGACAAAATCAGTTATGCATTAGGCCTCTCGATGGGTCAGAATTTGATGGGTAGCGGAGTGGAAAAACTCAACTACCAGGATCTCGCACAGGGTATTGAAGATGTGCTTACCCACCAGCAACCCAAGATCAGTTATCAGGAGGCACAACAAGTGTTAAACACCTTCTTCCAGGAGCTGGAGAACAAGATTGCCGGCGCAGCCAAAGAGGCAGGCGAGAAGTTCCTCCAGGAGAACGCCAAGCGCGAAGGCGTCAAGGTGACCGCCAGCGGTCTGCAGTACGAAGTACTCGAGCCCTCGCTGGGTCAGAAACCCAAAGCTACCGACACCGTACGCGTGCACTACGAAGGCACCCTGATCGACGGCACGGTTTTTGATAGCAGTTATAAGCGTGGCGAGTCGATCTCGTTCCCGCTCAACGGCGTCATCAAAGGTTGGACCGAAGGTCTGCAGCTCATGTCGATCGGCTCGAAGTACAAGTTTTTTATCCCCTATCAGCTGGCTTACGGCGAGCGCGGTGCCGGACAGTCGATACCGCCTTACGCAGCCCTGATCTTCACGGTAGAACTATTAGGAATCGAGGAATAAAAATCATAAATTATAAATTATAAATCATAAATTTGAAATGAAAAAAATCAGTATCTTTTTGTTAGCCGCCCTGGCGATGATCTCGTGCGGCAACAGCTACAAGGCACAGGAGGCTGTGCTGAGCAATGAGACCGACAGTGTCAACTATGCGATTGGCCTGCTGAACGGTCTGCAGATTAAGATGTATTACCTCCAGAACGACAGCAGCGATGCAGCCGTTACGGAGTTTATCGACGCACTCGAGAACGCTTATCTCGACAAGGAAGAGAAGCTGAACGACGTACAGCAAGCCGGTCGCCAGTTCGGTGCTTCGGTGAAGGGCTTCGAGAAAGACGGTCTGGCTGAGAACAAAGCCTGGACGCTCAACGAGAAACTCTATTTCCAGGGTCTGGTCAATGCCCTGCTGGAGGACACCAGCGTCATGAGCACAGCTACGGCAGAGGCCTTCTTCATGCAGGCTTATCAGGCTAAGGCCGAGGGTGAGGCCGACAAAGCGATCACGGCTAAGTGCCCGAAGAAAGCAAAGACCGTGGAGCTGAAGACCTACAACGACTCGCTCAACTACGCGTTTGGTGCACTCAATGGTGCGCAGATCAAGATGTACCTGCTCGCCGACGACACCACCGGTACCGCTTTCGATGAGTTTATCGACAACATCAATATCGGCATCAAGGAGAACGTTCGCAACCCGCAAGTGGTAGCTATGGCTAAGAATATCGGTAAGGCTATCCGCGAGCAGGAGCCCACCGGTCTGCTGGGTATTGCGGGTCTGGAGACCAACTACGACCTTATCAAACAAGGTTTCATCAACGGTCTGAACAACTACACCGAGCAACTTGACATGCAGGCTGCCAGCACGTACGTAGAGGCAGTCATCGCTCGTCTGCGTTTCGGTGAGACCAAAGCGGCCGGCGAGAAGTTCCTCCAGGAGAACGCCCTGCGCGAGGAAGTAAAAGTGACCGAGAGCGGTCTGCAGTACGAAGTACTGACGCCGGGTAAAGGTCCTAAGCCGACAGCTGAGTCGACGGTAAAAGTGCACTACGAAGGCACCCTGATCGACGGTACCGTCTTCGACAGCAGTTACCAGCGTGGCGAGCCTATCGAGTTCCCGCTGAGCGGTGTCATCAAGGGCTGGACCGAAGGTCTGCAACTGATGCCGGTAGGTGCGAAATACAAACTGTATATTCCCTCTGAGCTCGGCTACGGCGAGCGCGGTGCAGGTCAGTCTATCCCGCCCTACTCCACGCTGATCTTCACGGTTGAGTTGTTAGAAGTAAAATAGTTTAGGGTTTAGAGTTTAGAGTTTAGAGAAGTTTGTGAGTCAACTCTCAACTCTCAACTTTCAATCTCATCATGGGCATCATCGCTAAGCAATCCATACGTGGCACGATAGTGACCTACCTCGGCATAGGAGTAGGCATTATCACTACGTTCTTCGTGCTGACCCGTTTCCTCACCGCTGAGGAGATCGGGTTAGCGCGAGTGCTTATCGATGCGGCGACTCTCTTCATCGGCTTGGCGCAACTGGGTACCAACAGCAGCGTCATCCGTTTCTACCCCTATTTTCACGACGAGGACTCCGACCACGGCTTCTTCTTCTGGGCGCTGGTAGTGCCCTTCGTGGGATTCCTGCTTTTCGCACTTATCTACTGGGCATGCCGCGTACCGCTGGGCGCCTGGTTCGGCGATAAGTCGCCGCTCTTCGTGGAGTACTACTATTTCGTGCTCCCGCTGGCCTTTTTCATGCTCTACCAAAGTATCTGCGAGAACACCAGCAACGTCCTGATGCACATCGTCGTGCCGCGTGCCGTGCGTGAACTAGTCGTGCGTGTCGGCCTGCTGGCTATCTATCTGCTCTACGCCTTCCGCGTACTCTCGCTCGACGGACTGGTCATCGGCCTCTGCGTCAACTACGCCGTAGCGGCACTCATCAACCTCGTCTATTTCTTTTCCCTAAAAGGGAACGATTCTTCCTTCTCGCTGCGCCCTATCAGCCTACGGCCCGACTGGACTTTCCTGCGCGAGAACAAAGCGCTGGTGCGCCGCTATCTGGTCTACACGCTGTTCCTCATTGTCTCGGCCCTGACGTCTACGCTGGCGCCTACGCTCTCGTCGTTCTTCGTAACGGCGAAGATGGGCCTGGACAGCACCGGTATCTTCGCAATCGCGACCTATATGGCAGTAATGGTCAGCGTGCCCTACCGTTCCGTCACGGCAATCTCGTCGCCTCAACTGGCGCGCGCTATCAAGGAGCAGAACGGCGCCGAGTGTTCCCACTTGCTCCAGCAGGTGACGCAAAACCTGCTGCTCATAGGCGGTTTTATCCTGCTGGCTATCTGGTTCAACATCGACCTCATCTTCCATATCCTGCCCAACGGCGCTACCTATGCTACGGCAAAGAACGTCGTCCTTATCTTGGGTGTCAGCCAATTGGCTTTGGCTACATTCTCTATCTGCCTCACGGCACTCAGCTACTCGCGTTACTACGCCTTTAGCCTGCTGCTGGCGCTCATACTGACCGTCAGCGCTATCTTGCTCAACAACTCGCTCATACCCCTCTGGGGAATGGACGGCGCGGCGCTGAGCAACCTGCTCTCCTACGGCCTCTATTTTGCCCTGGCGCTGCTGACAGTATGGCTCACGTGCCACTGGCGAATGCTTAACCGCCGGTGGGTCTATATCCTCCTGCTGCTGGCAGCACTCTTCGTGCTGAACATGCTGTGGCAACGCTATCTGCCTATCGCCAACATCTGGCTCGATAGCCTCCTCCGCTCTGTCGTACTGCTGGGCGCAGGTGCGTTCATCGCCTACCGGGCTGAACTCTCGCCGGAGCTGAACAGCCAAATCAAAAATCTAAAATCTAAAATCTAAAATCGCGAGAATGCGCTACTTCATCCGCTTTGCCTATAAGGGAACGTCTTTCCACGGCTCGCAGACGCAGCCTAACGGAGTGACCGTCCAGGAGACGATGGAACAAGCCTTCGCCACGATTCTCCGTACGCCGGTAGCCCTCACTTTTGCGGGTCGCACCGACGCAGGCGTCCATGCCGAGCAGATGGTGGCCCATTTCGACTGGCCCAAAGACTTGCCCGCCAACTTGGTAGGGCGACTCAATAACCTGCTACCCGCTTCTATCGCCGTAGAGGCTATCAATCCGGTGGTGGACGACGCCCACGCGCGTTTCGATGCCACGTCGCGCACCTACCACTATCGCATCACGATGCGCAAAGACCCGTTCCTGTCGGAGACACGTACGCGCCTCAGCGGCACGCTGGATTTCGAAGCGATGAACCGAGCCGCCGCGCACCTCTTGGGTGTACACGACTGTGCCTCGTTCTGCCGCACGCACACGGATGTGAAAACCACTATCTGCGATGTGCGCGAGGCGCGTTGGGTTCGGGAGAACGACCATGAAGCTACCTTCGTCATCACGGCCGATCGTTTCCTGCGCAATATGGTACGCGCTGTCGTCGGCACACTGCTGGAAGTGGGACGGGGAAAGCTTACGGAGCAACAATTCCAAGCCGTCATCCTAGCTCAAGATCGTCGCGCCGCAGGTCATTCCGCCCCTGCCGAGGGATTGTTTCTGGTGAATATCACTTATCCTGAACACATATACTTCTGCGCAATCTAAGGCACTCCATTTCTATCTCACTATCTGAGGCGCAACAAAAAGAAAGCCGCCCAGCTGCGATAAATGCAACAGAGCGGCTTACCTATCTTCGCTACTTTGCGAAAAATCTTCACTAATCAGAACACCTTATCCCGACGCTGAGGAGCAGCCCAATATCCCTTGCTTTCAGCCAGAGCCATAAAGGGTTTCTCTCCCTGTAAGACTATAATCTCAATAGTCGGTATGTGATAGATTTTCTTCATTTTGTTCAAATCGGGCACAAAGGTACTGCTTTTTTTTGAGTTGTGCAAATTTATCTTAAAATTTTATACATTTTCCTACTGCATCGTACATTTTACCTTCCGGCGTAACGATATACAGTACGTTGTCGATCAGCATCTTCTTCACACCTTGTGCATCAGCGCCAGTCTCCTCGATGTCGGTGTGCATCTGCGGAGCCTCAGCCACGAGACGCAGACCATAACCCTCGGTCGTACCCTTACTCAGGTCGAAGGTGTACGGACTTACCGACAGGTTCCAGATCACGCGGTTGTTGTAGGTCAGGAAGAGCGATGCCTCTTCCGGTGCGCGCTCAACAGCCAAGGTGTACTCACCGGCCTGAGGAGCGTACAGACCCAATTCGCAACGTGCGTCGCCATTGACAAGCGGCATCTCGATGTCGCAAAGTGTCAAACCATTATTGGTACTCCACATCTGAGCCACTTTCGCATTCGTCGGTGTGCCCATCTTGAGCAAGTCACGCCCTATGACATATTCACCGGTAGCATCCTCACTTGCGGAAACCCAAAGATGGTCAGCTACATGTTCTGCATTTTCCGCCGTCAATGCCAAGCGGAACTCATCCGTTGTTTTGCCATATCGTGCCGGAGCCATGAAATCACGTTTCTCGCTCACTGCGGTAAGATCCACCTTCTGCTCTTCCGGAACTTGTACAAAGAACGCCGTTCCTACTGCGTAGGTATAATCCGAAGCTTCCTTTTCCACATAGCATTCATTCGCATGATCCTCTACCTGAATCTTCGTTTGCGCAGGCAGCTTATTCAGTTGACAGTAATGCAGTGTTCCGTTACCCATACCATTCCATCCTCTATTGGTTTTTTCTCCGATGTTCGAATAGCTTGCCTCATAAGAGTTGCTACCCAGAACACTTGACCCGGCTTTCTTCTTAAAGAGGAATGTATTCCAATTCTTTTCATCATCCAGCGTAATCGTATATAACTTACTGGGTTGCATGGTTCCGTTGAACCAAATCCACGGTCTTCCGGTGTTCGTCGCGCGTTTTTCCTCACTGAATTCCATTACCGCATAATCCACATTATACGTCAACTTATTGCCGTCCTTGTCAAATACGCCATTCAGCACATCTACTTCAAACGGAACCGTAAAGTCGTACCAACCGTAGGTTATAGCGCCGCTCGGGTCAAACGAGACTTTGAAATAAACATCACCGTTAACATCCAAATCACCGTCTCCGCTTACTTGACCGGACGAAGCGGGTGTAGAATTATTGCCTATCGAAGCCTCTAAGGTGAAGTTATTGACATTCATTATACCACCATCCTTAATAATGACTTGTGCGCCATCCTCTACATGCAGGTTGCCGTACGTAGTGCGGCTCTTCGGAGCGCCGTTACCAATCTGCAGCGTAACACCACTCTTAACCGTGACAGTAACACCTTCTTCTATCGTTATACTCTTCACACTCGCAGCGGAATTGATTGTCATATCCTGAGCCACGGTGATATTAACTGTTGAATCCGGAACGAGGTTAGTGGTCCAGTTAGTACTATTATTCCATTCTCCAGCTACCTCGAATATATACTCCTCACTCGCAGTTACTGTTGCTGTGAGCCCTACGGTAATACTTAAACTAGTAAGCGGGTCATAAACCTCTACGGTTCCTTGCCATTCACCGGTTTGCGACGGCGTAAAGGTTACCTGCAAATCGTGATGACCGAAACTACCGCACTCCAAGTCAATTGCACCATTATTAGCAATCGTCACATCGGTGGTATTATTGATTGTACGGGCTGTCAGATCTCCCTTCACGTCGGAGTAATCGAATCCGATTGTTACCGGTGTAGCTTGACCTATCTTGATTTCACCCAGATTGATTTCGCTATTGGTCTCACGCAGGTATTGCTTACGCGTCACCTGAATGTCTTTGATATAATGGTGTCCGGTACCACCTTGCTCGCGGATGATACGCAATGCATCAGCATTCTCATCCAATTGCAGATTGGATTTGGTATTCCATTCGTTCTTAACGGTCTCTACACGAGAGTTTGTAACTGCAATCCAGTTTCCGTTGACGTGTTGCTCAAACTTGACATAACCGCCAAAGAACTTCAAGAGACCAAACGCGTATTCCTCGCCTTCATAGCTGAACGACAACTTATCCGGTTTACCATATGTGTGATCTATCGCTATCTCGTCGGAAACCATCTCCTCTGTGGTCAAATTGGTATAACTCGAGAAATCCACATTTACTTCGAACATATCGATGATATCCGTGCGATTTAATACCAGCGGAGTTTCACAGCCTACTGACGGTTGGCGAACATTGATTAACATGATTACAGACGCTGCTGCTGCATAATCTGCGTTGCCACCTACGGAAGCCGTTACTTTCACTTCCCCGTAACCCAAAACGGTCATCTTGTTCCCGCTGACAGTAACTACTCCATTATTCGTCGGGCAAGTATAATTGATACACGGAGTACGTTCTGCGCTGTATACCAAAGCGTTCGTCGTAAGGTTGCGCAGATATACTTTCGCATCCAAATCAATCACGTCACCCGGTTCCATAAAGCGCGGGAAACTTTGGTTCCATACAATTTCTTGTACAATCTTGTCCGTAGCATTGATAACGCGAGTATCGCTAACCTCTTTCCATTTGGCATTTTCCGGAGCTTTTGCCGTAAGTATCGCCGAGCCGGCTTTTATTACTCTAAAGCCCAAACCATTATCGATAATCTCTACAACGCTTTCGTCGCTTGATGTATAATTCACAGACGCACCGCTCGTGGATGTAGCAGCAGGATGAAGAGCATTGACCGTCAAACCTACCGGCAACGTCAACGGGTTATTCGTATAGCCTTCTTGCCAAGTCAAAGTCGGCGTACGTTTAGTCGTCTCGCCGCTTACCGACAACGCGCGGGTCTGATAACTCGTATGAACGGTGATTACAGCGTTGTGGATGCCTAATTCCGTACTGCTATACGTTACCGTAATCTCCTTCTTGGCCGAAGTGAGGTTATCGTGCTTTTCGGAAATATCAATCGTCGATTCGCTAACGGTGAAATGATCCTGATCGCTAGACTCAATAGTAATCTCATCTGCGCACGTGCTATAATCAATATAGAATTTCGCCGTTGCGGTAGAGGTCTCATCAATGGTACAGGTCATCGTCGGCAATTTCGAGATCTTATTTTGCTCTGCATTCAGAAGATTGAGATATGCTCTGCGAGAAATCTTAACATCCTTATACCACTTACTCAGTGTAGCTCCTGTTTTTGCACCAAAACGTACGTGCGTAATACGCTCGGTTCCTTGCATCGTGGGGAAGGTAGCCACGAATGCCTCCGACTTATAGTTCTTGTCTAAAGAGGGAGAAAGAAGTGTTGCCCAGTTTTTACCGTTATCTTTGGAATATTGAACAACAAATTTATTCACGCCCCAATCACTTTTCTTTGCCTTGAACCAAATCTTGTCAATCGGCGAACTAATCGCTATCGGCGACTCAAAGTGTCCTTCTGCATCACCAATACCAGTAGCAAATTCATGCTCGCTATTATCCTGATATACATAACAGGTCGGCGGAGCAGGTACACCTACGGTTACGATCACGTCAGCCTCAGCGGAATAATACTCGTAGTTCTCCGCTTGAGATACGTGCCAGATAGCATAACCCTTCGTTGTATTGGTAGTAATCGTAGCTCCCGCTGCATTTCCTGTCAATGTAGCTACATTCTCACCGTAAATCGGCTCTATCGAAATAGGATAATTCACATAATCGCCGTGCGTAGAAGTGAACGATATATTCTGCGTTCCATTCTCATTCATGGCTTTCTGCCATACATTGTTGCCCCATGAATTATTGATCTGATTGTCGCGTTTCTCTACGGCAATATTACACATCAACGTAACACCCGTATATTTATAGGTCTCTTTCTGGAAGAAAGTGATCTTCGTCGTACCCGCATTATGTCCGGTAATCTGCTTAGTCTCCGGATCATAGGTAATCAACTGATTCCCATTATTCAGCGCCTCGTTATCAAAACTCGGGGCATCAATCGTGTAGTAGAAATCATCGTTCAAATCATCGCTCGGATAATCAGCAGAAGTGTTGGAGAGAGTATAATTACCCGTCACCGTCTCGTTTACCTTCAATGTGATATCCTCACCCGATTTAGTAGTCTCATATTTTTTAACAGTGACAATGATGGTCTTCGCGTTAGCCTCTGCAATACCCTCAAAACGATTCGTACCATCCTGCCAGATTTTGATAGTAACCTCCTTTTGGCTACCGAACATTTGATAATCGCTTTCGTTGTTAGGAATAACAATCTTGTTGTTTGCTACGTCATACTTAGCAATCGTCGGGAAGTCACTACTAGTATGAATCTCACCATCACTGTTCTTTAAGGTGCATACGCCTTCGATAACATCATCTACGAACTTCTCATACGCCGTAGCCGTTGTCAGTGTATTGGCACGCTTACTTACTGTTACCGTAAACTCATCCGTTACTTCATTATAGCAATCCGTCTTGGCCTTCGTCGCCCGAATTCTATATTCACCAATAACGGTTGCAGAGAAGACATTACCCGCAGCAATATTCGTATTCGCCTTATTCTCGCTGATCACCTCATATGTAACAACGCCGTCGCGCTTTACGTTATTAACGACATCATTTGTCTGCGATTTAATCAAATCATCCAAGTCAATCTTCGAATCTGCTTTCCCTGCGTCAATTCCGTCAACCGCCACCTTCACAGAACCATCTTTCATCTCTATCGCCTGAGGTGCACGCTTGCCTGTACCCGACAAACTAACCGTAGTACTTGTTCCATCAGGATTTTTTATCGTCAGCGTACCGGTTCTTGTTCCCGACTTCGTCGGAGTAAAGGTAACATTAATCGTCTTTGTTTGCGGAGCATCAACACAACCACAAGATGCCGAGACTACCGTTGCAGAAAAATCACCAGTACAAGAAGCGGTCATATTGCCCTCATAATTGATCATATAGGTAGCCGTCACCGTTTGCGCAGCACTACTCTGCCCATATGTCACTTCACCAAAACTAAGCGAAGTCTTGTCTGCAGAAATAGTAGACATCTTGCGTACTGCAAAATTAAGAATAGTATATTTGTATTTAGCACGCGTATTGTCCTCTGTCATCAATCGAAATTCTGTTGCATTTACTGCGGCAGCAGGCACATCTTCATCATATGTCTTTGTGGTGTATTTGGAAGCCAATGCAAGCCCCGTAGCGACATCATTCCATTTGTTATTATAATAAGCTTGCAACTTCATCTTTGATCCAAAATCGGTAGATATAGCATTACTATAATACTGAAAATACACATGCGAAATTCCATAGGTATTCGTAAACGACCCAGTACTATACACTTGTGTATTGGCACCGCTAGGAGATAATGTTCTTCCTCCTATCTCACCAGAAGTAGAACTACCAGACTGAGTAAACACATTACAATACGTCGGATCTCCCCACGCATAGTTAGACCACGCGGAGAGGAGAGTAAAACATGTAAGTATTAAAAATTTGTAAATCTTTTTCATATTTTTGTACCTTTCTTTTCGATTGTTTGACTAATTTGCTAAGTGGATTTTGCAAAATATACCATTTTTAAGATTTTCTACACATTTTGATAACTTTCTCCACCAAAAAAGCGTGCAAAATTAATATTTTTCTTCGAAACACGCAAATATTTACCCCTTACGCGCGTACGATTCCTAACAACAGGTAGCAGAATATTAAAATTTGCTATTTTTATATTCTACATTTTTCCCACAAAAAAAATGAAGAGGCTCCAGCCTCCTCATTCAGTTCAAATTATGTTCTAACAACATCTACTCAGCAACAACGCCGGCCTCTTTCCACGACGCTACGGTCGCTTCTACGTCGGTCATCGCCTGCTCCGGCGCAACCTCATATTCCTCGCACAGCGCTTTGCAGAGCTCTGCCACGCTAAACGCCCCGTGACGCTGCGTAGCCTCCTCTGCCTTTTTCCAGAGGAACGCCGCTGTCTCGTTGAGCGTGATCATCTTGTTGAAATTGATGAGCTCGATCGACTCACCTACCAGTATAAACTCATTGCCCAGCTGACGCAGGCGAAATCCGGAAATGGTATACATGACGATAGATTTTTAACAAATATTTTCTTATGGGCATTAGCGTTTGCCACAACCAGCCGCGAGAAAGGCATTTTTTGCGGCCTGTGGGACTTTCTACACGCGTGACGATACCAATCACATCCGCGGCACTACATCGTTCTTCTCCGCTCAGATTTCCGTCTCCTTGCAGCACAATCGTCTCGCCTTCTATCCGCAGAATACGATGGAGCACATAACTGCGCTGCCCGCAGAGTGTCTCAGCGTGCGCCAGCACGACATCTCCGCGTCGCGGAGCACGCCTCAGCGGCGACAAGATAACGCTGTCTCTGTCTCCCTCTATGAACGGCCGCATACTCACGCCTGAAGGCGTAAAACGCACCTCGTGGCCTTCCGACAACAGACGCGCCATCTCGGGAATCAGTATGTCGTTCTCTACCAGCATCGTTATTCTGGCACGTAGCGGAAGCAGTTGCAGTACTTCAGGTAGTAGCGCATCTCCTGTATATAAAAGTCCGTCGACTTACGCTTGATACGCAACTGATAAGATCCGTGCGCCGGCAACTTAATACAACTCACTCCGGTAGTTTTCTGCTCCACCGTTACATTCGTCCAGTTGGCTCCCTCGTCCGCAGATATCTGAGCATCAAACGCAATTATGCTCGCCGGCGTATATAGTATCGCTATACTGTCCAGATTATCGATTGTTGAGGTCGTCACCTGCGCGCCGTACCCTTTCTGCCAGATACAGAGCACATAGCTAAAGTAGTCAAAATAAGAATACGTGCTCCCGCTACAGGTATACACCACCTCGTCCGTCGTACCTGTCTTGTTTGAATTAGTGACCGTCAGCGTAGGCGGCACAGCCGAGAACATCGAGTGGAAATTATGCGCAACACTCTCAGCGCTGAGCCTTGCAGCGCTGAGAGTGAGCATAGAAAGTATTACAAGTTGGCGAAACACTTATTCAACCGATTGTCCGAACAACGTGTACTTCACGCCGTCACGAAGGATGAATACCTGACCGTTCTCAACAATCTTACGAGTAGCCGGTGCAGATACATTCGTCTCTTCTACACCCGTGTACCAGCATCCGCAAGCTGTGGTATAGTTGCTATACGAAGCTCCACTACCGGCAGTAATAGCAATCGAGTTCACATAGATCGAATTGGTAGTACAAGTCACCTCTATTGCCACGTTTCCGGAAGCATTGCTGAATGTATATTCCAAATCACGCAAAGCAGCGCCTCCTGTTTTTGTAATATCTTGCGACACTTTCGTGCTGCCGACAGAGATCTCTATTGAACCGGCGCCCTTTGATGCATTCGTACAATAGGTAACTACAACCTTGCTCACATCGCTCAATGCTTCTTTCGTTGTAGCCTTAGCTCCGGAGGTAGTTGCCGTTACTTGAACGCCTTCTTTGGTGGTATCATAGGAATTACCATCTTTATTGCTGGTCCAACTATTGGTAGCATCCGCCCATGCTTTAGAGGTAAAGGTGTACGTAGTACTCTGCGGTTCACCGCCTTCGCCTTCTTGCTCTGCATATACTGCATAGAGGGTAGTAGCCTCAGCAATAGCTTCGTCTGCTTTCACAAACGTCGGAGCGATAGTCTCGCTCTCGTAACCTGCGGTCTTCGTCCAGCCAAGGAACACCTTACCGCAAGGACAATCCAAAGGATTGGTATCCGGCAGAACGACTGTACCGGTAGAGGTAGTTTGAGCAAACTGATTGCCGTTTGCCATAAAGGTGAGCGTGAACGGATCAACCACCGGAGCGGGTTCCTCGATATACGTCAAGGTTACCACGCCGTTCGACTCTGCGATGTTCAACAACGGTTTACCGGAAACACCTGTCCAAGAAGTCTTATTACCGGTTCCGGGGAAGGTGTTCTTCGGACAGTTATCCGTAGAGCCGTCCCAACCGATCTTCGTTCCAGTAGCGGAAACGACAGTATAGAGCGGAGAACCGGAGGTATTTGTGTTATTCGGGGCGTTATTCTCCCAAGCCGATGCATCGAAATTGACTTTCCAGATCAACAGACCGTGACCTGTAAGCGGTTCATCCCATCCCACTGCCTGACGGTTCTCGATATAATAGCGCAGACCGGAAGTGGTCGGGCCGACATACGTGCCGGAAGCATTGATCTGATAGGTTTGTTGGTTCTCTGTTCCGTTCGCATAGAGCGTTACGTTCTGACCGGTGTTACCCAAGTTAATCGGGGTTAACCAGCCGAAGAACTCTTTCTCCCACGGGTCATAGTTAGGCGGGCAGTGACCGTCGCCGTTGTAGCTACCACCGTCCATGATATCCCAGTCGTTCGGAGTGAGGCAGTTGTCGTAGTTGGTACCATAGTCGGTATCGTACAGATCGGGCAGACCCATTACGTGTCCGAACTCATGGCAGAGGGTTCCGATACCACCGAGCGAGGAACCGGACATCTCGCCTGATATTGCATAGTTATCGAGTTTCTTACCGCCTACTTTGCATTGGGTAGCCGAATAGGTACAGTAACCTGACTGACGCGCTGCTTCCACCGACCAGTTGTGCGGCCAGATCGTCTCAGACGTACCACCATCAGCCTGACCTTTACCGGCATAGATAACATACACGAAATCTACATATCCGTCGCTATCAGAGTCATAATCCGCCCAGTTGATGGAGAATTGCTCATCCGCCAAAAGGCAGCCCTCTACGACCGCATCGGTTGCGTGCTGGTCATCTCCTTCGTCATCACCCGGTTTATCCGTACCATAATACGCCACATTGCGGCTGAGAGTAACCGGACCAAACACATCAAACTGCGGACGATAGGCACCGTTGGACTGATCCGCAAAATACTGTGCAGCCGAAGGATACCCGTCGTTAACGGTACAGTTGAGCGAGTTGCAAAGCTCATCAAACGTAGCCTGCGTATGTCCCGACTGCATACTTTTGTTGGAGAAGTTCACCAAAATAACTACTCCTTTGGGAGCGAGGTTCGGCGTGACACCAACATCTTTGCGCTGACGACGCGCTACACCTTTTGCACGACGTGCCTTAGCTACTGCCGGCGTCGGAGCCTCACCAACTACTTGGTATATACCATTGATCTCACGTACCTGCTTACCATCACGGTTGATGGTGTAGTGATAGAACTCATCACCGATCACCTGCACTTCAATCTGGGTACCGTCGGCTTGAGTACGAGTCTGCCAACCGCGCTTTGCGGGGACAGCAAACGTTGCCAGGCTAATTGCCATTACGACAAGCGTCAAAAAGATTTTTTTCATCTCAAAAATGATTTTGTTGTATATATATATATAAGGTTAAATGTTGTTCCTGTCTTAGCGAGCATTCCAACCTAAAATCGTGCAAAGTTACAACATTATTTCGAATACACAAAAAAAAACGCCCCAAAAATGCGTTTTTTCTTTAAATTTGCAACATTTTGATGTTTTCGTCAGAAATATCCGACATCAATTCTGCGAATTGCGACCTGTCTTGGCTCGAAGCTCCGTAGACGAAATATCGAACATAGGAGCCTCTTTTAGGTATCTTATCTCCTTCACCGGCTCTGCCGAAAAAATCGTTTCTTTCTTCGCCTGCTCCGCTGTCAGATGACGCGGATAAACAAAAATCCGGAAGTTCGACGCGATATACGCATGTTCGCGCCATTTCGGGAAAATAGCCAGGTTGTCCTCGCCTATCACAAGCGTAAACTCGTGCTCCGGATAGGCCTTCTGCAGCGCCCGAAGCGTATTAGCGGTATACGACGGCCTCGGCAACCCAAACTCAAAATCACAGGCCTTCACGCCGGGGATATCCTTCACGGCTTCGCTTACTGCTGCCAGACGCTCCTCCTCCGGCGCCAATATCTTTGCGTCCTTCAGCGGATTGTTGGGACTCACCATCAGCCATAGTTCATCCAGGTCGGTGTGCTCTACCACCCACCTCGCCAATCCCACGTGCCCAAAATGCACCGGATTGAAACTACCGCCGTAAATCCCTACCTTCATCGATGATAGCGTCTAATTGTTCGAAAGCATGGTTGAGGTCGTCGTTCACCACCACACGGTCAAACTGCGGCTTATACGACAATTCCAACTCCGCCTTCGCCAACCGTTTCTCAATCATCTCCGGACTGGTGTCGCCGCGGCCTTCCAGACGACGACGCAACTCCTCAATCGATGGCGGGCAGATAAAGATAGACGTCGCACGGTCACCCAGTATATGCTTCAGGTTGATACCGCCCTTCACGTCCACATCAAACAGCACTTGCC
This sequence comes from Bacteroidales bacterium UBA2800, assembly GCA_002351925.1. Classification (GTDB taxonomy): domain Bacteria; phylum Bacteroidota; class Bacteroidia; order Bacteroidales; family Paludibacteraceae; genus Colicola. The sequence continues at coordinate 24,304 of DEHM01000008.1, forward strand.
TTCCGGCCGCCTCTATTCGATCGATCTCCTCCTTCAGCGTTCCGTAGTACAAGCCTTCGTACACCTGCTCGTACTCAATGAAGTCGTCGTTCTTGATACGGTTTTGAAACTCCTCCACCGTAATGAAATAGTACTCCCGCCCATGCACTTCCTGACCACGCGGCGCACGTGTGGTACACGAGATAGAGAGTTCAAACAGGTTCGGATGCTTGGTGAGCAGGTGCTTCACCATAGTCGATTTGCCGCTACCCGACGGCGCACAGAAAATGTATATCATAAGACGTTCAGTACTTGTTCCTTTATCTGTTCCAGTATATCTTTCATCTTCACCACCAGTATCTGCATCTCGCTCTGGTTCGACTTAGAGCCCAGCGTATTGATCTCGCGGCCCATCTCCTGAGCGATAAAGCCCAGCTGTTTGCCTTCGCCTTTCGCCTTCTCGCCATTCGCCATCACGTCGCGGAAATACTTGATATGGTTCCTGAGCCGCACTTTCTCCTCGTTGATATCCAGTTTCTCCAGATAGTAGATCATCTCTTGCTCCAAGCGGTTCTGATCAATCTGCGCCTGCGTCTCCTTGCTCAGCTGAGCGAGGTTCTGTTCCAGCCGTTCACGTATCTTGGCTACCCTGCTCTTCTCGTAAGGCTCCACCTGACGCAGCAAGTCGGCAATACCATCCAGTTTCTCGGCAAACATCTGCTGCAAGGCCGCGCCTTCCTGCGTACGGAAAGCCACAAAAGCCTCTATCGCCTTCTTGAGCAAGGCCTGTACTTCCGCCCACTCTGCCTCCGTCAGGTCCGAGTTATCCTCTTGCTGCTTCAACACGTCGGGGAAACGCAGGATAGAGGCCATCACTTCTGCCGGCACTTCTCCAAACTGCGCCTTGTATTGCTCGGCATAGAGTTGGGCGGCCGACCAGTTGATCGGACTCAGCGTAGCCGTCGTCTGTTCGTCCTGGAAATACATCGCCAGATCCACCTTACCGCGTTCCAGCGCCTGCGTCAGCAGCGTACGCATTTCCAGTTCGTGCGCACGGAGCGGCGACGCCAGACGCACCGAAATATCCATCGACTTGGAGTTGAGCGAGCGTATCTCGCAAATCAGTTTCTTGCCTCGGAAAATTGTCTCGGCTTTTCCGTAGCCGGTCATCGATAGTATCATTTGCCTATACAGAATTTGCTGAAAATATTGTTGAGAACCTCCTGGTTCGTAATCTGTCCGGTCACTTCCCCGAGCGCCGTCAGACAGTCTTGCAGGTCCAGCGAGAGCAACTCACCGCTCAGCCCCTGCTGCAGTCCTTCTTCTACACGCCGGATAGCCTCATAAGCACGGCGCACCGCTTCATAATGACGCGCATTACTCAGCATCACCGCCGAAGGCTGCATCATTTCCCTTGCCACGCGTACCAACTCCCGCTTCAGCGGCTCTACATCCCCGTTCTTCGCCGAGATAAGCAATCCTTGTGCTTTGCTCTTTGCTCCGTCCTCCAACAGATCCGCCTTGTTGTGCACTCGAATAACCGTTCCTTTAGCCTGTAGGTGCTGCAAGCCGGCAGAACCGTCCTGTAGCGAAGCGTCCTCTATGCAAACAACAATCTGCGCCCGCTCTATCGCCTGCTTACTTCGCGCGATACCCATATTCTCTATCGTGTCGCTCGTCTCCCTTAGGCCTGCGGTATCAATCAGTCGGAAGAGGATGCCGTCTATCAGCAATGTGTCTTCTATTGTGTCGCGCGTTGTACCCTGTATGTCGCTCACGATGGCGCGTTGTTCGCCCAGCAGTGCATTGAGCAAAGTCGACTTACCTACATTCGGCGCACCGACAATGGCCACAGCGATACCGTGACGAATAGCATTACCCGTACGAAACGAGTCAATCAGCCTTTGCAGCTTATCGGCTATCTCGCGCGCCAAGTCCTTCAACTCGCCGCGGTCGGCAAACTCCAACTCCTCATGGTCGGCGAAGTCCAGTTCCAGCTCAATCAACGAAGTGAAATGCAGCAAGCGTTCGCGCAGGCGGGTCAACTCATCCGACACCGCGCCGCGCAGTTGACTCAGCGCCAAGTCCTTCTCGGCCTTCGAACGCGCCGCTATCAGGTCAGCCACAGCCTCCGCCTGCGTCAGGTCCATCCTTCCGTTCAGAAAAGCACGCTGGGTAAACTCTCCGGGCTGAGCAGTACGTGCGCCGGCATCCACAAGCCACGCCAGCAGCGTCTGCTGGATATACAGACTGCCGTGACAGGCTATTTCCACCACATCCTCGCCCGTAAACGAATGGGGCGCACGAAAAACAGAGCAGACTACCTCGTCCAGCGTCTCCTCGCCGCGGACGATATGTCCGTGCCGAACGCTACCCGCCGGCGTGTCTGTCAAGCAATGCCGACCACGGAACAGACCGTCGACCAGTTCTATCGCCTGCTCTCCCGACACGCGGACCACCGCAATGCCTCCTACGCCATAAGGCGTCGATATCGCACATATCGTATCCATTCAGCCTGCAAAGATACTACTTTTTTCTGACATACGCAAGAAAAAAATGCGCAATTATTTGCATATGTGCAAAAAAAGCAGTACTTTTGCACCCGCAAAAGTGAATTGACAAAACAAAACAAGAATATGGCTACTCAAGAAGAAACATTCAAGAAGATCGTAGCGCACTGCAAGGAATACGGATTTGTCTTCCCCAGCAGCGAGATCTACGATGGTCTGGGCGCTGTGTACGACTACGGTCAGAACGGCGTGGAACTTAAGAACAACATCAAGCGTTACTGGTGGGACTCGATGACCCTGCTCCACGAGAACATCGTCGGTATCGACGCGGCTATCTTTATGCACCCTACTACCTGGAAAGCCTCCGGACACGTAGATGCATTCAACGACCCGCTCATCGACAACCGCGACAGCAAGAAGCGCTACCGCGCTGACGTCCTCATCGAGGATCAGATTGCTAAGTACGACGAGAAAATCGCCAAGGAAGTGGAGAAAGCCCGCAAACGTTTCGGCGACTCTTTCGACGAGGAACTATATAAACAAACGAACGAGCGCGTGCGCGAGCACGTAGAAAAACGCGAGGCACTCCATGCCCGTTTCGCTAAGGCAATGAACGACAACAACCTCGAGGAACTCAAGCAGATCATCCTTGACGAGGAAATCGTATGCCCCATCAGCGGTACGCGCAACTGGACCGACGTGCG
>DEHM01000006.1:0-7837 GCA_002351925.1 Bacteroidales bacterium UBA2800
TGCACCATTTAAACGGTCGTTTTATTGTGTCAAACCTTTGCGGGTGCAAAGGTACATATAAATTTTGATATGTGCAAATATATATTAAAAAAAAAGTATCTCCGAATATGATTCGGGGCCGGTACCCCGAAGGGCTGCATACGCTATCCGCATGGCTCATAGACCACCGATAATTGCAGAGTAATACTCTGCCCTGCAAAAAAATGCCTGAAAAATTTGCATATATGCAATTTTTGTAGTATCTTTGCAGTCGAAATGAAATATACCCATCTATTATGAAGAATCTATTTACTCTTTTGGTATGTGCTATGACGGCAGTAGCTGTCAATGGTCAAACGAATGCGGGACGCTTCTCCGTGTCCGCTACCCAGCAAGTTACTTTCGCGCCGGGCAACCTTCAGTTCCACATGGTGGACAGCGTCTGGCGCTTTGCCGACACCCAACTCGACTGGCTCGGTAATGCCAACCTGGAGGTAGGTAATCCCAACTACAACGGCTGGGTCGACCTGTTCTGCTGGAGTATTGGCGCAGAGAATAACTTCGGCGCTACGAGCAACTACGATACAGCGATGTGTATCAACAAGGAGTTCGTCGACTGGGGCACGCTCTTCGACGACGACTGGTACACGCTGTCGAAAGACGAGTGGAACTACCTGTTCAACACGCGTGCAGGAGCGAACGATAAATGGGGTATGGCTAAGGTGGGCGACACCCTGGGTGTGATCCTGCTGCCCGACGAGTGGACAGCGCCGGAGGGTATCACCTTCGTGCCGCGCGTGCTGCCTACGTCGGAACTGTGGGACGAAGGCGATTTGATTGATGAGTCGTGGGACCATTTTCGCGTGCATAACGAGAACATGCCGGCTAACCTCTTCAGCGAAGACGAATGGGCGCAGATGGAAGCCGCCGGTGCGTTGTTCTTACCCAACGCCGGTCGTCGCTCCGGCGGATATGGCAACTACCTGAATCGCGTATGCGACACAGTCAACTTCATGTACCGCTATTCCTACTACGAGAACTACCTGGGAACCTACTGGACCAGCACGCCGTATAAGATTGACGAAGGCAAGATTATGTACGTCTATATCTCCATCAAGGCGCTTGGTGACGAGGAATACGACTGGGGTAAGATAGCCTGCTGGGGCGAGACCGGACGCTACGGACAGTCGGTACGTCTGGTTAAGCGAGTGGCTGTCGATCCTACCGCTCTTGAGTCAACGACCAACGACCCCTCTTCCCTCATCCGCAAGGTGGTTCGTAACGGGCAGTTCTACATCCTCCGCGACGGAAAGACCTTTACTCCTACCGGTCAAGAGGTAAGGTGAGAAAAAGGAAATTATTGAGAAAAAAACACAGATACCATGAAACACTTATTATTGGGCGATGAGGCGATTGCTCAGGGCGCTATCGATGCGGGTCTGAGCGGTGTGTATGCCTATCCCGGCACGCCCTCTACCGAAGTTACCGAGTACATCCAACTAAAGGCGAAAGGCGAAAGGACGAATGGTGAAAGTCCTATCCAGTGCCGTTGGGCGACCAACGAGAAGACAGCCATGGAGGCTGCCCTGGGTATGTCGTACATGGGCAAGCGTGCGCTTGTGTGTATGAAGCACGTGGGGATGAACGTGTGCGCCGACGCCTTTATGAACGCCGCCATCACGGGTGTCAACGGCGGACTGATTGTGCTGGCAGCCGACGACCCGTCGATGCACTCCAGTCAGAACGAGCAGGACAGCCGTTTCTATGCCAAGTTCGCCATGATACCCTGTCTGGAGCCGAGTAACCAACAGGAGGCCTACGACATGATGGCGTACGGTTTCGACCTGAGTGAACAACTGCGCACACCGGTCCTCTTGCGCGTGACGACACGTATGGCGCACAGCCGCGCCGTAGTCAACACCGTCGAGAAGCCGCGTGAGCAGAACACGATGTCGATGCCCAAGGACGTCAACCACTTCATCCTGCTGCCGGCTTTCGCCAAGCGTAACTACGCCGAACTGGTAGCGGCACAGCCGACCTTCGTGGCACGCAGCGAGCAGGACGGACACAATGTGTATACTCGTGGCACCAAGCCGGAGAAAGCAATCCTGACGACGGGTATTGCCTACAACTACCTCATGGAGAACTACGACGCCCGGATGGGTTGCTCGATACTGCGCGTGACGCAGTACCCGCTGCCGGCAGCGCTGATAGCCGAGATGGTGAAAGACGGTGCGAAAGAGGTGCTGGTCGTTGAGGAAGGACAGCCCGTGGTAGAAGAACTGCTGCGCGGCATGGTGCCTTCTGACGTAGCTGTCAAAGGTCGGTTGACCGGTGAGCTGCCGCGTATGGGTGAGTTGACGCCCGACAGCGTACGCCGTGCGATAGGCTTGGACCCGCTGCCGGAACATGCGCCGGAAACGATTGTCGTAGGTCGTCCGCCTGCACTGTGTCAGGGTTGCGGTCACCGCGACATGTACGCCGCGCTCAATGAGGTGGCACGCGAGTACCCGAGTCCACGTATCTTCGGCGACATAGGTTGCTATACGCTGGGTGCGCTCTCGCCGTTCCACGCTATCCATGCCTGCGTCGAGATGGGTGCTTCGGTCACGATGGCCAAAGGCGCGGCCGACGCGGGTCAACATCCGGCGATAGCCGTGATAGGCGACAGCACGTTCACCCACTCGGGCATGACCGGTCTGTTGGACTGCGTGAACGCCAATGCGAATGTCGTCGTGCTGATAAGCGACAACCTCACCACGGGTATGACAGGAGGTCAGGACTCTGCCGGCACAGGCCGTCTGGAGCAGATTTGCTACGGCGTAGGTGTTCCGCAAGAGCACGTGCGCGTGGTAGTGCCGCTGCCCAAGAACATGGAGGAGATCAAGCAGGTGCTGCGCGAGGAGATCGACTATCCCGGTACGTCCGTCGTCATCGCTCGCCGCGAATGCATACAAACATTGAAACGTCATCTTAAAGCCGCAAAAAAACAATGAAAAAAGATATCATTTTGGCCGGAGTAGGAGGACAAGGAATCCTCTCTATCGCAACCGTTATTGGTGAAGCCGCCCTGCAAGAGGGTTTGTATCTGAAACAAGCCGAAGTACACGGAATGTCGCAGCGCGGAGGTGACGTGCAGTCGAACCTGCGCCTGTCGTCGGACCCCATCATGAGTGACCTGATACCAAAGGGCGGGGCAGACCTGATCATCTCGCTCGAACCCATGGAGGCGTTGCGCTACGTGGAGTATCTCAAGCCGGACGGATGGATCGTCACGTCGTGTGTGCCGTTCCTCAACATACCGAACTATCCGGAGCTGACGGAGGTGCTCGACCGTATCAAGGCCTATGACCACCACGTGCTCTTGGACGTAGAGGCGCTCGCCAAAGAGGCCGGTGCACCCGCGCAGGCAGCGAACATGGTGCTGCTGGGCGCCGCCATACCGATGCTCGGCATCGACCACGACAAGATGATTGCCGGCATCGCTCGCGTCTTTGCACGCAAAGGAGAAACAGTTGTTAATACCAATATCGCGGCTGTAGAAACCGGCTATAACTATGCGCTTTCCGTTAGATAAACATATTGTGGATTCCATCTGCCGGCAGTTTGGCCTGCGTAACTTCCACGAACTGGGCAACGCCAGTATCCGTCAGTTGGCGGGTGTAGTGAAGAACATCGAGCAGGCGACGGGCGTGGAGTACGTCAACATGGCGTTGGGCGAACCGGGTCTGCCGGCCTCGGAGATAGGTATAGAAGCCGAACACAAGGCGCTGCTCAACGGTTGCGCCGCCCATTATCCCAACATCATAGGTATTCCCGAAGTGAAGAAGTGGGGCTCGGAGTTCGTCCGCGCCTTCGTCCACCTGCAGCGTCCGCCGGAGTGTATCCTGCCCACCGTAGGTTCGATGCAAGCGGCTTTTGCGCTCAACATGATGCTGATTCAGTTGCAGCCGGAGAAAGACACGATCTTGTTTCTCGACCCCTGCTTCCCGGTGCAGAAAATGCAGTGTCACGTCATCGGCAGCCGTATCGACGCGTTCGACATAGCCGACTACCGCGGCGCCAAACTGCGTGACGAACTGGAGCGCCACCTGAAGAGCGGCCGTATAGCCGGTATCCTCTATAGCAATCCGAACAACCCCACCTGGGCGTGCCTGACGGACGAGGAACTGAAGATTATTGGCGAACTGGCGACGCAGTATGACGCTATCGTGCTGGAGGATCTGGCGTACCTGAACATGGACTTCCGTGATCCCGATCGCGGCCATCCCTACAGCGAGCCGTATCAGCCCTCGGTAGGTCATTACACGCATAACTGTATTCAGATGATCTCGTGCTCGAAGATCTTCAGCTATGCCGGTCAGCGTGCCGCCTTCGTGGCCATCGACCCCGTGCTGGCGAAGCGTGTCTATCCGGCGCTGGGCGAGCGACTCCATAACAACGGCGAGCTGCTCCAGAGTTTTGCCTATACCTTCCTCTACGTCCTCTCCAGCGGTGTGTGCCACTCCGTGCAACACGGTATGGCGGCTATGCTGCAGGCGGCCTGCGAAGGTAAGCTGCGCTACGTGGACCAGACACGCGAATATGCGCGGCGCGCACATAAGATTAAGGAGATCATGCAGCGCAACGGCTTCCACATCGTTTACGATACCGACGCCGACGGGCAGGAGGTAGGCGACGGCTTCTTCTTCACCTTCGGCTATCGCAACTGGTCTGGCGCCAAACTGGTCAACAAGCTGATCTACTACGGCGTGTCGGCTATCTCGCTGGAGAGTACCGGTGCGCAACGCGACGGCATGCGTGGCTGTGCGTCCGCCATTCGCGAAGACCAGTACGAGCAACTGGAGGAACGACTCCGTAAGTTCAACGAAGACTTCTCTCAATACGATCCTTATGACCCCGCAGAATACCCCGAAATACGTTAGTCCGCTGGAGGCAGTGAGCTATGTACGCAGCGGCGACACCATCGTCGTACAAGGCAGTACGAGTATCCCTACCGTGTTGCTCAACGCGCTCGTAGAGCGCGCGAGTGAGTTGCGCGACGTGAAACTCATCTCCGGTTTCGGCGTCCATCCTGACGACGCACCCTACGCCAAACGGGAGTTGATGGACTCGTTTCGTGCCCTCTCTATCTTCGTGCCTAATACGTTGCGCAAGGCCATGCGCGAAGGCGTAGCGGACACTATCCCTGCGTTCTTGGGCGAGGTGCCTTTCCTCTTCCGCAGCCGGCAGATACCCGTCGATGTGACCTTCCTGCAGGTGAGTGAACCCGACGAAGAGGGCTACTGCTCTTTCGGTATCTCTGCCGACATCGCTTTCTCCGGCGCCGAGTGCTCGCGTACCGTCATCGCGCAGGTCAACAAATATATGCCCCGCACCTTCGGTGACCCCGTCATCCATATCAGTAAGCTGACGGCCATGTGCCGCGGCGACATCCCCCTGGTGGAAGTGCCGACACCCGTGCCGAATGAGATAGAGACCAAGATAGGCAACTACGTGGCCTCGGAGATACCCGACGGTGCGACGCTGCAGATAGGCGTAGGCGGTATACCCAATGCCGTCATCAATGCGCTCCGTCACCATCAACACCTCGGTCTGCACACCGAAGCGATTACCGATGGCGTGCTGCCGCTGATAGAGAGCGGCGTGATAGACAACAGCCTGAAGAAAGTGCTGCCCGGTAAGTCGGTCGGCAGCCTGATACTGGGCTCCAAACACCTGTACGACTACGTGGACGGCAACCGCGATTTCGTCATCCGTGACGTGGCCTGGACCAACGACCCGCAGATCATTCGTCAGAACCCCAAAGCGATGGCCATCAACTCGGCCGTTGAGGTGGATCTGACCGGACAGATTTGCGCCGACTCCATCGGCGAGACGATCATCTCCGGCGTAGGCGGACAGCACGACTTCATGTACGGCGCAGCCCTCTCCGAAGGCGGCAAATGCTTCATCGCGTTGCCCAGTATGACCAACAAAGGGCAGTCGAAGATTGTGGCGCGTCTGGCACCCGGAGCAGGCGTTGTGACGACTCGTTTCCAAGCGCAGTATATCGCTACCGAACACGGCATCGTCTATCTGCGCAATCTGCCGCTGGCCGATCGCGCCAAAGCCCTCATCTCGATAGCCGACCCGTCGGTGCGCGAAGAACTGGAGCGCGCCGCTGTAGAGCGTTTCGGTATCGGTTTTCTGCGGCTGAGATAGAAAAAATAGAGAAAAGTGGCATACACTCTTGTGTATGTCATTTTTTTATTGTATCTTTGCACCCGATTTGTCAACTTGACTTTACAATAACATTAAATACTAATACATTTATGGCTAAAGTTTATCAAGCAAATGAGATCAAGAACGTCGCTATGTTGGGCGGTTCGGGATCCGGTAAGACGACTCTGATGGAGTCGATGTTGTTCGAGTGCGGGGTGATTAAGCGCCGCGGTTCGATTGACGCACAATCCACCGTGTGCGACTATTTCCCGGTAGAGAAGGAATACGGTTATTCGGTCTTCTCGACGGTTTGTAACATCGAGTTCGAGGGTAAGAAACTCAATATCATCGACTGCGCAGGTTCCGATGACTTCTGCGGCGGTACGGTTGCTGCCCTCCAGATGTGCGGTTCGGCGCTGATCGTTTTAAGCGCTAACGGCGGCGTGGAGGTAGGAACGCAGAATAACTTCCGCCTCGTAGAAAAAGCCCACAAACCTTTAGCATTTGTTATCAACAAGTGCGATCACGAGAACGCTGATTTCGAGCGTACGTTCAATCAACTCAAAGAAAACTTTGGCAATAAGTGTACATTGATACAATTCCCGGTGAACGCTGGTGCGGGCTTCAATGCCGTTATCGACGTGCTGAAGGGTAAGATGCTGGTATGGAAAGCCGAGGGTGGTGCTCCTGAACTCAAGGACATTCCGGCTGAGTATGCAGATCGCGTAGAAGAGATGCGTTCGCAACTGAGCGAGGCTGCTGCTGAGGCTGACGAGACGCTGCTGGATAAGTTCCTGGGCGAAGGTCTGACCGACGAAGAGATCATGCATGGCCTCAAGGGCGTGTATGCAGACGGTTCGATGTATCCGGTGCTCTGCTGCTCGGGTGCAAAAGACATGGGTGTTCGTCGTCTGATGGACTTCCTCAACAACATGGCTCCGTCGCCTGCTCAGTTCAGTTATCCGACCGTTGATGGCAAGAAAGTGAGCCCGGACGCTAAGGCGCCGACGAGTGTATATGTATTTAAGACCTCGGTTGAGCCGCACATCGGTGAGGTGAACTACTTCCGCGTAATGCAGGGTACTATCCACAACGGCGACGACCTGGAGAACATGGAGCGCGGCTCGAAAGAGCGTATCTCGCAGCTTTATCAGGTAGCCGGTTCGATCCGCGTGCCGGTAGACGAATTGGCAGCAGGCGATATCGGTGCAACGGTGAAGATGAAAGATACCCGTACGGGTAACACCTTGAACGCCAAGGGTTGCGACCTGCAGTATACGCCGATCAGCTATCCGCAACCGCGTTACCGTCGTGCTATCAAGCCGGTGACCGAGAGCGACGCAGAGAAACTGGCAGCGCTGCTGACCCGTTATCATGAGGAAGACCCGACATGGATCGTAGAGCAGAGCAAAGAGCTGCGCCAGATGATCATCAGCGGTCAGGGTGAGTTCCACCTCCGTACCCTCAAGTGGCGTCTGGAGAACAACGATAAGATGCCGATCGAGTTCCTCGAGCCGAAGATTCCGTATCGTGAGACCATCACCAAGGCCGCTCGTGCCGACTATCGTCATAAGAAACAATCCGGTGGAGCCGGCCAGTTCGGTGAGGTTCACCTCATTGTAGAGCCGTACGAGGATGGTCAACCGGTTAAGGA
>DEHM01000006.1:8075-27792 GCA_002351925.1 Bacteroidales bacterium UBA2800
TCTACGACGGTAAGATGCACCCGGTTGACTCCAACGAAATATCGTTCCGTCTGGCAGGCCGTAACGCTTTTGCACAGGCCTTCAAGGAGGCGAACCCGAAGGTGTTGGAGCCGGTTTATGACCTCGAGGTATTCGTGCCGTCGGAGATCATGGGTGATGTGATGAGCGACATCAACGGCCGTCGCGGTATGGTAATGGGTATGGAGACCGAGAAGAGCTTCACCCGCCTGAAAGCGCAAGTGCCTCTGAAAGAGCTGTCGACCTATTCGACGACCCTGAGCTCGTTGACCGGCGGCCGTGCTACGTTCACGATGGCCTTCAACAGCTATCAACTTGTTCCGGCTGACGTACAGGAGAAACTGCTTGCCGCTTACGCTGCAACGCAGGCCGAAGAGGAGTAATGTACATCGCTATTGCAGGAAATATAGGTGCAGGCAAGACGACGCTGACCAAGATGTTGGCGAAGTACTACGGATGGGAGCCACGCTTCGAGAGCGTGAGCTTCAATCCGTACCTGGAGGACTACTACAGCGACATCAAGCGCTGGGCCTTCTGTCTGGAGACCTATTTTCTGAAGGAGCGTTTCAAGGATATGCTGGCCGTACAACAGGCTACGCATACCATCGTTCAGGATCGCAGTATCTTTGAGGGCGTCTATGTGTTTGTACGCAACAACTACGAACGCGGCGACCTCAGCGACCGCGATTTTACTACCTTCATGGAGCTGTTCGACCTAATGAAGTCGCAAATGAAGATGCCCGACATGATGATTTACCTGCGTAAGTCCGTGCCCTGCCTCATCTCGCAGATTCAGAAGCGCGGTCGCGACTATGAGCAGACCATGCAGATCGACTACCTGAAGGGACTGAACGAGAAATACGAGGACTTCATCTTCCATAAGTACGAAGGACGCGTGCTCGTTATTGAGTCCGACGGTATGGATTTTGAGAACAACCCTGCGGATTTCCGCAAAGTGGTGGACAAAGTGGATGCCGAGCTGTTCGGCCTCTTTAGCGAAAACAATTGGAATAAATAAGAATCAGTATGCATATAGCAGTAGCAGGAAACATTGGTTGTGGCAAGACGACCTTGACCAATATGTTAGCCAAACATTATGGCTGGGAACCTCGTTTTGAGAGCGTAGAGTACAACCCCTACCTTTCAGATTTCTATGCCGACATGACGCGCTGGTCGTTCAATCTGCAGATCTATTTCCTCAACAAGCGCTTCAAGGATGTGGTGGAAATCGACAAGCAGGACAAGTGGATCATTCAGGACCGCACCATCTACGAGGATGCCCGTATCTTTGCACCCAACTTGCACGAGCAGGGTAAGATGTCCGACCGCGATTTTGATAACTATCGCGACTTGTTCGACCTGATGATGTCGCTGGTGAAGATGCCAGACCTGCTGATTTATGTGCGTGCGTCGATACCCACGCTGGTAGCGCAGATCCAGAAGCGCGGACGTGGCTACGAGCAGACCATGCAGATCGACTATCTGCAGGGCTTGAACGACAAGTATGAGGCGTGGATAAAGGACTACAAGGGCAAACTGCTCATCGTGGACGGCGACCATATCAAGTTCGGCGAGAACCCCGAGGACTTCCGCTGGGTAACCGACCATATCGATGCCGCTTTGTTCGGTTTATTCCCCTTCGAGACGAAAGAGCAGACAGGCAAAGAGATCTGATCTACAGACTGAGATGGATGCGGAAACGCATCGTCCATTCTACTTTGGGTGTGATCGACCAGATGGAATAGACATCGCATATACGCAGGATGTTTCCTATTCCGACACCAACTTCTGTATACCACTGAGACCCGGATTTATATTCCGTCTCAGTGGCATTTTTTGCGCTGAGGTGGGTGTATGCCACTTTGCCTTCGACGAGCTCGCGCATGTGCATCCATCGGATACCGGGAATGAGGTTGAAGAGTATACCCATACCGTTCCATTCGCCTTGCAGCGTAACATATTTATCGGCCATCATCTGTCCTCCGTGGAGGAAGGAGAAGCGGTAGGGGTCGTAGGCATAACCCTGGTTGGCATTCATCTGGGCGAGCATGACGTGTGGTATACGTCCGAGTAGGGTGCCCGTCTGTAGCGCGTAGGTCAACTTACCTCCCATACCGAGGTTGGCATGATGGGTGAGCATGAGCCGCAGATGGGCAAAGACACCTTCTTCCCAGTGGTTGGCTTCCGCGCCGAGAAAGAGCACCGGATAACGCGAGGAATAGGCGTAGCGCCGCATGAAATAGCCGTCGTATTTGCGCTCGCCCCAACTGAGACGAACGATGCCGCTGAGCGACTGATAGGGCAGACCGGCCAACCATCCCACGCGCGCATAGGCGTGTGTCTCTACGTTGGGACTCCAGTCGGCAAACCAGTGTAGCTGAATCTGTTGGCTACGTATTCGGGTGTTGACATAGAGTGAGTCGCGGTGGATGGACTCGAAGGCATAGGCCGTGAAGTCCATGAAGCCCCAGCCCATACTGTTCTCCCGAAGCAGCCGGTCAAAATCGTCTACTTCCGACCATACATACCGGTTGTTGTACTCCAGTTGAAGGATGTTCTTGCGCGGCGTAGGTAAGTCGAAGGAGAGGCGTCCCATGCCCTTGGCACTGCGATCACGAATACCGTAGCCCACCGATGCTTCCATCGAGAACCACTTACAGAGTTTCTCGTTCGTGCGGAACGGCAAACCAAAATGCACTCCCTCGTCATTATTTACCTGGAGAATCTCCTCTATGTGACCGATATCTATCGCGGTGCCGGTAGGTATATAGCCTGTGGAGATGATCGATGCTACCCAGGAAGCGGTACGCATTACCGGAGTGGCTTTCAGTTTGGTCCACAGACTGTCGGTAGCAGCTACGATACGATTGACATCAAAACGCTGTTGCGTCGGCATTTCTACCTCGGGCATCGTGGAGGCCTCCGGATTGGTGAGCGAGGTGGTGAGCAGCAGAGTAGGGAAGGGTTTGTTGTTCAGTTCGGTCTTGATAGCGACATCCAGCAGCACGGATATATGCTCTTTGTCCAGCCGATCGTCTTTGCCGAGCACCTGTACCACATGCAGGTTGTTGACGTAGTTGACCGCTACCTCAGCCGGCACGTAGGCCGATATAGCCCGTAGCGCAAAGGTGGCGGTGTCGATAAGCATCTGGCCGTTGAAGGTGGCATAGAAGGGGTTGCGCGTACGGAAATTGATGGCCAACAGACTGTCCTTGGTAGTCCACTCGTCGATGTAATAGCGGTAGTAGAGGTTGCCGTTGGAAGCCAAGGGCGAGAGGAACGACTGGTTCATCAGACTGACGCTGTTGGCGTAGAAATTCAGGTTTCCCTCGCCGCCTATCAGTGCCGAGTAGTCGGTGGTGGAGAGGATAAGCGCCTCGGTGCGCTGGTCGTTAGCCGGTATCATCTCCCTGCCGCTCAGTCGGAAAGACTGTGTCTCGCGGTAGAGCGGTAGGATATAGGTGGAGTCGTCCTGCGCCATCATGCCCGTCTGCAGGCTGCGCCAGAGTGCCCGTCGCAGATGGCGTTTGCGTATATGGGATATATAGAGCGTCTGCTCACGCTCCACCTTCTCCGTCCACTCAGGGTGCATGGTGCGATCGTGCTCTGCACGGTGGGCGCGTACCTGTCTCAGTATACCCAGCGCCGGGTTCTCGTGGGGCGCTACCACCACCTCGGTCAGTACGGCTGACTTTTCGCGCATCGTCACCTGGAGCCCCGACATCACACCGGGTTCGATATCATAGCGTTGGGTATAATAGCCTACAGCCGAGAAAACCAGTTGGGACTTGGCCGTCATGTCCACACGTAGGGCATACGCACCGCTCTTGTCGGACGTGGTGCCTATCTTGGTGCCGCGAAAATGGATGTTGACATTGGGAATAGGATCGCCTGTCGTCTCGTCTCTTACCTCACCGACGATGACGGTCTCTACGGCCATGATGGGGGCAAGGACAAGGAAGGAGAGCAAAAAGACTAATATGTACTTCCCTGTTTTCAATGCTTGTTGGCAGGATGGTATTGGAGCACGGCTTTTCGCAAATCCTGCACGTTCAGGTGGGTGTAGATCTCTGTGGTAGCGAGGTCTTCGTGTCCCAGCAGTTGTTGAATGACGCGCAAGTCCGCCCCGTTCTGCAGCAGGTGAGTAGCGAAAGAGTGGCGTAAGGTATGCGGACTGACGGTCTTTGTGATACCGGCTTCTGTGCAGAGTCGTCGCACGATAGTGAAGACCATGGCGCGCGTCATCGGTCGCCCGTAGCGGTTGACAAAAGCCATATCCTGTGCTTCGGGTTTGAGCGGCCAGGTGCTACGTTCTTGCATCCAATAGCCGAACCACTCTTCGGCTACCGGAGAAAGGGGCACAAGACGCTGTTTGTTGCCTTTACCGTGGATAAGCATATAGTGCTCGTTGAGGTATATCTGACTCAGTTTCAGTTCAACCAGTTCGCTCACACGCAGCCCGCTGCCGTAGAGCAGTTCCATCATCGCGCGGTTGCGATGTCCCTCGTTGCTGCTCAGGTCGATTGCCGCCATCATACGATTGATCTCGTCCAGCGAGAGGACGGTAGGCAGATGGCGCTCTTTCTTCGGCCCCTCGATCAGTTCAGAAGGGTCTTGCTCGATATAGTCTTTGTAGAGCAGGAAACGATACCAGGCATGTATGCCGGCCAGCACGCGGGCTTGCGTAGCTGGTGTTTTCACTTCTTTAAAGGTCTCGAAAACGAAATCCTGCAGTTGCTCGAACTCCAGATGGACGATGTCGAGCGAGTGCTCAGCGCAATATGCCCGCAGCTTGTCCAGATCCATCTCGTATCCCTCGATGGTGTGCGACGAGTAGCCGCGCTCCAGACGCAGGTAGGTATGGTACTCGCGTAGCAGGGCTTCGTCAGACTTTACGGTTTTTGCCATGGCAGGAGGATACCTTGAAAATGAGTAGTATACTGCACACGATAGCCGTAGGCATTGTGGTAGTAGAGTGTGCACTGCAAATCAGTAAGGCTGTTGGCGGTGTCGCGCACGACGACAATACCGCTGTCCAGTACCTGGATAGCCTGGAGTTGACCTTCCTCTACGTAAAGCAGGTACATCCCAGATGGAGTACCCTCCCAGTCTCGACCGGGCAGGAACGTAAAGGGTTCTCCTGTCTCGGCGGTGCGATATGTGCCGGCTGCCAGCAGCGAGTCGGGCACGAAGATATCCGAGAGATAGAGGTTATAGCCTGTGCCCACCATCTTGTGTTGCTCGTTGTCGACCGACAGCCCGTCGGAATAGAGGTCGAGCGAGACGACTGCCGCGGGAACGGAGTCGTAGCAATGACCATAGGCCGTTTGCCATGCTTCGGTATATTCCGCCGGCAGACCTCTGCGACGCGAAGAGGTGGTAGGCGAACAAGCGCTGATGCCGACAGCCAGGAGCAGGAGAGGCAAGATACGCATTTTATGGGCAGGATACCAAGCAGCTACCAGACCGAGTACAAACACGATAACGGCTACCAGCAGGATATCTCCCACCTGTACTTCTACCGGATAGGCCGAGATAACGTAGTCCATCCCGTTGCCTAAGGTCAGCCAGCCGAAGTGTTGTTGTCCCAGACATAGCAATACACCTACCAGCAAACCGATAGCTGCACCCAACGACGAGATAAGCCAGCCTTCACAGAGGAAGATACGGCGGATTGTGGGTTCATCGGCGCCCATATGAGAGAGGATACGGATATCTTCGCGTTTGTCGATAATGAGCATAGAGAGTGAACCGATGATGTTAAAACTGGCGATGAGTAGGATAAAGAGTAGCAACAACACCGTCAGCCATTTCTCGATACGCAAGATGCGGAAGAAGTCGGCTTGCTGTTCATAGCGGTCGCGCACGCGGAAACCATCGCCCAGCGTGGCGGCTATCTGGGCTTGGAGTTTCTTGATGCCGGAGTCGGTCTTCGGTTGTACCCGCAGTGCCGTAACGGCCTGTTCGTCGTACTCAAAGAGCCGGCGAGCCAGACGGATATCCACCAGCATCAACCGGTCGTCATACTCAATCTGGTTGACGGCAAACGTACCGGCTATGAACGCGTGTTCATGGCGCAGCGACAAGTCGGGACGCAGCATATTGATTGAACCCGTACGTGTGGGGGCGTAGAGATGAAGTGCCCCAACAAAATGGGCATTGACGCCCAGTTGCGAGGCAAGCCCTCTGCCCAGTACGGTACGGTCGAACGCACCGTCCCAGACACTGTAGTAACCGTCGGTGATGATCGAGTCGATATGCGCGGTGCGAGTGAAGAGCGAGTCTACACCCAGGATGCGTGCTGGCAACTGGTGATCCTTATAGCGCACCAAGGCCGTCTGCTCCAACTGTTGACCGATACACTCGATACCATCAATGGAGTAAAGCGACCGGATAGGCAGTGTGTCCGTACGGAAAGCACTGCCGTCAGCCTGTTCTACCAGCAAAACGGGGTCAAACTCAGAGAACATCCGCTCAACCAGTGTGCCGAAGCCGTTCATCACACTCAACACGCATATCATGGCGGCTGTAACGACCGTTATCGCCGCAGTACTTACGCCTGTGACGATATTTATGGCATTGTGTCCCTTCCGCGAGAAGAGATAGCGCCAAGCGATATGGGATTCGAGATTAGGCATGGAGCAACTCATCAATGCGTTCCATCCGTTCGATGGTCTCGTCCAAATGGAAGACTATTTCCGGGATAATACGCAACTGATGGCGCTCCAGTGTGCCGAGCTCACCGCGGAAACGGTGGCTGTTCTCTTCTATCAGCGTCATCGTCTCTGCTACCTTGTTTTGCGGGAAGACAGACAGATAGATGTGCGCGATAGAGAGATCGGGCGAAACGCGCACCTCGCTGACGGAAATCAGTGTTCCGTGTAGCGTGCGCGCGTACCGCAGGAGAATGTCGCTCATGTCTTTTTGTATCAACCGAGCGATCTTGTGTTGTCTAGTTGACTCCATTAAAATTTGTGACGACCCTCGTCGGCAACGGTCAGTTTTTTGCGACCTTTAGCGCGGCGTGCTGCCAGCACACGACGACCGTTAGCAGTGGTCATTCTCTCCAAGAAGCCGTGTTTGTTACGACGCTTGCGTTGGGAAGGTTGAAA
The DNA here is from genome assembly GCA_002351925.1 of Bacteroidales bacterium UBA2800. GTDB lineage: Bacteria > Bacteroidota > Bacteroidia > Bacteroidales > Paludibacteraceae > Colicola. Next base: position 15,206 of record DEHM01000006.1, read on the forward strand.
TGTACGTTTCATTGTCTTAATTATTGTTTATGTCTTCTCACGAAGACGGGTTTATGCGAAAAAAGCGTGCAAAGGTACTGCTTTTTTTTTACATATGCAAAAAATTCGGTATTTTTTTACATTTTTTGGCAAAAATTTGTGTAATTCGCAAAAAAAATGTACCTTTGCACAAAAATTTTTCGACGCATATGAAACTCATAGCCCCCTCTGTGCTCTCGGCCGATTTTGGTCATTTGGCAGACGATTTGCAGATGATTAACCGCAGCGAAGCCGATTGGTTGCATGTGGATGTGATGGATGGTACGTTTGTACCCAATATCTCTTTCGGCTTTCCGCTGATGGAACCCATGCGAAAGTATTGCACCAAGCCGCTCGATGTGCACCTGATGATTGTGCACCCGGAGAAATATGTAGAGCGTTTTTGCGATGCAGGTGCATGGTCGGTAGGATTCCATCTGGAGGCCGTGGACGATCCGTCGCCTATTCTGGATCAGATCAAAGCCAAGGGCGTGCGCACTTGTCTGACGATCAATCCCGATATTGACGTGAAGCGCCTGGTGCCCTACCTGGATAAGGTGGATATGATTCTGCTGATGTCAGTCTTTGCCGGCTTTGGCGGTCAGAAGTTTATTCCGGAGACGATGGATAAGATTCGTTTTATCAAGTCGGAGATTGACTGTCGCGGTCTCAGCACCCTCATCGAGATAGACGGCGGAGTGAACACACAGAACGCGGCAGAGTTGTTTGCAGCGGGAGCCGATGTGCTGGTGGCAGGCAGTGCCGTGTTCGGCGCGCCCGATCCTGAGCAAGCGATACGCGAGATGAAAGCATAACCCCTAACAATACTGTCTATGCGAAACGACGACGAACTGCAGGGTGTAACCCTGCTTGGCAACCAACATGTACAGTATAGCGACCAGTATAATCCCGAGGTGCTGGAGACATTCCCCAACAAGCACCCCGAGAACGAGTATCTGGTGACGTTCAACTGCCCGGAGTTCACTACCTTGTGCCCCAAAACAGGTCAGCCCGACTTCGGACATCTATACATTAGTTATATCCCGCGCACGCGCATGGTGGAGAGCAAGAGCCTGAAGCTATACCTCTTCTCCTTTCGTAATCATGGGGACTTCCATGAGGACTGCGTCAACATCATCATGAAGGACCTGGTGAAACTGATGGATCCCAAATATCTGGAGGTGACCGGTTGGTTCATGCCGCGTGGCGGTATCAGTATCTATCCGTTTGCCAACTATGCGGATAAGGAACACGAGGCGCTGAAGCAACAGCGTCTCGCCGAACAATTCAGTCGTGTGTATGAGAGATAGTCTGATTGTTCTGTCGGGTGGTCTGGACTCCACTACGATGCTCTATGAGTATCAGTACCGCATCGGCATGGCGGTATCGTTCCACTATGGCAGCAACCATAACGACCGCGAGCTAGAGTTTGCACGGCTGCATTGCGAGCGGCTGGGTATTCCCCACAAGGTTATCCGTCTGCCGTTTATCAAGGAGTTCTTCCGCTCGTCGTTGCTGGAGGGCGCCGACGCTATTCCGGAGGGTAACTATGACGATGAGAATATGAAATCGACCGTCGTGCCTTTCCGTAACGGCATTATGTTGTCTATTGCTGCCGGTATTGCCGAGAATAACAAGATGCAGTATGTCATGCTGGCCAACCATGCCGGCGATCACACCATCTATCCCGACTGCCGTCCGGAGTTTGTAGAGGCTATGAACAATGCCATCCATTTCGGTACGTGGAACGGCGTGCAGCTGCTCACGCCCTATACCCATCTGACCAAGGCGGAGATAGCCATGAAGGGCAAAGAACTGGGTATCGACTATTCCGAGACCTGGAGCTGCTACAAAGGCTTGGAGTACCACTGCGGCGTCTGCGGTACCTGCCGCGAACGCAAAGAGGCATTGGCACAGGCCGGCATAAAAGACACTACTATCTACGAAGAATAACAATGTATTACGTACAGAAAACCATAGAGATATCGGCGGCACATAACCTGATGTTGTCGTACGAGAGCAAGTGTGAACATCTACACGGACATAACTGGATCATCGTGGTCTATTGCCGTGCGAAGGAATTGAATCAGGACGGAATGGTCACCGACTTCACCCATATCAAACGTGTCGTGAAGGACACCTTCGACCATCAGTATATTAACGAGATTCTGGATGTCAATCCTTCGGCTGAGAACATCGCCCGCTGGATTTGCGACCACGTAGAGAATTGCTACAAAGTGTCGGTGCAAGAGAGCGAGGGCAACGTGGCCATCTACGAGCGAGATTAGAACAACCTAAGGCTACATAGGGCTACCTATGCAATATAAGGTAAACGAAATATTCTATACCTTGCAAGGCGAGGGAGCACACAGCGGTATTCCCGCTGTGTTTATCCGTTTTAGCGGTTGCAACCTGCGGTGTCCTTGGTGCGATACGGAGTTTGCCGACTATCGCGAGATGACGTCCGATCAGATTATCGCAGAGATATGCGAGCTATACGACTTGCCCAACGAGCGCCGAAAGATGGTGGTGCTGACGGGTGGAGAACCGGGACTACAAGTGGACGACGCATTGGTGGACGCACTCCACGCAGCAAGGTTCTTTGTTTGTATCGAGACCAACGGGACGCGACCGTTGCCTGTCGCTATCGATTGGGTTACCTGTTCGCCCAAGGAGGGAACACGACTCGCATTGCATAAAGTCAACGAGGTAAAAGTGGTCTTCACCGGCACCTACGACCCGGAGGTATGGCGTAGCCAATTGGAGGCGGAGCACTGGATGCTGCAACCGCTGCGTTATACGGGCGAATGGCTGATGATGAGCGGAATCGACGAATGGGAGGATGACCGCAATGACAACTTACCAGAGACGGTGCGCTATATTCTCTCCCATCCATTCTGGCGACTAAGTGTACAGCTACATAAAATAGCAGGCCTCCGATAAGAAGCCTGCTATTTTTTTCTATATATAGTCGCTTAGTATTGTGCGGCGTCATATACCGCGTCAGCGGCATCCGAACCTGCCAGACGCTCGATGATGCAGAATGCAAAATCAGAACTCAGACCAGGCCCCTTGGCCGTGATGATATTCTTGCTTTCCACTACCAGTCCTCCTACGTAACTCTCACCCAACGGCTCTTGGCAGCCGGGGTAACAGGTAGCCTGTTTACCTTTCAGTATACCCAGTTTGCCCAGCACCATCGGAGCGGCGCAGATAGCGGCAATAGGTTTGTCAGCATCGTTATGCGCCACGAGCAATTCGCAGAGCGCGGAACAGTCGCCCAACTTGGTCTGACCACCGGGCAGAATAAGCATCTCGGCATCCGAGAAATCGATGTTCTCTATCAGTCCGTCGGCTTCTACGGCGATGTTGTGGGCACCGAGCACCATCGGATTGCGGGTGATAGAGACGGTTGTCAGCGCGATACCCGCGCGACGAAGCAGGTCAATAGTGGTGATAGCCTCGATTTCTTCGAAACCATTGTCTAAAAATAAGTAGTTCATAAAAAATTACAAATTACAAATGACAAATGTTAAATTCTCAATTTAACTTAAATATATAGGTAATTGTTCCGATCTGATCATGATCCCCCTCGGTAAATGACGCCTTGCGGGCTGCCTCGAGAGCAAGTTGTTGGGTCTGTTTGTCCGATACATCGCCTCCTTTTACGGTCGCACTAACCACAGTGCCGGCCGCATTGACACGTATCTCTACAACGACTTTCCCTTCCTGTTTGAAGTTGTTCGACGGCTGGGGCAGCGTGCCGCGTATGCCTCGTCCGGCTAACGACCAACTACCTCCTCCTACCGTAGTGCCGTGTCCCACCGGATTGCCCATCTGTCCGGCGTTCTTGGTGTCTCCGTCGCCGCTGGTGTTAGTTCCGTTGGGGTTTTTGCCAAAGAGCGAACCCATGGCGTTGGCCTTAGCAATTGCCTCTGCCTCTTTCTGCTTGCGTGCCCGTTCTGCCGCTTCGCGTTCTTCTCGCTCGCGTTGCGCTTGCAGCATCGTCAGCGTCTCTTCTTCCGAGACAAGATGCTCTTCTGCGGATCCCGGGTCAGGACTGGTAGCCACTTCCTCTGCGGGCTGCGCCGGCGCAGCAGGGGCGGCATCGGTCAACTCTTCGGCATAGGCCGCCGAATGAGCAGCGGGCTCCTCCTCTTCCTCTATCTCCGCGTAGACAAGCTCAATACCCTCTTCCTGTTCCGGTGCTACGGCCGTAAGGTATACAAACCATAGAATCAGAAATACCAGTAGCAGAAAAAGTACCGTACCTGCCGACGCAATAATATGTCGTTCTTGCTTTTTGGTCATCGTTTGGTGGAGAAATGAATTTCTCGCTACCGACTATCGTTTGGTAGCTACGACGAGTTTCATCTTGTGCTCGTTGGCAATGTCGAGCACACGCACCACTTCTTTGTATGCTACATCCTCGTCGGCATGAAGCGCGATATACATCGTGCTGTCGGTCGCTTGTATCTCACTCAGGTAGCCCTCCAGGCTCTCCGGATCTACTTGTATCGGCTTGGCCTTGCCTATTGCCACAAAGTAGTTGCCCAAGTTGTCGATGCTGACCTTGGCTACCTGGGGACGCGACACTTTCTGTGCACGCGACGTAGGCAGGTTGATCTTGATATCGTTGGGCGACGACATCGTGGAGGCCATGACGAAGAACAGCAGGAGTAGGAACACCAGGTCGGTCATGGAACTCATCGCGAATGTCGCTTCCACGCGATTACGTCTCTTCAGGCTCATAAAACGACTATGCAGGTTCGTTCAACAAATCCATAAACTCCAGCGTACGGCTTTCCAGCAGACGCACTACCCGGTCGATACGTGCCACGAGGTAGTTGTAGGCGAACATCGCCAGAATACCTACTATCAGACCACCGATGGTAGTTACCATAGCCTGGTACATACCCGTGGAGAGTGCACTCATCTCTATCAAGCCGCCCGAAGTCTGCGCCATGTTGTAGAACGTCTGTACCATACCTAGCACGGTTCCCAGGAAGCCGAGCATCGGTGCGCCTCCGGCGATGGTGGCCATAATGACGAGACCTTTTTCCAGCTTGCCTACTTCCAGGTTGCCGACATTCTCTACGGCCACTTGTACGTCCTGCATCGGACGACCGATACGGCTGATACCTTTCTCAATCATGTGGGCCGACGGGGTGTCGGTCTGTTTACACAGACTGATGGCAGAGTCAATCTTGCCCTCGTGGATACAATCGCGAATACGATCCATAAACGACTTATCCTCGCGCGTGGCCTGCTTGATGACCACCATACGGGCGATGAAGATATAGCATGCACAGGCAAGAAGCAGCGCCAGGATAACCATTATCCAACCGCCATACTGAGCCATAGTCCATAGGTTAATCGATTCTTGAGCGGCCTCCTGCAGAGGCTCTTCTGCTTGCAACAACTCTTCGGTGAGTGCTACGGTGTCAATTTGAAAAAGCATATTATTTCAGTAAATCTAAATATTCTTGAATAGTTTCTTGGATACCCAGATACAGGGCGTCGCATACGATAGCATGACCTATACTTACCTCAGCCGTCCAAGGGAACGCCTTGATGAAGGGCTTCAGGTTCTTCAGGTTCAGGTCGTGGCCGGCATTCATGCCGAGACCCAACTCGTGCGCCTTCATTGCTGCAGGACGGTATATGTCGAGGGCCTTCTTCGGATTCTCACGGAACATCTCTGCATAGGGCCCGGTATACAGTTCTACGCGGTCTGCACCGGTGCGCAGCGCATATTCCACCATCACGGGATCCGGATCCACGAAGATGCTGACGCGTATGCGGGAAGCATGCAGTTGATTGACTACACCTTTCAGAAAATCCAGATGGCGACGGGTGTCCCAGCCGTGGTTGGAAGTGAGTTGCCCCGGATCATCGGGCACCAGTGTCACCTGCGTGGGACGGATATCCGTCACCAGCGCCAAAAACTCTTCCGTCGGGTTACCCTCTACGTTCAGCTCTGTGGTTACCATGGACTTGAGTTGGTAGACATCCTCCTTGCGGATATGACGCTCATCGGGACGCGGATGAACCGTGATTCCTTGGGCTCCAAACAACTCACAATCAACTGCAAAACGCTGAACATCAGGCAGATTACCTCCTCGCGCATTGCGCAGAGTAGCTACCTTGTTGATGTTTACACTCAGTTTCGTCATAGCGTACATACGTTTTTATGCCGCAAAATTACAACTTTTTTTGCATATATGCAAGATTTTTAGTATTTTTGCAGCAAAATTCTTAAAACTATGACGGTATTGAAACGAATAGCCGCTTTGCGGCAAGAGATGCGTGAGGCCGGTCTGGCGGCTTATGTAGTGCCCGGCAACGACCCTCATGCGAGTGAATATATGGCTTCGCATTGGTGCGAGATGCAATGGTTGTCCGGCTTCAACGGCGAGAGCGGTACCATGGTGGTGACGCTCGACGAAGCGCTGCTCTGGACCGACAGCCGCTATTATCTGCAAGCAGGTATCGAGCTGCAGGGCTCGTCTATCCAGCTAATGCGCGAATCGGATATCGACTGCCCCAAACTGGTCGACTGGCTGGCCGAACATGTGGAAGGCACCGTGGGCGTGAACCCGGAGATGTTCAGCGTGGACGACTTCGCCAATTGGCAGCAACAGCTTACCCTCCGCAGTATTGACTTGATTAAGCCTATCTGGACGGAAGGTCGTCCTGCTATTCCTCAGGACAAGTTGTACCCCTATAGTGCCGACTTTGCAGGCGAGGCTGTCGAGAGCAAACTCGCTCGTATGCGCGAAGCGCTGGCCAAGAAGAAAGCCGACACCATGATCATCAGCGCACTCGACGAGATAGCATGGCTGCTCAACATACGCGGCAATGATGTGGAGTACAATCCCGTCGTCATCAGTTACGTCGTGCTGGAGGCAGAACGTTGCACGCTCTTCGTTGATGCGTCCAAAGTGGACATCATGACGCGCAACTATCTGGACTTCAACAACGTCACGGTGCTGCCTTACGAAGAGGTATTTGCTTATATCCGTGGACTGAAAGGTACAATCTTGTTCGATGGCGCAAAAGTCAACGAAGCCCTCTACGAGGCGATTCCCGCCGACTGTAAGAAACTGAACGTCAAGTCGCCTATCCTGATCGACAAAGCCCGCAAAAACGAAGTCGAACTGGAAGGCGAGCGTATCGCTATGCGCCAGGACTCTGTAGCGCTGACACGGTTCTTCAAGTGGCTGGAAGAAGAGGCTTTTGCGGAAGGAAAGACGCCGACGGAGTGGGACTTGATGGAGAAGCTGCATGCGTTCCGTCTGATGGGCGAGAACTTTGTGGAGGAGTCCTTCGGAACGATTGCCGGCTACAAGGGCAACGGAGCTATTGTCCACTATGCGGCTACCAAGGACAAGTGCGCGACGGTTCACCCGGAGGGTATGTTGCTCCTCGACAGCGGTGGACAGTACCTCGACGGAACAACCGACATCACGCGTACTGTCTGGCTGGGCGGCGCTATCCCCGAGCAGGCCAAACGCGACTATACCTATGTGCTTAAAGGACATATCGCCTTGGCAACGGTGCGTTTCCCCAAGGGCACGCGTGGCAACCAACTGGATGCATTGGCCAAGCAGTATATGTGGGCGGCTGGTATCACCTTCGGCCACGGTACGGGTCATGGCGTAGGCCATTTCCTCGGATGTCACGAGGGACCGCAGAACGTGCGCACCGACAACAATCCTACGGCGCTGGAGATCGGACATATCATCTCCGACGAACCCGGTATCTATCGCACGGGAGAGTGGGGAATCCGCACCGAGAACCTCATCACGGTCATTCCTGCTGCGCAGACCGCTGCCACGACGACCGAAGATCAATGGCTGGCCTTCGAGACACTCACGCTCTGTATCTATGACACCAATTTGATCGACCGCAGCCTGATGACTGCCGAGGAAATAGCTTGGCTCAACGCTTACCACCAACGCGTGTACAAAGAGACGGCCCCGCTCCTCAACGACGAGGAAAAAGCCTATCTGTCGCGCAAGTGTGCGCCGATAAAATAGAAAAAAAATAATCTCCTGTCACCAGTTTGGCACGGTGTTTGCTCATTTAGGGTACAACACTAGTTCTTAGTGGATAAATAGGAGATTGTTTGTTATATGAAAAAACAAGAGGTCGTCGGGAGACGACCTCTGTTATTTATTCTGTAGCGCTTGTCTTACAGCAGCGGCAGCACGTTTTCCGGCGTAGCGGCAGGTACAGCTGTCGAATCCGGTGCCGGTTCTGCTACAGGTTCCGGAGCGGGAGCGGGAGGCGGTACCATACGTTTCTTGGCTTTGTCAAGCATCATCTTAAACGACGGGTCACCCGCGCGCACGTTCTTTATAGCATTGATATACGCTTTTTCGGGAGTCTTACCTGCGCCTTTGGCTTCCACATTCGCTTGCGCAAACACTTCGCCTTCTGCCTCGCCTACAAAGAATGTCAGGCTGAGCGTGCAGGCGTGCATCGGCGGCGCGGTAGGAGTCAGTTCCTGACCCAGCACATCGATATGGCACGTAATCACATACGGGCTCTCAGCGGTCGTAGCGCAGTCGCCTTTGGCGGCTATCTGCAGCATCTTCGTGCGCAGCATGTTTTGCGCAGCAGCCGGTACCTCATTGCTGTTCACAACGGGTTGCAGACTATAGGTAACCACCGGTGCTATCTCGGCTTCTTGTGCGAAGAGGGCGGCTGCACACAGCGCAGCGGCCAACATTGTCATTAGTCGTCTCATGATTATTGTCCTCCAATGATAAGTTGTACTTGTCCTAAGCCTTTAGCCGAGAGATGACTCTCGATGCCATATTTGTTGCGCAGCATTTTCTGCAGGTCGCGTGCCCAGGTGCGCGCATCGATGTCGCGACCCTTGGCGTTCTGCAGCGGGATACGCACCTGCTCTACGGTCATCCGCGTGCCCGACGGACTGATGTCCGGCGAACCGAACTTACCGTTGACGGTGTTAGCCTCCAGCCAGTCCTCGATGATCTCGTGCAGCTCTTCGCCGTTGAACTCGGCCATCAAGCCGTCTTCAAAGCCGTCCCAGGTCAGGATACGCAGTTTGATAGCGCGACCATAGCTGGCACAGTTGTCGAAGAAGGCCTGCAGACTGTTGCAGAAATTGTCGAACTGTCCGAAGATGATCTCCTCCATCTGTATCGGCAGCTGGAATGTCGAGGTATAGGCGGGACGTCCGGTGGTCGGCGGTACGCCGGCTACACTCATGTCGGTGTAGGCATCCAGCGCGTTCATGCTGAACGTCAACGTCGTCTGTGTGCCTCCCTTGGCCTCGGTGGTATACCAGTCTATCTCAATCCAGATATCGGCTTTGGCGGTGCGACGCAGGATGTCGATAGGCGACTCGGCAATAGCCTCGCCGTCTTGCGACGTCATCATCATCTCTTCCGCACTTTCGCTCTTCAGACTCTTCAGCGCAGCCTCCAGGTCCTTCAGCGGGAAACCGCGTTTGGCCATACGTGCGTTCAGTGTGTTGATAGCTGTCTTCAGCTCCGAACTGGTCCGCAGCGCTTTGTCGTAGTCGGCTACGTATTCGGTAGCACCCTGGTTGTCGAAAGCCTGCATGCAGTCGTGATTGTTACACCACGCGTTGCTGGGAACTACCATAATGGTCGGCAACTTACCTGCCGAACCCAGCGGAGCGATAATCTTGTCCTCCTCCAGACGCTTGCGCAGCTGGTCTACCATCACCAGCAGCGTCAGGCCGATCTTGTATTCCTTGCCTACCTTGATGGGCGGCTCGGGAATACCGTTGCCTATCGTCGACACGTAGCGTGTGTACGGACCGCCATTGGCAAAGAAGGCATCAAAATAAGCCTGATGTGCTGCCTCGGCGGCGGCATCGGCTATCATCGGCTCGCGACCTGCCAGACGTGTGCCGGTCGTACTGGCCGGATAACCCTTGAAAAGGATACCGTGAATGGCATTCTTCGCTGCCAGTCCTTCCGGCAAGTTGGCCTTGCTCGAATACGACCATACGCGTACGAGTGCTGCGCCGTTGGCTGCTTGGCCTACGGCCGCTTCTATCTCGTAGCGCCATTTGGGCGCCTGTTTGTCATTCTTGCCGAAAGCCGGAACCATCAGCAAGAGACCCAGACATATTGTGAGAATTTTTTTCATACGATAGTTGTTTAGCGAATATAACAACGTTGTGTGATACGCTTACCCAGAATGGTGAACGTCACGTCCAGCCAGTTCTGGTCGTCAGCATAGCAGCCCGACTCCGAGTCGTACGTGATCTGTACGTCTTGCGCATTCAGTTTGGCCTGCAAGGCCACCAGACAGTTGCTCTTCATCTTCGGTTTCATATGACAGGCGATACGCTTCGATGCGTATTTCATGCATATACGCGTCTCCTGACGATTGCTCTCCAGCACCTCGACATGCAGGTTCTGGCGCAACATACGGTCGTAGTTCATCAGGATCGACTGACAGATGTCGCGGCGCTTGTCATCCTCACGCAGCGAGGCTTCAAACTGCTGCAAACCATTGTGGCGAGCCAACATCTGCTCCACGCTGCCATACTTCTCGAAATCGGTCGAAGCAAAAGCTTGCAGACTGTCGTTGATGGCCTTTTGTGCTTTCTCATACTCCATCACCAGCATCCGCAGTTTGGAGTTGGAGAAAGGATAAAGCAGATGGTACACATAGTAGGTGGATTTGTCGTCACGACGCATCTTCAGCCAGTAAAAATCCTTGGCGTGCGAGGGCGAGATGTCTGCCAGATAGGGGATATCGGCTGCGGCTACATGCAGTTCGCTCTTCATCTCTTTGTGCGAGTCGATATGGCCGTTCTCGGCTACCTCACGCATCACGATGCTGGTCTCCGAATGGATGTTCGTAGCTACTGCTGCGATGATCTGCTCGCGTACGGCCGTGATGGCTTTCTCCTGCGCCTCTTCCAGTGTAGGAGCTTGGGCTGACGTAACGAAATAACCCTCCATCGAAGCTCCCGCCCAGTCCGGACGTTTCTTCGACGAAGAATCCACCACTTTTTCCGCGGCCACTGCTGCTCCTACGAGCAACAGTGCCGCTGCAAAAGCAATAAGACGTCTCATTGCGGACAAACGTGTTTGGAATTACAAACCCAGCGCTTTGTCGAGTTGGTTGTGCAGGTTCTCGCCTTTCTTGTCGAGCTCCTCGCGTACAGCCTGCTTAACGGCCTTCTTGGCCAGCTCTGCGCTGTAAGCAATACGTACCAGCACCTCTTTGTTGCCGCCCTTCTTCACCTCGCGGTAACACTCTACCATCGGCAGCGTACGACCAATCGACTGAGAAATCAGGTTCTTGCTCGACTGTACGGTCTCTACGATCGAAGCAGCTTCGTTAGCCTCCAACTGCTTGTTGGCGATGGTGTTCTCAATCAGCGCGGCTACCTCCGTCTGGATCTGACCGGCAAGCGAAGTGATGGCAAGACTCATTGCCGATGCCTTTGCTGCATCGTAGTTCTCACCAATCGACTTGGCGTCAGCCATGATATACTTCGGGAACAGATCGTCGTCAAACTCCATCTGCTTCAGATACGAATTGTCCAGCTGTTTCTCCAGAGGCAGTGCACCCGGATTTACGCGCCAGCCTTCTTTCTGCAGCGCCTTAGCCTCTTTTCTGGCTGCCTTGGTGCATTTCTCTCCAAACTCTTTCTTCGAGAGTTTGCGAATCTCTTGACGCTCCTTGCGGATTTGCTTGAGGTCTTTCTCTTGCGCGAAGCTTGCGCCGCATGCTATGATTAAGGCCATAGCTACCATCAACAGTTTTTTCATACGTCTTTGTAATTTAAGTTAGTAAAAATGTTTTCGTATGCAAATTTGCTGCAAAGATAAACATTTAATTTCATATATGCAAATATTATGCCAAAAAAACGCACGTGCCCGAGAGCACGTGCGTCTTTGCAACAGAATATATTCTGTTTTTCTTACGTTTCTTAGAGTTTGTAACGAACTGCAAACGCCAACTTCCAATCGAAGAAGTGGCTAGCATCGCTTCTGAAGCTCATACCATAACCCGGACGGAAGTCAAATGCCAATGCCAGAGGTACACTGTTGAAGTCGTACTGCAAACCGGCGATAGCGTTGATACCGAACTTACCGTTAACATAATCGGAGCTGGTGTTTTTGAGTGCGCTGCACAAACCGAAGTTGATACCACCACCGGCGTAAATTTTCAGGGCGTCTACCAGATCCCAGTGGTACTCCACGTTCGGGTTGATAGTGAAGTCATACAAGCCATAGCTAACCTTCTCGGCAGCCTCGGTCAGACCAACTGCGAGGTCAGCCTGGAGAGCCAGAGCGTCGTTGAACCAGTACTTGTAGCTAACACCGTTCATACCACCGACAACAGCACCGATTTCGTGCTGAGCCATTGCGTTGATGCTAAACAAAGCAACAACAACTGCGAATAAAGTTTTTTTCATAATCTTTTTTGTTAATTTTGATTAGTGAATAATAGGAAATTGTTTGTTATTATTTGTTAAGTGCTAAAGCAACATTTACTGCACAAGCAACGGTACATCCTACCATCGGGTTGTTACCGATACC
>DEHM01000006.1:27918-28946 GCA_002351925.1 Bacteroidales bacterium UBA2800
GCCATGTTATCCGGGTGCAAGGTACGGCCTGTACCGCCGCCCGAAGCTACGCTGAAGTACGGCTTGCCTGCCAGGATACGCTCTTTCTTATACGTACCTGCTACCGGGTGTTGGAAGCGGGTCGGGTTCGTCGAGTTACCGGTGATCGAAACGTCAACGTTCTCATGCCAGAGGATAGCTACGCCCTCACGAACATCGTCTGCGCCGTAGCAGTTAACCTTTGCACGCGGACCATCGCTGTACGCTTTCTTACGAACGATCTTCAACTCGCCCGTGAAATAGTCGAACTCGGTCTGTACATAGGTGAAACCGTTGATACGGCTGATGATCATAGCGGCGTCCTTGCCCAGACCGTTCAGGATGCAACGAAGCGGGTTCTTACGAACCTTGTTCGCCATCTCAGCAATCTTGATAGCGCCCTCTGCAGCTGCGAACGACTCGTGACCTGCCAGGAAAGCAAAGCACTGGGTCTCCTCGCGCAGCAGACGAGCTGCCAAGTTACCGTGACCGATACCTACCTTGCGGTCGTCAGCTACGGAACCCGGGATACAGAAAGCCTGCAGACCGATACCGATAGCCTCGGCAGCGTCAGCGGCGTTCTTGCAGCCTTTCTTCAAGGCAATTGCCGTACCTACTACATACGCCCACTTGGCGTTCTCAAAACAAATACGTTGGGTCTCCTCGCAGGTCATATAAGGATCGAGGCCGTATTGCTCGCAAATCTGGTTAGCCTCCTCGATGGAAGCGATACCGTTAGCGTTCAGAGCGGCGAGAATCTGTTTCTCGCGGCGGTCTTGCGACTCAAATTTTACTTCACGAATCATAGTCTCTCCTCCTTAGTTTTTGCGTGGATCAATCGATTTAACTGCACCTTGCTCTTTGGTCGTGCGGCCGTAGGTACCGGTAACGCTCTTCAGCGCCTCGTCTGCCGGAACACCCTTCTTGATGGCGTCCATGAACTTACCCATGTGTACGTACTCATATCCGCAAACCTCATTGTCCTCATCGAGGAACTCCTTGGTGATGTA
>DEHM01000015.1:0-10118 GCA_002351925.1 Bacteroidales bacterium UBA2800
AAGAAGATGGAGAAGAGCGGTGCGAAGGCATACCTCGTGAACACCGGTTGGAACGGTACGGGCAAACGTATCTCGATCCGCGACACGCGTGGTATCATCGACGCTATCCTGGGTGGCGACATCCTGACGGCTCCGACGAAGAAGATTCCGTTCTTCAACTTCGAGGTTCCGACAGCTCTTCCGGGCGTAGATCCTGCTATTCTCGATCCTCGTGACACCTACAAAGATGCCGCAGAGTGGGAGGTTAAGGCAAAAGATCTGGCCGGTCGTTTCATCAAGAATTTCAACAAGTACACCACAAACGAAGCCGGCAAGGCATTGGTAGCAGCCGGTCCTCAACTGTAATATTATCGACTAACAATTATGCAAAACAAAGGATTAATCCGCTTCTTGGCCGTATGTTTGGCGCTGATCTGCGCTTTCTATCTGTCGTTCTCGCTGGTGACCAGCCATTACGACAAAAAGGCTAAGGAGTATGCCGCAGGTGATGCGGTAAAAGAGTACCAGTATTTGGACTCTATCGCCACACAGAAAGTGTGGTTTGGCTATACGCTCAAAGAGTGCCGTGAGAAAGAGATCAACCTCGGTCTGGACTTGAAGGGTGGTATGAACGTGACGATGGAAGTGAGTGTTCCGGACATTCTGGACGCGCTGAGTGGTCACAACGAGACCCCGAACTACAAGGCCGCATTGGCACAGGCAAAAGAAAATCAGAAGAAGAGCGGCGCAGATTTCGTAACCCTCTTTATTGAGGCGTACAAAGAGATCGACCCGCAAGCACAGTTGGCTTCCGTCTTCTCTACTTTCGAGCTGAAGGATAAGGTGACGCTGAACTCGACCAATGATGAGGTAGAGAAAGTGATCCGCGAAGAGGTGGACGGTGCTATCCAGAACTCGTTCAACGTGCTGCGTACCCGTATCGACCGTTTCGGTGTTGTTCAACCGAACATCCAGAAACTGGCTCAGCCGGGTCGTATCCTGATCGAGTTGCCGGGTATCAAGGAGCCGGAGCGTGTACGTAAACTTCTGCAAGGTAGTGCTAACCTGGAGTTCTGGGAGACCTACGAGGCCTCGGAGTTGCTTCCTATGCTGGCTCAGATCAACCGCGAGTATGCCGCTACTGCTCCCGAGGCAGAGGCTGAAGAGGCTGCAGCTGAGGAAGTAAAAGCCGAGGAGGCTCCGAAGGCAGAGAACGAGATAGCAGGCCTGGTGGACAACCTGGGTGCTGACTCGGTGGCTGCTGAGGCTGACCAGGCTGCTCAGGTAGCAGAGTACAAGAAGAACAACCCGCTCTTTGCGATCCTGAACCCGTCGGTGAACCAAGCCGGTCAGGCTTATCGTGGTCCTGTCGTAGGTACGGTGCATTATGTGGATACCGCTAAGGTAAATGCGATGTTGAACTCGCAGATTGCCAAGGCTGTGTTGCCGCGTGACGCTCGTTTCTACTGGACGGTGAAGGCCGTGGATGAGGCAGGCAGCTACTACAATCTGGTAGCGCTGAAGGCGCAACGTGATGGTCGCGCCAGCCTGGAAGGCGACGTGATTACCGATGCACGTGCCGATTTCGGTCAGCTGAGTGCGTATGCCAACGTGTCGATGTCGATGAACGCAGAGGGAGCCAAGACCTGGCAGCGTCTGACGAAAGACAATATCGGTAAGTCGGTAGCTATCGTGCTGGACGGCTATGTATACAGCTTCCCGACGGTACAGAATGAGATCGCCGGCGGTAACAGTCAGATCACCGGTAATTTCACCGTAGAAGAGGCTAAGGACTTGGCCAACACCCTGAAATCGGGTAAGATGCCGGCACCTGCTCGTATCATCGAGGAGAGTGTGGTAGGTCCTTCGCTGGGTCGTGAGGCTATCCGTTCGGGTCTGTGGTCGTTTGCGCTGGGCTTCATCCTGATCCTGATCTACATGATTTTCTACTATGGCTGGATTCCGGGGCTGATTGCCGATGCTGCGTTGTGCTGCAACGTGTTCCTGCTGGTAGGTGTGCTGGCTTCGTTCAGCGCCGTACTGACCCTGCCGGGTATTGCCGGTATCGTGTTGACGATGGGTATGGCGGTGGATGCCAACGTGCTTATCTACGAGCGTATCCGCGAGGAGTTGCGCGCCGGTAAGGGTATGCGCAAAGCTATCGAGGACGGTTTCAAGGGTGCCATCTCGGCTATCGTGGATGCCAACGTCACCTCGTTCCTGACGGGTATGATTCTGGCTATCTTCGGTTCGGGACCCATCAAGGGCTTCGCGGTAACCTATATGATCGGTATCGTATCGTCGTTCGTAACGGCCGTGTTCATCACTCGTCTGTTGCTGGAGGACTATGCAAAACGTGACGATGCCAAGGAGTTGAGCTTTACCACTCGTCTGATGAAGAACTTCCTGCAGGATATTCACTTCGACTTCGTAGCTGCTCGCAAGTGGGCATACTGCTTGTCGGGTGCGCTGGTGATCTTCGCTATCCTGGGTCTGGAGCCGCACTTGTTCGGCCGTCTTAACCTGGGTATCGACTTCTCCGGTGGTCGTAACTACGTAGTTCGTTTTGACAAGAGCATCAACACGCAGGATGTACGCGAGAACCTGGACAATGTGTTCAAGGCCACGTTGGAGGAGGGTGAGACCTTCGGTCTGAACGTTATTACCTACGGTAACGACGCCAACCAGGTACGTATCTCCACCAACTATCGCATCCACGAGGATAACGCTGAGGCTGATGAGGCTATCGAGGCATTGCTCTACGAGGGCTGCAAGCCGTATCTGGGCGAGGAGATCACGTTCGAGGATTTCCGTTCGACCGATTCGAATGCCGAGGTAGGTATCATGTCGAGTCAGAAGGTAGGTCCTGCTATCGCTGATGATATCAAGACTAGTGCTGTTTGGGCAGTGTTTGCTGCGCTGATTGTCATCTTCCTCTATATCCTGCTCCGTTTCCGCAACTTTGCTTACTCGGTAGGTGCATTGGCAGCCTTGGCTCACGATACCGTGATCATTCTGGGTCTGTATGCAATCCTTTGGAAGATTATGCCTTTCTCCATGGAGATCGACCAGGCGTTCATCGCTGCTATCCTGACCGTTATCGGTTATTCGATCAACGATACCGTGGTCATCTTCGACCGTGTACGTGAGTACAACGGATTGTATCCGAAGCGCGAGAAGCAAATCAACATCAACGACGCGTTGAACAACACGCTGAGCCGTACGTTCTCGACCTCTATGTCGACGTTTGTTGTGCTGTTGGCTATCTTCGTATTCGGTGGCGAGACCATCCAGGGCTTCGTCTTCGCATTGCTGATGGGTGTGATAGTAGGTACCTACTCGTCGTTGTTCATCGCATCGCCGATAGCTTACGACATCCAGCGTGCGCAGGCAAAGCGTGCTGAACTCAAACAAGCTAAGAAATAATGCAACAAAACGATTTTCTTCGTTTCGCGACTGCACAAGGCCTTAACTCCATGCATGTGGAGAAGGTCTTGTCGCAGAGCGCGGATCAGGTGAAGGCCTCTTACGGCTATATCTCTCCGACGATTCTGGAGGAGCGTCAACTGAACGTGACGCAGATGGATGTGTTCAGCCGTCTGATGATGGACCGCGTCATCTTCCTCGGTACAGAGGTGAACGACTATACGGCCAATGTGATTCAGGCGCAGTTGCTCTATCTGGACTCGATGGACTCGGAGCGCGATATCCATCTCTATCTCAACACGCCGGGCGGCTCGGTTTACGCCGGGTTGGGTATCTACGACACGATGCAGTTTGTGCGTGCGAAGGTAGCTACTATCTGCACCGGTCTGGCCGCTTCGATGGGCGCTATCCTGCTGGTAGCCGGCGAGAAAGGGATGCGTGCTGCGCTGCCGCACAGCCGTGTGATGATTCATCAGCCGCTGGGTGGCGTGCAAGGTCAGGCCAGTGATATAGAGATCACCGCCAAAGAGATTATCAAACTGAAGGAAGAACTCTATACCATCCTGTCTGACCATACAGGCAAGAGCGTAGAGCAGATTCGTCAAGACGCCGATCGTGACCATTGGCTTACGGCGCAAGAGGCCTTGGACTATGGTATGATTGATCGCGTCTATACCAAGAAATAAGTGAGTCGGAGATACTCATGTCAAACAAGAAGAATTTTAAACCCTGTTCTTTCTGCGGGCGTGTGATGCCGGAGATGTTCAGCGGCCTGGACGGTGCGCTGATTTGCTCCGAGTGTGTGGAGGCCGGCCATCAGCACCTGGTGGCTCATCCCGTAGCTACGGCCAAGAGCGGCGAGCTGAGTATGAGTTCGCTGCCTGCGCCGCGTGAGATAAAAGCTTTTCTCGACCAGTATGTCATCGGTCAGGATGATGCGAAGCGCTTCCTGGCGGTGTCGGTCTACAACCACTACAAACGTGTGCTCCAAGAGCATGAAGACGATGGGGTGGAGATAGAGAAGAGCAATATCCTGCTGGTGGGTTCTACCGGTACGGGTAAGACCTTGCTGGCGCGTACGATAGCCCGTCTGCTAAAGGTGCCGTTTGCCATCGTCGATGCTACGACGCTGACCGAGGCCGGCTATGTAGGCGAAGATGTGGAGACGACGCTCGTGCGGCTGCTGCAGGATTCCAACTACGACGTGCAGAAGGCGCAACGCGGTATTGTCTTTATCGACGAGATCGACAAGATAGCCCGCAAGAGCGAGAACATGTCTATCACCCGCGACGTGAGTGGAGAAGGTGTGCAACAGGGCTTGCTGAAACTGCTGGAAGGCTCTGTCGTCAATGTGCCGCCACAGGGCGGTCGCAAACATCCCGACCAGGAGTTTATCCGTGTAGACACCAAGAATATCCTCTTCATCTGCGGCGGTGCTTTCGACGGCATCGAACGCAAGATAGCGCAGCGAATGAACACCCAGGTGGTGGGCTTTGATGCGCAGCAGCGCACGGCGCATGTGGACAAGAACAACCTGCTGCAGTATATCGCGCCGCAGGATCTGAAGGCCTACGGGCTTATCCCGGAAATCATTGGCCGTCTGCCTATCCTCACGTATCTGCAACCGCTGGATCGTACCGCCCTACGGGCTATCCTGACCGAACCCAAGAATGCGCTCACCAAGCAGTATCAGAAACTGCTGGGGATGGACGGCGTACAGCTGCGTTTTGAGGACGAGATGCTCGATTATATCGTCGACCAGGCGATGCAGGCGCATCTCGGTGCACGTGGACTACGCGGACTGATGGAGGCTGTGATGCTGGATATCATGTACGAGCGTCCCCGTGACGGCGAGTTTGTCGTCACGCGTGCATACGCAGAAGAGCGTATCGGCAAGACCGATATGCAGCGTATGCGTCAGGCTATGTGATAGCCGGGAAAATTTAGAATCCGCAATAGACCAGTTTCAACGTCATGCCGTTTTTGGCAGAAGTGATTTTAGTGGCAGACATTGTCTGCTGCTGTTTCACTTCGGATATCGCCGAACCGGTGGCGGTCAAGGTCACCGTTACGGGCACCAATACCATGCGCAGCACGGGGTCGAACATCTCTTCGTGGCGCAACTGACCGGTCAGGAAATCCGAGAGGTCGTAGCTGTAGTAGTAGATAGCATTACCTACCGAGTCTTTGCCTTGCGTTAGCGAAGAGAGCAGGGCGCACGAGTCGGAAGGCAGCTCTTTCTTGGCGAAGAACCGCTCCAGGCTACTCTCCTTGATGAGCAACATATAGTCGGCCGGTTGTAGCCAGTCGTTACGCTGTTTATCCACCTCAGCGCCGGTATATTTGTTCTGTACATCGACGCGCAGTTGCGCTTTGTTGACGTACGGACGCTTGTAGAAATAGATATACTCGGCCGAATCGGAGTCCCAGATAGAGTCGTAGCGCAGGTTTTTCTCCATGTGGTCAATCATCTTCTCCATCGGGAACTCCATATGCGTGTATACGCCCGCGGGCGCGATAATATAATTATAGGAGTCGGAGTCCATGGCCAGCGTCTCCAGCAGCACGTCTTTGTCGGGATACTCGATGTGGTTGATGGTACGTATTTCCGAGTTGGCGTAGAACATCTTGGTGTCGTGTACGGTGGTGTCGCGGCCGGCTTTGGAGTAGGCGAAACTATAGAACACGCCGATGGCGATATCGGTGATGTTGAGCATGGTGGACGAGCCGAACGAGGTCTCCAGCAGCAGTCCTTGCATCTGTCGGTTGAAGGCCGCTTGGTCAGTAAACGAACGGATAGCGCCGAAATAATCCTGAAACTCCTCATTCAGGCGCATACGCAGCATCGGCACAAAGTTACCATTTTTGTCGGTAGCGGAATCCAGTTTCTCGGTGGCTACTACGATACAGTGGTTGCGCAGGATGTTTTTCTCGCGCGAGCAGTAGTCGTCGATGTTGATGTTGGTGGTATATGCTTTGGCGTAGTCGAACGTACCGCGATCCATGCGATAGGCACTCAGGGCCAGAGGCGAATAGCCGTCTCCCATCCAGCTGCCGTAGGAGATCATCAGGCATACCGAGTCGATGACGGCATTGGCCGGATAGCTATACCCTTCGGGGCAAGCCAGTTGGGTCATGATGGCCGCACGTACCATTCCGTAGTCGGTCTCCAGCTCGCCCAGCAAGAGCGAATCGGGGTGCGACAAGATGGAGGCACAGTCCCCCAGATGCGAACCCACATCAAACGTGTCGGCCAGCACCACAATAGGATCTTCTGCCGACAGCACCGAGCCGCCTGCGTTGGTGACATCATCGCGGCAGGCCACCAGACAGATACACAAAACCGCCAGCAACAACCGGCTTATCTCATTCAGTCTTCTCATCCTCAGCTACTTTCTCCATAAATTCCAATTGACGTCTGCAAGCCTCCATCAGGTCCTCCTGGGGCTCGTAGGTCAATATCGGTTTGCCCTTGGTCTCTGCGTAGTTCATCAGGCGCTGGTTGACGTTCGGCGTAGCATAGACGATGGCGTCCGAATAGTCGATAGCCAGACGCATCAACTCCTCGTAGCCTACGGGGAAGTCGGCTATACTGCGTATGTCGATATTGTTCACACCGTCGATGCGCAGTTTTTCTGAGAACTTCGTGGAGAAGGGTTTCTTATAGTCTTGATCATCCAGCATCAGCACGATCTTCGAGTTGGCGAAGAAAGGCTCATCGTGGTAGGCGGTCTTCAGGTAGAGCGGCGCCAAGGCCGACATCCAACCGGAACATAAGATGATCTTGGGCGTCCAACGCAGTTTCTTCACCGTCTCTACGGCGCCGCGGGCATAGAAAATCACGCGGTGGTCGTTGTCAGCGTACTCTGCACCGTTGTCGTCGGCCACCCCTTTGCGGCGGTGGAAGAGATCATCGTTGTCGATGAAGTATATCTGGATACGCGCCTGCTGGATAGAGGCCACCTTGATCAGCAACGGGTGGTCGGTGTCCTCGATGATGAGGTTCATGCCCGACAGACGAATCACCTCATGTAGCTGGTTACGGCGTTCGTTGATTTCGCCGAACTTAGGCATGAACGTACGCGTCTCATAACCGTGGCCTTGGAAGTATTCCGGCAGGCGGCGGTTGAGCATACGAATAGGCGTTTCTTCGGCCAAAAACGGGTAGATCTCTTGAGAGATGAACAGGATACGATTTGGCTCTTTCATAGGCATAAAAATTTGTGGCAGGCGCAACACTGCATTATCAGCAGTGCAAAGGTACTACAAATTTTGCATATATGCAAATTTTTTTCTGTTTTTTCGCAAAAACAGGCATTTTTGAGCACTTTGAGGCTGTTTTTTCTACTGTTTACGTCGTTCGCGCACAATCAGAAGCGCCTCTTCGCGTATATCCGGAGGAAGAAGAATATTTCTCAGTTGCAGACTGCGACACCATCCCGGCACATCTTTTTCCTGCAGGGTGGAGAAGACCTCACGCAGCGCCTTGTGTTGCGCCTCCGTATAGTCCGCAGGGGCAATACCGGCCAGTGCGTCCAGTCCCTCGTCGTCGTAGTAGACAATCTCCGCGTTGGTCTGCAGCAGCGTCTCGCGTTCGCACACCAGGTGCTCGCCACAACAGCCGTCGGGGCGCTCCGGTGCCGAGGTAGGATGTTTGGCTTTTTGGCGCTCGCGTATCTCGAAGAGCACGACCACGACCACCACCAGCGCTATGAAGAGAATCAGCGGAAGCATTCGGTCAATCCATCAATCATCAATCATCCATATCTCCCTCGTCGACCTTGTCTTCCTCCACGCGGAGGTTGTCGATGATGAAGCCCTGACGCTCGGTGGTGTTCTTGCCCATGTAGTAGGCCAGCAGGTCGCTCACTTTGTCTTCCTTGCGCAGCATCACTTGGTCCAGACGGATACCGCTGCCTATGAAGCCCTTGAACTCCTCCGGCGAGATCTCTCCCAGACCTTTGAATCGCGTGATTTCGGGGTTCTTTATCTGACCGATGGCTTTCAGTCGTTCCTCCTCGCTGTAGCAGTAGCGTGTCTGGTTCTTGTCTTTCACGCGGAAGAGTGGCGTCTGCAGGATATAGACGTGTCCTTTCTTCACCAGGTCGGGGAAGAACTGCAGGAAGAAGGTCAGCATCAGCAGACGGATATGCATACCGTCCACATCGGCATCGGTAGCGATGATGACTTTGTTGTAGCGCAGCTCATCCAGTCCGTCTTCTATGTTGAGCGCCGACTGCAGGCAGTTGAACTCCTCGTTCTCGTACACGACCGACTTGCTCAGACCGTAGCTGTTCAGCGGCTTACCGCGAAGCGAGAACACAGCTTGGGTGCGCACGTCGCGGCTCTTGGTGATGCTGCCGGAGGCCGACAGACCCTCGGTGATGAAGATACAGCTCTCCAGGCGCAGGTCGTCATCGGAGTCTTTGGCGCTCTTCACCGGCTTGGGATCGTTCAGGTGGATCTGGCAGTCACGCAGTTTGGGGTTGTTCACCAGGTTCTTCTTGGCGCGCTCTTTGGCCGCCTTGGTGACTCCGGCAATCGCTTTGCGCTCTTTCTCGCTCTCCTGGATCTTCTGCAGCATCACTTCGGTCACTTCGGGGTGCTTGTGCAGGTAATTGTCCAGTTGCAGCTTGACGAAGTCGTTGACGAACTTATTCACGCTCACGCCGCCGGTGGGACTCATGTCTTTCGAGCCCAGCTTCACCTTCGTCTGGCTCTCGAACACCGGCTCTTCCACGTTGATGGCGATAGCGCCTACCACGCCGTTGCGGATGTCCGCCAGGTCTTGGTTCTTGTTGTAGAACTCCTTGATGGTGCGACCTATCGCTTCGCGATAAGCAGCCTGGTGCGTACCGCCTTGTATGGTGTGCTGACCGTTGACGAACGAGAAATACTCGTCGCCGTTCTGGTCGGTATGCGTCAGCGCTATCTCGATGTCCTCGCCCTTGATATGGATGATGGGGTAGAGCGGCTCCACGGTCATGTTCTCCGTCAGCAGGTCCAGCAGACCGTTCTTCGAGAGGAAACGCTGACCGTTGTACACCAGTGTCAGACCGGTGTTCAGGTAGGTGTAGTTGCGTAGCAACTCCTCGATATAGTCGTCGCGGAAATGGTAGTTCTCGAAGAGACCTTTCGTGTCGTCCGGCACAAACTCGATGATTGTACCGCGTTTCTCCGGTCCGTCGTAGTCCAGGATGCCCGTGTCGGTCGTCAGTTTGCCCTGGGCGAACTCTGCCTTGCGCATCTTACCCTCGCGGTACGACTCTACGGAGAAATAGCTCGACAGGGCATTCACCGCCTTGGTACCCACGCCGTTCAGACCCACCGATTTCTTGAAGGCTTTGCTGTCGTATTTGCCACCGGTGTTCAGCACGCTCACTACTTCCACCAGTTTGCCCAAGGGGATACCGCGGCCGTAATCGCGAACGCGGACGCGTCCGTCGCGCACGTCTACCTCAATCACCTTGCCCTCGCCCATGCGGTACTCGTCGATGGAGTTGTCTATACTCTCTTTGATGAGCACGTAGATGCCGTCATCCGAGTGGCTGCCGTCGCCCAGTTTGCCGATATACATACCCGGTCGGCGTCGGATATGCTCCATGTCATCCAAGTGGATGATGTTCTCGTCGCCGTAATTCACGGCTGTCGGATTTATCTCGTTTTCTTCTGTCATATACATCCAAGCAATTTTGCGGGTGCAAAATTACTGC
>DEHM01000015.1:10186-20021 GCA_002351925.1 Bacteroidales bacterium UBA2800
CTTTTTTTTGACATATGCAAGAAAAAAACGAAAAATCACAACTGACCGGCTTCGACGAGGTTGATGACGCGTTCGGTGATGCGGTCTTTGTCGGTGGCGTCGTACTCCTCTTTGAGGTCGTTACGAAACAGTTTGGCGACAAATTGCCAGAAATTGGCGGCCGTCTTGCCTTTGTACTGCTTGATGAGATCGTAGCTGGTGCGCTCGGTCTCCCGGTCGAGCAGTAGCATGAGCATGCGTCCCTGGCTGGCGTACATACCTCGGAAGTCTTTCTCGTACTTCTTGAACAGTTGTCGCTCGAAGGCGCGCCACCATTTTTTCCGTGCTTTCTTATCGGGCAGTTTGGCCAGTTCGCGGTCGGCCAGCTCCATGTCCTTGGTGATCATCTTGGCGTAGGGCAGGCACTTCTTGACATCGCGCACGGTGCGCCAGTAGAAGCGCTCTTGTTTCTTATTCTTGAAGCGCATAGGCGGGTAGACCCATATCTCGTGGAGCCACGCCATATAGAGTGTGTCGCCATTTTCCACACGTATCATACACGAATCGACATACTGCCCCCTGGCGGACACAGACATGGCCGCCATCAGCAGAAGCACTATGTAGAAGATTCGTCTCATGAGCATAAGTGTTCTATTTCCGAATAGGTGAAGCCGCGCTGGAGGAGAAAACGCATGCGTTTCTCCGGCGCATCGGCTCTGCGGGTTTTGGCTAAGGCGCGGAGGTTAGCCCGATAGGCTGGTTCGTCGAGGTCGTCGATGGCACGCCGGATCTCGGCTTCCGGCAATCCTAAGGCAGCGAGACCGGCCTGAATCTTGATGCGTCCCCAGGACTGGAATGCCACTTTGTCGTGGACATAAGCGGCACAGAAACGCGCATCGTTGAGGAAGTCGTTGCGACGGAGACTTTCTTCGATTTCATCGAATAAATCCGACGGTGTGCCCCACTCGTAGAGCTTGCGCCGGACATCGGCCGCACAGTGCTCGCTGCGGGCACAATAGGCCTCGGCTTTACTCAGCCATTCGGCCTTCGATAATACGCGGTTTTCCATAACTATCGTGGGTTAGAACAATATCGGTATAGCCTTCCTCGCGGAGCAACGCCTCCATCTGAGCGGGAAAATGTTCGTTGAATTCGAAGAAAATGAGGGGTGCGAGATGCAGCGAGGCGATGCGTCTATAGAAGCGAAGCGGGTCGTCGTCGGGCACAAAGAGGGCAGCAGCGGGTTCGTAGCGGAGCACATTGTCCCGCATCGCGGCTTTCTCCCGCTCGCAGATATAAGGAGGATTGGAAACGACGATGTCGTACTGATTTTTGTCGATGGAATCGGAGAAAATGTCCATCTGCAGGAACTCGACATCCAATTTGTTGCGGCGGGCGTTCTCGCGGGCAACCTGAATGGCCTCGGCGGAGATGTCAATGCCGGTGACCTGCCAGTCGGGATGCTGCTTCTTCAGCGCCAGTGCGATGCAGCCGCTGCCGGTACCCACATCGAGGACGCGGATTTGATATTTTAGATTTGATATTTTAGATTTGAAATTTGAAAGCCGCTCGACGAGTTCGGCAGTCTCCGGCCTGGGGATAAGGGTGGCAGGAGTGACGCGGAGGTCGAGTCCGCACCAAAGCGTATGGCCAAAAATATACTGAATCGGCTCAAAAAGTAATAATCTATTGATTATATCTTGCAGGTTTGAAATATTTTTTGTACCTTTGCAGCCGCAAAGCAGTTGCGTGCGGCTGAGGCCGGTTGTTTCCTCGGCTATCCACCATGCCAATGCCTCTGCCTCATCGGCAGGGTAGGCGGCCTGTAACTGCGACGCTATTTGCTGAATCAACTGTTTCACGCTGCAAAGATACTATAAAAAAATGGAATACGCAAATTTTATCGCACGTTGTATCGAAATTGCCCGTCGCGGGGAGTATTTTGTGGCGCCCAACCCGATGGTGGGTGCCGTACTGGTGCGCAACAGCGACGAACAAGTGCTAGCCGAAGGCTGGCACGAGAAATACGGGGAAGGACACGCCGAAGTGAACTGTTTCCGGCATCTGGAGATGTCGAGCTATCGAGATGTCGAGATGTCGGAATGCACCCTTTTCGTGTCGCTGGAGCCTTGTAGTCACTACGGCAAGACGCCGCCCTGCGCCAAGCTCATCATCGAGAAAGGGCTGGGTCGCGTGGTGGTAGGTATGCTCGACCCGAATCCGCTGGTGGCGGGCAAGGGCGTGCAGATGCTGCGCGAGGCAGGCATAGAAGTGGTAGTCGGCATGATGGAGCAGGAGTGCCGCGAACTGAACAAACGTTTTCTCTGCCTGCACGAGAAACACCGCCCCTATGTGGTGCTGAAATGGGCGCAGACTGCCGATGGATTTATTGACCGAAAAAGGACAATGGACAATGGACAATGGACAAAGGGGACGCACCTGAACAGTGCGCTGGCTATCTCGACGCCGGAGACGAAGAAACTGGTGCACAAGATGCGTGCGGAGAACATGGCGATCATGGTAGGCACCAACACGGTGTTGCTGGACAACCCACGACTACTGAACACCCACTGGGAGGGCAGAAACCCCATCCGCGTGACGCTGGACAGGCATAATTGCATACCCGCCGATGCACGAATTTTCTCCGATGGAATCGAGACAATTGTGTATCGCGACCGTACCGATTGGCCGTATGTGGTGAGCGACCTGGCCGCACGCAACATCCACTCGATATTGGTAGAAGGCGGCACGACGTTGCTCGAACACATCTTGCAAACAGGTATCTGGGACGAGATACACGTGGAGGTGGCTCCGGAACTGACCATCGGCGACGGAGTAAAAGCCCCGCAGATAGCGTTGCCGGAGACGTATGAAGAAGTAGACGGTCATCGGCTATTTGTGAAGAAAAACGAATAAATATTTGCACAAGTGCAAAAAAAGTAGTACCTTTGCGCCCAAATTTGCGAATTTATGGAAAAAAGAAGATGCATAGTCCTCGTGTTGGCATGCTTGTTGTTGAGCAGTTGTCAACTATGGGAGCAGCTGCATGAGCGTCAGGCTCAGGCCGGTGTGGCTGTTGAGTTGAACGGCGCGTATATCACCCAGGCGACCCTAGACTCGTTGACGCTGGGTCTGAACGGCGAGGACAGCATGCGCGTAGCGCAGCAGTATATCAGCCAGTGGGCGCAAGAGCGACTGGTGTACAGTGAGGCGATGCGCGGAGGCCTGCTCAACAACGGCGGCAATCCGGAGATAGAGCAGCTGGTGGACGACTACCGGCGCGCGCTCTATATCCACGCGTACGAGGAGCAACTGGTGGAGCGCCAGATGCCCAAGACGATTATGGACAGCACCGTGCTGCAATACTACCACGCGGCGCCCGATCGCTTCAAACTGGAGGAGAGCATCGTAAAGGGTATCCTGGTCGTGATGCCGGCCGATGCGCCTAACGCGAAGAAGATACGTACGTGGCTGGCGGAGGTGAAACCTACGGACAGCAACAACAAGACCATCGACCATATCGAGAAATACGCCTATCAATATGCCGATGGATACGAGCTTTTTGCGGACAAATGGCTGACGATATCCGACCTCCTGGCACATATGCCGATAGAGCGTGCGGAACTGGAGAACCGGCTGAAGCAACGCAGCCAGATAGAGGTGAACGACTCGGCCAACACCTATCTGCTGCAGGTCTTCGACAAGCACATGCGCGGCGAGCAGATGCCGCTCGACTACGCCCGGCCGCAGATAGAGAAAATGATATTGACCAGTCGTCAGATGGAGTTTCTGCGCAAGAAACGCGAGCAACTCTACGACGAGGCTATACAAACAGGAAAACTGAAGATTGCACATGAAGAATAAGATTTATCACATCGGAATGCTGGTGGTCGCTCTGCTGGGCAGTGCGGCCATGTGGGCACAAAACAACGTGATTGACGAGGTTGTCTGGATAGTGGGCGACGAAGCCATCTTGCGCAGCGAGGTGGAGGAGGAAAGGCTGCGTGCGCAGTATGAGGGCACGCCGATAGCGGGCGACCCGTATTGCGTGATACCCGAACAACTGGCGGTACAGAAGCTGTTTCTCCACCAGGCGGAGATCGACTCCATCGAGGCCAACGAGTCGTCGGTAAGCCACCAGGTGGATATGCGTATGAACTACTACATCAACCAGATCGGCTCGAAAGAGAAGATGGAGGAGTATTTCCGTAAGACCAGCAGCGAGATACGCGAGGAAATGATGACGGCCGTGCGCCACCAGATGATCATCCAGCAGATGCAGGCCAAGCTGACGCAGAACATCAAGCCGACGCCGGCTGAGGTGCGGCGTTACTACAACAGCCTGCCGGAGGATTCTATCCCGATGATGCCGGCGCAAGTGGAGGTGCAGATACTGAGTTTCGAACCGGCTGTGCCGGTGGAGGAGACCGAGCGTATCAAGCAGCGCCTGCGTGAGTTCACCGAGCGTGTGCAGAACGGCAGTGCCGACTTCAGCATGCTGGCGCGCCTCTATTCGGAGGACACCGAGAGTGCCAAGCGCGGCGGAGAACTGGGTTTTGTAGGCAAAGGCCAGCTGGTGAGCGAGTTCGCCGAAGTGGCGTTCAACCTGACCGACCCCAAGCGGGTCAGCCGCATCGTCCATACCGAGTATGGCTACCACATCATCCAGCTGATAGAGAAAAAAGGCGAGCGTATCAACTGCCGTCACATCCTGCTCCGTCCGCGTATCAGCGCCACGGACAAGGTGCGTGCCATCGAGCGACTGGACAGTATCCGCCACCAGATAGAGATAGACAGCCTGCAGTTTGAGCAGGCGGTAATCCGTTTCTCGGAAGACAAGAACACTGCGATGAACGCCGGCGTGATGATCAACCCCAACACGCTGGGCAGCCGCTTCGAGTACCAGGACTTGGCGCCGGAGATAGCCAAGCAGATCTACGCCCTCAACGAGGGCGAGGTGTCGAGGCCGTTTGTGATGATGGACGAGCAGAAAAACCGTGAGGTATGTGCCATCGTGCGTCTGCGCAAGAAGACCGACATCCATCGTGCTAACTTGGTAGATGACTTCCAGGCTATCAAGACCATGCTCGAGGAGAAACTGTCACGCGAGTTCATCCACAACTGGATTCTCAAGAAACAGCAGACTACCTACGTGCAGATAGACCCCGAGTGGCAACACTGCGACTTTGAGTACCCGCATTGGATTCACTAAAAGACCGCTGCGCTAAAAGATAAAAGACCGTTCACTATGTTCACTGAAAGACAGAAGACACCAATGCTCCGACTGATAGTATTCGGTCTTTTGTCCTTTGTCCTTTGTCCTTTGTCCTTCGCGGAGAAGACGATGGTATATCTGGAGCGCTCGGAGACCCTGAATTTCGACCAAGATCGCATACCCGACGCACAGATACTGAAGGGCAATGTGGTGTTCCGTCACGAGGAGGCGCTGATGTATTGCGACAGCGCGTATTTCTACGAGAAGACCAATTCGTTGGACGCTTTCGGTCATGTGCGTTTTGTGCAAGGCGACACGCTGAGCGGCTTTGGCGACCTGCTCTTCTACGACGGCAACACACGCCTGGCGCGTATGAGGCGACATGTCAAGATGATCCACGGCCGCGCCGACGAGAACCCGACGATACTCACCACCGACAGCCTCAACTACGACCGAGCAGCCAACCGGGCATACTACTACACTGGCGGCACCGTAGAAGACACGCTGAACGTGCTGACCTCGGTTTACGGACAGTACGCACCTAACACCAAACAGGCGGTCTTCAGCCGCGAGGTGAAGCTGACTAACCCCAAGTTCACGCTCGAGAGCGACACGCTGCTCTACAACACCGAGACAAAGGTGGCCGATATTATCAGCCCGACGACCATTGTCTACGAGGAAGAGACGACTATCACCACCTCGCTCGGGTGGTATAACACGGATAACGAGAAGTCGATGTTGCTCAACCGCTCGCTGATAGTGCATGACGACGGCAAGACCATGACGGGCGACACCATCTTCTACGACAAAGCCGTTGGCTTTGGCCGGGGCATAGGACGTCTGGTAATGAGCGATACCGCCCAACAGGCTACCCTCTACGGCGAGTATGGCGAGATGTGGGAAGAAGACAGCCGCGGCTATGCGACCGACAGCGCGCTGATGGTCGACTGGTCGGACACCGCGCACTTGGCCTATATACACGCCGACACCCTCTTCACCGAGGAGTTGCACTACGCCGATAGCGCCCTGCAGGACAGCACCTACCGCCGCGTGCGTGCGCACTATGGCGTGCGTGTCTGGCGCGGCGATATGCAGATGGTCTGCGACTCGATGGTCTACTGGGGCAACGACTCCACCATCCATCTCTACACCAACCCGGTGTGCTGGAGCGAGAACCTGCAGATAGCGGCCGACAGCATCGTGGTATATATCCTCAACGGAACGGTCGACCACGCCGTAGGTACCGGTAGCGCCCTCTGCGTGATGGAAGACACGCTGTCCTATTTCAACCAGATGAGCGGCAAGGAGGGTATCGCCTATCTGCGCGACGGCGAGGTGTATATGGTGGACATCAGCGGCAATGCCCTCACCATCTTCTATCCCAAAGAGGAGGACGGCGACCTGGTGGGCGTCAACACCACCGAGAGCAGTTACATACGCATCTATGTCAAGGAGCAGGAGATCGACCGTATCCGCTTCACCAAGGAGACGACGGGTATCCTCTATCCGATGGACCAGGTGCCCGAGGGAGCCGAACGACTGGCGCTCTTCTTCTGGGCTGACGAGGCGCGACCCAAAGATGCGGACGACGTGTTCCGCAAGGCGAAAATAGAAAAATAAAATGAACAACAACCATATGAAGAGAACTTTTTTAGCTCTGTGCGCTGTGCTACTGACCGTGAGCGTCATGGCACGTGACCTGCCCTACCAGGGCTTTGGTATCCAAGTGGGCTTTGCCCAGCCTATCCTGCGTCTGGATCCCGATCCGACACCGTGGGTAGGAACTGCTCCGTATCAATACTACTCGTTGGGTCTGGACAACAAGACGAAAGCCAACGGTGTGAAGGTGGGCGTCGTGTACGATGTCACCTATGTGAAGGGCTTCGGTAGCTCTATCGGCCTCAACTATACCTACGCCGCTGCCAAGAGCGGCTGGGAGCAAGTGGGCACCGTAGCGGAGTATCCTATCGCCCGCAAGCACACCAAGTACCACGCGCTGGAGTTGTACGTCGACTGGCAGTATAAGTTCGAGGTGGCCAAGGAGACTTATATCATCCTCTACACCGGCCCTTCTATCCAGTATGCGGTCTCACTGAAGTCCTATGTGACCACAAAGGGTCTGGCCGATCAGCCGGAGACGCTGCTCCCCAATTCCGAGTACTCGCACTACGGCAACAACGACCGCCCGGACGAGAACATGAAGGCGCTCAACGTCACCTGGGGCGTGGGAGCCGGCTTCCAGTACCAGCGTTTCTTCCTGCGCGGTGGCTACGACTTCGGTCTGATCAACCCCTATCGCAACCGTACGTTTGAAGGCAGCAGCCTCTCCACCGGCGGTCGACTCGACCAGTGGCAAATCAAACTGGGTGTATACCTCTGGTACGACAACGACTGATGATCCCACGTGACACCATAGATCGTATCTTCGCGGCCGCCAAGATAGAAGAGGTGGTCAGCGACTATGTCTCGCTCAAGAAGCGCGGCGCTAACCTCATCGGCCTCTGTCCTTTCCACAACGAGAAGACAGGTTCGTTCACTGTCAGCCCTAGCAAAGGTATCTACAAGTGCTTCGGCTGCGGTGCCAGCGGACACGCCGTAGGCTTCATCATGGCCATCGAGCAGTGCTCTTTTGCCGATGCCGT
Organism: Bacteroidales bacterium UBA2800; assembly: GCA_002351925.1. Classification (GTDB taxonomy): domain Bacteria; phylum Bacteroidota; class Bacteroidia; order Bacteroidales; family Paludibacteraceae; genus Colicola. The sequence goes on from DEHM01000015.1 coordinate 18,023, forward strand.
ACGTCAGTTGGGCAAGAAATACCATATCGAGGTGGAGGAGCGCCAACTGACGGCCGAGGAGCAGCAGCGCCAGGACGACCGCGAATCGATGTTCGTCGTCAACGACTACTGCAACACCTGGTTCCAGCAACAGCTCTGGGAGACCCAGGAGGGACAGGCTATCGGACTGAGTTATTTCCGCGAACGCGGACTGCGCGACGACATCATCCGTAAGTTCCAGCTCGGCTATTCGCCCGAGAAAGGAAGCCCCCTGGCCAAGGCCCTCAAAGCCAAAGGCTTCAAAGAGGAGTATATTCTCAACAATGTAGACACCCGCCTCGGCTGCGGCGTCTGCGGCAAGAGCGAACAGGACGGCCATCTCTACGACCGTTTCCGCGACCGTGTCATCTTCCCCATCCTCACCCTCAGCGGTAAGACCGTCGCCTTTGCCGGACGTATCCTGAAGAAGAAAGACAACGTAGGCAAGTACGTCAACTCACCCGACTCGATTATCTACTCCAAGACCAACGAGCTCTACGGCATTTTCCAGGCCAAGCAGTCGATTGCCCGCCTCGACATGTGCTACCTGGTGGAGGGACAGATGGACGCCATCTCCATGCATCAGGCGGGTATAGAGAACGTCGTGGCCAGTGGTGGCACCGCGCTCACCAAGCCGCAGATACGTCTCATCAAACGTTTCACCAGCAACATCACCGTCCTCTACGACGGCGACGCGGCCGGCATCCATGCCGCACTCCGGGGTATTGACATGTTCCTCGAAGAGGGTTTCAACGTCAAAGTGCTGCTGTTGCCTGATGGCGAAGACCCCGACAGCTTCGCACAGGGCCACGATGCCGCTTATTTTATCCAGTATATCCAGGACCACCAGACCGACTTTATCCGTTTCAAGTCGGCCCTGCTGAGCCGTGAGGCCGGCGACGACCCGCAGAAGCGCGCCGCGCTCATCAAGGATATCGTCGCCTCTATCGCCATCATACCCGACATGATCACCCGCCAGGTCTATATCAAAGACTGCGCCGAGCGGCTTCATATGGGCGAGCAGGTGCTCACGCGCGAGGTCATCGCCATGCGCCGCAAGAAAATGGAGGAGCGTAACAAAGAGGAGGAGCAAGCCGCGCTGCGGGAGCAAGAGACGGAGACGCAAACTCCGGAACCGGTTGCCCAACCTCAACAGCCCGTCATGCCGCGTCCTCAGGTACACCAGCGACCCAAACAGTCGCCCGCCTCGACGCTCGAGCAGAACTTCTACAACCTCATGCAGCTGGTCGTACGCTTCGGCGAGCGACCCATCGACATCGACGGCACGATCTACTCCATCGGCGATGTCATCATCCTCACCATCGAGAGCGACGAGATAGCCCCGCCCAAACCCGTCTACCGGCGTATCATGGACGAGTTCCGGCAGCACAGCAAGGATCCGAATTTCGTGTCCGAACGCTTCTTTACGTTCCACGAAGACCCCGAAGTAAGTGCCGTTGCCGTCGACATGGTGGCCGACCAGTCGGTTGCCGCCGATGCCGAAGCGCACCTCGGCGAACTCGTCACCCAGCTCCTCTACGAGATCAAACTGACGGTCATCAACACCCAGATTGAGGAACTCAACGCCGGACTCAAGGAGGCGCAGGCCAACAACGACTGGGACCGCCAGCGCACGCTCCTGAGCTACCAACCTCAACTGCTGCAACGTAAAAACGAGATCTGCCGGCAACTCGGCAACCGAATAATCACCATTTGAGATGTTGTTTTCCGAGATCGCATACGGGCCAATTCACAGCCGCCGTCTGGGTACCAGCCTCGGCGTCGAACTCATGCCGCTGGAGCACAAGCTATGCACCTTCAACTGCGTCTACTGCGAGTGCGGATGGAACCGGCCGGTCTCCCATCCTGTCCTCCCCACGCGTGACGAGGTGCGCATGGCGCTGGAGACCAAACTGCAGCAGCTGCAGGCCGACCACGTGACACTCGACGTCATCACTTTCTCCGGCAACGGCGAACCGAC
>DEHM01000015.1:20239-28535 GCA_002351925.1 Bacteroidales bacterium UBA2800
TGCGACAACCGCATCCTCAAACTCGATGCCGCCACCGACGCCATGATGCGTCGCATCGACCTACCCGTCAACACCCGACTCGACGTGGCCACTATTATCCGCGGACTGGAGATTTTCCAGGGCGACTTTACCCTGCAGACCTGTTTCCTGCGCGGCGAACATGACGGACAACCCATCGACAACACCACGCCCGAAGAGCTCGCCGCATGGTACGACGCCGTCCGCCATCTCCGTCCACGCCAGATCATGATCTACGTCATCGACCGCAAGACGCCTGAACCCAACCTGCAGAAAATCAGCCGCGCAGAGATGGAGCGCATTGCCGAACCACTCCGCCGCGAAGGCTTCTCTATACAGATCTCCGCATGAAAATCCTCGTCGCACCGCTCAACTGGGGCCTTGGCCACGCCACCCGCTGTATTCCGCTCATCCGCCAATGGCTGAACGACGGACACGAAGTGGTTCTCGGCGGCGACGGAGAGAGTCTGAGCCTGCTGCGGCGCACGTTTCCCACGCTGCGTTATGTCCAGCTCGCCCCTCTGCAGCTCCGGTATAGCAAGAGCGGCCGCCAAGTGTTTGCCATGCTCCGCGCCTTGCCGCGACTCTGGTGGAACAGCCTGCGCGACCACGCCATCCTCCGCGACATCCTGCGTCAGAAGCACTTCGACCGCGTCGTCTCCGACAACCGTTTCGGGCTCTACTCCCGCCAGACGGAGTCGGTCTATATCACCCACCAGCTCCATATCCGCCTTCCCCGCGGATGGCGCTGGGCCGAACCGCTCGCCGAGCGTCTCCACGCACGCATATACACGCGTTTCAATAAGGTTTGGGTGCCCGACTATGCCGACCCGGACGCTTGTCTCGCCGGCCAACTGAGCCATCCTGACAAACTACGCCTCCCGGCCTCTGCACTCGAGTATATCGGCGCGCTCAGCCGTTTTCCGAACCCCGCGTCCGTCACGCCTGACTCCGCGTACGCCACGGTCGCTGTTTTGAGTGGTCTTGAGCCGTTGCGAACACAGCTGGAGCAATCCCTCCTGTCGCGCTTCGCCAACACCGCGGAGCCCGTTCTCATCGTCCGCGGACTCATCCACCAACCGCCTACGCGCATTCGCCGCGGCAATATCACGCTCGTGCCTTACATGGCTGACAGCGAACTCGTACCCTATCTCCTGGGCGCCCGGCACATCATCGCCCGATCGGGCTATTCCACCATCATGGATCTGCACACGCTGGGCCTGCTCCAGCGCGCCGAACTCATCCCTACACCCGGACAACCCGAACAGGAGTATTTGGCAGAATTTGTCAAAAACATTTGCACAGATAAAAAAAAAGCAGTAATTTTGCAGGCTGAAAAGAAAGTTTAACACCTATGAATAAGATTATTTCCAAACGTTTCTTCTCGGAGAACGTTGCCGAACTGGTAGTAGAAGCGCCGCTTATCGCACGTAGTCGCCGCGCCGGTCACTTTGTCATCATCCGTGTGGACGCGCAGTCCGAACGGGTGCCGCTCACAATCGCCGGAGCCGATATCGAACGCGGAACGATCACCCTCGTCGTGCAGCAGATAGGCGTCAGCACTCGTAAGTTGCTCGCGCTCAACCCGGGTGACTCCATCCACGATGTGGTCGGACCTCTGGGCAAAGCTACGCGTATCGAGAACTACGGCACCGTCGTCTGCGCCTGTGGCGGAGTAGGAGCTGCACCTATGCTGCCTATTGCTGAGGCCCTGAAGAAAGCCGGAAACCGCGTCATCACCGTCCTCGCCGCACGCAACAAAGACCTGCTCATCCTCCGCGATGAACTCGCCCGGTGGTCGGACGAAGTACTCATCATGACCGACGACGGCTCCGCCGGACAACAGGGTGTCGTCACCGTAGGTGTGGAGCAGGTTATCCAACGCGAGCCGGTGCACAAATGTATCACGATAGGCCCGGCTATCATGATGAAGTTCGTCGCCCTGACGACCGCCAAATACAATATCCCCACTGAGGCCAGCCTCAACACCATCATGGTGGATGGCACCGGTATGTGCGGCGCCTGCCGTGTCACTGTGGCCGGACAGACCAAGTTCGTCTGTGTCGATGGACCGGAGTTCGATGCGCACGGAGTGGACTGGGACGAGATGCTCAGCCGCATGAAATCCTACCGCGCCGAAGAGGCCGCTGCGATGGAAGCCTATAAAGTGGGAGAAAATCTTACAGCCGAAGGCGGTCCTACAGCAAAGCGGTCTAACAGCGCAAGCGGTCTAACAGGCGAAGCCGGGCATCCTTCGGTTGAACCTTTTGAGGGCAAACCGAAGGATAGAGTGGCTATCCCGCGTGTGCAGATGCCCGAGTTGCGACCGGAAATACGTGTCAAATCGCTGCACGAGGAGGTCAACCAGGGCCTCACTTTCGAGCAAGCCATCACCGAATCTCATCGGTGTCTGAACTGCCCCAAACCGACCTGCGTGCAGGGTTGTCCGGTCAATATCAACATCCCGGGTTTCATCAAGACCCTGGAGACCGGCGATATCCTCGGCGCAGCCGACATCATCAAGCAGAGCTCGTCGCTGCCCGCTGTCTGTGGTCGCGTGTGCCCGCAGGAGAAACAGTGCGAGGCCAACTGTATCCACCTTAAGATGAAGCACCCTGCCGTCGCAATCGGCTACCTCGAGCGCTTCTGCGCAGACTATGCAAACAGCCTTCAGCCGTCAGCCATCAGCCGTCAGAAAACTGAATGCTCAAAGCTGAATGCTGAAAGCCTGAAGATTGCCGTTGTGGGTTCCGGCCCTGCCGGTCTGACCTTTGCCGGCGATGCGGCTAAGTACGGCTACGAGGTGCACGTCTTCGAAGCGCTGCACGAGATAGGCGGTGTACTCAAATACGGTATCCCGGAGTTCCGTCTTCCGAACGCGATAGTCGATACTGAGATTGACGGCCTTCGCGCGCTCGGCGTGCAGTTCCATACTGACACCATCATCGGTAAGACCATCTCTATCAAGGAGCTCGAGGAGCAGGGCTTCAAGGGCATCTTTGTGGGCTCAGGAGCCGGTCTGCCGCGCTTCATGAACATACCGGGCGAGAACCTCAACGGTGTGCTCTCTTGCAACGAGTACCTCACGCGTGTCAACCTCATGGACGCTTCCAATCCCGCTACCGACACGCCGCTGCTCTACGGCAAGAACGTAGCTGTCATCGGTGGTGGTAACACCGCCATGGATGCCGTCCGCACGGCTAAACGCCTCGGCGCAGAGCACGCCATGATTATCTACCGCCGCTCCGAAGACGAGATGCCGGCGCGTATAGAGGAGGTGCATCACGCCAAGCAAGAGGGCATCGAGTTCCTCACGCTCCATAACCCTATTGAGTACCATGCCGACGAGAACGGACGCGTCTGCGAAGCCGTGCTGCAAGTCATGCAACTGGGCGAACCCGACGAGAGCGGTCGCCGCAGTCCGGTGCCCGTAGAGGGTAAGACGGTCACTATCCCTGTCGACCTCGTCATCGTGGCCGTAGGCGTCAGCCCGAACCCGCTTATCCCGTCGTCGGTAGAAGGACTGGAGATCAGCCGCAAGGGCACTATCGTCGTCAACGATGGCATGCAGTCCAACCTGCCGATGATCTTCGCCGGAGGCGATATCGTCCGTGGCGGTGCTACCGTCATCCTGGCTATGTCCGACGGCCGTAAGGCCGCTGCGGCCATGCACGAGTATCTGCAGCAATGACCGCTCGTCTTGCCATACGCCTCTCTATCAGCGGGAACGACTGTGCCGCAACACTCCTGACGCAGTTTGTGGACGCCCTTCGTCAGCATACCGAGGTGCAGCTCATCCGCCCGATACACAACACAGCCTCCGCTTCTGCTGCGGAGGCTGTGTTGTCGGTGCCTTTCTCCTATAAGGAACAGGTGCGTATCGACTGGAACATCTTCATCGCCGACTACGACGGGCTCTCGCCCGATAGTCCGACGCCCGTGCGTCCTGCCACTTTCGACCTCGAGTCGGTAGCTATGCTCGACACATAGCCGCGGCGGTCTTAGCCGCCAGACGGGCATTGTTGAGTACCAGCTGGATATTGGCAGCCAGGCTGTCACCACCCGTCAGGTCTTTCACTTTCGCCAGCAGGAACGGCGTGCATTGTTTGCCGTGAATACCGGCTTCGTCTGCTTCACGCAGCGCCTGCTCGATGGCTTTGTCAATCTTCTCCTTGGGCATCGAATACTCTTCCGGAATAGGATTCGTCACCAGCATACCGCCTTTCAGGCCGCAGGCCAATTTGGCGTTGAAGGCTGCCGCCAGTTCTTCCGGCGTGTCGATACGGTAGTCCACACCAAAGCCGCTGTGACGCGTATAGAAAGCCGGCAGTTCCTCGGTCTGATAACCGATTACCGGCACACCCTTCGTCTCCAGATACTCCAGCGTCAGGCCCAGATCGAGTATCGACTTGGCGCCGGCGCAGATCACCATCACCGGTGTCTGGGCCAGTTCCTCGAGGTCGGCCGAGATGTCGAAGGTCTGTTGCGCACCGCGGTGGACGCCGCCTATGCCGCCCGTAGCAAACACTTTGATACCGGCCATCGCGGCAATCATCATCGTCGTCGTCACCGTCGTAGCGCCGTCCTCTTTGCGGGCCAGCAGCACCGGCAGGTCGCGACGCGAAGCCTTGATGACGGCCTGACCTTTCTTACCCAGGTACTCTATCTCTTCGGGCGTACAACCGGCTTTCAGCTTACCGCCGATGATGGCGATAGTGGCCGGCACGGCGCCGTTGTCACGTATCGTCTGCTCCACACGCAGCGCCGTCTCCACGTTCTGCGGATAGGGCATGCCGTGACTGATAATAGTCGATTCGAGGGCTACCACCGGTTTGCCCTCTTTCAATGCTGCCTGAACCTCAGGCGAGATACTCAAAAACTCATTCATAATTATAATAGTATATTAGCAATATCCGGATTCACGGCTTTCTCGCTCATCAGGGTCGCACGGGCGGCCATCAAGCCGTATTGGGCGGTCTGCGGGAAGGCTATGCCGCGAGCATGGGCAATCACTACGCCCGAGAGAAAAGCGTCGCCGGCGCCCGTGGTGTTCACCACTTCGCCCGGCAGGGCGGGGAAGAGCCATTCTTCGGCGGCGTTGCGGCAATAGACGCCCTCGCTGCCCAGCGTGATATAGACGTGCGCCACACCCAGGTCCAGCAGTCGTTGGGCCGCCTCGCCGTAGGTGGCGGTCTGCGTCACTGCCAGCGCTTCTTTCAGGTTCAGCTTCAGCGAGTGCAAGTACGGTAGTTTGCATTTCCTGAGGGCATTCACCACGCGGTGCGCTTTTGTGCTGCTCACGCCGTCAATCAGTAGTGGTACCGTGCTGTTCTCCATCAGCCAGCGGATAGCATCTTCGGTGATATTGGTGTCGGCCACCAGGTAGTCCGACTGGTTGAGCTCTCCCGCCCGTTTGCTCAGCCATTCCGGCGTGATGAGGCGTACGGCTTCGGTGTCGGCCACGGCGGCAATCATCTCTCCCCCGTGGTTGTTGATACACAGGTACACGCCCGACCGCTCGGCCGATATCTTCTCCGACAGGTGCAGGTCTATCCCCAGCTGCTTGCAGTAGTCGGTCAAGAGACCTCCGAACAGGTCTCCGCCGAAGATGGTCAGCAGTTGCACCCGTGCACCCAGCAACGACAGGTTGTGCGCCACGTTACGTGCTACGCCGCCGTAGCCGATAGCTATATGTCCGGGGTTGGAGTCGGCGGCGATAAACGCGTCGCTCAGCGTAGCCGACAGGTCGATGTTGGCACCGCCGATAACAGAAATAAGTGTATCCATGGTTCTTTCTTTGTTTACTTGGTGAGCAATTCCCACATCCAGTCGTTGTCGCTTTCCAGCTTCGAATAGATATCTGCGGCGCGATCCAGGTCCACCTCGCAGCCGATACCGTTCTTCAGGTAACGCCGCAGCGTGTCTGCGGCATCCTCATGACTGCTGTCATAGGGCGATACCGAGGTGTGGTTGTAGACTTCTTCTACCAGCTGGAACGCTTTCTTCTCGTCTTTCTCGCAACCCTTGCCCTGTTCGTAGTACTCGGCCAGCTTTAGCTGCGACTTATAGTTGGTGTCTACTTTCACCAGCTCGCAGAGGTGGCGGAACTGTTCCTCCTCTTCTTTGGAGTACTCTGCCATATAACGGAGGCAGTCGCGGTTGTTCAGTTCTACGCCGCGGCGTATATGCCGCAACGCCTCTTCCTTATCCTTGTCGAGCAGTATCAGCGCCGTCTCCCAGTGAGCCTCGGGTACATCCGCTTTCGCGGCGCGCTCCAGCCATGTCAGCGCCGCCTCTTTGTCCACGGGCAAGATCGTCACGTGGGGATGGTCGTATTTCGTCTCTATGCCGTGCGACAGCAGATAGCCTATCACGTACATCGCAAACGGGTCGCCCTGCTCGGCATAGCCCATCGCCTCGTGGTAGATACTCTCCTGGTTGCTGCTGCAGTCGCTGCGGCGATACAGGCTCCGCCACTCCTCTTTCCGCTCCTGCGGGGCGCAGTCGCAGAACTCTCCGCGCGCTACGGCCTCACTTGCTTCCGGCAGTGGTTGACGACCTACGTTGGTCAGGTACGCCCGCTTCAGGGTGTTCTCTGTCTCGCCAAAACGCGTGAATAGCGACTGGTAGCCCGGGTGATTCTCCGCATAGGCCATGTCGGCCGGAAGCAGGGCTTTCCGGAACAGCGGAGCCAGCAACTCCGAGTCGTTTTGCTGCTCGGACGTCAGCGGTTCGATGTCTTCGTGCAGATACTCCCAGAGCGTCATGACGTACTCTTCGTCCGCTTCCAGCAACATATCCATCAGGTCAGTGGCGTTGTCCACTTCGTCTAACTCTATCGCCAGATACAGAAGCACCCTGAGGCTTTCTGCATCGCGCGCAGCCACGCCTTTCCAGAGCGCGCTCATATAGCCGTTGATATCGCCTTTTTTCTGGTATTCTTCGAATACCGGCGTCTCAAACGGAGCGTCCGAACGCGCCGTGTTCACCGGTTCCGACTGTGCGCCCGAGGCAGCTTTGAACAAGGAGGCAGAAAAAGTACTCATAACCCTAAAATTTGCTGCAAAGGTACACTATTTTTTCCACATACGCAAGAGTAGCTCCTTTTTTTTTCTCATTCCGCTTGCGTATATCCGAAATTTGTAGTACTTTTGCAGCCGCAAAAGTTTTTGACATGAGAAAGAGTATATTGTTTATTGCGCTGATGTGCGCGTTGAGTGCGGGAGCACAGGTGAGTGCCATCCTCGGCGACTGGATGACGGTGGACGACAAGACGGGTGAGGAACGCTCCGTGGTCAGTATCTACAAGGGGCAAGACGGCCTCTACTACGGTAAGATCAAGAAGATGTTGGTGGGCGAACCCGAACTGAGATGTACCAAGTGCGTGGACGCGGATTACAATGCGCCTATCGAGGGGCTCGTCATCATCCGCGGGATGCGTGCCCAGGACGGCCAACTGGTCGGCGGCAAGGTGCTCGATCCCGAGAGTGGTAAGTTCTACTACGGTAAGATCTACGCGAAGGACGGCCAACTTATCCTCCGTGGTTCGCTGGACAAACGCGGCTTCATCGGCCGCAGTCAGACCTGGACGAGAAAAGGGCAGAAACAATGAGAGAAAACCATCCCTCTCGACGAACGTCGACCTCACACCACGAGGTCGGCGTTTTTTTTCGCCCTCCCTCTTGTGTATGTCAGAAAAAAAGCAGTACCTTTGCAGCCGCAAAGGTTTGACACAATAAAACGACCTGAAAGACAATACTATGGATCACGAAAGATGGCATTGGCAAGAACCCGGAGAGGCTTGGAAAGGAGTGGGCATTTACCATGTCACGCTGATTGTGCCAAGTCGTGAGCCCTTGCTCGGTGATCTGGTCATTCCTGATAATGATCCGACGAAAGCCTACGTCAAACATTTGCCTCTTGGCGATGCACTTTTGTTATGTCTCCGTGAGTTCCCAAATTATCATCCGGAGATACAAGTGCTGCATTATTGCCTTATGCCCGATCATTTGCACATGATCTGGTATGTGCGGCAAACTATGCAGAGAAGCATCCGGATGGTCGTTTCCGGCTTTCGTTCTGCCGCTCAAAAGCTTGGTCGCACATTCTCGTATTATGACGAGGTTTCCTTTTCTTCTGTTGCCCCGACTGCCAGTCGGAAGAAATACCAAGAAAGATGAAATAACCTTGCACCTACCGCATAGCACATATTACCGCGACAGAGATACCGAATACGACCTCTGTCAAGACTTCCCCGCCACTGTAGCACGCAACGTCG
>DEHM01000015.1:28654-40526 GCA_002351925.1 Bacteroidales bacterium UBA2800
TGGAGCCTCGAATTAGCCGCCTATGATGCACAGCATCAAGGCTAAGTGCTCGGATAGCTACTCATCGGGGTATCGGCCCCATGCCTACGTATTTGGACGTACCCCTTCGTCCAAATATGCCCCCGAGTGAGTACTATCCTCACGAAAAAAAAGAAAGGGCGCTCAATTGAGCGCCCTTTTGTTGTGTGTGCCGCTTATAGTTTGAGGCTCAGGCCGCGGCCCACATGAGCACAAAAACCAATACCTGTATCGTTCTTTTCATACCTCTATTCTTCAAAAATGCGTGCAAAAGTACTACAAAAATTGCATATATGCAAATCCGGAAGCATTTTTTACCAATTTTTAGGTATTGGGTATGTGGGAGAAAATCAGTAATTTTGCATATTGAAATACAGCGTACAGAAGACAGCGTACGGACTAAATATGAGAAGACAAACAATCTTATTTATTGTACTGATTGTGTGCGTGTTGAGTGCACGTGCGGAGGATAGTATCAAGGTGAGTGCGGCGGATCTGCAGGCGCTCATGCAACGCGTGGAGCGTTTGGAGCAAAAAGCCGACCATCCCAATAAATTGGGAGACTCGGCGAAGGTACAAAGGGACAATGTACAAAGTACAAAGGAGCGAAGGCACGGTCGATTCACAATAGGCGGGTACGGCGAAGTGACCGCGAAGCACTGTTTCTACTCGAACAACTACCTGCGCTACGGCAAGAACCCGGAGAAATACAAGAACGACCATTACGGTGAGTTCGACTTGCCGCACGTGGTGATCTACCTGGGTTACGACTTCGGCAAGGGCTGGAGTGTCGGCACAGAGATTGAGTTCGAGCACGGCGGCACGGAGTCGGCTGTGGAGATAGAGGAAGAAGAGGGCGGAGAATACGAAGCGGAGATAGAGCGCGGCGGCGAAGTGGCGCTGGAGCAGTTCTGGCTGCAGAAAGCCTTCAACCGCTATGCCATCCTCCGCGCCGGCATGCAGGTCATTCCCGTAGGCGGGCTGAATGCCCATCACGAGCCGACGGAGTTCTTCAGCGTCTATCGTAACGAGGGAGAGTTCACTATCATCCCCAGTACGTGGCACGAGGTGGCGCTGACGTTCATGGGCAGCACGAAGAACGGCTGGCACTATCAGGCGATGTTCCTGCCGGGGCTGGACAGCGACCGCTTCAACCGCAAGAACTGGGTGAAGCCCGGTGCGGGCAGTCCGTATGAGTTCAAACTAGCGAACGTCTTTGCCGGTGCAGCACGCGTGGATTATACGGGTGTGAAGGGTCTAAGGCTGAGCCTGAGCGGCTACTGCGGCAACTCGTTCCGTAACACGCTGAGCAAGACCAATGCCGAACTGGACGCAAGTGCGTACAAAGACGTGAAGGGTACCGTCACCATCGGTGCGTTCGACTTCGCCTACAAGGGCTACGGTCTGGTGGCACGCGGAACGTTGCTGTACGGCCACCTGAGCGATGCGGCCGCTATCACGCAGTATAACATAGCCATGCGTAAGGGGTCGGTGAGCAGCAAGCAGTGGGTGGCATCGGACGCCCTTGCGGCAGGCATAGAGGTAGGTTACGACTTCTTCTCGCTCAGCCGGACGCTGCGCGAGAAACAGCAGCAGTTCTTCCTCTTCGGCCGCTACGACTACTACGACTCGATGTTCCGCTACGACAACCGGCCGACGGATATGTACGCCTGGTGCGGCCGACATCGCGCGGCGGTGGGTATCAACTATTTCCCCATCAAGCAGATAGGCGTGAAGGCGGAGTTCTCCTACGGTATTCTGAAACCCGGTACGCGGGCGGACGGCACGAAAGGCAAGATCTATAACGACGAACCGCAGATAGCGATAGGGATTGTGTATGCGGGATTCTATCAACTGTAGGAGTACAGACCGCTACGCTGACAGAGTACAGAATACAGACTTAAAATGATATAGTTATGAAAAAGCAATTTCTTTTTATGGCGCTGGCCGTTATGGGATTGACGGCCTGCCAGGGAGGCGGTAGTACAGAGCCCACCACGGACAAGGAAGCGGTGCTGCAGCAAGTGGTAACGCCGTATGTGAACAACACGGTTGTAGCGACCTATAGCGCCATGGCCGATGCCGGCATGACGCTGCAGGAGAAGACTGAAGCCATCTTGGCCAAAGTGGAAGCGGGTCAGGACTATTACGACCTGATAGTAGAAGCCGACGCGGCATGGCGTCTGATGCGTAAGTACTGGGAGCAGAGCGAGGCTTTCCTCTACGGACCTGCCTTCACGCACAATATCGACCCGCATATTGACTCGTGGCCGTTGGATTTCAATGCGATGAACGCCCTGCTGCACAACGAGGCACAGATGGCGCAGATTGAAGAAGAGGGGGGTGCGTACGTGGGCGACAAACTCGGTTACGCCCTGAAGGGTTTCCACGCTGCCGAATATCTGCTCTTTGAGTCGGTCATCCAGGACGGACGAGCTATAGGTACCGGTCAGCCGCATGCAGCTAACCTGACGCACGCCGAGGCAGTCTATCTGAACGCTATCGTCGAGGACCTGACCCAACAGGCTATCCTGCTGGAGTACGCCTGGGCAGGCGAAGTGAGTGCCACCAAGCAAGCCCTGCTGGATGAGGCTGAGATAGAGCCCTACGAAGACCGCTACGGCGCACAGATGATCAATGCCGGTAAGGCCGGTTCGATCTACGTGAGCTATCAGGAAGCCGCCGAAGATATCATCGCCGGCGCTATCGACATCGCGGGTGAGGTAGCCGACCTGAAGATGGGTAACCCCTATATCAGCAGCACCGCCGAAGAGCGTGACTATATCGAGAGTCCGTACAGCTGCACCTCGACTATCGATTTTGCCGACAATATCCGCTCTATCCAACACGCGTACTGCGGTGCGCAAACCGGTGACTACTCGGTGTCCAACTATGTGTATCGTAAGAATGCTGCGCTGGACGGCAAGGTTCGCAAGGCGATTGCCGATGCTATCAGCGCCATCGAGGCCATCCACAACTTCGAGAGTACGGCGCAGGGCAACCCGCAAGTGAAAGCCGCTATCGACCAGGTACAGGTGCTGGAAGGACTGTTGGATGACGAAGTGTTGCCGCTGCTGGCGGAGTAAGAAGAAAGATGAAAAGTGAAAAATGAAAAGTGAAAAAAATATGAAAAAGCAATTCCTTTTTATGGCGTTGGCCGCTGTTGTTATGGCGGGCTGTACGTCCAACAACAACCCCGGTCCGGATCCGCAGACCGACAAGCCGGATTGGTACTACACGGGTGGTAAACTGGGTACTACTACCAACCTCAGTTCGATGACGTTCCGTCAGCCGACGCCGGCGACCGAAGAGGCCGGTCTGGGCGGGCTGTTCGCCCAAGGCGATCAGATAGCCGAGAAACCCTTTGTGACCAACGAGACGGGGCGTCAACACGGTCTAGGCCCTGTGTACGTACGTTCGTCCTGCCAACACTGTCACCCCAACTACTCGCACGGCACCTCGGTGCCTGAGGGTACGTACGATGCAGCGAACGTAGGTAACGGTACGTTGCTCGTAGTCATCAACCCGACGACGCAGGCCTATGTGCCTTGGCTGGCCGGTATGCCGCAACTATTCGGTGCAGCGCCCTTCAAGGCGCCGCTCGATCCCGACCAGATTACCGTCACATGGAAGACTGCGCAAGACGAGCACGGCAATAAGTTCGCCGACGGTGAGACCTACGAGTTGCGCTATCCGGAAGTGACGATGCCCAACACGGCCGTATATGTGTATAACCAGGGCTACCGTGATCCGGACGGCTTGCTGGAGAGCCAGGGCTATGAAGTCAAGCTGGAGAACACGATAGGTGTGTATGGCTCGGGACTGCTGGATGCGATACCCGACCAAGACATCATCGACCAGTACGCCAAAGAGGCAGCAGACGGCAAGCTGCATAACGGTCTGAACCCTGCCTTCTGGAACGGCGGTTTCCAGACAAGCGGCTACTACAAGAACGACCCGCAGTGGGGCCCGAAACGCTTCACCTACGCGCTGACGCGCGGTCCTATTATGGACGCTGCGGGCGCGAACGCTATCTGGAACATCACCAACGTCACCCGTAGCGACCGCAAGTACCACTATCTGGACCTCAACGGCACCATCTACGCCGAGTACGCCAGCAAAGACCCGGAGGTGCAGGCCGAGTTTGGCACCGAGGAGGAGATATACAACTACCTGACGAGCAAAGAGCTGCCGGCCGAGATGAGCGACGAAGAGTTCACGCAGGTGATGGTTTGGCATCGCGGGCTGGCTGTGCCGGCGGCGCGTAACGTGACTGACGAGAAAGTGCTGCGCGGCAAGGAACTGTTCAGTCAGATAGGTTGCGACTACTGCCACCGCCCGACATGGACGACTGGTGCCGACGAGGTGCGTGATCCCAATCACTTCCCCGCTACGGCCGCTATGCCGCGTTATCCGAACCAGAAGATCTGGCCGTACACCGACATGGTACAGCACAAACTCTGCATGGAGAACGATATCCGCACCGGTTGGTGCCGTACGACACCGCTCTGGGGCCGTGGCCTGCACCGCAAAGCGACGGGCGACGCCTACGAGGCACGTATGCATGACACCCGCGCCCGCAACGTGATAGAGGCAATCATGTGGCATGGCTACAGCAGCGAATCGGACGCCTACTATCCGACCCAGCAGTTCTATCAGTTAGAGAAGGAAGACCGAGATGCTATCGTGGCTTTCATCAATGCGATCTAAGCCGGGTACTTGGCTGCTACACCTTGCCCTCGCGACGATTGTCGCGGGAGCTTGTGTGACTCATTTTTTTGGTGAACAGGGTGAGATACACCTGCGTGCCGACAAGGCGGAGACGATAGCCAATTCCCGTTCGTCGGTTAGCCTTTTTCTCTGGGACTTCCGGGTGGTCAACGATGCGCAGGGCAACCCTGCGGATTTTATCTCCGAGCTGCGGCTGTTGGACCGAAGTGTGAAGCCGCTGGTGGTGGACGAAGGTGTCGTGCGGATGAACCGACCGCTGAAGTACCACGGCTGGCGCTTCTGTCAGTCGGACTACGACAGCGACCAACTGGGCGTGGTGCTGAGTTATAACTACGATCCCTGGGGCATCGGTATCACCTACACCGGCTATGCGTTGCTGCTGGTGGCAATGATTGCGTTCTTTTTCCAAAAGCGCACGTATTTCCGTACCATGTTAAAGAGTGTCACATCAAACTCCCTCCTTTTAGGGAGGGCCGGGGTAGGCTTATTTGCGGTGTTGGTTATTGCGCTCGCAATTATCATGACGAAGGTAGTGACACCTAAACCGCCTCTGCAACCGGTGCTACAGACGCCGCTATTGGGTATCCACGTGTCGGTCATCATGCTGGCGTATACGCTCTTTGCGGTCATGATGGTGAACGGTATCCTGGGTCTCTGTATGCCCAAGCAACGTGAGCGGCTGATGCATCTCTCGCAGCTGCTACTCTATCCGGCGTTGTTCTGCCTGACGGCCGGTATCTTCATAGGTGCCGTATGGGCGAATATGAGTTGGGGACGCTACTGGGGCTGGGATCCCAAAGAGACCTGGGCGCTTATCACCATGCTGGTCTATGCCGCCCTGCTCCATTGGCCGTGGCTGAAGAATCTAACAGTGAAACGGTCTTACAGCAAAGCGGTCTTACAGCAAAGCGGTCTTACAACGAAGTGGTCAATCGCCTATCACGCCTGTTGCGTGATGGCATTTCTCCTGGTGCTGTTCACCTATTTCGGTGTGTCGTACCTGCTCGGAGGGTTGCATTCGTATGCCAATTAAGAGAATTATTGATTTCAGATTTGCTTATGTCAAAAAAAAATAGTACTTTTGCAGCGGATTTAGATGCGACGAAGATGTACAAAGCGACCGATAAGATTTGCGACCTGATGTCGCATGAGGAAGATGCGATACAGATCATCAGCCGTTTCGGCCTGGAGATGGGCGTAGGCGAACAGACGATAGCGCAGGTGTGTGCGGCACACGGCGTGCATACGCCTACGTTCCTGGCTATCGTCAACTACAAGGTATTCCATCAGCGTGCGACAGCGGGCGATATCGACCTGCCGACACTGCAGCGCTATTTGCAAAACGCCCATACGTATTTCCTGGACTTCCGTCTGCCGCGTCTGCGCCGGGCGCTGGTAGAAGCCATTATTCCTGCCGACCCGACGACGAAGATACCGGGGCTGATACTGCGTTGCTACGACGAGTTCGTAGAGGAGATACGCACGCATATTGCACACGAGAATGCCGGTCTGTACGACGAGCATGAGCACGACGACCAACGTATCACCGACAAGCTGACGGAGATAAAGAACCTGATCATCAAATATTATCCCGGAGCGTCCTCCGGTGAGCAAGGCACGATCACTTATCTGCTGATAAGCGTGATGAGTGACCTATGGCACACGGAGCAGGATTTTGCGGACCACTGTGCGATAGAAGACGATATACTGCGTCCGGCCATGCTGCACGAGCAGGCACACGGTCGGTACCGGCATATGCAGGCAGAGACGGAAGAGCTGTCGGACAGGGAGAGAGACGTGCTCATTCAGGTGGTTCGCGGGCTGAGCAACAAGGAGATAGCCGAGGTGCTCTGTATCTCGGCACACACCGTGATCTCCCACCGCAAGAACATTGCCCGAAAACTGAATATTCACTCGACAGCGGGTCTGACCATCTACGCGATTGTCAACCACCTGGTAGACATCAACACTCTGGAATAAGAATTTGATTTTCGCATAAAATCCACTCTACTCTTGCATATGTCGGAAAAAAGCAGTATCTTTGCCGCCGAATTGCGAAAAAAACCAGCACTATGCAGATAAACGATACAGGATTTTTGTGCGGCTATTTCACTGCCCGTTCGGGCAAGGCGGCAGCCTATCTAAACGGGTTGCCGGAATGGCAGTTGCGCACCTATACGGAGGCAGAGAAAGCGGGCTTGGGCAACTACTACCTGCCGGAGTTTGCGTCGTTTGTGACGGAAGAGATACCTCAGTACACGCGTACGATAGATGCGCCGTGCCGGTTGACGTTTGCGGACGAGACGGTGGATTTTCACCTGACGGACTTGCAGGTATGGCTGGCGCCGTTCGGCATTGTGCTGTACGCGATAGGTGTGCGCATAGAGCAACTACCTTTCGACAGCGTGACACGTGCGCTGAATGCGTTGCGCAGCTGTGCTTACTACGACGCGCTGCAGCAGCCTTTTGTGGCGCAGGCGCTGACGCCGATCGTGTCGCTGTACAACGCTGCGACGGGTGAAGCGAAGACGACAGAGGGCGATGTGAGCTGGCTGGTAGAGAGCGGGAATAAGTTCCGTCTGTTCCACGTGGTGTCGGACGTGACGCCCTGGGACGAGGGAGACAGGGACTACCTGCTGTACGACGCGGCGACGCTGGCGCGTCACACACCGCTGTCGATGGGAATGAACAGTCCGTCGTACTTCGAGCACATCCTGGACGACTACCGTATCTCGGTCTTCAACGGCTGGACAGGCTTGGCGCTGCTGGACACGTTTACGCTGCTGTCGATAGACACGCCGGAGCGGGTGCGTCAGAGTTGGCTGAACGACTATTTTGCGCGTGTGTATATCTACCAGCTCTTCCGCAAGGCGTTCCTCTACAGCATCAACCTGCGTTACCGTCAGCGCACGGAGAACGTGGAGGTGCTGGAGTCGCTGCTGAGTCGTTTTGAGCAGAACTACAGTTATCCGAACCTGTCGTATAACTTCCTGCCGAACATCATCAACGAGGCGATAGAGCGTAGCATGAAGACGCAGCAGGACAACGAGCAGCTGAACCGGATGATCAGCCGTGAGATGGAGACACGCCGTCAGGCTGCGGACGAGCGGACGAACAAGTTTCTGACCTTCCTGACCGTGCTGACGCTTTTCTCGGCCGTATACGACTTCACGTGTCTGGCCAACGACAGTCTGAGTTTTGAGCACCTGTTCGCTACGGCGGAATCGGGTTTCCGCTTTGTGAGCACGGTGATGTTGCTGGTGATCGTGGTGGTGTATCTGGTGCTGATACGTCGGAGCAAGCGATAAGGAGGATGGCAGCGAGCGACAAACAGGCGGCACGTCTGACGCGTCTGTTTCACAAGGCGTGTGCGGGTTACGGGCTGATAGAAGAGGGCGACCATATACTGGTGGGCCTGAGTGGCGGCAAGGACTCGCTGGCGCTCGTGGAGCTGTTGGGCCGCCGTGCGCAGATATACGTGCCGCGTTTCCGGGTGACGGCGGTGCATGTGCGCGTGAAGGAGCGTAACTACCAGGCGGATATGTCGTGGCTGGAGGCGTTCTGCGCGTCAGTGAAGGTGCCGCTTATCGTTCGTGATACGGAGATAGGGGAGAGGCCTACCCCCACCAATGTTCTACGGACGGCCATCGGCAGTCCGATCGAGCAGAGCTCTTCACCCGTAAAGGGAAGGGAGATAAATAATCCCTGTTTTCTCTGCAGTTGGTACAGACGCAAGGCGCTTTTTGACCTGGCGCAGGAACTGGGCTGCAACAAGATTGCGCTGGGACACCATCGTGACGACGTGGCGCAGACGCTCCTGATGAACATGATCTACCAGGGTACGTTTGCCACTATCCCTCCGCGTCTGAAGATGGAAAAGATGCCGCTGACGATTATCCGTCCGCTGTACCTGATCGACGAGGCAGACATCGCGCGTTACGCAGAGGAGCAGGGTTGGCCCAAGCCGCCGAAGCTGTGCCCCTATGAGCACGTCACGTCGCGTGAGTCGGCCAAGGAGCTGCTGGCGCATATACGGACGATGAATCCGGAGGCCATGAACTCGCTCTACGGCGCCATGACCAATATCAAACAGGAGTATCTTCCCCAAGAATCAGAGTAAGGTGTTGGGTTCGTAAGCCCGCCATTTGGCGATGAGTGCGGCGATATCTTCGGGCCACGGGCTGTCGAAGAACAGCCGTTCGCCGGTGCGCGGGTGGGTGAAACCGAGTGTCTTAGCATGGAGCACCTGCCGCGGGCAGAGGGCGAAACAGTTTTCTATATACTGACGATATTTCTGGGTGCGCAGTCCCTTGCGTATCTCGCATCCGCCGTACTTTTCGTCGGCAAAGAGAGGGTGGCCGATGTGGGCCATGTGAACGCGTATCTGGTGGGTGCGTCCTGTCTCGAGCCGGCACTCGACGAGTGTGACATAGGGGAATCGCTCGAGCACGCGCCAATGGGTGACAGCCTCTTTGGCCTGCGGGCACTCCTCCGGGTCCCAGACGCGGTAGATAGTGCGGTCGCGGTTGTCGCGCGCGAGGGCCCCCACAATCGTCCCGCTCTCTTCGCTGAAGGTGCCCCAGACGAGGGCGTTATAGGTGCGCTCGGTGGTATGGTCGAAGAACTGCTTGGCCAGATGGGCTTTCGCCTCGGGTGTCTTGGCGATGAGGAGTAGGCCGGAAGTGTCTTTGTCGATACGGTGGACCAGGCCTATGGAGGGGTCGTTGATGTCGATGGGTGAGTGGTTAGTGGTTAGTGGTGAGTGGGTGAAATGCCAGGCGAGGGCGTGGAGGAGGGTGTGCTCGTAGTTGCCGTGCCCGGGATGGACGACGAGTCCGGCGGGTTTGTTGACGACAAGCAGGTCGTCGTCTTCGTAGACGACAGAGAGGGGTATGTTCTCCGGGGTGATGGTAAAGTCGTGCGGCTCATGGTCGAGCAGTACCTGGATGACATCGCCGGGTTTGACGCGGTAGTTGCTGGCCACGGGGTTGCCGTTGACCCACACGTTGCCGGCATCGGCAGCCGTCTGGATACGGTTGCGGCTGGTGTTGGTCATATGGTCGGCCAGGTACTTGTCGATACGCTGCTTACCCTGTCCACTATCCACTTCGCATCGCCAGCGTTCCCAGAGGAGGTCGTCCTCGACACTGTTGGTCATCTGTAGTTGGTCGTCGGTCATGGGTCAGAACCACTCGTCTTGGTCATCTTTAGTATAGGGAGAAGCCACCTTGTCGGGGTTGGCGGAGAGGCGGAGCGCGACGGTCTCCCCTTCGGTGAGTCGCGTGCCGGGCGCAGGTGTCTGTCGGTAGACGAGCGCCTGCGTATGGTCTTCCTCGTCGTACTGCACGGCGCCGATAGTCAGTCCTTTGCTCAGCAGGGCAAAGCGTGCCTCCTGCAGATTCATGCCAAGCACGTCGGGCACGGTGACCTGCTCGGTACCGGGGCCGTAGCCCACCACCAGTTTAACCTTGGTGCCTACGGGCAGTTTATCGCCCGGGCGGATACTGCGTCCGCCGCTCTTAACATCGAGCACGAGGTCGCGATAGGTGGACGGGCGGTACTCGTAGTTCTCGTCGACGCGCAGTCCGAGTCCGCGCAGCGTCGTCTCGGCCTGGCGGTAGCTGAGGTCCTGGAGGTTAGGCATGGCCACCTGGCGTTTGGTGGTGGCATTGATGGTGATATAGATAGCCCGTCCGTTCTTAGCGTGGCTATGCGGCTTGGGGTCCTGGTCGACGATAGCGCCGAAAGGCACTTTGTCGGAATAGGTGGAGTCGACCACCACCATACGCAGTCCCTGCCCCTGCAGCAACATCTCGGCCTCGGCGGTAGAGAGACCGACCACATCGGCCACTTCCACTTCTTGGCCATGCTGGGTGTAGGCCTGGAGCCACAGAATCAGTCCGGTCAGGATAGCAAGACCGAGGAGGATGGCTAAACCGATATTGAGGACGATAAAACGGAGTCCTTTTTGGTTGATTTTGGCTTTTTTGTCCATAAAATGCAAAATTTATTGCGCAAAATTACAATTTTTTTTGGATATGTGCAAAAAAAGCAGTAATTTTGCAGCCGATTTCCGCAAAAAAGATGAAATCGATACGTTATTAAGGCTTTATTAACACAAAAAAAACTAATTGAATTATGAAAAAGATGCTTCTTATCGTAGCTGTTGCATTTGCTGCAATGAGCTGCGGCAACAAGTGCTGCAACAAGTGCTGTGCAAACGACACCTGCGCTCAGGACACCGTTGAGGTAGTTGAGGAGGTTGTAGTTGACACCATTGCTGAGTAATTCTGTTGCTCCATCAAGGTCACGCGATTGACCTTACAAAAGAAGCGACCCTTTCGGGCCGCTCTTTTTTTTGTGTTTAGTCTTTGATGAGACAGTGTCCTGTCATCTCGGCGGGTTGCTCTATGCCAAGGATGTGGCAGATAGAGGGCGCCACGTCGGCGAGGATACCGTTCTCCACGCGTGCGTCCGTGTGGTCCGTACTGATATAGACGAAGGGCACGGGGTTGAGCGAGTGGGCGGTGTTGGGTGTACCGTCGGCGTTGATGGCGTTGTCGCAGTTGCCGTGGTCGGCGATGATGATGATCTCGTAGCCGTTGCGCAGGGCAGCTTC
This sequence comes from Bacteroidales bacterium UBA2800, assembly GCA_002351925.1. Lineage (GTDB taxonomy): Bacteria > Bacteroidota > Bacteroidia > Bacteroidales > Paludibacteraceae > Colicola. Next base: position 40,023 of record DEHM01000015.1, read on the forward strand.
TACCGTCTCGTTGATGCAGATGTCGATGGCGGTGATGGCCTGCTGGATAGAGTTGTAGACACCGGTATGGCCGACCATGTCGCCGTTGGCGTAGTTGAGGATGACGCAGTCGTATTTCTGACTATTCAGCGCATCGCGCAGGGCGATGGTGACTTCGGGTGCCGACATCATCGGCTGCAGGTCGTAGGTAGCCACCTTTGGGCTGGGGATGAGGATACGGTCTTCGTTCTCAAACTCCGCCTCGCGTCCACCATTGAAGAAGAAGGTGACATGGGCGAACTTCTCGGTCTCGGCGATACGCAGCTGCTTGAGTCCGAGGCGGCTCACCACTTCGCCGAGCGTGTTGGTTACGTTCTCTTTGGGGAAGAGGATGTGGAGTCCGGTGAAGGAGCTGTCGTAGGGCGTCATACAGCAGTAGTGGAGTCCGGGGATGGTCTGCATCTCGTGCTCCGGCATGTTCTGCTGGGTGAGTGCGATGGTGATCTCCTTGGCGCGGTCGTTGCG
>DEHM01000015.1:40561-50326 GCA_002351925.1 Bacteroidales bacterium UBA2800
CGGTAGTTGAAGAAGATGACGGCATCGCCCTCCTGGATAGTAGCCAGCGGTTGGCCGTTGCGCACGTGGACGATAGGTTTGATAAACTCATCGGTGACCTCGGCCGCATAGCTGGCCTCCATAGCTTCGTGCATATTTTCGAAAGCCTCTCCACGGCCGTGTACCAGCAGGTCGTAGCCCACCTTAACGCGCTCCCAGCGTTTGTCGCGGTCCATAGCATAGAAACGACCGATGATAGAGGCTATCTCGCCGGCCGACTTGGCACAGTGGGCCTCGAGCTGGTCGATGAAGCCGATACCCGAACGCGGGTCGGTATCGCGGCCGTCCATGAAACAGTGGATAAACGTGTGGCCCTGCAGCTCGTATTTGGCGGCGATGTCGCAGAGGTAGAAGAGGTGGTCGAGGCTGGAGTGGACACCACCATCGGAGGTCAGACCCATGAAATGGATGTTCTTGCCGTGCTCCTTGGCATAGGAGAAGACGGCTTTGATCTCAGGATTGTCCAGGATACTGCCGTCTTTGCAGGCACGATTGATCTTTACGAGGTCCTGATAGACCACTCGTCCGGCACCGATATTGAGGTGTCCTACTTCGGAGTTACCCATCTGTCCGTCGGGCAGACCTACGTTCTCGCCGCTGGCCTGCAGTTGCGAGTTAGGATAGGTAGCCAACAGTTTGTCCCAGTGGGGCGTAGACGTGCAATGGATGGCATCGGCCGTGTCTTGGTGGCCAATGCCCCATCCGTCCAGAATCATTAGTAATGCTTTGCTCATATTTGTGTGTGTTAGATTTTGCGACTGCAAAATTACTGCTTTTTTCTGATATATGCAAGAGTTGCGGCCTTTTTTTCTTTTTCCGTCAGTGGCAGAACATAAATCCGACGAAGAGTCGCGGTCCGGTAGGCAGGCACAAGCGGCTGTTGTGGACGGCCAACATCCAGTCGATGCGGAAGGTGAGATGCACTTTTTGCGTCATACAATAGTCGAGACCCACGTAGGGCGTGGCATAGAAAAATGCCTGCTTGTGGAAGGTGCTGTTCGGGTCGGGCGACCAACTATGTTGGTCCCCATCGAGGATATAGAGCCCTTTCATAGCCCCTCCACCGATGGAGGCACCTATGTACGGCCATATTTTCTTGAGCCGCCAGCAGGCGTCGGCGAGCACGCCTCCGTAGCCCATACGAACATAACTGCCGGCTTTGAGCACGTCGTTGCAATCGGTAGCGCCGCTCGGCATCTCGCTGACGTAGCCCTCGGCGCCCACGCGCAGATGTTTCCAGAGGTTGACACGCAGGGCGCCTCCGATACCGAAGGTAGCACCCTGCGGGCTACAGAGCCGTCCGTCGGTCGTGCGAGGTGCATTGCCGTCGCGTCCGGACAGATAGCCGGCGTGCAACATCATACCGCCCGAGAAACCCCGGTAGACTTTGTTTGTGGCAGTGCTGTCAGAGCTGTCGGTGCGTGCCCAGGCGGTGCAGGCTATGAGGAGACAGAGGAGAAGTGTTTTTGTTCGCATAGGAGTAAGCAGGTTATTTTTTCCATTCGAGGGTAGCCACTACGGGCTTATGGTCGGAGGCGGAAGTGGCGGGTATGAAACAGGCGGTGGGGCGGAGCGGATCGGAGGAAAGGATATAGTCGATACGCAGACCGACACCCATGGTCTCGAAGGTGGCACCCCATTCCCAGGGATAGTGTGTCTCGTTCCAGGCGTCGTGGAGTCCGCTGCTGATATGCCAATAGGCATAACTGAGCGCCACGGAGTTGAAATCGCCCAGTACGATGACGGGATAGGGACTCTGTTCTATCTCGCGTCGGATGACACGTGCCTGGGCATTGCGAAGCGGGATGGCCCTGCGCCACTTGGCCTCTATTCGGTCGAAATCATTCAGGTCGGCGGTGACCAGTTTGTAGGACTCCAGATGGTTGTTGATGATACGGAAGGTGTCGTTGTCCACGACGATGTCGCAACGGTTGGAGAGGTTGCCGGCCGTCTCGTAGTGGATACTCTGCTTGTGGATAAGCGGGTAGCGCGACCAAACCATGGTGCCGAACTGGTGCCGCTTGTCGTAGACCGAGAAGTCGATATACGAATAGGGGTACTTGGTGCCGAGCGTCTTGCGCACGTCTTGCAGGGTGAGATATTTGGCGTCCTTGTACACATCCACCTCCTGTAGACAGATGACATCGGCCTCTTGCGACAGGAGGAACTGTAAGACCTCGTTGTCGGCGGGCTTGTGCTTATAGTCCATACGGGCGGTGTTCCAGGTCAGGACGGTGATGGCTGTTATGAGTAGGTGGAGCATGTGGGTTTACGATTTGGGACTGAGTGTGACGAGGGGGATAACCATTTCCTCGAGCGAGATACCGCCGTGCTGGAAAGTGTTGCGGTAGTACTGGGCGTAGTAGTTGAACTGGTTGGGGTAGGCAAAGAAGTCGTTGCCGGTGCAGAAAGCATAGCTGCTGCTGACGTTGGGGCAGGGCAGTCCGGTGCGTTCGGGGCGCTCGAGGACGAAGACGTTCTTGGAGCTGCAGTTGAGCGCTTTGCCTACTTTGTAGCGAATATTGGTGTTGGTGTTCTTGTCGGCAATGATCTGCACGGCGTTCTTGACACGCGTGGTACCATGGTCGGTGGTGAGCACGAGGGTGTAGCCCAGTTCGGCAGCTCGCCGGAGCAGCTCGTAGGTAGGCGAATGGCGGAACCAGCTGAGCGTGAGGCTGCGGTAGGCGGCTTCGTCGTTGGCCAGCTCACGCATCATACGGCTCTCCGTACGCGAGTGGCTCAACATATCGATGAAGTTGAGCACGACAATGTTGAGCGGCGTCTGGACGCTGCGCAGCTGGTGGATGACGCGTTCGCAATAGTCGCTCTCGTTGACTTTCCAATAGCTGAATGTCTCGCGCCGGCGATAGCGGTCGAGCAGGGTCTGGACGAGTTCTTTCTCAAACTGGTTCTTGCTCTCCTCGTCGCCCTCTTCCACCCAGTATTGCGGGTACATCTGCTGTATCTGCAGGGGGAGTAGTCCGGAGAAGATAGCGTTGCGTGCGTACTGAGTGGCCGTAGGAAGGATGGACATATACTGCTCCTCTTCGCGGATGGCGAACCACTCGCTGAGCAGCGGTTGGATGGTCTTCCACTGGTCATAACGGAAGTTGTCGATGACGCAGAGCAGCACTTTCTCTCCCCGGTCGAGCAGCGGAAATACCGCATGTTTCATGATGTCCGGAGACATGAGAAGACTTCCGTCTTTTGTCTTCCGGCCGTCAACTATCGACTCGTAGTTCTTGGCAATCCATTTGGCGAAGGCGGCATTGGCCTGTGTGCGCTGGTCGTCAATCATCGACCGCATGGGGCTGTTCTCCAGTTCGATGTCCCAGCGGCTCAGTGTGCGCTCGATGGCTGCCCACTCCTGGAAAGTGGCCGCTGTGTCAATCATATAGGCGATGTCGCTCCACTCCTGACGGTAGCTCTGTTGGGTCTGTTCGCTCAGGATAGCCTGCTGGTGGATATGTTTCTTCAGACACAGCAGGATCTGGCTGGGGTTGACAGGCTTGATCAGGTAGTCGGCTATCTTTTCGCCGATAGCCTGCTCCATGATATGCTCTTCTTCGCTTTTGGTGATCATGACGACAGGCACTTCCGGCCGGATACGCTTGATTTCCTGGAGTGTCTCCAGACCAGTGAGACCCGGCATGTTCTCATCGAGAAAAACGATGGAAGGCACGGTCTGCTCGACGATGTCGAGTGCATCGCGGCCGTTGCTGGCGGTAGTGACCTCATAGCCCTTGCCGTTCAGGTAGATGATATAGGGTTGGAGCAGATCTATCTCGTCGTCCACCCAGAGGATGTTGTTCATAACTCACAAATTTTGCGGCGCAAAATTACTGATTTTTTTTGACATACACAAGACTTGTGCCGTTTTTTATATTTTTCTTTGAAAAATCTTGCGTATATGAAAAAATTGTAGTAAATTTGCACCCAAATTGCAAAATGTGCGAAAAAATGAGACGTAAGATAGCTATCATCGCCGGAGGAGACAGCAGCGAACATGAGGTGTCGCTCCGGTCGGCAGCGGGGTTGAAATCCTTTATGGACCAGGAGCGTTACGACATCACGATTGTGGTGTTCAACGGGAAGGATTGGCGTACCGAAGAGGGCGAGCCTATCGATAAGAATGATTTTTCTTTTACGCGTGCGGGCGCAAAGCACACGTTCGACTTCGCATATATCACGATACACGGTACGCCGGGCGAGAACGGTATACTGCAGGGCTACCTGGATATGATCGGTATGCCGTACAGCTGTTGCGGTGTGCTGGCTGCGGCGCTGACGTTCAATAAGTACGCCTGCAACCACTACCTGTCGTATTTCGGTTTCCATATCGCCAACAGCATGATGTTGCGTGCCGGTCAGAGATGGCCGAATGCGCCGAAGATCGCCGAGACGCTGGGCCTGCCGTGTTTCATCAAGAGCAACGTGGGTGGCAGCAGTTTCGGTTGCACGAAAGTGAAGACTGTAGAGGATATCTATCCGGCTATCGAACGTGCGTTCAAGGAGGGTGACGAGGTGATATGCGAGTCGTTCATGCAGGGTACGGAAGTGACATGCGGCGTGTATAAGACCAAGGACAAAGCCGTGGCTTTCCCGATCACCGAGGTGGTGACGCACAATGAGTTCTTCGACTACGACGCCAAGTACAAAGGGCAGGTGGATGAGATCACTCCGGCACGTATCCCCGATGCGCTGCGCGACAAGATACAGGCGGAGACGCTGCGGCTGTACGACATCATCGGTGCACAGGGTATCATCCGCGTAGATTGGATCATCACCGGTGAGAAGATCAACCTGCTGGAAGTCAACACGACGCCGGGCATGACGCCGACCAGTTTTATCCCGCAGCAGGTGCGTGCCGCCGGGCTGGATATCAAAGACGTACTGACCGACATTATTGAGAATAAGTTCGCATGACAGATATCAACAAAGCGATAGAGAGCCTGCAATGGGATAAGGAGCCGCGAGGGCTGTACGAGCCGATTGCCTATGCCTTGGCGTCCGGCGGTAAGCGTTTGCGCCCGGTATTGGCACTAACGGCTGCGGCTATCTTCGGCGGCAAAGAGGAAGAAGTGTTGCCGGCGGCCTTGGCGCTCGAGGTGTTTCACAACTTCACCTTGTTGCACGACGACGTGATGGACAGGGCGTTGGTACGCCGAGGACGACCCACGGTGCACGTGAAATGGGACGACAACACGGCTATCCTCTCGGGTGACCAGATGTTGATAGAGGCCTATCGCCTGTTGGAGGGTGTGCCGGGCGCTAAGCTTGCGCTGGTCTTGCGCTGGTTTAACGAGATGGCTACGGGTATCTGCGAGGGGCAGCAACTGGATGTGGATTTTGAACACGCCGACCGGGTGGCTATCAGCGACTACCTGAAGATGATTGAACTGAAGACCGCGGTGCTGCTGGCTAACGCGTTGCGCACGGGTGCGTACATAGCCGGTGCGGGTGAGAAAGAGCAGGAGGCGCTGTATGAATACGGTCGGCATATCGGTCTGGCTTTCCAGATACAGGACGACCTGCTGGATGTGTACGGCGATCCCGAGACCTTCGGCAAAGCCATTGGCGGGGATATACGTTGTAACAAGAAGACCTATCTGTTGCTGACTGCGCTGGCTACGGCTTCGGCAGAGGACAAAGCCGAACTGGAGCAGTGGTTGCTTGTGAGTGATCGTGACCGGGAGAAGATAGCGGCTGTGACAACCCTCTACACCCGTCTGGGTGTGCGTGAGGCTGCAGAAGCCGCCATTGAGAAGCATACGGCTGAGGCTTTGCAGCAACTGGAGCGACTGCCGCAGAACAGCGCTACCGAACAACTGCGTCAACTCGCAGAGAAATTAGTAAATCGTACATCGTAAATGATTAAATCGAAATAGTTTTATGCCTTATCGTCGATTACCTAACACAGACCTGGCTCGCCTGCACGCCCTGCAGCACGCAGTACAGCGTGCCCAAGGAGCGGACTTCACGGAGCAGGTGCTCAACTACAAAGTGCTCAGTGAGGCGCAGCGTTTCCTGGTGCAGTTTGAGAACGCCGTGATGCAGTCGAAAGACAACTACAACAGCAAGGTGAGTGCGAACAAACAGTATCGCCACATCGTGCAGAACGCACGTATGTATATCTCCCACTTTATCCAGGTGCTCAACCTCTCCGTCATCCGCGGGGAGATCAAGAAGGAGCATAAGTCGCTCTACGGACTGGATCCGCAGAACCATACGGTGCCGGAACTGGCTACGGAGGAGAATATACTGGAGTGGGGCAAGAAGATTATTGACGGCGAACAGAAGCGTGTGGCCGCTGGTGGTTTCCCCATCTACAACCCGGCTATCAACAAGGTGAAGGTGCACTACGACATCTTCTGCGAACACCAGGTGAGCCACCAGTTCCGCGAGCAGAACACTACGCGTGTGCGGGGCGACCTGAATGCACTGCGCTCCGAGGCCGATGCCATCATCCTGAATATCTGGAATCTGGTGGAAGCGTACTATAAGGACGAACTGCCGTACGCGCGCCTGCAGAAGTGCAAGCTGTACGGCCTGATATACTACTACCGCAAGGGAGAAAAGAAACTCTCGGCCGAAGGCGACCGAGAGCTACAACGGATACGGGATATGCAACCCACTATCCAATGGTCTTCTGAGGAGTGATGACACGATCCATCTTGTGGTCGTTCCACAGATGGGGGATGTCGTGCTTCTTGAGTTGGAACGAATAGCAGACACCGATCTTTTTGGCCAGCGGATGTTTGGCAAGATACTTATCGTAGTAGCCTCCGCCGCGGCCGATACGGTGGCAATGGTTGTCGAACACCACTCCGGGCACCAGAATCAAGTCGATATGTCCTGTGTAGGTCTCCGTCTGCGGTTCGGGAACGCCCATACGACCCTTGCGCATCATATCCTCGCCGTCATACGGACGGACCTCCATCGAGTGGCGATGGGTAACGGGAAAGAGGAAGGTCTTTTGACCCTCGTACTTGGTGAGCAACGGACGCAGATCCACCTCATGATGGATAGGGTAGTAGAGCAGGACGGTTTTAGCCTCCTGGAAAGCCGACATCTGCTCGAGTTGGGCAATGATGAGCGCAGACTGCTCTTGCACTTCCTCGTCAGTCATCATACGGCGACGCTGCTCAACAATAGCACGCATGGCGGATTGCTCGCGGCGGGCACGCACCCATGGCAACCACGCAATAAAATCATGAATTTGAGAACCAAATAACATATCGATATACTGAGTTTTGCAAAATCGACGACAAAGATACTGCTTTTTTCCGAAATACGCAAACTTTTCGTCAATTTGCACACATTATTTGAACAAATGAAGCGTTTTTACTACATAATCCTGGGTATGACAACCCTGATTCTGAGTGCCTGCGAAGGTACCGGCTATGTCGCCGTGAAGTCGTCGATAGCCCAGTTGACGGCATTCACATTCGCCAAGAACGATAGTATACCCGGTCTGGCTGCGGCCAAGTTCACAGTACAGGAACTGCTGGACACCGGACTGGTGACGACAGGCCGAGACTCGATGCTGTATGGCACACGTCTGGACAGCGTAGTACCGCGTTTTGCCTTTGCGGCCACGCCCAGTGCAGCCTATCTGACAATGCCGGATACGGTGTGTATCCTGACGGGTTATGACACCCTGGATTTCACCAAGCAGCCTATCTATCTGACGATCCGTTCGCAGGATGGTATCAATACCAAGGTATATCAGATTGTGCCAACGGTGCACCAGATGGATCCCGACTTGTACGATTGGAACCGGCTGACGGAAGCCGTGTATGCGGCCGGCGAGACGGAACAACAAGTGCTGGAGCAGGCGTACGATTTTGTGCTGATTAAGAGTGCCGGAGGTGTCCTGACGGCCTATCGTTCATCGGACGGCGCCACATGGAACGAACTGGGCACACCTTCCGGACTTCCCGCCGGCACCAAGGTGCGTCAGATAGTAAGCAACGGCGACACGCTCTTCTATGCGGACGGCACGACCGTCTATCTCTCGACCGATGCGCTCAACTGGACAGCAAACACGGTAGACTACGAGGTGGTGACGATGCTAATGGAGTGGGACAACCGCACCTGGGCGCTGGTGGAGAACAACGGCTATCAGTTGGCCTACTGGAGTAACGGCGGGCTGGACACTACGGCGTTGCGTCCGGGTAACCGTTTCCCGGTGCGTGACTTCGCGGCGGTGGAGTTCCTGAGCAGCAGTCTGCGTAAGCGGGCGATGATCGTGGGAGGTTACACCGCCGACGGCACGGCGCTCAACACACGCTGGAGTATGGAGCACACCGAATACCCGCGACCCAACGGTACGTATCGCATGGAGGAGTTCTCTGTCGGCCGACCGGCCTTCAAGAGCCTGGCAGGCGTGGCTGTGGTATGGTATAACAAGCAGCTGATGATGTTCGGCGGCGTGGATGCCGAGATGAACTACCGTGGGCGTGACATACTCGTCTCGCGTGACGAGGGAATAACCTGGACGCTGACCGATACGCTGAAGAACCGCCTGCCGGATACCTATCAGGCGCGGCAGCGTCAGACGGCTATCGTCCGCGACAACGCGATATACCTGTTTGGCGGACAAGATGCCGACAACTGCTACAGCGATGTCTATCGCGGCAAACTCAATTCGATAGATTGGGATGACTAATGACAACTAGATCAACTAACCAAATATTTTAACGCTATGACTATCAAAGATTACAAATTCGCCGGTAAGAAGGCGATTGTACGTGTGGACTTCAATGTGCCACTGGACGAGAATGGTAAGATTACTGACGACACCCGTATCCGTGGTGCGCTGCCGACGTTGAAGCACATCCTGGATGAGGGTGGTGCGCTCATCATCATGAGCCACATGGGTAAGCCGAAAGGCAAAGTGCAGGCTAAGTTCAGCCTGAGCCAGATTGTAGACGCTGTGGCTGCTGCTCTCGGCCGTCCTGTTCAGTTTGCTGACGACTGCGCAAAGGCACAGGACAAGGCGGCTGCCCTGAAACCGGGCGAGGTGCTGCTCTTGGAGAACCTGCGTTTCTATCCGGAAGAGGAAGGCAAGCCGGTAGGTATCGACAAAGAAGATCCTGCTTACGAGCCCGCTAAGAAGGAGATGAAAGCTCGTCAGAAAGAGTTTGCCAAGGTGCTGGCTTCGTACGCCGACTGCTACGTGATGGATGCCTTCGGTACCGCGCACCGCAAACATGCGTCGACGGCTGTCATCGCTGACTATTTCGATGCCGACAACAAGATGCTCGGTTTCCTGATGGAGAAAGAGGTGAAGGCTGTGGACAACGTATTGTCCGACATCAAGCGTCCGTTCATCGCCATCATGGGTGGTTCGAAGGTGAGCTCGAAGATCGGTATCATCGAGAACCTGCTCGGCAAGGTGGACAAACTGATTCTCTGTGGCGGTATGACCTACACTTTTGCCAAGGCACACGGCGGCGAGATAGGTAACTCTATCGTAGAGCTCGACAAACTTGACGTAGCACTCGGCGTAGAAGAGTTGGCAAAGAAAAACGGCGTGGAGTTGGTACTCGCTCCGGATGCTATCTGCGCTGACAGCTTCAGTAATGACGCCAACCAGAAGGTGTGCCCGTCGAATGCTATTCCCGAGGGCTGGGAAGGTCTGGATGCCGGTCCTGAGGCACAGAAGAACTTCGCTAATGCTATCAAGGGCTGCAAGACGATCCTCTGGAACGGTCCTGCAGG
>DEHM01000015.1:50462-65640 GCA_002351925.1 Bacteroidales bacterium UBA2800
AAGTTCGGTCTGGCAGACAAGGTTTCGTATATCTCTACCGGTGGTGGTGCCCTGCTCGAGGCAATCGAGGGTAAGGTGCTTCCGGGTGTAGCAGCAATTAAAGGTGAATAATTATGGACGTAGTAGGTAAGATTATACAAGTGCTGCCCGCCCAAGAGGGCGTAGGCCGCAATGGCAATCCCTGGAAGGTACAGCCGTACGTGCTGGAGACCCTGGATCAGTATCCCCGTAAGGTGCATTTTGAGGTGTTCGGCGAGGAGCGTATCAAGCAGAACCCCTGTGACATCGACCAGTTGGTAACGGTTAGTTTCGATATCGAGAGCCGTGAGTTCAACGGCCGTTGGTACACCTCTATCCGTGCATGGCGTATCCAGCAGGGTGACATGACACAAGCTGCTGCCACTCCGGCTGCTCCGGCTCAACCGGCAGCTCCTGCGCAGCCCGCACCCGCTCCTGTAGAACAGGCTCCTGTGGATCCTTTCGACGCTTCGGCCGGTGACGGTACGAGCGATCTGCCCTTCTGATGCGTAGGGCGCTGAGGATAATAGCATGGCTACTCTTGCCGGCGGCGATCATCACTGTATGTATCGTCCGCTGGCAGGCGTGGTTCGGCATGCCGGACGAGCCGCGATGGACGGGAGACAGACAAACTTTTGTCTTTCCTTCATTCGCCGACGACACGGTGCCTGGCTTCGTGGCTACGGACCGTGGCTGGCAGGATACCCTCTCTCCAGAGACACTCCATATCCTAGTGCTGGGCGACATCCACAGTCAGTTGCGTCAGCCCGACTACGACACGCTGGCGAAGCGGGTGCAAGGTGCAGAGATGGTACTGCAGACTGGCGACTGGATGGAGCGCGGTCAGGACTATTACCGTCAACTACTGTTGCGCGAGTGGAGCGAGAGTAGCCTGAGCCGATTGCCGGTACAGACATGCCCCGGCAATCATGAGTACAGCAAAGGGCTCTGCAAGCAACTCTCGCCGATATGGGGGGAGACGTTCGGACAGCCCGGCTACTATGTGGATTATCCGCATATGCGGCTTATCGTGCTGGATACCAATCCGCTCGACAGGCTAGTTTGGCTGACGCGCGCGCTGACCTGGTTGCGTGAGGCGATGTATACGGCCGAAGGACGTTTCGTTGTCGTGATGATGCACCATCCTGTGTTGCCTGCGGCGGACAAGCGTTTCTATCCGCTTATCTATGCGGTGTTCCGTTATGCCTTAGGTGAGGCCGACCTGGTGCTGGCCGGTCATGACCATCTCTACCAGCGTCGTATGCCGTTTGTGGTACTCAACACGGCCGGCAAACCCAAACAGCCGCAACAATGGATTGCCTGCGAGTGCGCTACCGACGAACCCGTATACGCGGTGCTGTCGGTACATGCTTCTTATCTTTGTCTGCGGACCTACCGGATGAGTGATGGCAAACTGATTGACAAGGTGGATGTTAAGCACAACTGACGCCATAGCACTGGTGCTGCACCCCCTGAACGACCGCGCCCAGCTCCTCTACGCCTACACGCGTACAGGCGGGCGCGTTACTTATAAGGTGTACGGACTCGGACGCCGGCACGCGGCGGGTCTTTATGCCCCTCTCTCTCTCCTGCAACTGACTACCGACGAGTCGTCTGTCCGCACGGCACAACTGGCTTTCGTGCCGCGCACTATTCCTGTCGACCCCTACAAACGGTCTATCGCGCTCTTCATGAGCGAAGTGTTGTCGCTCACCCTGCGTCATCCGATGGCCGATGAGCCGATGTTTGACTATATATGCGACGTGGTGCGCCGGCTGGATGAGACCAACGAACCGCAGAATAGTCATCTGCAGTTCATGGTAGGACTGGCGGAGAAACTGGGCTTTGCGATTGACCCGGCCGAGCATCCGGAACTATACGCAACCCCTCTTACACGCGCAGCGCGACAGCATCAGCTACGCAGCCTCTGCATGTATTTCTCTGAGCATATCGACGACTGGCAGGAGCCGCGTTCGCTGGATATCCTAATGGAGATTTTCGATTAACGTTTCTGTCCTTCCTCCTGTCTGACCAGTTTATACCCCTTGCCGCGAACGGCGAGGATGGTATAGCCTATGGGGCGCAGGAACGAACGCAGGTGGTTGATGAACACCCCCAGCGAACGGGAGGTAAACGCATTATCCTCTTTCCAGAGCGAAGCGAGGATACGGTGACGATCGACTATCTCGTCCTGATGGCGACAGAGCATCAGCAGCAGCTCACTTTCACGGCCGGACAGATGCTGACCGTCAAAGATCTGGTGGACGGCATCGAAGATGTGTCCGTCCAGTTCGAAGACGCGCTGTTTGTTCTCTTCGTCGCGGCGCACACGGCGCAGGATAGCCTCTATGCGACAGATGAGCAAGTCCATCGAGAAGGGCTTAAGTTGGTAGTCGTCGCAGCCCAACTGGAACGCCTTCATCTGCGCCTCTCGCTCGCTGCGGGTCGTGAGCACGATGATGGGCAACTGCGCATAACGATGGCGTATCTCGCGCAGCAACTCATAGCCGTTCATACCTACGTTCTGCATCTCCATCAGTACCATGTCGTAGTGCGACTGGTCGAGTTGGACGAAGGCCTCGCGTGCTTGCGCCACATGCTGCGCCTTGTATCCACGGCTGGCCAGGTAGTCGCACAGCACGATAGAAAGGCTGATATCGCTGTCGATAATGAGGAGTTTGGTCGTCACTTTCTGAAAAATTTTGTGCAAAAGTACAACTTTTTTTGCATATATGCAAATTTTATAGTATCTTTGCAGTCGTAAAGATGCGTCAAACACGAAAAACACGATGAGTAAGGTATTGTTGATATCCACCGGCGGCACTATCACCATGGTGCGCGACCGCGTATCCGGAGCACTCGTTCCGGCCGACATAGAGACCTTCAAGGCGTATATGCCCGAGCTCTCCGGAGGGGATATACGTGTAGATATCTCCGCTTTCGATCCTCTGTTGGACTCCTCGGATGTCGATCCGAAGAGTTGGGCGCAGATGGCGCAGATGGTGTACGACCGCTACGACGACTACGACGGTTTTGTCATTCTCCATGGTACCGACACGATGTCCTATTCGGCTTCAGCACTCTCGTTTATGCTGGAGAACCTGGGCAAACCTGTGGTCTTCACCGGTAGCCAGTTGCCGGTTGGTGTACTCCGTTCGGACGCGAAGGAAAACCTGCTGACGGCTATCGAGATAGCTGCCGCCAAGGACGAGGAGGGCAATGCTATCGTGCCCGAGGTGACCATCTATTTTGAGGACCGTCTCTTCCGTGCCAACCGTACTACGAAACGTAATGCCGAGCATTTCTCGGCCTTCAATAGCTACAACTACCCGGCCTTAGCCAAAGCCGGCGTCCATATCACCTATCAGCCGCACCTGGTGCACTATAGCGATTCGCGCCTGCCGCTCAAGCTCCACACGGCCTACGATGTCAACGTGGCGGTGCTCAAGCTCTTCCCCGGTATCCAACCGGCTACGGTGCGGGCGGTGCTGCGTATACGCGGACTGAAAGCCGTGGTGCTGGAGACTTTCGGAGCAGGTAATGCGCCTACGGCACAATGGCTCTACCGCGAGCTCAAGAAGGCGGTGGACAACGGCATCATCATCGTCAATAAGACCCAGTGTAACACCGGTTCGGTAGAGATGGGCCTCTATGCCGTATCGCTCAACCTAATGCGTGCCGGCGTGATATCCGGCTACGACGTCACGACCGAGGCACTGCTCACCAAGATGATGTATCTGCTCGGAGAGTATCCCGATGACCCCGAACAGGTGAAAAAACTGCTGCAGACCAACCTCTGCGGCGAGGTGACGATAGACGAGTAAACCAAACTAACTAAACAACATACGTTATGCGAAATCTGGAACCCAAAGCTGTGTGGGAGAGTTTCTACCAACTCACGCAGATACCGCGTCCGAGCGGTAAACGCAAACAAATTGCGGACTTTTTTGTCAATTACGGTAAGTCCCTTGGTCTGGAGACCCTGCAAGACGAGATAGGCAATGTGCTTATCCGCAAGCCGGCTTCGGCCGGCATGGAGAACCATCCGGGTGTGATCCTCCAGGCACACATGGACATGGTGCCGCAGAAGAATGGTGACAAAGTGTTCGACTTCGAGAAAGATCCGATCGAGGCTTATATCGAGGATAACGGACAGTGGGTAACGGCCAACGGTACGACCCTGGGTGCCGACGACGGTATAGGTGCCGCTATCGCGATGGCTATCTTGGCCGACAAGAACGTCGTTCACCCGCCGCTGGAGGCACTCTTCACCATCGACGAAGAGACCGGTATGTATGGCGCCAACGATCTGAAAGGCGGATGGATCCGGGGCAAATATCTGCTCAATCTCGACAACGAGGATGAGGGTGAGTTGTGCGTAGGTTGCGCCGGTGGTATCGACACTACGGCTACCTTTGCCTACCAGCCTGTAGAGACCGAAGAAGGCGATATAGCCCTCCGTATCGAGCTGAAGGGACTGAAGGGCGGTCACTCGGGTTGCGACATCCATCTGCAGCGCGCTAATGCCATCAAGTTGCTGGTGCGCGTACTCAAAGATGCGGTAGCCAACTACGAGGCACGTCTGGCTTCTATCGACGGCGGTAGTCTGCGCAATGCTATCCCGCGTGAGGCATCGGCAGTCATCACCATCCCGACAGAGAGCTATCAGGACGTACAGGATATGATTGACGGCTACGAAGACCTCTACCTGCGCGAGTTCGCCGGTGTAGACGACGGTATATCGCTCAAGGCGACCGAGGTGGAGTGTCCCAAGACGGAGATGCCCGAGGAGATACAAGACTGCCTCATCCACGCCCTCACGCTCTGTCCTCACGGCGTCTATCGCATGATTCCCGAGCGCCCGGACGTAGTGGAGACCAGCAACAACCTCGCTATGGTGAAGACCGAAGAGGGTAAGGTGACCTGTTTCTGTCTGACCCGTTCGTCGGTAGAGAGCCGCAAGGAGGAACTGCAGTCGATTATCCAGTCGGCTTTCTCGCTGGCCGGCGCAGAAGTGGTGTTCACCGGTGGTTATCCCGGATGGCAACCGAATTTCCAGAGCACGTTGCAGCAGAAGATGGTGGAGACCTACAAACGTGAGTTCGGCGAGGACGCACGTGTCGTCATCATCCACGCCGGACTGGAATGCGGTATCATCGGCAGTAAGTATCCGGGAATGGAGATGATTGCTTTTGGTCCGACTATCAAGCACCCGCATTCACCCGACGAGCGCGTAGAGATAGCTACGGTGGCCAAGACCTACCGCTATGTAGAAGCTATTCTCAAAGCCCTCTAAGAAAACGATCAGGCAGCCCTGCAAGGCTGCCTGATTTTCTCTAATCACTAAACTCTAATCTTTATTTTGAGAGAATCTCGACGGCTTTCTTGGTGATCTCGTCGTCGCGCTCAAAAAGCGGGAAGAAACCGTCGTCCCCCAGAATGTTGCGAACGATATAGGCGTTCAGCAGTCGGTTCATCAGCGGTTTCGACTTGGCTATCTGTGCCTCGTCGGGTTCTACACCCTTCTCCTTGGCAAAAGCCACAAACTGCGGCAGCAGGTTCTGACTCAGCAGGTGTTTCTCCAGCGACTGCCAGTCTTTGTACTGGCTCAGTTGCTTGCGGTGCTTGTCGGTATACTGATACGCAAACTGATAGGTGTAAGCCAGGTTGACGCATTTGTTGTACCACGGGGTGTTGAGTGTGGTGTCTCGTCCCACGAACACGTCCGGCATGATACCTCCTCCGCCATGGACGATACGGCCGCTCTTGGTGCGATAGGTCGTCGTGTCGCTGAAGTGAATCGAGTCGGCGGAGTAGAACTCTCCGTGCTCAAAGCGCTCGGTCAGTTCTTTATCGTAATCGCCTTGGTCGCCCAGCGTATAGGGTTTCTGAATGCAGCGTCCGCTCGGCGTGTAGTAGCGCGCTACGGTCAGACGTACGGCACTGCCGTCGTCAAACGGTATCTGCTGTTGCACCAGTCCCTTGCCGAACGAGCGGCGGCCGACGAGCGTAGCACGGTCGTTATCCTGCATCGCGCCGGCGAAGATCTCGCTGGCCGAAGCCGAGAAATCGTCAATCAGCACCACCAGCGGCGTGTTCTTAAAACGACCAGAACCGTCGGCCTTGGCTACATAACGCGGGTAGGCGCGACCTTCGGCATAGACAATCATCTGACCGCCCTTCAGAAACTCATTGGCCATGCGGATAGCTTGCTCCATATAGCCACCCGAGTTCTCGCGGAGGTCGATGATATAGCGCGTAGCGCCCTGTTTGCGGAGGTCGGCCAGCGCATTGAGGAACTCACGATAGGTGGTCTCGCCGAACTTGTTGACACGTACAAAACCAATCTTGCTGCTGGTCTGCTGGTTGCCTACCGGCTCTATCGTGAACTTGGCATCCACCGAGTTGACCGGTATGTCGCCACGCGTGATGGTGTAGTAGAGCATGTCGGGTGAACCGGCACGCAGCACGCCTATCTTGACGCGCGTACCCTTTTCGCCACGCAGCGTACGCATCACCTTCTCGTTGTTGATTTTCTTACCTACAAACAGACTGTCGTCCACGGTGATGAGTTTGTCACCCGCCAGCACACCCACACCTTCGCTCGGGCCGCCGGCAATGACGGCTACGATGCGTACGGTGTCCTGCTGTATCGTAAACTGCACACCTATACCCGAGAACGAGCCGGCCAATTCTGAATTGACCATCTCCAGGTCCTCCTTGGGGATATACGCACTGTGCGGATCGAGTTTCTGTACCATCTCGCTCATCACCTCGTCGGTGATGCTGTCGATGTTCAGACTGTCCACATAGGCTTGCGACATCAGTTGCAGCAGGCGGTCTACTTTCGACAACTCCCACTGCAGATGACCGTTCTGATAGACGATACGCTGGGCGTTCGCCTTCTGGGTGAGTGTGGTTCCGATCAGGATGCCCAACGCCATCACCACTACGGTCAGAGTAGGTAAGATATACTTTTTCATATCTGAATAATTCTAATTACTCCGGTTATTCTGCTTTTTGGTCGTTCAGGAAGACGACCTCTATGCCTGCGCGTTTCAGCAACTCTACGCCATCCATGATGCGGTATTCTTCGCCATAGACGACACGCTTGATGCCGGATTGTATGATCAGTTTGGAGCACTCCAGACACGGGCTGGCTGTCACGTACAGGGTAGCGCCATCGCTGCTGTTGTTCGAGCGCGCAACCTTGGTCAGCGCATTGGCTTCGGCGTGGAGCACATAGGGCTTCGACACGTTGTTCTCGTCCTCGCAGATGTTCTCAAAGCCCGAGGGAGTACCGTTGTAGCCGTCGGAGATGATCATCTGGTTTTTCACGAGCAGCGCACCTACCTTACGGCGTACGCAGTAGCTGTTTTCTGCCCATGTCCGCGCCATGCGCATATAGAGCGAATCACGTTTCTCTTGTTTATCCATATTAAATCTGGTTTTCTAGATTTCTAGAGTTCTAGATATCTAGTAATTTTTTAGCGAAATCTTTTACATCGATCCCATCGAACGTACCGCTCGACATCATGAGTAGCGCCGTGTTACTATAGCTTAAACCCTTCAGACGCTTCTGTAACGCCTCGCTCTCGGTAAATACCTCTACATTTTTCGTGCCAAACGCGTCACGCACCTCCTCTTTTGTGATAGGAGTCAGTCGTTTATGCTCAATCACTTTCGGATTGAAATACACGTAGGCCACATCTGCTTCGGCCATGCAACCCTTGTATTGCGGCAGAAAATCTGCCATAAGCGAAGAGAAGGTGTGCAGCTCCATACAGGCTACCAACCGTTTCTCCGGATAGCGTTCGCGTACGGCGTTCACGGTAGCTTTCAGTTTGCTGGGACTATGTGCGAAGTCTTTGTAGGCCACGCTAGTCTCTGTCTCGCAGATCTTCTCCAGACGGTTGCTTGCGCCGGTGAAGCTGCTTATCTCGCGATAGAAATCATCCGGCGCCACGCCGATGCAGTGGCACGCCAGCATGGCGGCTTGCAGGTTCTGCATGTTGTGCTTGCCGAACACCTGCATTGCCACATCGCCCGTGTATTCGCGATACGGAATCACCGCGATGTCGAGGTTGCGAGATGTCTTGGCCTCGTCGGCCAGCATCCTGAGGTTCTCGTCTCCCTCGAAATAGATGAAACTGCCTTTCGGCTCGATGCTATGCACAAACTTGCGGAAAGTCTCTACGTATTCCGGGAAAGTGGGGAACACATTGATGTGGTCCCAGGCAATGCCGGTCAGTATAGCCACGTGCGGATGGTACCAGAGGAACTTACTGCGCAGGTCCAGCGGACTGGTCAGGTACTCGTCACCCTCAAACACAGCATATTTGGCGGTGTCAGAGAGGCGCACCATGCGCTCGAAGCCCTCTATCTGTGCACCCACCATATAGTCGGCTTCTATGCCGAGGCGGTTGAGCACATACAGTATCATCGAGGTAGTCGTGGTCTTGCCGTGCGAGCCGCCTACTACGATGCGAATCTTGTCCTTGGTCTGCTCGTACAGATACTCGGGGAACGAGTAGATCTTCAGGCCCAACTCGCGTGCCCGCACCAGTTCGGGATTATCCTCACGGGCGTGCATGCCCAGAATGATGGCATCGATGTCCGGCGTGATACGCTCCGGGTGCCAGCCCAGTTCGTCGGGCAGCAGCCCTGCGTCACGCAGGTGAGACAAAGCAGGGTCGAAGATTTCATCGTCCGACCCCGTTACCTTGTACCCCGCTTTGGAGGCAACGGCCAATGCCAGGTTATGCATCGCCGCCCCACCAATAGCTATAAAATGGATGTGTGTCATTTACTTAAACAGTTTGTCGAAGTCCTCTTGGCTTACGGTCTTCGGCTCAATCTTCGCTACGCCCTTCAGTGCCTCGAAGATCTTGTCCTCTACGACGCGCTCAACGATACTGCGCAGTTGATTCTCTTGCTTCAGCATCTCCTGAGCGTAGTTGGTCAGGTGCTCCTCCTCGATGTTCATCAGACCGTATTGCATAAACTGCATCTTGGCAATGCGTTTTGCGAAGGCTTCTACCTCGTCTTTCTCCACGTTGATGTTGTATTCCTTCATCAACTGGTCTTTGGCCAGGTGCCATTTCAGTTCCTCGATCATCTTCGGGAAGTCCTTGTCCAGTTCCTCCTGCGTCATCTTCTCGTTGGTAGCGAGTACCCAGCGTTTCAGGAAGTCCTCGGGGAACTCGACCTTCTCCATCTTCTTCAGCACAGCGGCTTTGGCATCAATACCGAAACGGTATTTGCTCTCCTCGCCCAGGCTGCGAACGATGTCCTCTTTCACGCGTGCGCGGAAAGCTTTCTCGTCTTTCGGAGCGTCCGGACCATATACCTTGGCAAACAACTCTGCGTCTACCTTGCAGGGCTTCACTTCGGCTTTCGTACCCTTCTCTTTGTCCTCGGGGATGTACTCGCCAAAACGGTTGGTGTAGGCCTCAATCTGCTTGTTGATCATCTCGTCGGTAGCCTCGATGGTGTACTCGGGCAGTTTGTTCTTTGCGGTCAGTTTGGCGTCAAACTCCGGCGCTACGGCGATGTCGAATGCAAAGGTGAAGGTGTCCTCGTGGTCGAGGTCGATGTTCTTGGTCTCTGCGTCGTTCGGCAGCGGCTCACCCAGGATCTGCAGTTTGTTGTCCTCGATGTGCTTGTTCAGGTGCTCACCCACCAGTTTGTTGAGTACGTCGGCCAGGATTCCCTTACCGTACATCTTTTTGACCAAGCCTGCCGGTACCATTCCCGGACGGAAGCCCGGCATCTGTGCTTTCTGACGCACTTGTTTCAGTTGCTTGGCAACTTCTTCCTGATAGTCTGCCGGCTCAATCGTCAGCTTCACAACAGCCTTCAGGTCTTTCAATTCAGATTGTTCAATTTTCATAATATAGTATTTTTATTTTTTATGCTCTTCCTGCGCGTTTGCGCTCCAACTCGTCGAGAATGATCTTGCGGATACGCATCGCGTGCGGCGTTACCTCTACATACTCATCCTCCTTGATATACTCCAGCGCTTCCTCGAGACTCATGCGGATAGGCGGCGGCAGTACAGCCTTGTCGTCTGCACTCTTCGAACGCATGTTGGTCAGTTTCTTGCTCTTCGTGACGTTGATGACGATATCGCCTTCCTTCGCGTTCTCGCCTACCACCTGGCCGGCATATACCTCCTCTTGCGGGTCAATGAAGAATTTTCCGCGGTCCTGCAGTTTGTCCAAGGCATAGGCATAAGCCGTTCCGGCTTCCATGGCGATCAACGAACCATTGGTGCGTTTCACTATCTCGCCTTTCCACGGTTGGTACTCCAGGAAGCGGTGCGCCATGATAGCCTCACCGGCCGAGACGTTCATCACATAGGTACGCATACCCATGATACCGCGGCTCGGGATGGTGAACTCCAGATGGACGCGGTCGTTGACCATCTCCATCTTCGTCATCTCGCCTTTGTGGGTAGAGACGAACTCGATGATCTTGCCCGAGCACTCCTCCGGCGTGTTCACCGTCAGACTCTCTACCGGCTCGCACTTGACGCCGTTGATTTCCTTGATGATCACTTGCGGTTGACCCACTTGCAGCTCGTAGCCCTCGCGACGCATGGTCTCGATGAGCACCGACAAGTGCAGCACACCGCGGCCATAGACGCGCCAACTGCTCTCTTCCGCACCTTTCTCTACGCGCAGCGCCAGGTTTTTCTCCAGCTCTTTGTTCAGTCGGTCCTGGATATGGCGGCTCGTCACGAACTTTCCGTCTTGACCAAAGAAAGGACTGTCGTTGATGCAGAAGGTCATACTCATCGTCGGCTCGTCGATAGCTATCGGCTTCAGTGCCTCGGGAGCTTCTGCGTCGCACACGGTGTCGCCTATCTCAAAACCGTCGATACCGATCATCGCGCAGATGTCGCCGTTCTTCACTACGTCGGTCTTCACGTGACCCATACCCGAGAAAGTATGCAACTCTTTGATCTTGGTCTTGATCATCGTGCCGTCTTTCTTGGCGAGCGTCACGGCCTGTCCGTCCTTGAACTCACCGCGGTGTACACGTCCGATGGCGATACGGCCTACGTACGAGTTGTAGTCGAGCGAAGTTATCAGCATCTGCGGCGTGCCGGGATTCTCTTCCGGCGCGGGGATATACTCGATGATGGCGTCCATGAGGTCGGTGAGGTCGGTCTTCGGCTTGCGCCAGTCGGTACTCATCCAGCCTTGCTTAGCCGAGCCGTACAAGGTCTGGAAATCGAGTTGGTCGTCTGTTGCATTGAGGTTGCACATCAGGTCGAATACCTCTTCTTGTACCTCGTCGGGACGGCAGTTGAGTTTGTCCACTTTGTTGATGACTACGATGGGCTTCAGGCCTATCTCGAGCGCTTTCTGCAGCACAAAGCGGGTCTGCGGCATCGCGCCTTCGAAGGCGTCCACCAGCAGCAGCACGCCATCGGCCATGTTCAGCACGCGCTCCACTTCACCGCCGAAATCGGCGTGCCCCGGAGTGTCGATGATGTTGATTTTTGTACCTTTGTACTCAATCGCCACATTCTTCGCGAGGATAGTGATACCGCGCTCGCGCTCCAGATCGTTGTTATCCAGAATCAACTCGCCCTTGTTCTCGTTCTCGCGGAACAGGTGCGCCGTGTATAGCATCTTGTCCACCAGGGTCGTTTTGCCGTGGTCGACATGCGCAATAATTGCTATGTTTCTGATGTTTTGCATAATATGCCAAAATAAATCGGGCGCAAAGTTACTACTTTTTTCGCATATACGCAAGCGCGCGCGCATTTTTTTCTATTTTGTCATATGGGTTTTGCTAATTCGGTTTGACAATATGTCAGCAGATTTGGTGGTTAGATGATAATTTGTAAACTCGATTCGGCAATTTGTGGAAAAATATCACTTTTTGGTATGAATATTTGCACGTCTCGCGGAAAGGCAGTAATTTTGCACCGTTTTTCGATGACGCCTGCTCTCAAGGTACGCGGAAACACGCGGGATGCCCACGCATTGGCGCGAACGAAAAACGGTATTAGTCATTAAAAAAAAGAAAGGAGCTAACTATGAAAGAGTATTTAATGAAAGTTAGTTATCTAATGACCTTTTGCTGCCTGATGGCAGGTTTTACTTTCGCGGACGCCGCAAAAAGCAATGAAAATCTTACTGTTCGCTTCCGCGAAAACACACTGGTGGTAACATCCAGTCGGATGGAGGAAGCCAGAATCTATACAAAACAAGGTAAACTGCTGCAACAAGAAAAAGGCAACTTGGCGGAGTTTGAGCTCAATCGCGGTACTTACCGCCTCTGCGCAACCGTCGACGGTCAAACGCTTACACGACGCATTGAACTGCGCTAAATAGCGAAAAAGAGTCCTCCGGGGCTCTTTTTTTGTGACCGTTTAACGGCTTAACAGCTTAACGGTTTAACGCGAAGCCCGAATGTAGAGCGGCACGGATATCGTCAGAAATACGATATTGGGTAGCCATGCGGCCATGAACGGCGACATCACGTTGTTCACGGAGAAAGTGGTACTTACCGTCGAGAAGAGGATATAGAGTGCCGTCAGGACGATACCTATACCCAGGTTTTTTCCCATACCGCCGCGTACGCGCCGGCTCGACATCGTCACACCCAGCAGGGTCAGGATAAACGCGCCCAGCGGGTTTGCCCAGCGTTTGTGCCATTCTACTTCGAAGGCCTTCACGTTGCCGCTGCCGCGTTCGCGTTGCCGCTGGATGTAGTGTCTGAGCTCGGGTGTCGTCATCTGTTGCGCATGTTGCGCGGTGATG
Source organism: Bacteroidales bacterium UBA2800 (assembly GCA_002351925.1). Classification (GTDB taxonomy): domain Bacteria; phylum Bacteroidota; class Bacteroidia; order Bacteroidales; family Paludibacteraceae; genus Colicola. The sequence continues at coordinate 63,260 of DEHM01000015.1, forward strand.
AAGAGTTCGTCGGGGATGACGGGCATCGTGATATCCTTGCGCTGTCCGCGTTCCAGCGTCTCGTGCATGCCGGAGAACGTACGTTGGGTATAGTTGTCCAGGTGCCAGCACTCCAGCGAGTCGTAGTAGATACGGTCGGCCGTGGTACGCATGACAAGCGTTTTTCCCTCAAAACGCTCTATCGAGCAGCGGTAGCCGATACCCGAGCGGTGCTGAAACGACTCGATATAGAGGATACAGCCGGGTTCCACTTCCATCTGGATGTTACGGGCATTCTCTTTGGTGAAATGTTCTACGTAGCGGTCGGTAAAGCTGAGCATTCGTTCCGACGTGCGCGGTATGACCCAGCCGCCCAGCACTACGGCCAGGACAAACAGAATGGTTGCCGAGATGGCGTAGGGCACCATCAGCCGGTGGTAGCTCATTCCAGCAGCCTGTATGGCGATAATCTCGCTGTTGCCGGCCATCTTGCTGGTAAAGAAAATCACGGAGATGAAGATGAACAGCGAGCTGAACATGTTCATGTAGTAGGGCAGGAAGGGGATATAGTAGTCCCAGATGATTTCCCGCAGTGGCACTTGGTTCTCAAAGAAGTCGTCAATCTTCTCCGTGAGGTCGAAGACGATGGCGATGGAAAGAATGAGCACGATCGAGAAAAAGAACGTGCCCAAAAACTTCTTGATAATATACCAGTCGAGGCGTTTCATTCCTAGTGTTCTAGAGTTCTATTTTTCTAGATTTCTAGAGTCTCTGCATGAGCGCGGGCATGACGCCGGCTTTCCAGGCGCTGTAGTCGCCGTCGAGGATGTGTTGCCGCGCCTGGGTGACGAGGTCGAGATAGAACGCCAGGTTGTGGATCGACAGCACTTCCAGCCCGAGCATCTCTTGCGCGTGTATCAAATGACGAACGTACGCCCGCGTATACGCGTGGTCGACATAGCTGGTGCCGCAGGGGTCGAGTTCCGTGAAGTCGTCTTCCCATTTCTTGTTCCTGAGGTTCATCACGCCCTGCCAGGTGAAGATCATGCCGTTTCGGCCGTTACGCGTCGGCATGACGCAGTCGAACATGTCTACGCCGCGTTCTATGGCCTCCAGTATGTTCCACGGCGTGCCGACGCCCATCAGGTAACGCGGTTTGTCTTGCGGCAGCAGGTCGTTGCATACCTCTATCATCTCGTACATCACCTCTGTAGGCTCGCCTACGGCCAGTCCGCCTATGGCGTAGCCGTCGCGGTCGAGGTCGCGAAGCCGTTTGGCGGCGTCCTGACGCAAGTCGGTATAGGTGCAACCTTGCACGATGGGGAAGAGGTGTTGTTTGTAACCGTAGAGGTCTGCTGTGTCGTCAAACTGCGCGATGCAGCGGTCGAGCCAGCGGTGGGTACGCTCCATCGAGTCTTTGGCGTAGCGCTTGTCGGCTGTGCCGGGACAGCACTCGTCGAAGGCCATCATGATGTCGGCGCCTATCTCGCGCTGGATGTCCATCACGTTCTCCGGCGTGAAGAGCAGCTTACGGCCGTCTATGTGGCTCGAGAACCGCACGCCCTCTTCCGTCATCTTACGGATATCGGTCAGGCTGAAGACCTGGAAGCCGCCTGAGTCGGTCAGTATGGGCCGTGTCCAGCCTTCGAAGCGATGGAGTCCGCCGGCTTGGCGCAGAATCTCTGTGCCGGGGCGCAGGAAGAGGTGGTAGGTGTTGCCCAGGATGATCTGCGCCTTGATGTCGTTCTCCAGTTCCTTGCGTTGCACACCCTTTACGGTTCCGGCTGTGCCAACCGGCATGAAGATAGGCGTGAGGATGTCGCCGTGGTCGGTATGTATCACTCCCGCCCTCGGCCCCACGCCCTTCGCCTCGCTATGTAACTCGAAGAATTTCATAATATCTAGATATCTAGATTTCTAGAGTTCTAGAGCTCTAGTTTATTGTTTACGGGGAAGACGATGGCGGGCTTAAAGGTCTTGGCTTCTTCGGGCGACATGAGGGCATAGGCCATGATGATGACCGTATCGCCTACGCCGACCAGGTGCGCCGCAGCGCCGTTGATGCAGATGCATCCGGAGCCGCGACGTCCTGCTATCACGTATGTCTCCAGCCGCGCGCCGTTGGTGTTGTCCACTATCTGCACGCGTTCGCCGGCATAGATATTCGCCGCTTCCATCAGTGCCTCGTCGATGGTGATCGAACCTACATACTCCAGGTTCGCCTCGGTCACCTGTACACGGTGAATCTTCGATTTTAATATATTCAAAAGCATAGTGCTATAATGTTTCAAACTTTTGCGGCTGCAAAAGTACTACAAAATTTTTGAATATGCAAGATTTTGTATGATAAAAAAAATTATTAATGGAAAAAAAACATATAAAACACTTTTGAATGATTAAAA
>DEHM01000015.1:65691-74638 GCA_002351925.1 Bacteroidales bacterium UBA2800
AAAATATATTTTTAGATAGTTTTACCACCAATTCCCCCAACTCTTCGAGTTAAATCATTCAAAAGACATAAACATAGATAAACCAGTATTCCAAACTATTCTATAGGAGAAACAAAAAGAGAGTGTATCGGCTGGATACACCCTCTTTTCGGATTCGTTGACACCTTATTGCTTAGCGGTGGGGCGTTTTCGGCGGATGGCTACTACTGCGGCGAAGGCTGCTGCCATCAGCAACAACGGCAGAAGGGCATCGCCGATCGGAGATTCGTGACCATAATCCGAATCCGGACCTAAGATCTTTTCCTTGCGCGGTCCACCGGGTGCTTTGTTAGGCGAAGAGGCTTCGGTGGATGCCGCCGCGCTGGCTGCGCAGGCGGCGCCCACTTCGGTTACTTGCGGTGAATAAGCGCTACCGGACATCCTCATCGGCGCGGTGGATTTCCATTCCTGCGCCTGCGTGTTGGAGGCAGCGTACGCTGCGAAGCTCATGAGGCTCAATAATGCGATGATATAAAGTTTGTGTTTCATAGTTTCGTTGTTTTTTTCAAGTTAAACATTCACTTTACTCATTGCGTTATTTCACTTTCGCTCCGCGAGCGTCGTAAACCTTACCATCTTTGATGATGTACATCTTCTGGTCGATGAGCACTTTGCGTACTCCCGTAACCTCGTCACCCGTAACCTCTTCGATGTCCGTCGGAGTCTGCATGATCGGCGAAATCTCCAGGACGAATCGCTGGTTGAACGATCCGGCTGTCAGCGTCACCGTATAATCCATCAGTCCGAGATTCGTGCGAACACCGGTCTGGGTATCGACGAGTGTGACGCCTACGCCGTTGGTGCCATCCGGCATTGCGAAGGTGTAGTCGCCGGCGTCCTTGATCTTCACGCCGACCGGAATGACGGTTGTCTGCTCGGTCTGCAGCGGCATGCTGTTTGCAGCTACCCGCTCATAACCGATATAGGTGTAGATATCGCTGCGGTATGCATTGAACTCTTTGATCATGTCTTGATTGAAGTCGAAGGTGTCGGTTACTTGCTCGATGTTCGACATCTTGACATATGTCTGGTCAATCAGGACAGAATCGCTTGTCAGCGCGAGACGCCATTCGTATTCCGTTGCCGGTTGCTCGTTCACACGGCGTGCTACGATTGGCGAAGCAGGTTTCGCACTGACATTCTCCCAACGAATCTCACCTCCGTTCTGCACGAGGTATGCATGCATCGGCAGGAATGTGAAGGTACTCGTCGATTTAGGTGTCAGTGTGTTATCCGCCTTGTTCCAAGCGTAGATGAATGGCAGTTCATCACCATCCGGTTGCCATGTGATAGCGGTTCCGCTCGCGTCTTTCAGCGAGGTGTTGTAGATGTTGAAGCTCGGAACACCCAGACAACGCCAGTAACTGTCTTTCACACGACGGTCGCCTTCCGTAGTACCGCGGTTGATCGTACACCGATAAGGATCGCCCTCTATGGCACTCAACGCCGGAATAGTGCAGTTGGTCTGCTTCAGCGTCTCCTGCGTTGTCTTGGACGGGAAGAAGAGCTCGACGGTCGAGATGCCGTTTGACCAGAAGTCGAAGTTATCTGCTTTCATGAAGTCCAGATCAAGACCTAAGATATATCCTTCGTTGGCCTTCAGCACAAAGTTATTCAGCATAGACGGAGTGACATATTTCCAGTTAGGTGGCGAATCCTCCCAGTAACCATTCTTTGCACGGTTAAGACCATCGTAGTACTCCAGATACCACTCATCCCAGTAATGTCCGAAACCGAAGATCTCGCTTGCGTTGACATCGAACGGGAAGGAGATGAAGTACAGCGAACGCTCGTAGATAGACTTCTGTTGTCCTACCGGTAATGGAGCGTGATGGGTAGCTATCTGCTCGGCTGTCTTTCCGTGATTCGGATCGTCATCAGACGAGTTTTGACGGTTATTGAGAATCCAACGATTGAACTTCATCGCGCCATAGACTGTCTTTACTCCTGTGAGTTCGCCATCATTACCACTACCATCTTTTTGGAACGTGATATATTGCGCCGGCTCCTGATGTTCACGCTCTACCAATACATCGGCATTGATTTCTAATTCTCCCACTACGGCTCCTCCGGAAGGAATCCAAGCAGTCATCAGACGGTTGGTCTTGAAGTCGTAGATGATACGGGCCTTTTGCTTAGAACCTGATCCTCCGATAAGCACCACTGATTTTGTGTCACCAAATGGGATGGGATTATTAGTGGCTTCATATTCTCCGCGGAAATATTGTGCCCCGGATTCCGAAGGAGTTTCCTCTGCATAACAAGCGAAGAGTTTAAATTTAGTTCCCGGAATAATGTAAAGTATCTCTTCATACATCCAGTTTTGCTTATCTAGCAGAATTACACCATTGGTGATACCTTGTTCGCTTATTGCTTCTTCGTCTTCTCCTTCTATGGTATCATCAGCTTTCAAAACCAGGAACTTACGAGCCCTATTGGTAGAAGAACCTACATAGGCGCGACTGATCTTATTGGTCGTCTCATTGTACATGAAACGTACGTTCGCACTATATCTGTCGTTAAGAGCTGTTGCGGAACCATCCGAGTTTAGTGTTCCTCCATCATTTGTGTTACCAAACGGATTGCCAACATCTTGTGCTAAGGTATCAGAGATACATGAACTATAGTCATTGGCGATACAGAACTTGATGTTAGTTCCTCTTTCGCACCAACTGGTGAAATAGTGGGTATACAGTTCACCAAAGGTGTTTGTCTCACGATTACTCGAGAACTCGGTATAAACCATCTGGTGATCTCGTGAACGGAAATAGTCCCACTTGGTATTACCTGCATTATCCGTGCGGATATAATAGTTGCCGGTATAAGGCTCTACTTTCTCCACTTCGGGCTTAGCAGTCCCCTCTTGCTTGATAATGAAATTATATACACCCGGCTTAGTTACAACACTACTTGGGATTGTAATTCCACCGCTTGCAACATCAGCCCAAGTTATCTTTCCATCTTCTCCAACAGCACTTGCATACTGGAACTTCATTGAAGTAGTGATGCCTTCTCCCTTTGCAACGAAGAAGGAAACGGTGTCGTATTGTGTTACTTCTGCATCTGTATTCTTACGAATGACGTCCGATGGGTGATACCAACCTGCTGCGTGTGCAGAACTTTGCGACCACTTAGCGTTGTCCGAATACCATACACGGTAGTCATCTTTCCCGATAGGATAGTCTACACTGATGTAATAGTCTGTAGCGGGGGTGTTCTTATAAACCAACGTGTAGGTATATATACCCGGAGCAGTTGTTTTTAGCGAAATCTTCTTGCTGCTATTATTCAACCGAACATCAGAATGGTAGTTCGTGTTCATACCGTAATCTGCACTCAGTACAGTACCATCTTCGCGATAAATGGTATAATAATAGAGCGCTGCAGCAGAGTTGAATTCAACATTCAATTTCAACGGCATCGTTAGATTCTCGCTGAACGGGAAACGGATGGTTTTAATGGGCGTTGTAGCATCCTGACTGCTGTAGATTTTTAGCGTATAACCTGTATTATCCGGATAGTTCATCCAGTAACCGTCGCTTAGATACTCTGCTTTGTTATTATTCTTTTTCTGTTTTGTCTGTCCAGTTAATGGCACAAACATAGGCAGAGTGGTTTTGTGATCTCCGCGGCGAATAACTTGGATAGGATTTGAGGTGGTGTTACTGAAGAAGGCTTTATCATTATCGCTGGTGTTGTCCTCTCCGCTATTTGCTTTGTTCATATTAGCGAAAGCGATATTAGGCCATCCGTCCCAACCTTTTGCGGTATAATCAAAGTACCAAATGTTAGTTCCTTCTATTTGGGTCATCTGACCATAGTGCATATCCCAGAATTGTTTGTTGGATTCAAACTCTTTACCTTTGTACGCTCCGGTACCATAGTCGTCTGCCCAATATTTATCTGACGTATAGAAATAAACCCATACATCGCTCCATCCCACGGTGTTGTAGAAGTAAATCATATTCTTCTTCGTATAAACAGCCGTAAGGGTACCGTTGTAGTTCGCCGTATAAGTGATTGTGGCAGCTGCTTTCTCTCCACTGCCGTCGGCGCCATCAATCGTTACACCGTCGCCTGCTTTCCACTTAGAGAAGGTATAGCCGATAATATCAGGTGCTGTGATAGAAGTTCCTTCTAACGCTTTTCCTGGGTTCGTAGTGGAAGATTTAATGGTAGCATCGCCGCACTTGTACAGGATAGTAACGGTGAAATCACTTGCAATAGTGAAGGATGCCTCTTGAACACTCAAAGTAGTTCCGGAACCACAAGCGCCGGAACCCGTGTGCAGAGTCGCCCGAACTTTATATCCACCAGCTGCTAAGCCTGCAATAGAAAACTTAACACGATTCGGATGATCTCCGTCATGGTCGTCGATTACATCATGACCGGGAACAGGGTTGTCATTGTCGTACAACAATTCCCAGCATATCTGTGTCGGAGCCACCGGAGTCGGGTCAATCGTCGGATTAGCGACTACATATCCTTCACCTCCCGCTTCTACCGGTTCAAATGCCGTTGCATTCAGCGTGATTTCCGTAATCTCCGCTTTCTTGAAATAGGCGTAGAGGGTAGTACCGGATTCGGTATCTACATCCCAGTTATGCGCAGAGGATTTGTCGGCATTGTAGTACTTAGTCCCATTCCCGCCTGTCTCGCTGAAGAATCCCATGAACGCATAACCGTTAGCCGCAGTCGGCAGCGAACCCGACAACGCCGGCATGGCTGCACCGTACGTAGCGGAAACAGCAGCGATAGAACCGCTTGCACCATAACCTTCCGCACTTGTTTGATAGTCGAACGTCAGCGCGCTTTGTTTCGGTGTCCATTGGGCGTAAAGCGTGATGTTGGAGTTCATCGGCACGCTTGCTCCTGCAGCGTAAGAGGTACCGCTACTGGGCGCTGTTTTCCATCCGGAGAAATTGTAACCATCTTTTGTGTAAGTATTCGCCGGAGCTGCAGTTGCATTAGTGCCTTTCATATAATATGCCATAGCAGGTGTAGAACCCGTACCGCCATTGGCATCGTATTTCAAGGTCTGCTCCAACTCATACCATATGCCGGTTTCGTCAAAATAAAGGACGGTATAGCCGGATTCGTCATTGGAATTGAAGCGCAGATAGTCATTGTGGAATGTACCGGAACTTACCAACGATTTCTTGTTGCCGGTACCTGCGGCCGTCAATGTTTGGGATGTCGAAGACCAATAGGACGTGACATTAGCAAGAGAAGAGGATGAAGAACTCTCTTTTACATAGAAGTAGGGATTATAGCTGCTAATCTGTGTTGACAGTTCTTTGGGTTTTGCATAGGTATGCAGCTCATAACGGTTGTTGGTGCCATCCCATGTGAACTTGATACGTGTTGAACTCTCATCCCAGTTGCCGCTAGAGAACGTATTCGTCCATGTACCATTACGAGAAGCATTGGTAATGTGGAAACGACCCTCTATAAAAGCTGTCGCTGCTGCAAAATTAGCAGTAATCGTCTTGCTTCCTGCAGTGGCATTGATGCGGATGGGGTTGCTAGATGCGGTGTATCCGGCCGCAGCACTGGTTCCGGAAGGTAATGTCCATCCTGTAAATACATATCCCTTGTCCGGTGTAGCAGTGATATCACCGGAAGCGGTTGTTGCGCCAACTCCGGATACCGAAGTCGTACTAACCGAACCACCAGCACCGGCTGCTACTGTTACGGAATAAGTCGTCTCAGTAACCCATGCTTTCTTGTTCTGATAGTCGAACCATATACGGATAGAGCTTCCGTTTGCGCCACTATATTTGATAGATGCTTTATTCTCCCAGCCTTTTACAGTTTGGTCACAATCCACTTTAGTTCCATCGCCTTTAGCTTCCACTACATCCGGATAATCATCCCAGTTTCCTGAATATTGCTCGGCATTGGAATTGTAGTCGAAGCGGAAGTAATAAGGAGAAGAGTTGGTCGTAACATCCTTATAGTACGCATGTTCAGTCGCATCATATGACATAGCACCTCCGTCTGTCGGACTATTAAGCGGGGTAGAGTTGCCATACAGCAATTTAACCGGTATTGGCGTGTATTGTGCGTAAAGCGTGGTTGCCCCCGCTTTGGTCCATTTGCTACTTGTGATATAATTCGTTATGCTCGAAGCAGCAAAGGTACCATCCGCATTCAAAATTTTCGTACCACTTGTTGCATCAGTATAATAGCCCTCCAACTCATAGTCTGTGGCAGGCGTACAATGGGTGATACTTGTTAACGCAGTGCTGTTATATGTTACAGTTGCCGTTTTATTTGTTCCTGAACCATGATTAGATGTGTTCGCGTTCAAGGTAATATCTTGCGTCCATGTAGCATAAAGAGGGCTTGTGCTAGTTGGATATCTCTGGAATCTGTTACTTGGAGTTGTTTGATCAGTCCAATGAAAAACATTTGATTGTAATTGCCCACTTGTATTGATAACAAGATTACCCGTACCATTATTTTCCGTTCTCCAACCGACAAAGGTATAACCTGTCTTTTGGGGATTAGTAATAGACGGTAATGTGGCGCAGTTGTAAGTGCCCGTTACGCTTGTTGTTCCATTTGTTGTTGCGCCATTTTGATCCAATGTAATGCTACGTGTCCATTTCGCATAGAGATCCTTGTCCTCATCCATCGTAATACTTGAACCGACAGCATAATCTGTTCCAGTAATATACTCCTCAGTATTCCACCCGCTGAACGTATAATTCGTCATGGCCAACGTATTTTTACCTGCAACTGTTGCAGTTCCGTCTTTGGCAACCACCTGTGCCGCCGGCACGCTTCCACTTGTACCTGTAGTGTTCCAGTTAGCATGATAAGTCAAGGTATACGTCGAAGCAGCCGTTACAGTAATGTTCTTCGTCGCAGTGGCTGTTTTTGTAATGCCGGAAAATCCTACGGCATTATAAGTGATTGTCGCTGTCACCGTGTAAGTACCTGCTGCTGTAGCAGAGAAGACACCTCCAGATGTAACAGAACCCGCACTCCCGGGATTTGTCGTTACAGAATATGAAGTAGATTTAATTACGTTGTACGCTGTATTGGACGTCAACGATGGTGTCAGCGTTGATGTTTGTGCTGTAGTAATGGAAGTACTACTTGCTGATACACTTCCAGTAGAAGTTAGTTGATAAGTGCTCCATGTGGCATCATCTCCACCCTCAGTAAATGATGATATGTAGTTCTTTCCAGATTGGAGTTCGATGTTTCCTGTTTGATTCCACTTATTATCCCAACTTGGAGAAGTTGTGGTATTATTACGAGTTAATATCACATGATCCCATGTGCCGGATGGAACCACAAAATAATAGTAATTGCCCGTTTGCTGTACAGAGTGAGCAGACCATTCATTTCCGGATGTTCCATAAAAATAGGCAAAGTTTTTATTTCCAGAGTCAGCAATCCACCAATTAACAGCGTCCATTTTTATAAATATCCGCATTGTACCATCACTGGGGATACTTGCCGCCCACATTTGTCCGACACCGAGGGTGAGGAGCATGATTAGGATTGCCGCATAGCGGGCGAACCGCTGCGGTGATTGTTTTTCATGGCTATCATCCAATAGCCTTTCGATTAAGTTTAAATTTTTCATAATATTTTGTTTTTTAGTTATTATTCGTGATTTATATCGTGTTGCAGTTGATAGATTTCTTTCTGCCGTTCAATCTCTCGCCTCAATTCTTCTTCTGATGGCAGGTATGTAAGATATTTCGCTGCATACAATTGAGGATTATTATGCATCACAGAAAAGCGTGCCATATCCTTACTTGTCTCAGAACATAATATCAATCCGATTGTCGGGTTATCCCCCTCCGGCCGCTTTAATTCATCATACATTCGCACATACATGTCCATTTGTCCGACATCTGCGTGACTGATTTGAGTTGTCTTCAAATCAATCAAAAGGAAACATTTCAAATAGTAATTATAGAAAACCAGATCAATATAATAGTCTCCCATATCCGTTGTTATCCGCTGTTGTCTTGCAACAAACGAATAACCTTTCCCCAGTTCCATTATAAAAGTCTGGATGTGATTCAAAATAGCGGTTTCTAAATTATTCTCCGTGAAATCATTCGGCCTGGACAAGCCCAGAAACTCAGCAATGACAGGACTCTTGATATACTCGTCCTTCCGTGAGGGATAAGATTGGGTTATCGATTGCATCTCTGCTTTTACGACAGAAGGCTTGGGCGCCTGCAGCATTCTAAAATAGTATTGAGACGCGATATTGCGTTGCAACGTTCTCACTCCCCATGATTCGTCCTGAGCCGTCTGAAAATACCATTCTCGCGCCGCCTCCTCTTCTACTCCGGTCAACAAGCACAAATGCGACCAAGACAAATTTTGCAAACGCGTCTGCAAAATGTTATAGTCCGGATATAACACGTAAGCCTTACGGGCATACGCCAAGTTGCGCTCGCTATACCCGCTACCATATTCTTCTGTCAACTCAAGAGCTATGTTTTTGAGCAAGTTACTCCCATATGCCGCTCTAACTTTTCCGTCTTGCTCTATTTCCACAATTCGCTTACCTATTTCCCAATAGGTCTTGATAATGATAGCGTTAGCGGATTGCAGCAACGCCATCTTGTTTTCTGCAATAATCTGTTTGATGGAAGTTATAGCCTCCAACAAACTTTCTTTGTTATATTTCTCTATCTCCTGGCTCATCTTTCTTTATGGTGCCATTTTGGCACCTCAAGTTTGTAAGTTCTTGATTCCGATCGTTTTCGTGATGTCGCGAAAATGATTTGCGATGGCATTTTCAAAGTGTGACAATTTGTAACCGTTTCATCATTTTCTTATACTATTCTTAGCCTCATCTTAGCCTTATCTTAGCCTTATCTTAGCCTTCACCGTCGGTTGACCGTCGGTTGACCGTCGGTGAAGGTCG
>DEHM01000015.1:74732-74873 GCA_002351925.1 Bacteroidales bacterium UBA2800
GTTGACCGTCGGTGAAGGTCGGTCTTTGAGGTGTTCTATGTTCGCCCTGCGAACTCGCGCGCCGCACTTACTCCTGCGAACTTCCACCGGAATTTCTCGGTGCGGCTCAATCGCTTCACGGTTGACCGTCGGTGAAGGTCG
>DEHM01000015.1:74986-83410 GCA_002351925.1 Bacteroidales bacterium UBA2800
GTTGACCGTCGGTGAAGGTCGGTTGATTTTGGGTTTTTCTAGGTTGGACTAGGTTGGACTAGGTCGAACTAGGTATTGCTAGGTGGTACTAGGTCTAACTAGGTCTAACTAGGTCTAACTAGGTCTGACTAGGTCTGACTAGGTAGGGCTAGGTGTTGGGGTGAGCATTGCGGAACTGGAGGCGGGCACGGGTCATAGCCTCGCGGATGCCGCCGTTCTCTACAAACTCCCGCTCCTTGACTCCGATGTACTTCATCATCATTACATCTACCTGGTGGCACATCGTAATCGCCATATTCGCAATCTCCTCATCGTTCATCTTCTCTATCTGCGTCATATACGCCTCGCTGTTATTCGTTTTTCCACAAAATTGTTTCAGTCCCTCGTACCGCGCGTGCTTCTCATCCCACATTGCCATCTTCCTTGCACGCAAGTAGTCCTCATAATCGGCCTGCAACTCTTTCAGACTTGCGCGAGCCACGTTGAGTAACTTGATCTCCGTCTCGCTGGAGGTTGGTGCGGCTTCCGAACCTTCGATGATGTTCTGTTTCCCGCTTCGGGCGGCTTGGACCATCTGGTCGACAGTCCGATCGCCTTTCGTCAAGTAGCGCTCACAAAAAGCAAAAGTCACATCATACAGCGCTACCGACTTGCGAAAAAACAGCAGGTCTTTGTAGTTCGGCACGCTCTGCACGAAATAATGTGTGTCTCTATTGCTCATTGTTGGTTGTGGTTCTAGGATCACCTAGGTCTTCATAGGTCTAACTAGGTCTAACTAGTGGTAGTGTTTATTAATTACATATACGCGGGCTGGGGCGGGCACACTTGCGCATATAGCAAATTTGGGCGCAAAGATACAACAAAAAAATGACATGTGCAAATAAAATATTTAAAAATTTGCGTATATAAAAAAAAAGCAGTAATTTTGCAGTCGATTTTAAGATTATGGGACTACTTTTAGTGTTTTTGTTCGGCGCGATGGGCATCAGTTTCCTGTGCTCGGTACTGGAATCGGTGCTGATGTCGACGTCGATTAGTTATATCAACCTGCGTGAAGAAGAAGGCTACGGGCCGGCGAAGCTGATGAGCAAATACAAGGACGACACCGGTCGTCCGCTGGCTGCCATCCTCTCGCTGAACACGATCGCCAACACCATAGGTGCGGCCGGCGTGGGTATGCAGGTGACGCAAGTATTCGGCAGCAAATGGTTCGGCCTGATGTCGGCCATCACGACGCTGCTGATACTGATTTTTGCGGAGATCATCCCGAAGGTGATCGGCACGACCTACTGGCGTGAGTTGATGGGCTTTACCGCTCGCACGATACGCGCGTTAATTTTTATATTGTACCCGATTGTGCTGATGATTGAGCTGATCACGCGTGCTTTTCCGGACAACGAAGACGAGCCTTCGGTGAGCCGGGAAGAGGTGCTGTCGATGGTGAATGTAGGCGAAGAAGAAGGCGTGGTGGACGAGGATGAGAACAAGATTTTCACCAACCTGATGCGTCTGGATTCGATCCATGCGTACGACGTGATGACGCCTCGTGTGGTAGCGAAAATAGCGCCGGAGAACATGACGCTGCGCGCCTACTACGACAACGACGAATATGACCATTTTTCGCGTATCCCACTCTACAAACCCGAGTCGCCGGAGTACATCACCGGCTATGTGCTGCGTAACGATGCGCTGGAAGAGCTGACCGAAGACCATTTTCGCAAGACGCTGGGCGGCATCAAACGTCCGCTGCCTGCTTTTGACCAGGATCTGACGCTGGGTACTATCTTTGATAGTATGCTGAAGCAGAAGAGCCAGATAGCGCAGATAATAGACGAGTACGGCATGTTTGTCGGCATCCTGACGCTGGAGGACATCATCGAGACGATCTTCGGCCTGGAGATAATCGACGAGAACGACACCGTGATCGACATGCAGCAATATGCGCGTGAGCGCTGGGAGCAGAGGCAGAAAAAGTATAAGAAGCTGTCAGCCGTCAGCCATCAGCCGTCAGAATAAAGCTGTCAGCCGTCAGCCATCAGCCGTCAGAATAAAGCTGTCAGCCGTCAGCCAACAGGAGGCGGAATAAAGCTGTCAGCCGTCAGCCATCAGCCGTCAGAATAAAGCTGTCAGCCGTCAGCCATCAGAATAAAGCTGTCAGCCGTCAGCCATCAGCCGTCAGAAGTCAGCCAACAGGAGGCAGAATAAAGCTGTCAGCCGTCAGCCATCAGCCGTCAGAATAAAGCTGTCAGCCGTCAGCCATCAGCCGTCAGAAGTCAGCCGTCAGCCATCAGAAATCAGGATATAAACTAATATGCAAGATTATCACCACTTGTCAATGTGGCAGCGAAGTCATCAATTGACAGTTGAAATATATCAGATAACTCAACGGCAATTTCCTCGCGAAGAGACGTTCGGACAAACTAGTCAGATTAGGCGGGCGGCTGCTTCTATTCCCACAAATATAGCTGAGGGGTGTGGGCGTAATTCTCGTGCTGAGTTAGCCCAGTTCCTGAATATAGCGGCAGGCTCTGCCTCCGAGGTGGAATATGAAATTCTGCTGGCAAAAGATACAGGTTATATTACTCACGAACAATACGAATTCCTATCAAAAGAAATAAGGGATATACGGAGTATGATAAAAAAATATATGTTGCAACTCCGAGAAAATAGTCTGAATGCTGAATGCTGAAAGCGGATATCCACATATATAACAAAAAGGCGAAGTTTGAGTATATCATCCTCGACCGCTATACCGCCGGTATTCAACTGTTTGGCACAGAGATTAAGTCGATCCGCGAAGGCAAAGCTTCGCTGGTGGACAGCTATTGTGCCGTGGAGCACGGCGAGCTGTATGTGAAGCAGATGCACATAGCCGAATATCGTTTCGGCAGCTACGCCAACCACGAGGTGCGACGCGACCGGAAACTGCTGCTGCAGCGGCGAGAGATACGCAAACTGGAGAAGGCGACGAAAGACAACGGCAAGACGATCATCCCGCTGGAGATGTTCATCAACGAACGCGGTCTGGCGAAGATGGAGATCGCCCTTTGTCAAGGAAAACATACCTACGACAAACGTCAGTCGCTCCGCGAAGCCGACGACCGCCGAGAGGTGGCTCAGGCCATGAAAGCAGCCAAAATGCGTTAAAAAAGTAAAAAAAACGACCAAAAGTTTGGTCAATTGAAAAAAAAGCAGTACTTTTGCACGCTTTTTCTGTGGAGAAGCGATTAATGCGGCGAAGTTTGGATACATGTATTGGGCTTCAGCCGTGATTGTAAAACCAGCTGTCAGTCATCAGTAGTCAGCCATCAGAAAGCTGAAAAAAACTGAAACTGAAAGCCCAAAAGAATTAATTATGTATTTAACATCTGAGAAGAAAGCTGAGCTTTTTGCCAAGTATGGCAAAGATGCCAAGAACACGGGTTCGGCTGAGAGCCAAATTGCCCTGTTCACCTTCCGTATCAACCACCTGACCGAGCACCTGAAGGACAACCGTAAGGACTTCGGAACAGAGCGCGCCCTGACTACCCTCGTAGGTAAGCGTCGTCGCCTGCTGGACTACCTGAAGGCAAAAGACATCGAGCGTTACCGCGCTATCATCAAAGAACTCGGCATTCGTAAATGATTTTTACGAAAAAAAACGAAAAAGTGGCATACGCACTTGCGTATGTCATTTTTTTTGTGTATCTTTGCAGCCGCAAAGATTATGATAGAGATAAAGCCCTACATAGAGCACGCAGTGTTGGTGGGCCTGATAACCCCTAATCAACCGGAAGAACGCACAAAGGAATACCTGGACGAATTGGCTTTTCTGGCCGACACGCACGGTATCGTTCCCGTGAAACGTTTTACGCAGCGATTAGATCAACCGAACTCTACTACTTATGTAGGAGAAGGAAAACTGGAGGAAGTACGGCAGTTTGTCATAGAGAGGGAAGCCGGTGAGGAGCCGATTGATGTGGTCATCTTTGATGACGAGTTGAGCCCGCGGCAGATACGAAACCTCGAAAAAGCCATCAACCGGCGCGACCGGAGCGGCTCCGGAGCCAAACAGCCATTCGGGTCAGTCCGTGTTATCGACCGGACGATACTGATTCTGGAGATTTTTTTGCAACGCGCGCAGACGAGCTACGCGAAGACGCAAGTGGAGATGGCGCATCTGCAGTATATGTTGCCGCGTCTGACGCGCATGTGGAGTCACCTGGACCGCCAGCGCGGCGGCGGAGGCACCAACCGTGGTATGGGTGAGACGCAGATAGAGGCCGACAAACGAGTGATAGGTCAGCGAATCGCCCTGCTGCGCGAGCAACTGAAGACGATAGACAAGCAGATGGCGACGCAGCGTCAGCACCGCGGCAAGATGGTACGCGTGGCGCTGGTGGGTTATACCAATGTGGGCAAGTCGACGCTGATGAACCTGCTGAGCAAGAGCGAGGTGTTCGCGGAGAATAAGTTGTTTGCGACGCTGGACACCACCGTTCGCAAGGTGACGATAGAGAATCTGCCGTTCCTGCTGAGTGACACGGTCGGGTTTATCCGGAAACTGCCGCACCACCTGGTAGAGTCGTTTAAGTCGACGCTGGATGAGGTGAGGGAAGCTGATCTGCTGGTGCACGTGGTGGATATAAGTCATCCGAATTTTGAGGAACAGTATGAGGTGGTGGAGCAGACGCTAACAGAAGTACTAAGCGACCAAGGACAAGGTACAAAGGATATTCCTCGTATAGTGGTATTTAATAAGATTGATAATTTCACCTACGTGCCAAAGGAGGAAGACGACCTGACGCCGATGCAGCGGGAGAACTGGTCGCTGGAGGATCTGGAGCGGAGCTGGATGTCGCGGCTGGGCGAGGACTGTATCTTCATCTCCGCCAAACGCAAAGAGAACATAGACGCACTACGTGCGTTGCTATACGAGCGAATCAAGGCAATACACGTAAAGCGTTATCCATATAACGACTTCCTCTTCAACAATTACGAGGAAATCAGTTGAAAGTTTAAAGTTTAACGATATGAGGACAATTGACGAACACGGCTATCATTTCGAAGAATGGCTGACGCCTGCGCGGATAGCGGAGGACGTGGAGCAAGTGGCAGATCGTATCAACGCGGACTACGCGGGCAAAGAGCCGCTGTTTGTGATTGTGCTCAACGGCGCATTTGTGTTCGCGGCCGACCTGATTCGTAAGATAGAGGGGATACGCTGCGAGCAGACATTTATCCGCGTGAGCAGCTATTTCGGTATGTCGTCCACGGGTCAGCTGCAGTTTATCGTGCCGCTGCAACAGTCGGTGGCGCAGCGCGATGTGATCATAGTAGAAGACATCGTGGACAGCGGGCTGACCGTGCACCAGCTGAAGGCTCATCTGCGTGGGCTGGGTGCCGCGTCGGTAAAGGTAGCCACAATGCTGTTCAAGCCCAACAAACTGGAGTATGAAGATGCGCGTCCCGACTACGTGGGACACGAGATAAGCGACGAGTTCGTCATTGGCTACGGCCTGGATTTTGACGGCTATGTGCGCAATCTGGATGCAATATACAAAGTAAAAAAATAAATGTTTAACCAACTAAATTTTCATCACCATGAATGACGAATTGAAACAAGTAATGGAGGTTGCGGAAGTGTGGACCCGCGAACCTTTTGACGCGGAGACCCGCGCACAAGTGAAAGCGATGATGGAAGCAGAGGACAAGACTGAGCTGATCGATGCTTTCTATCGTACGTTGGAGTTCGGTACCGGCGGTCTGCGCGGTATCATGGGCCCGGGTACGAACCGCATGAACAAGTACATCGTAGCCATGGCTACTCAGGGTTACGCCAACTACATGCTGAAAGTGCAGAAAGAAGGCGGCTTCCAGAACGTGCAGAACGGCCGCGTAGCTGTGGTAGTAGGCCACGACTGCCGTAACAACGGTCGTCTGTTCGCAGAGACGGTAGCCAATATCTTCTCTGCGAACGGTATCAAGGTTTATCTGTTTGAGAGTCTTCGTCCGACGCCGGAGTGCTCGTTTGCTATCCGTCACCTGAAATGCCAGGGCGGTGTGAACGTAACAGCCAGCCACAATCCGAAAGAGTATAACGGCTACAAGGCATACTGGGAGGACGGCTCGCAAGTGCTGCAACCGCACGACCTGGGTATTATCAACGAGGTGAACAAAGTGACCTTGGCCGACGTGAAATGGGAGGCTAACAAAGACCTCATCGAGATTATCGGCGGCGAGATGGATTACGACTACATGATGGCCGTGAAGGGCGTGATGATCGACCAAGAGTCGATTCTGCGTCAGAAAGACCTGAACATCGTTTATACGCCGATGCACGGTGCCGGCCGTCAGATCGTGCCGATGTGCCTGCGTAGCTGGGGCTTCCAGAATATCCACGTAGTGCCCGAGCAGATGGTGATTGACGGTAACTTCCCGACCGTTGTCAGCCCGAACCCGGAGAACGCTGAGGCGATGACGCTGGGTATGAAACTGGGTACGAAGCTGGGCGCTGACCTCGTTATTGCGAGTGACCCGGATGCTGACCGTATCGCGATTGTCTGCCGCAACGACAAGGGCGAGTGGGTGATCATCAACGGTAACCAGACCAACATCATGTACCACTACTACATCATCAACAACATGAAACGTCTGGGCAAACTCCGTCCGGATATGTATGTAGTAAAGACCATCGTGACCAGCGAACTCATCCGCAAGATTGCCGACAACCTCGGCGTGACGCTGACCGACGAATATACGGGCTTCAAGTGGATTGCCAACCGTATCCGTATGTGGGAAGGCAAGCGCAAATATATCGGTGGTGGTGAGGAGAGCTTCGGCTTCCTGCCGTACGACGCAGTGCGCGACAAATGCTCGCCTTCGGCTATCTGCCTGATTTGCGAGATTGCTGCATACGCCAAGGATAACGGCATGACGCTGTATGACTACCTGCTGAAGATCTACGAGGACTACGGCTTCCAGAAAGAGACGACGATTAACGTTGTTCGTCCGGGTAAGACGGGTGCTGAGGAGATTGCACAGATGATGGTGAACTACCGCGCTAACGCTCCGAAGGAGATTGCCGGCGAGAAAGTCATCAAGATAAAAGACTTCAAGCTCTTGAAGCAACAGGAACTGAAGGACGGCAAGTGGGTAGAGTCGGACTTCGACATGCCGCTGCATGCCACGTCGAACGTGCTCCAGTACTTCACCGATGGTGGTCTGAAGGTCAGCGTTCGTCCGTCAGGTACGGAACCGAAGATCAAGTTCTATTTTGAGATTCCTGTTAAGTCGGGCAAGCCGTTTACGGGTGCCGACTATGAGCGTTGCACCGCTGAGGCTGAGGCCAAGGTGCCGGCTATCAAGGCCAGTCTGGGTATCTGATAACTGAACGCTGAATACAAAAAAAGCCGTCTCGCTTGTGCGGGACGGCCTTTTTTGTCAGCCTACTTGGCAACCGTTCTTCACCGGCGCTGAGATGGTGGTGACGACCAGACGGCCGTCGGCATCGACAGCCGAGAGAATCATTCCCTGACTCTCGATGCCCATCATCTTACGCGGCGGGAAGTTGGCAATAAAGAGCACCTGCTTGCCTATCAGAACCTGCGGGTCGGGATAGGACTGCGCGATACCGCTCAAGATAGTGCGTCCGCCCATGCCGTCGTCCAGACGGAACTGCAGCAGACGATCGGATTTCTTGACGTTGGCGCACTCGAGCACGGTTGCTACGCGTATATCTGCGCGATCGAACTCGTCGATAGTGGTGGGCGCTTTGATCTCCGCCGGACGCCAGTTCTTGAGCGCCTCTTGTTTGGCCGCCTCCTCGTTATCAGCTTTGATACGGGCGAGGCGGTCGAGTTGTGCCTGGATGGCGCTGTCCTCAATCTTCTCGAAGAGCAGGCTGACTTCGCCCAGTTGTTGATCCTTGGCGAGCATATCGATGCGGCCGAGATCTTCCCAGCCGAAGGCTGCATCCAGACGCAGCATGTTGCGCAGTTTCTCGCTGGAGAAGGGCAGGAAGGGCTCGAAAGCGATGGCGAGGTTTGCGGCTATCTGCAGGGCCAGATGGAGCACCGTAGCAGTGCGGTCCATGTCGGTCTTGGCCAGTTTCCAAGGCTCGGTGTCGGCCAGATATTTGTTGCCGATACGGGCCAGATTCATCGCCTCTTTCTGGGCATCTCGGAAGCGGAAGTCGTCCAAGAGATTTTCGATTTTGGATTTCAGGTTCTTGAATTCCTCGAGTGTCTCTTTGTCGTAGTCGGTCAGTTCTCCGCACGCGGGCACGCGCCCGTCAAAATATTTATTCGTGAGCACGAGTGCGCGATTGACGAAGTTGCCGTAGATGGCCACCAGCTCGTTGTTGTTGCGCGCCTGGAAATCGGCCCAAGTGAAGTCGTTGTCCTTGGTCTCCGGTGCGTTGGCGGTCAGCACATAGCGCAGCAC
>DEHM01000015.1:83452-127165 GCA_002351925.1 Bacteroidales bacterium UBA2800
CGCAGCACGTCCTGCTTGCCGGGGAAGTCGTCGAGATACTCGTTGAGCCATACCGCCCAGTTGCGCGAGGTAGAGATCTTGTCGCCCTCCAGGTTGAGGAACTCGTTGCTCGGTACGTTGTCCGGCAGGTTGTAGCCCTGCGCCTTGAGCATGGAGGGGAAGACGATACAATGGAAAACGATGTTGTCCTTGCCGATGAAGTGGATCATGCGGGTGTCGGTCTGTTTCCACCATTTTTCCCAGTTGCCGTATTTCTCCGGCTGCGCCTGACAGAGCTCCTGCGTATTGCTGATATAGCCGATGGGGGCGTCGAACCAGACGTAGAGCACTTTGCCCTCGGCACCCTCTACGGGCACGGGTATTCCCCAGTCGAGGTCACGCGTGACGGCACGGGGCTTGAGGCCGCCGTCGAGCCACGACTTACACTGGCCATAGACATTCGGACGCCACTCTTTGTGGTTGTTCAGGATCCAGTCTTCGAGCCACGCCTGATACTTGTCGAGCGGCAGATACCAGTGTTTGGTAGCCTTCTTGGCCAGGGCATTGCCCGTCTCGGCGTTGTAGGGATTGATCAGCTCGTCGGGCGAGAGGGTAGCACCGCATTTCTCGCACTGGTCGCCATAGGCACCCAGCGAGTGGCAGCGCGGACACTCACCGCGTATGTTACGGTCGGTCAGGAAATGGCCTGTCTCCGGGTCGTAGAACTGCTCGCTGACCTCTTCTACGAACTGGCCGGCATCGTACATCTTGCGGAAATAGTCGGCCGCAAACTGATGGTGGATGGCGGAGGTGGTACGCGAATAGATGTCGAACGAGATACCGAAGTCGGCAAACGAGCGCTTGATGAGCTCGTGATAGCGATCGACGACTTGCTGGGTAGTGATGCCCTCTTTGCGTGCGCGAATAGTGACGGGCACACCGTGTTCGTCGCTACCGCAGACGTACATCACTTCTTGTCCTTTCAGACGCAGATAACGGGCGTAGATGTCAGCCGGAACGTAGACACCGGCGAGGTGACCGATATGCACAGGGCCATTTGCATAAGGCAGTGCAGCGGTGATTAAAGTGCGATTAAATGCCATATTTGTGGTTTTTTTGATGCAAAAAACAAAAAAAGTTTGCGTGTTTCGATATTTTTTTGTAATTTCGCAGCCGATTTTGGAATAGTCCGTAATCGTCTGTTTTTCGAAAACGGCTGCAAAGGTACTACAAAATTTTGGAAAATACAAATTATTCTGTGAAAAAACGTCATTCATACCTGATTCTGCTGCTTGCGTTGCTCAGTTGCGCACCGCTGAGCGCACGTGTGTCGAACTATGTGGGGGCTTATGGTCAACTGGGTGAGTGGTCGCTTTTGCCCGGCGGCAGCAGCTATAATCCGAGTTTCGGTTTTGCCGGAGGTTTAGGCGGCGTGTATGAGTTGCAGATAGGTCCGCAGTATAGTCCCACCTGCTTCTTGCTGGATGTGGGAGTAGGTGCGTGGGGCGGTCTGACCGTTTTCTCGATAGGTCAGAGCGAGCAGTTCACGCTGGCGAACCAGCGCGACTTGCAGAACGAGGTGTTCGACTATATCTACGAGTTGTCGGGGCGCAAGGATAACTACAGCAACCTAGCGGTACAGGTGCCGCTGATGGTGGGTGTGCAGCACCGCCGTTTCTATATGCTGGCGGGTGTGAAAGTGGGTGTCAACGTGTGGACGCAGGCGGCTTCGAAGAGTGGCCTGAACACGTATGGCAAGTATCAGGACAGTCCGCTCTATACCGGTATGCCGCTCTATCAGTTCTTCCAGGACGATCGTCTGAAGAGCACGAACAGCACGAACATGAATCTGGATCTGGCGGTGTCGCTGGAGCTGGGCGGCCGTATAGGCGTGCTCAACGATGCGCACGGTTTTGATGTGCCGGATCGCAAGATAGAATACCGCCTGGCGGGTTTTGTGGACCTGGGTCTGACCGACGTGCACAAGGCAGGTCATAACCAGGCGCTGATACTGCCGGAGCGGTACGATGCGCAGGCGGCTTACGGCACGCGCACGATGGTGGATGGCGCCCATATGAACGACATCATGTCCACCGAGGGCTTTGCCTCGTCGGTACGCAATCTGACGATAGGATTGAAGTTTACGGTACTCTTCCGTATGCCGGACAGCCGCGGCTGTGTGATCTGCAACGAGAACTACCGTCGTACGGTGGGCTCAGGCGGCAGTCGATCGCGAATGAAGTACGAGGAATAGTTCATCTTCGTTCACCTCGCGTATCGCGCCTTCGTGGGCAACAGAAATATGCCCGGTCTCTTCGGACACGACAATACATGTCGCGTCCGTTTTTTCTGTCAGTCCCAGCGCTGCGCGGTGCCGCAGACCGTAGTGCTGCGGTATCTCCAGGTTCTTGCTGACAGGCAGGATACAGGCGGCCGCGAGCATACGACCGTTACGCAGGATGAGCGCGCCATCGTGCAACGGGGTATTCTTGAAGAAGATGTTTTCTATCAGTCGGGCAGAGACCTGCGCGTCGAGACGTTCGCCGGTGTCGGTATAGTCCTTCAGGTTGGCTTCGCCGGCCAGCACGATGAGTGCGCCGGTCTTGGTAGAGGCCATATGGCGGCAGGCCTGGGTGATCTCCAGAATCTGCTGGCGTGCGGCAGTGTCTTCTTCCGTGGAACGGCGGCGTAGCAGTTTGAAGGACGAGAAGCGCGCGCCTACGCGGTAGAAGAAGGTACGTATCTCCTCCTGGAAAATCACGATGATAGCGATGGCTCCGACCGAGATGATACGGTCGAAGAGGGCACCGGTGAGTTCGAGCTGGAACACAAAAGTGACCAGAAACCACACGACGATGAAGGCCAGGATGCCCCAGAAGAGGTTGGAGGCACCGGTCTTACGCAGCAGGCGGTAGGCCTCGTAGAGAATACAGGCCACCAACAGGATATCGATTACGTCTTTGAATCCGAACGAAAAAGCCAAGAGATGCATATTAGTGATTTACGATTTAGCGATTTACGATTTATTGATTAGCTCGAAGAGCTGTACGGTCTGCCGCGTGGCGGCAACGTCGTGCGTGCGGAGGATGGTGGCGCCGTGCTCCAGGGCGTATAACTGCAGCGCCTGGGTCGGCATCAGGCTGGTCTCCGGCGTGAGGCCAAGCGGTTTCCAGATCATCGACTTACGGCTCAGTCCGACCAGTATCGGTAGCCCGTATTGGCGCAGCCGGTCCAACTGCCGGAGCCGTGCGTAGTCTTGCTCGACGCCTCCGAGGAAACCGAATCCGGGGTCCAAAATCAAATCGAGGTCTCGACTTACCTCCGTATTAGTCTCGATGTTCTCCCCTTTCTGTAGGGTCAGTACGTAGGGCACTTGCCAACGGCTGACCAGTTGGTACATCTCGTCGCATCCGCCGGATATGTCGTTGATGATCATGGGCCCAAATTGCTCCAGGGCGCGTCGGGCTATCTCCGGTCGGAATGTGTCGAGCGAAAGCGTGGCTTCCGGCAAGGCTGTGCGGATGGCGCGAAGAGCGGGCTCAACCCGCTGCCATTCTTCTTCGGCAGAAGCCCTCGGGGCATTCGGACGAGTGGAACAACCGCCTATGTCGAGGATGTCGGCACCCTCGCTCAGCGACCGTCGTGCCCATGCTACGATTTGCTGTTCTCCGTCAAGACGTGATGCCGCATAAAAACTGTCCGGCGTCACGTTGCCTATGGCCATAATTTGCACTTTCACGCTGCAAAATTACGAAAAAAAATGTAAATATGCAAAAAAAAGTAACAAAAATTTGCGTATGTGCAAAAAAAGCAGTACATTTGCAGGCTGATTTATGTACGCGTGTGCATAAACGCATAGAAATAGACATAAAAAACAATTATTAAATGCATATGAAGAACGTATTTAAGTATCTGTTGATGGTAGTGGTAGCAGTAGCTGCTGCATCGTGCAACCAGCGTGAGTTGAACACCCGCGTGAGTAACACGACTGGTTGGAACTATTTCGACCAAAAGACTACCAACTTCGAGGCCAACGAAGGCGTAGGTAACGTGAATCCGGTAGGTATGGTTCCTATCCAGGGTGGTACGTTTACCGTAGGTGAGAAAGATGAGTTTGTGACCGCTCCGCGTAACAATGAGACGCGTAGCCTGACGGTGAGCTCGTTCTACATGGACAAGTACGAGGTGACCAACCTCAACTGGAATGAGTATCTGCACTGGCTGGAGTTTGTGTTCGGCGCAGTAGCTCCGGAGTTGGTAGACCAGGCTCGTCCGAACCACAAAGTTTGGCGTGATGACTTGGCGTACAACGATCCGTATGAGGAAAACTACTTCGAGCACCCGGCTTTCTCGTTCTATCCGGTAGTGGGTGTGACCTGGGAGCAAGCGATGGCTTACTGCCAGTGGCGTACCGACCGCGTGAATGAGATGGCGCTCATCAATGCCGGCGCTATCGTCGTGCCGCCGTTCGCTGACCTGCAGCCGACCGACGACGAGGCCTACAAAGATGAGTGGGAGCAGCAGACGGGATACGAGATGATCTCGTTTGAGGAGGTGAGCCCCGAGGATCCGGAGCAGACTGTGACGATGTATCGTCCGAGCTACGAGTGGATTCGCGATAAGTTTGTCTTCAATACCGAGAAATACCTGATGGATGACAGCTATGTGCCTGAGTACGGTCGTCGTCCGAAGCTGGACAGCTACGGCGCAGAGCGCAAGGTGAACACAGCCGATGGTATTTTCGTGACGGGCTACCGTCTGCCGACCGAGGTAGAGTGGGAGTTCGCAGCCTATGCACCGGTGGCGGGTGAGGACGGTCTGACGATAGAGGGTAAGGTATATCCTTGGTCGGGCTACCATCCGCGTGACATGTCGAAGAAGAACGTAGGCCAGATGCAGGCTAACTTTGTCCGCGGTCGCGGCGATATGATGGGTGTGAGCGGTGCGCTCAACGACCGTTATGTCATCACGAACCCCGTGGATGAGTTTGCTCCGAACGATTTCGGTCTGTACAACATGGCCGGCAATGTCAACGAGTGGGTGCTGGATGTATATCGCGAGACCAGCTACCAGGATGTAACCGAGTATAACTCTTATCGTGGTAATATCTTCAGCCACCCGGTGCTGGATGAGAACGGTAAGTTCGGTATCGACTCCGTAGGTTGCATCAAGATCACATGGGGCAAAGAGGACGATAAGCGTGACGTGCTGGATGGCGACTTCGCCAGCCTGATCGACACCGATTATCCGCTGGATACCGTTGGCGTAGAGAACCTGGCAGCCGTGAAGACCGACCCGACCGACATCCTGGCTCCGCGTGTAACCAAGAAGAGCCGCGTGTACAAAGGTGGTTCGTGGGCTGACCGTATCTACTGGCTCAACCCGTCTAACCGTCGTTATCTGGACCAAGACCAGAGTTCGTCGAAGATCGGTTTCCGTTGCGCGATGTCTACGCTGGGTGACCAGATTCCCGGAACGCCGGTACGTTAATGAATAAATTGGAGATTTTAAATTGTAGATTGATATGAATTTTCCTGAGAATATTCTGTACACCGCCGAGCACGAGTGGATTCGTGTGGAGGGCGACGAGGCCTATGTAGGTATTACCGACTACGCACAGTCGGAACTTGGTGAGATTGTCTTTGTGGACGTTCCTACGCTGGGTGAGACGGTAGGCCAGGGTGAAGTCTTCGGTTCGATCGAGGCCGTGAAGACCGTGAGCGACCTGAACATGCCTGCTACGGGTGAGGTGCTCGAGGTCAACGGTGCGCTGGACGCACAGCCCGAGCTCGTCAACAACGACCCGTACGGTGAAGGTTGGATTATCCGTATCGCGCTGAAGGATGCGGCGGAGCTGGACAACCTGATGAACGCTTCGGCTTACCAAGCTACGTTGTAATTCGCGCGCGTACGCGCTATTAATAAGGAACGCGACCCCCAAAAAGGGCCGCGTTTCATTTTGTAAGGTAAAGTTGACAAAACAGAATAAATTGTACAATTTTGGAACAAAAAGTTGGCAATTTGGAAAATTTTCTGTAATTTTGCGGCCTAAAGTTTGTTTGTTTAAGGGGAAAAATAATCAAAAATGCTTTTTAATATGAAGAAGTTATTATTGTTTTTGGTGGCTGTATTGGCTATGACCACAACTCTCAGCGCGCGTACTATCGTGATCGATGAGGGTTTTGAGAATGGTATCTCCGAGGAGGTATGGACTCAGGAGTTTGTGGCAGGGCATATGGCTTGGGCTGTGGAGTCGCAGGACGACGGTTTAGCCTATCCGAACACGGTGCATGAGGGTACTCATCGTGCCTATCTGCGTAACAACACCAGTGAGACGCTGGGCTATAAGACCCGTCTGGTCAGCAAGGTGATGGACCTTCGTCCGACCAAGGTGTATATGCCGGAGTTGGTGTTTTGGTACGCCAATGTGAAGTGGGGTGCAGACTGCGATACGCTGCGTGTGTTGTACCGTACCGGTTCGCGTGCACAGTGGAAACAGCTGGGCGAATACAGCCGTTCGGTTAGTACGTGGCAGCGTGTGAAGATTGCCCTGCCGGAAGTAGGACAGACCTATCAGATTGCTTTTGAGGGAACCGACAACTTGGGTCACGGTATTGTGCTGGATGATATCAAGTTGCAGTCGGCGCCGGAGTGTACGGTGCCCTATGACCTGATGATCTTCAACAAAGGAGCAGGCCGCGTGAATCTGTCGTGGAGTGCCAGCTTCGATGCGGACAACTTCGAGGTCATCATCAGCCGCGATACGATTGATCCGGACATGGTTGCCGAGATTGAGGAGACAGAGCCGGACCGCATTGTTTATCACGAGTTGGTAAGCGGCGAGGTAACCAATACCGACCTGCTGCTGGAGTCGGGTGAGTTCTACCTGGCGTATGTGCGTTCGATCTGCGAGGATGAGAACAGCGCATGGAGCAGCGAGCAATCGAAAGACGGTCCGTTCGGTTTCCGCGTACGTGTCGCCAAGCAGATTCCGTTCTCGGAGAAATTCAATTACCCCAGCGGTAAGACTCGCGATAACGACTGGGCTTGGGGCAACAACCTCAATAATGTAGTTTCTCCGTACGTCAACTCGGCGGCAGCGGGCAATGCCCGTGCTAACTTCTCGCCGGATACGACGGCAGCGGTTATCTTCTCAGGTGCACTCAATTCCGCTTCGACGTTTATCCCCGCCGATCGCTATGTCTATGTAGCTACTCCGGCCTTGGCGGATACGCTGAACGAGGACTTCCATATCAATCAGTGTCAAGCGCACTTCTGGGCTACCGTCTATACCTATACGGGTCGTCAGTACGGCCGCAGTATCATGGTGGGTGTGATGGAAGATCCGGATGATATCACCACTTTCCGTCCGGTAGACACCGTGAGCGTTTGGGGCAATAGAACCTTCCAGGAGAACATCGTGGACCTGAGTTCGTACGATGGCACCGGTACTTATCTGGCTTTTGTGAGCGATTTCGACCGTGAGAACCTGTTCTATATCGACAATCTGATTGTTGAATACCGCAAGGCTGTGAACAAGGTGACGAAGATCAGCGTCAATCCGCGTGATACGTTTGCTACTATCTCGTGGGAGGGCAATGCGTCCTCGTACAACGTGCTGGTTACCAATGCAGAGGTGAATCCGAACAATCCGGCTGCTGATGCTATTGTTCATCAGGCTACGGTGCAGACCAACAGCTACCGCTGCGAAGGCCTCGAGCCGGATCACAGTTGGAACAGTCCGTACTATGTTTATGTACAGGCAGCCGGTCAGGAATGGTCGTACCGCTATCCGTTTGTGACGATAGCAGCAAAACGTGCTATTCCTTATGCTTACGATTTTGAGGCACGTACCACTACGACCCGTAAGATCGGTAACCAACAGTGTGTGGTTGGTCTGGGCGTGTTCGGCAACGCCGGCTCGTATCCTGCAGTGAATGTGGGCTCCAGCTACGGCGGATCGAATTGTCTGTTTATGAGTAAACGTGGTGGTACTGACGCTTGGCTGACGCTGCCGATGGTGGATAACCTGGATAGCGTACAGGTGAAGTTCTATCTGAGTAGCGGTTCGAACGATATCGGTCAGGCACGTGCTACCATCGGTATCATGACGAACCCGATGGATGTCAACACCTTTGTGCCCGTATCTACCTTCACGATCAACAGTACGGGTTATACGCGTTGCTATGCTAACTTCGAGAACTACTCGGGTCCGGAAGGCGTGATCGCCATCGTCTGGGACGACGTACGCAACATGACCGCCAACACGATCAACTATATCGATGAGATCAGCGTCGACACCTTGTCGCAATGTGTGCCGCCTACCAATATAGAATTGCTGGTAGCGCCGGATTCTGTTACGATAGCGTGGGAGTCTTCGTCGTTGTCGAGCGAGTGGGAACTCTTCCTCTCTCGTACGCCGCTCTCGGAGACCCAGCGTGTCCATAAGACCAAGGAGCAGATTGCTGCCCTTGGCGGTGTTGTGCTGGATACGACGCTGACATGGACCGATGCGGAGAACAATCCTACTTTCCGCTTTGGCGACCTGGTACCGCACTCCAACTACTACCTCTATGTACGTGCCACGTGCGACATGGAGTGGTGGAGCGAGATGGCGTTCGCAACTCCCTGCCGCGATGAGGCCTTCCCCTACAAAGAGACCTTCGAGGACTTCAACGTAGGAAGCCAGTCTGTAGGTTGCTGGCAGTTGGCGGACTATATGGGCGTGGACTATCCGCGTATCTATCAGGCCGGAACGACCAACAACAGCAATAAGACCCTTGAACTCTATTCGTCCGGTACCATCCACCGCTCGGTAGCTATTCTGCCGGTGGTAGAAGGTACGCTGAGCGATATGCTGCTCACCTTCGACGTACGTACCAGCGCAGGTACTGCTACTTCTACCGGTCTGGTGGTTGTAGGTACGATGGGTGACATCACCGATCAGAACAGCTTCGTGCCGTTGGATACAGTTCGAGTAGGTGGCGCTTCGTTCCAAAAGGCACGTTTCATCCTCTCCAACTACAACTTGGCGCACGATCAGCTGGCTATTACTTCGGGTCTGGGAGCGAACCTCCTGATGAGCAGCGACATCTTGATTGACAATGTCGAGCTGAAGGATCCGTCGTGTATCGAGCCGTTTGACTTGATCTTGAATCATCCGGCGCCGCACTCCATCGATGTAACATGGAACGGCGTGTCCGACAACGACCAGTGGGTAGTCAAACTGCTCAGCAAGTCGGTAACGATTGCCGAGATCAAGAACAATACCTATAACCACGCGTATGACATCGTGCCTGACACGACGGTTACCGGCAAGGCTTTCTTCCATGATGAGCTGGCCGCCCAGAAGAACTATTACTTCTATGTACGTCCGACTTGCGATGAGGACGCATGGGTAGCGTTCGATGTCTATACGACGTGTGAGTTGCTCGATCCGACCAAGGCTAACAAAGAGACTTTCGAATCGTATGCGGATAATGACCACCCGAATTGCTGGACGGTAGGCACCCGCACCGGAACCGGTACGCTGCCGTATGTGAAGACCATCAACTCGCAGAAAGCGCTCTATATTGTACAGAGTTCAACCACTGCACCGCACTGGTTGGCTTCGCCGGAGATCAAGTGCGACTCGCTGACATCTATCGTAGTGTCCTTCTCGACGAGTGCGTATCTCAATGAGGTATGCGTATGGGGTGTGATGACCGACCCGGCTGACCTGAGCACGTTTGTGCCTCTGGATTCGTTGGCAGGAACTGGTACTTCTAATTTTGTTCAGAAGACAGTGGACCTGAGCGAATATGCCGCCATCATTCCGCCTACGGCCAAGTACGTAGCATGGCGTGCCCGTTATGGCTATGGCGACTGGGTATACGTGGACGATATCTCGTTTGTATCCAATGCCTGCCCGATGCCGAAACCGAGTGTGTCTGACCTGACGACCTCCAGCGTACGTATCAGCGGTGGTCTGCGTACGAGCGATGACTGGGAGCTGCTGCTCACCGACCATTATGTGAGCGAGGAGAACCTGTCTAAAGAGACGTATGTGGTACCGGCCGCATGGATCATCCGTCGCGATACGACCGACAAAGCCAGCATCCGCGTTAGCGGTCTGAAGGGCCAGACCAAGTACTACGTAGCGGCCAGAACGCTCTGTAGCGACTCGGTCTCCTCGCAGTGGGCGACAATGGCCTTCTCTACGCCGTGTGAGGCGATGACGCCCGCGGAGATGGACGTTATCACCTTCTCGGAAGACGACGGATTTACCGTCGGTGCAGGCGGCGAGATGCCGTGCTGGGTGGTAGGTAGTAAGGCGGAGAACGCGCCATCTACCTATATCCCGTACATAGAGGCAAACTCCGGTACGATGCATAACGGCAAGAACTACCTCAAGCTGTACGACAATGTGACCTCTTCCGCTTCGTATGTAGGCGCTTATGCTATCATGCCGGAGCTGAATGTAGATGACATCACCAAATACCAAGTCAATTTCTGGGGCCGCAGTTATAACTCGTCTTCCTACAACAGCCAGGTCATCGTAGGTATCATTACCGACCCGACGGACCTGAGTACGTTCGTGGCAATAGATACGCTCAACCTCAGCAAGAACGCGTGGGATCCGTTCAGCGTAGGCTTTGAGAACTACATGGGCGACTATATGGGTGATATGGGAAAAAATATCATGTTCCTTAGCGAATTCGGCGCAACCAACTACGCCTATATCTCTGAGGTATCTGTCGACCTGATTCCGCTCTGCCGTCCTATCTCTTCGTTCACGGTGGATAGTGTGGGCGAGAATTCCGCTATTGTCAGCTGGAAGGGCTATCAGGATACCTACCGTTTGCTCTTGTCCAACCGCGAGTTGACCGATGCAGAGAAGCCGAAGTTCCATTATCTCTTGGATACCATTGTCGACCACTCGGATGAGATTCTCATCACGGGTCTGGAGGCTGCGGCTAACTACTATGTCTATGCGCAAGGTTTCTGCGACAGCGGTGATAGCACGGCTATCTCGATGACCTATGCTGCTATCCGTACGACTTGTCCTACGGAAGGCGGTGCGGCATTGCCGTTCTACGATGATTTCGAGAGTTACGAGGCAGGCGAGAAGCAACCCGGCTGCTGGCAACTCCTGGGCTATAGTAGCCTCAAAGTGGGAACGATTAGTTCGAATGGTTCGAAGGGCGTCAACTTGTGGAGCAACGGCTATATGATCGTGCCGAGAGTGAATGGCGACCTTGAGAACCTGAAACTCTCGTTCGATGCTCGTCAGTATGGTAGCTCTTCTGCGAAGTTCTACGTAGGTGTGATGGCTGATGTGAATGACTTGACTACCTTCCAGCTCCTGGAGACCTTCGATCTGGCTGCTCGCACAGAGTTTACGCATTGCCAGATGAATCTGGGTGAGTATGAGCTGCCGTACGACAATCTTGTGCTAACCGCCGGTATTGCGAATGTGACGCCGAGTAAATACGATGATTGGTTGGATAATGTTGGTCTGGAATATGTGGCTACGTGTAACGCACCGAGGTTGAAGTCGGTAGGTGCTTCCTACAGCTCGATTGAGGTCGCGCTCACTCCTGCCAGCAAAGCAGATTCCCGTTGGGAGTTGGTGATCATTCCGGAGACGGAATATGCGCTGATTAGCGATATCACGACCTATCTGGATAACGCGCCGAGTATCGTGGTAGATACTACGAGCGTAGTGTTCCCCAATCTGACAGCAGCTACGTCCTATTGTATCTTCGCCCGCACCTTGTGTAGCGAGGAGGATATCAGTGCTTGGTCGCGTAACCCGCTGAAGGTGAACACGCAGTACTACTACGCAGAGGAGTATTTCTTCGGATTCGAGAACATGACCGGCAAGGCGCCGGAACCATGGGTTCGCAGTATGTACTCGGAGAGCGACAACTACTACATGCACCCGGCATTGGTGGTAGGGCAAGACGGTCTCGGCACAGAGACGCAGTCCTTCATCTACTATCCGCACAGCCGTCAGAACATCGCCGATTCGGTGAACTATAGCCGTACGGAGAACGGTGCGATGTTGATGTATGCGCAGGAGGGTTATTATGGCAGTTATGTCATCTTCCCGAGTATCGGCGTAGCCCAAAACCGTTCGTTCGAGTTCAAGGTGCGTCCGGGTTATCATAACAAAAAGACGGATCGTATCGCTTACGCTACCGAAGGTCTCATCGAGATAGGTACAGTGGATAACGGCCGCGGTTTCGATACCTACGAGGCACTGGCTTCTATCCGTATCGCGCAACCGAGTACTACGACGAAACCGGCATCCAAGAATAACTACCTCTTCACCAACTACACCATTGATCTGGATTCGGCCTTGATAGCCGACAAACAGATAGTGCTCCATATGCCGAAGCAACCGTCCGACAGTGCGTTCCTGCTCTTCGACGACGCAACGCTGGGTGCGGCGAAGGGCTTCAGCCTGGTGGCACTCAAGAAGATTGTGGCCGACGGCGAGAGTGCGCTCGTAGAGTGGGAGAATATCGGCGGCCCGTGGAACTTGTATATCGAGACGGCCGATGGCGGTACGGTTCAGCAGTTCCTCAACCTGAGCGGAGTTACCTCGCAGGTAGTAGAGCATCTGGAGCCGCAGACCGACTACGTAGCCCGTTTGGAGCGTGCCAATGCGCCTGCCGGAGCGAAGAACTTTGTCACTACCGACCATCTGTCCTTCCGTACCCTTTGCCAGGCACTGGATCCGAAGGGTGCTGACGGTCTGTTCGCTTGGAACTTTGACGATGAGTCGGACTACGAGCCGAACGATGTGCTGGGCGGCGACCTGAACGACGAACTCTACCTCAAGCCCTCGTGCTTCCAGACCGGTATCACCTACGACAAGGCCGTGAACGGCTATCAGTGGCTCGTGCAGCGCAAGGGCTTTGAGTACTACGGTCCGATGACGGGCTATCAGTCCAGTCGTCACTACGAGGCCGGTATGGACGACACCCACTCGCTGCGCGTACATACCACGGACGCGAACTATAATTCTTATATCGTGCTGCCTGAGATGAACTGCAACCTCGATACGATGATGATTGAGTTCTACGGACGCTGCTTCGTCAACTACGACCAGTCGTTCGGTACGGTGGCTAACCGCGGTAAGATTGTGGACGACACCTATCTGGGTGGCGCTTACAGCCAGTCGATCGTGGTGGGTACACTCTCCGATCCGAAGGATCTGAGTACGCTCCACGTAGTGGATACACTGACCTATACCTATACCGACTTGACGGTCAACGACAATGTCAACAACGATCCGAGTGGTCTCCACTACTGGGATTTGATGCAGTTGCCGCTCGCCGGTACAGTAGGTAAGTATATCGTGCTCTTCCAGCCTGCTCCGGGTCTGTTCTACCTGGACAACCTGAGTGTCAAGGCGGCCGGTAACACGCTCTTCAAGCCTTCGCATACCGAGACGACCAACATCACCGCTACTTCGGCTACGCTCAATTGGCAGGTATGGAATCCGGAGGTGCAATCGGTGGTAGTGGTACTGAACGGTATGGGTGAGGAGATCCTGCGCGAGACCCTGCTGGGTACGCAGTACGACCTGACTGACTTGCAGGCATCGCAGATGTACAGTTGGTATGTCTATCAAACCGATGGTACAAATGTATCGCCTGCTACCAAGCCGCTCAGCTTTGCTACCGAGTGCGTAGTCAACACGCCGGCTTACACCAGCAGCTTCGAACTCGAACAAGGTACTGCGCCTATTGCCGGTCAGAAGAACTATCTCCAGACGCTCTGCTGGACCTATGGCGATGCTATCCAGGGCGAGTGGAAGAGTGCTTCCTACGGTCCGTACAACCAGCCGAACACCAACGACTTCAAGTATAGCTACGAAGGCAACCATGCGGTCATGATGCGTGCATCGTTCAGCTCGCGTACAGCTTCGTCCTACCAGCCGTATATCGCTATGCCGGCTATGGATGTAGCGGCTTACGACACGCTGCAAGTCATGTTCTGGATGCGTCCGGCCTTTGTTTCGGCCAAGAGCGACTCCGTGGTAACCACCTTCACAGGTTCGAGCTACTCCAAGTCGATTGTCGTTGGTACGATGACCGACCCGACGGATGTGACGACCTTTATGCCGCTCGATACGGTTACCTACGATGGAACGCTGTCTGTAGCCGACCAGGCTACGGCAGCCAACGACTGGCTCTTCCAGCAGATGCGCGTAGAGCTCGTAGGCGCTACCGGCCCGTATGTAGCCCTGATGACCTCGTCGAAGGAGAAGGGTGGTACGGCGGAGAAGACCGGTGACTACGTATGGATTGACAATGTGTCGTTCGAACATAAGCAGGAGTGTAAAGATCCTACCGACCTCAACGTGCTGCAACTGGGTTCGACCCACGCTGTGCTCAACTGGAACGGCGTAGATTCGGCAGGCAGCTTCCTTGTTCAGGTTTCTACCGATCCGTTCTTCGGAAGAGAAGACGATATGGTCTTCAACCAGGAGGTGGATGCCAATACCTGCACCGTTAAGGGCCTGAGACCGCAAACGACCTATGTATGGCGCGTTCAGGCTATCTGTGGCGAGCGTTGGGGCGAGAGCAGCTTCTCGCAGAAGGCTACCTTCAAGACCTCGCGTAGCCCGTACTTCTACGAGCCGTTTGCGACGACCGTCAGCTCGACCGAGTGGACCTTCAGTAAGTCGCATGCCGACAACGTAGTCGATGTGCCGGGCGGTGTCATCACCCGCGGTACGGACAACGGTAGCTTCGCGCGTACCGTGGTCAACTACGGACTGGAAGGCCCGCACTATGTGGCGCCGGGTCACTCTACCGACTACCACTGGATGATCACGCCAAACTTCTATCTGCCGGAGGACGATAGCGTCCACTTCTCGATGGATATGGCGCTGACGGCATGTAACTCTGCGCACCTCGTAACCGGCAATGCCGTGACCGAGAACGATATGCAGGACGACTACTACTTCATGATTATCATCTCCGACGATGGTGGTCAGACTTGGAAGAGCGAGAACATACTTGCTAAGTGGCAGAACACTAATCCGGAAGGCTCGCAACTCCGCGACATCCCGGTTGACGGTATGAACGTCCGCTACAGCCTCGCGCCGTATGCCGGCAAGAACGTACGTATCGGTCTCTATCGTGAGGCTCGCAGCACGTCGTCTACCGGTATCGCTATCCACGTGGATAACATCCGTCTGGCTTACTTCAAGAAGACGGTCGACTATGCTTCGGCTTGCCAGTACGAGGATATCCAGGTCGGCGATATCATCCTGCCGGGCGATCAGACCACGCCGGGTATCCATGCTTATCCTACTTGCTTCTATGCTTCCGATGCGGAGGCTAAGGCCGGTAAGAAAGATAGCGTACAGCAGCTGGAGATCGAGATCTATCCGGCCATGGAGACGACCTTCACGGATACCATCTGCGAGGGCGAGACGTATACCAAATACGACTTCCAGCCTAAGGAGAAGACCGGTGTATACCGCCGCAAACTCCATACCATAGAGCACGGATGCGATAGTATCGTCACCCTGAACCTCTACGTCAAGGAGCGTCGCTATGCCGACAATGTGGTGGATACCGTTTGCCCGGGTAAGGCTTATGTTTGGAATGGCAAGGAGTACAACCGTGCCGGTCTGTTCCACGACACCCTCGTCTCTTCTATCGGCTGCGATAGTGTGATGACGCTTGTGCTCTACAACCCGACGGTAGGCGTTGAGACCTATCACGACACCTCATATGTCGAGTTGCACGAAGGACTGCCGTTCACCTACAACAACGCGCAGTATCCGTATGCCGAAGGCCAGATGCCAATCACTTATCCGGTCGGAACGCCTAAGGGTACCTATGTGGATACCGTGTTTGTTCAGAGCCTCGGCGAGTGCGCAAATATCTTGGTTCACACCCTCTATGTATACGATATGTATGAGGCAATCGACCAGGTGGAGGACGGACAAAACGGCGCACGCAAAGTCTTCATCAAAGACCAGCTCTACATCATCCTCCGCGATGAGTGGTACAACGCCGCCGGCCAGAAAGTGGCTGATCCGCGTCGATAAACGGTGACGCTTTAATCCAAACAAGGCTGCCTTCGGGTGGCCTTGTTTGGTATATGGGAATCCATCGGACCATTTACGGGTCATTTACGGGACTACTACGGGAGCATTACGGAATCATCTCGTTCGCATTACGTTCGCATTACGGACGTCACGGTAGGGTCTGTGGCCTCTGTTAGGCCCGTTCAGTTTGTGCAAAAAATCGTCATAAATCAGCATTTTGTCAACTTAACTTAGCAATTTCGTGGCAATTTGACGAATTTTTAGTAAAAAATTTGCACATATTGAAAACTTTTTATAATTTTGTCGCCCAAATTGTTTATTATAACTATATTAGAAATAATAGTTTGTTCATTTTATTGTTTAACTAATTACTAAAAGCTTATGAGAACTTTTACTCAAAAAGTGGTATTTGTGCTGATTGCACTGATGTGCTTTGTTGCAATACCGCAAGCAGTAATGGCGGATGACTGTGTGGACATAGGCGAAGGTACAACAGCCGTAAATGGCAATGTACCTGTTGCCTCATGGTATCACAACAGTTACACGCAACAGCTCTACACGGCTGATGAGATTAGTCATGCTGCAGGTAACATCACCAGCATCTCGTTTAAATACGTGAGTGGTGCTACTGCCATGACTCGCAAGATTACTGTTTACATGGCGAACACAGATGCTGAAAATCTGTCCTCTAGCTATGTAACGGAAGGTTTCGAAGAGGTCTTCTCATCCCCTGCGTTTACTTTTGACGACAGCAATGAGTGGATCACGCTCGAACTGACGACTCCGTTTGCTTATGACGGAACAAGTAATCTCGTAGTCGCTGTATGGCAAGATCGCGATGATGCGATTGAGACCGGTTACAGTAGTGGAAGTCGTTTTGTTCAGACTTCTATGACGGGAATGGCGCGTTATCAGCAAGTTGACGCCGGTTCGTACACGCTGACGGACGGTGTACCGACTACTGGTACTGGTTCAACGCTGGGTGCTCGCGCTAACATCCAGATTTGCATTGCAGGTGGTTCGGTTGGTCCGACTTGCGACAAACCGGAGTCGGTGGAGGCAAACGATGTAACGGCGAACTCCGCTACCATCAACTGGATTGGTACGGCTTCTGCTTACAACCTGCAGTACAAGGCTTCGGCTGATGCAGATTGGACGTTGGTGAAGAACCTGAGTGGTACTTCCTATCAGTTGACAAACCTCGTTTCCAACACGGCTTATCAGGCGCAGGTACAGGCTATCTGCGGTGAGAACACCAGTGGTTGGAAATCCGTTTCGTTCAACACCCTGATCGGTCTGCCGTACGCAGAGCATTTTAATGGTACGTCTGCTCCGAGCGGTTGGACAATTTGGTCCGGTCAGCTGCAGGCTGATGGTTCTGCTACTCGATCCAGCAGCTCTGTTTGGTCCTTTGGCTCGAACAATGGCGTCTTTGACAACCATGCCCGTGCTAACGTCTATGGTACAAGTTGCTATAGATGGCTGCAGGCTCCGGCTATTCCTATTCCGGAAATGGAAGAGGGTGATCCGGGCTTCCAGATGTATTTCAACTTGGCTTTAACCAAGTATTCGGGTACGCTGCAGGAAGTAGACAAGACCCAGCAGCAAGACGACCGTTTCATTGTATTGGCATCAATCGACAATGGAGCCAACTGGGCTATTCTGCGTGAGTGGAACAACACCGGTTCGCAGTATGTTTACAACGACATCGCTGTTGCCGGAGAAGAAGTGAACCCGATTGACCTGAGTGCGTATGCCGGTCAGACGATTTTGCTTGCTTTCTATGGTGAGTCCACCGTTTCCGGTGGTGACAACAACATCCACGTGGATGATGTGATTATTGAAGAGATTCCGACTTGCTTGAAGCCGACCGATTTGCAATCTGTAGATGGCGCGGCTACGAGCTCGACCCTGCCGGTAGCATGGACCGCTAACAGCGGTGAGGCTGCATGGCGTCTCCAGTACAAGCCGACGGCTGATGCTGAGGCTGAGTGGATCACGCTGGATATCGCAGCTAATCCTTATACCATTACGGGCCTGAGCGCATTCACCGAGTATGAGATCCGCGTGGCAGCGGTTTGTAGCGAAGAGGACTTTACCGATTACGGTAAGTCGATTATCGCTAAGACGGCAGCTGTCGTTCCGTTCTTCCAGGCCTTCGATACTACGGTAATGCCGGTTGAGTGGAAACGCTACGAGGCGCTCTTGGAGAACGTGGAAGAGAGCGGTGCAGAGTTGGTGGCTACCAAGAATGGTTGGAGTGTAGGCACACAAAATGGTGTGTTCGGCAATAAACACCTCTATCTGAATATCGCCGGTACCAACACTGACTATTGGTTGGTAAGTCCGGTTATCGAGATGCAGGCTGGTTATCAGTTGACTTTCGATCTCGCCCTTACCACCAAAACCGGTGCTGCAGTTACTGCCGGTGAGCAGAACGACGATAAGTTCATCGTCTTTGTTTCTACCGATGGTGGCGCTAACTGGACAGCGCTGGGTACTTGGGACAACGCAGGTGCAGGTTCTTCTTTCGACCAGATCAATACTGAGGGCCAGACCGTGAAGTTTGACCTCAACACATATGCCGGTCAGAGTATCATGCTGGCGTTCTACGGTGAATCTACCGTAGCCGGTGGTGATAACAACCTCCATATCTCGAATGTAGCTATTGACCTGATTCCGGCTTGTGAGCGTCCGCTCAGTATCACGCTGGGTAATGTTACCGGTACAACGGCTGAGATTACGTGGGATGCTGACGAAGAAGGAACATGGGAGTATGGCTACGTAGCTAATCCGGCTGCTACTTTTGAGCCGACGGATGCCGACTACACCGCTACGACTACCGATAAAATCGCCGACTTGAGCGAACTCGCAGAGACGACCGATTATATCTTCTTCGTACGTCGCGCTTGTAGCGAGACCGAGAAGAGTGAACCGCTGACGAAGACCTTCAAGACCATCCAGACTCCGGCTGCTCTGCCGTACAATGGTGACTTTGAGGAAGAAAACGGCTGGTTGACCTTCAATGGTGAGTATGTTAACAAGTGGGTACGTGGTACGGCTGTAGCTAATGGCGGTACGCACGCGCTCTATATATCGAATGATAATGGTGTTTCGGCTGCTTATACCAACAATGTCGCATGTGTCGTTTATGCTACCAAGACCTTCTACTTCTCCGAGGCAGGTATGTATTCTATCTCCTTCGACTGGATGTGTAATGGTGAGAGCACGTATGACTATCTGCGTGTAGCATTGGTTCCGGCTTCTGTAGAAGTAGAGGCTACTACGTCGCTTCCGACCGGTTTGGGTACTACCTCTTTGCCGGAAGGCTGGATTGCATTGGATGGCGGTTCGAAACTGAACCTCAGCACCGTATGGCAGACCCAGCGCATCGAGCTCAATATTGAGCAACTGGGCTACTATAAAGTAGTTCTCGTATGGCGCGATGATACCAGCAGTGGTACGGCTCCGGGTGCTGCTATTGATAACTTCAAGATTAGTAAACTTGATTGCCGCATGCCGAACGGTTTGACGCTTGGTGAGGTTACCGCTAATACGGCTGCCTTCTCGTGGAATGATGACGAGGATGGTATGACCTGGGTATACGCATGTGTTCCGGCTGGTCAAGAACCGACCGAGTATCTGCCTGTAGCTCAGAACTCGCTTACGGTGGAGGGGCTGAACGAGACCACTATGTATGATTTCTATCTGCGCAAGCATTGCGGTGAGGACTCGGAGAGTGAACCTGTTATGATCTCCTTCCAAACCAAGCAGTTGCCGGCAGAAGTGGGTAACCTGTTTGCCGATAACTTCGAGGATGGCAACCATTGGCTCTTCAACAATGGTACGCTGGAGAATGCATGGGCATATGGTACAGCTGCTCACAATGGTGAGGGTACGCACGCGCTCTATATCTCCAATGATGGTGGTACGACCAATGCCTATACAAACGACAAAGCTGCTGTTGTATTTGCTACCAAGTTGTTCCACTTCGTAAAAGGCGCTTATACCTTCCAATATGATTGGCTCGCTAATGGAGAGACCACCTATGACTATCTTCGTGTAGCTCTCATTCCGGAAGATGTGGAGTTGACTGCAGGTACAAGCCTGCCTTCCGGTCTTAGCGCAACAGCTTTCCCGGCTGCTTGGAATGCTGTCGCTTTGGACGGCGGTTCGAAACTGAACCTCCAAACGGCTTGGCAGACCTTCACGACGGCTGCTATCAATGTGGAGGAAGGCAACTATATGGTTGTTCTTCTCTGGCGCGATGATACCAGTGGTGGATCGCAGACTCCGGCTGCTGTAGATAACTTCAGCATCAGCCGCATCGTTTGTGCTACGCCGGCCGGCTTCGCTGCTATTGATACCACGGCTACGACCACTTCTATCGAGTTGACCTGGACTCCGATGAGCGACGAGACCAACTGGGTAGTTCGCTATCGTGAGCAAGGTGCAGAAGAGTGGGCAGCTGTTGTTCCTGCTGCTAACGACACCTTCTTGCTCGAGGGTCTGAATCCGTCTACCGTTTATGAGGCAGAAGTAGCTACGCAGTGTGATCCGGAGGATCCGACGGCTATCGGTGCATATAGCGATTCGATCGTCTTCGCTACCGAGTGTACTCCGTTTGCTACGGTTGACGAGGACTTCGAAGGCAGTCTGATTTGCTGGAGCGCTATCCAGGACGGTAACGGTTATCCGACCATCTTGTCTAACTATCCGGATGATGCGCATAGCGGCTCGAAGTTCTTGTACTTCGCTTCGCAAGTAGGTTACGATCCTGCAGACGAGTATGTCGTTCTTCCTGAGCTGATCAGCCTGGAGAACATGCGTCTGAAGTTCTATGCATGCAACGATGTAGAAGATGCATCGGAGAACGCAACGCTGGTTGTAGGTGTTATGCCCGCACCGGCAGATTCTGCTAACTTCGTAGCACTCGACACGATTGAGTTGACGTCTGCTACCTACGGACAGTTTGTTGTTCCGTTCACCGCTTATACAGGCGACAGCAAGTATGTAGCTATCAAGATGCTGGCTGCTACGACAAGTCTTGTTTCGGCACGTATTGAGGATGTAGTCGTTGAGGCTATCCCGCAATGTATGGAGCCAAACGGCTTGGCAGCAGATAGCTTGATGGATAATGCTGCTATTCTCACTTGGACGCCGCAAGGCGCTGAGGCTAACTGGCTCGTTCGTTATAGAAAAGCCGGTGCTGAGGCCTGGGGCGAACCGATCCTGGCTACCAATGACACGCTGATGATCAGCGGTCTGGAGATGGGTACGGCTTATGAGGCACAAGTAGCTGCATGGTGTGATCCGGAGAACGAAGAGGCTAAGAGCCCGTACGGCGCTATCCTTAGCTTCACAACGCTCTGCGGTCAGATTACCACACTGCCGTGGCATGTAGACTTCGAGAACATGGCTGTCAATAGTATCCCGACTTGCTGGGATAACAGCGCTTCTGCTTCGACGACGCTGGCAAACAATCCGGAGCGAATATTCGGCGTATATGAGTACGGTGACAACAAGATGATCCGTATGTATAACTACTATGTATCTAGCGGAACAGCCTTGATCAATACGCCGGCTATCGTACTGCCGGAGAGCCCGGCTTATGAGTTGTCGTTCGACTATGCTCACACGGCTACTTGTGGCGATATGACCATCAAGATCTCTGTGAATGGTGGCGACTTTGAGGTACTGACTCCGACTTATGGTAAGACCTCTACCGGAACCGACAAGGATAACCCGGGTGAGTTCTCGACTGTTGATATCAACCTCACTCAGTATGCAGGTGATACGATTCAGATTCAGTTCTTCTCGACGGCTAACTACGGTAGCGGTGCTATCTTCGTGGATAACGTAAGTGTTCACAAGGCTCCTTCTTGCGTTAAACCGACCGGTTTGACGATCTCGGATATCGCAGTGGATGGTGCAAAAGCTACCTGGGATAACGTGGAGAATGGCGCATGGCTCTATGCAGTTGCTCTTGCTTCTGCTGAGATGCCGGCTGAGTTCACGGCTACCACGGACAGCTTCGCTGTTGTAAGCGAACTGTTGGATAACACCGACTATATCTTCTATCTCCGCAAGAACTGTGGTGAAGAGGATGGTATGAGTGAGATCATCACGGCTGAGTTCCATACCAAGATGGGTCCGGCTACGGCTCCGTATGCTGATGACTTTGAGGATGGCAACAACTGGATGCTCAT
This sequence comes from Bacteroidales bacterium UBA2800, assembly GCA_002351925.1. Lineage (GTDB taxonomy): Bacteria > Bacteroidota > Bacteroidia > Bacteroidales > Paludibacteraceae > Colicola. The sequence goes on from DEHM01000015.1 coordinate 105,701, forward strand.
CAACGGTTCTTATACCAATGCATGGGCTTACGGTACGGCTGCTCACAACGGTGAGGGTACGCACGCGCTCTATATCTCGAATGATAATGGCGTTTCAAATGCTTACTCGCATAGCGCATGTGCAGTTTATGCAACGAAGGCATTCCAATTGGACGGTGGTTTCTATACCTTCAAGTATGATTGGAAGGCAAATGGTGAAGGCAACTACGACGTATTATGCGTTGCACTTGTTCCGGATTCTATCGAAATAGCTGCAAGCACTACAGGTCAGTTCTCGCTGCCTACCGGTTGGATTAAGTTGCATGAGGCTGCCAAACTGAACTTGTCTCAGGTTTGGAAGACCGAAGTATTCAGTTTGGAAGTTGAGGCTGGTCTCTACAATGTAGTTCTCCTTTGGAGAAACGATGGTTCTGGCGGCGCTCAAACTCCGGCTGCTGTCGATAACTTCAGTATCACGAAGATCACCTGTAAGGAAGTATCTGACTTTACGGTATCGAACATCACCGCTTCTTCGGCTACCATTGGCTGGACGGCTGGTGACGAGGATCAGAATGCATGGCAGATTGCTTACTCTTGCGATCCTGAGTTTGACCTCGCTGAGGCTACAATCTATGACGCTGCTGCTAACACCTATGCACTGGCTGAGTTGGAGACCGACACCTTATATACCGTATTCGTACGCGCGAACTGCGGTGAGGAAGACGGTGTAAGTGCTTGGGCTTCTACCACCTTCCGTACAGCGAAGGCATGCCAGACTCCAAGTGATGTGGCAGCTGCTGATATCACGACCAACTCCGCTTCGATCAGCTGGAATACCTATGGTCAGACAGGCTTCAACCTGCGTTACATCACCGGTACGGATACCGTAACGGTTGAGAACGTAGAGAGCCCGTATGCACTCAACGGTCTGGCTGCAGGTACTGCATATAACGTACAAGTACAGAATACGTGCAATACTGAGGAATGGACTCCGGCTATCAGCTTCAAGACCGTTTACGGTGTTCCGTACGCTGAGAACTTCGATGCTCTCACGGCTTATCCGTCTGAGTGGTTGCGTTACAGCGGCGTCCTGATCGACAATGTATTGGCAGGTACCGATTCGCTGAAGACTCCGGTTACTACCGGTTGGACATTCCGCTCGGAGACCGACAAAATCTTCAACAGCAAGCACATTTCTGTAAATATCTGGAGTACCTATAAGTACTGGACGGTATTGCCGGATGTAGTGATCGATGAGAACGTACAACTGTCCTTCACGATGGCTCTGTCGAAGTCCACTACGGCTTACACCGACATCGCTACGACCGGTGTGGATGATAAGTTCGCAGTACTGATCTCTACCGATGATGGTGCTACTTGGTCTGTTCTCCGTCAGTGGGATAACGCTGGATCGGAATATGTTTACAACAATATCGCATTGTATGGCGAGGAGGTAATCCTGAACCTCAGTGCATATGCTAATCAGAAGATCCGCATTGCCCTCTATGGTGCATCCACAACGTCGAACGCAGATAACTATCTGCACGTAGACGATGTACTGATTGATCATATTCCGGCATGCGCGAAACCGCAGGCTCTGACGGTATCGGATGTATTGGCTCACAGTGCTACCTTGACTTGGGAGTCCAACGCAGCTGCATGGGATATCGCTCTCGATACCATCGCTACCTTCGATCCGGCTGCTCAGGAAGAGTACATCGTAGCTACCGAGAATCCGTACACGCTGACCAACTTGTTGCCGAACCATACGTATTATGTATACGTTCGCGCTAACTGCGGTGAGACCGATGGTACGAGCATCTGGACCGTACGTCAGTCGTTCAAGACGACGATCGCTTGTCCTGCTCCGAGCGGCCTGGAGGCACAGCTCACGCCGGGCAACGGTTCGATCGCTACCCTTACTTGGAACGCAAGTGAGGCACAAGCATGGCAAGTTGAGTACAGTCTCAACAGCAACATGTCTGACTCGATCGTACTCGTTGTTACCGAGCCGGTAGCTAACCTGACCGGTCTGACCGCTGAGGCTACCTACTACGCTCGCGTGAAAGCAGATTGCGGTGAGCTGGATGGACAGAGCGCATACAGCGCCATCATCTCCTTCAAGCCGACCAATATCTACTCGATCGTTGTAAACGATGGTACCAATACCAACAGCTACGTACCTATCTATGGTTCCTATGTAGATGAAGGCAATACCGCTAGCCAGTTCATCGTTCCGGCAGAGAGTCTGCAGGAGATCCTCTGGGATTCGATTACTGAGTTGACCTTCTACGCAAGCACCGCTTCTGCAGATTGGGGCGCAGCTGAGTTCGAGGTTTACATGACCACGACAGAGGACGCTACACTTGCTGCTCTGAACGATTGGGACAACCTGACGCAAGTCATGGTGGCAGGTAACCTCTCGATCCAAAACAACAAGATGGTTGTAACACTCAGCCAGCCGTTCCAGTACACAGGCGACAACCTGCTCATCGGCTTCAAGCAGACCGTTGCAGGTTCGTGGGTAAGCTGCAGCTGGTATGGTAAGAACACGACGGGCGCTTCTATCGGTGGTTACGGTACGGGCAATAACATGACGCAACGTAACTTCTTGCCGAAGATGACGATCGCCTATGTTCCTGGTCAAGCTCCGGCTTGTATGTGGGCTACCCACCTCAACGTTTCTAACATCACAGCTGAGGGGGCTACCATCGCTTGGGATGCTGTAGAAGGTGCTAACTGGGAGTATGCTCTGGTAATGGCTGGTGAGGAGCCTGTAGCATTCAGCACTGCGGCTTCCAACCCGCTCGTACTGGATAACCTCTTCGAGAATACCGCTTATGTATTCTACCTGCGTAACAACTGCGGTGAGGAGAACAGCAAGCTTGTTTCGATTGCCTTCTCGACCATTGAGAATGTCGAACCGCTGCCGTACTCCACTGCCTTCGCAGACGCCGCAGGCTGGAAGTTTGCTAACGATGCAAGCGGCTGGGTAATCAACAATGGTGAACTCTATGTTTCCAACGATGGTTCTACCTACGGCTATGACGAGAACGTAGCTTCCGTATCGTTCGCTACCAAGCTCTTCAACTTCGAGAAGACCGGTACCTATACCGTATCTTACGATTGGAAGTGCGTTGGTGAGTACAACGAAGAGGACGGCGCTATCGACTTCATGCGCGTTGCTCTGGTTCCGGCTGCTGTTGAACTGACCGCCGGTGTTGCACCGGAGGGCCTGACCGCCGAGAACCTGCCTGCTGACTGGATTGCACTCGATGAGAACGCAGCCCTAGTAGGCCAGGCTAACTGGCAGTCGAAGTCGGTAATCGTTGAGGTAACCGGACTCTATCGTCTCGCTGTTATCTGGATCAACGATGATAGCTTCACCGATGGCGAACCCGCTGCTATCGACAACCTCTCTATCCGCCATAAGGATTATCCGACGGATATTGACAATGCAAGCGGCGAAAACGCTAAGGCTGTTAAGTTCATCCGCAACAACCAGGTTTACATCCTGCTCAATGGCGCAGTTTATACTGTTACCGGCCAGAAAGTGGATATGAAATAAGGTTCCGCATAGTTCGGAATAATCGCAAAAGGGGCTGCCGTTTGGCGGCCCTTTTTGTGATAAATAGCAGAAAAAGATGTGTTTTCGATAGTAGAAACGCATTTTTTTTGTCATTTTCTTGCATATATGCGTTTTTTTTTGTAATTTTGCCGCCTAATTTGGCAAAATGGATACATATAGTCTGTGAAAAGGTATATCCTCATAGTGTGTCTGGCCGTATGTAGCATGTGCGTAAGCGCGCATACCCGCTTGGCTCCCGAGCTCCGTCATTTTGTGTCGGCGCATGGCGATTTGGGCTATTCTGCGTTGCTCCACAATATCGAGGGCTATCAGCCCGCTTCGGGTCTCAATCTGAACCTCGGAGCCGACTATCGTGTCTTCTACAACGACTTTATCTTCTCTGTTGGCGTGGAGGGGCTCTACGAGCTCCATGCCAATCATATCAAGGCGCTCGATTTCTCGCTGCCGATGCAGGATACCGAGGGCGAGTTGTTCGATATGCATGTGCAGGTCGACAAGGCGCGCGACTTGACCCACATGATCAACCTCAACTTCCCGATTCTCTTGGGCGGTGAGTGGAAACGCTTCTATTTCATGGTGGGACCTAAGTTCTCTATCAACCTCTATGGCGCTACCTCGTCTAACGCGCGCTTCCAGACCTACGGCGAGTACGAACGGCCCTACGACCCGTTCCACGACATGCCGAACCACCAGTTCGAGTCCAACCAGCACATGAGCAGCGGAGTGATGCCGCTCAAGTGGAATTTCCAGATCTTGGCGCATGCCGAGATAGGTGCGCGTATCGGTAAGGCCTCGTTCTTCCAGGTCTTCCGCCGTCATCCCGACTTGACTCGTATGTACCTGGCTGCCTATGTGGACTTCGGAGTGCTCAATATCCATACCGGTACCAACGGTCGCCCGCCTTTCGAATATGTGGAGACCGACCAGGGCGTGAAGTTCTATGTACAGCCGCTCATGACCAGTAGCCTGTCCAATGCGGCCGTGGTGCGCAACATGAGCGTGGGCATCAAATATACCATTGCCTTCGAACTCCCGATTGAGAAAAAATCTTATATCTACGATAGTAACAAAGCCGGACGCAATTATCGCAAGCGCGGCGGTAACCAGACACTCAAAGACTGATGACAATGAAACGAATCCTATACATACTCCTTGTGGCGATGGGCTTGACAACGGTAGCCCCGCTGGTATCCATAGTTGACCAAAACGTGGCGGTTGCTTGTGCGGCTGACAATAAGTCGAAGCAGCAGCAGGAACGCGAGAAAGCAAAAGCCAAACAGCAGGCCGAGCGCGAGAAAGCGAAGGCCCAGGCCCAGCGTGAGCGTGAGAAAGCCAAAGCACAGGCGCAGAAGGACCTCGAACGTCGCCAGAAAGAGCAGGCTAAAGCCAAAGCCGATCGCGAGAAGCAGCAAGCCAAACAGCAAGCTGAGCGCGAAAGACAACAGGCTAAGCAGCAAGCCGATCGCGAGAAACAGCAGGCTAAACAAGCGGCTGACCGCGAGAAGCAACAAGCTAAGGCCGCTGAGCAGAAAGCCAAAGCCCAGCAGCAGAAGACCAAGCAGGCTCAGGCTAAGAAGCAGCAATCGGCCAAGCCGGCTGCCAAGCAAGTAGCTAAGGCGACTCCCCAACTCTCTGCCGCCGAGGAGAAAGAGCAGTATATGAAGCAGGTGAAGGCTATCGACAAGGCGAATGCCAAGGCCGAGGCCTACAACACACGCGACATCGACCACCGCCTCGGTTTCTGGGGCTTGGTGGGTTATTCCAGTCTCTTCACCTCCGGTATCAACTATGCCGCTTCGCCTTCGGGCGCATCGGGTATGCCGGCCTATGCTCCCGCTACGCCGCAGGCTGTCACCCCCTCGGTAGGTTTCCGCAGCAGCGACAAGGGCTTTGTGGGCGGTGGCCTCGGATTAGGCTACCAGCTACGCTACAAACAGATGTTGATGACTACCGGTCTGGAGTTCACGTTCTATAACTCCGTCATGGGTATTAGCAACAATGATGAGGGTACGCTTACCCGCTCGTTCGGCATGGAGCCGTATGCGGATAAGATGACCTACCACTATTGCTTCAACTCGCTGAACGACAAGCTGATAGCAGGTTTTGTACAACTGCCCATACTCTTCGGTATGGAGCTCAAGAAAGTGCCTTTGTTCTGGCAAGCCGGTGTCAAAGTCGGCATGGGCGTGCTGGGGCAGTCGAAACTGAGCGGAAAGCTCACCACTTCGATCACCGATACCGAGCTCACCACCGACCTCGAGCAGATGTTCAGCCACGCGCTGGTAACCGATGCTCCGGTCAACAGTTCGACCAACAACGTGAAATTCGGCATCAACGCTGCAGCGCATGCTGAGGTAGGCGTGAACCTCGACCAGTGGGTGAAGTCGAAGGCTAAACTGCGCGTGTCGGCCTTTGTGGACTACGGTTTCCTCAATACGCTTAAGTATGAGGCGGCTGCTCCGGCTTCGGCTACTGCGCAGACCGATATCCCGACCCAGCTGTTGGCCAAGGACAATCCGCTGGATTATCCTACCAACTCGGCCCTGGCTACCTCTTCGGCTGCCAATGCGAAGGTCAATCCCTTCCTGGTAGGTGCCAAGTTGGCTGTGTGGTTCAACCTGCCCCGCAAGCAGAAGGCTACCCGCGAGTATCCCAAGATGCCTACACCGCGTATGGGTATCTATCTCTATGACGAGAACAGTGCTCTGGCGCTGGGCGGTGCAGCGGTGGAGATCACCAGTGTGGAGACGGGTAAGCGTATGCAGAAGAACACCAACCGTCAGGGGCTCTTGCAAGGACGTTTTGCAACGGGTCAGTACCGCGTGTCGGCTACCAAGAACGGCTATTATCCTTCGGATACGGTCATCCAGACCGTGGAGGACTTCTCGTTCGACACCCTGCGTCTCGCGCTGGAGCGCATACCTGCGCCTATCGTGTACACGCTCTGTATGAATATCTACGATGTAGAGACCCGCGAGCCGATAGAGGCTGCTGTGCGTCTGACGTCGACCAAGGATACCGTAGTGCTCTATACTGCGCAGTCGTCGGATGACGGTTTCGTAGAGACACCGCTCACCGAAGGTGACTATATCGCCCACCTGACCGCACAGGGCTATATGCCGAAGGATGATACCATCCGCTTCGTGCGCGACACGGCCGATATCTATCTGCAGCATATCAAGGAGGGCATAAAAGTGAAGATCGAGAACCTCTTCTTCGCTACCAACAAGACCTATATCCTCCCGCAGTCCGAGCAGGCGATGTCCGACCTGGCTAACTTCCTTATGGAGAACCAGACGGTGAAGATCCATATCGTCGGTCATACCGATGCCGTCGGCACCGATGAGGCCAACCAGATCCTGTCGGAAGGCCGTGCTAACTCGGTACGCAACGACCTTATCAAGCGTGGCGTAGCCGCAGAACGTATGACCGCCGAAGGTAAGGGTGAGAAAGAGCCGGTGGCTGACAACGATACCGAAGAGGGTCGCCAACTCAACCGTCGTGTAGAATTCACCATCACCGACGTTGGCAACGAAGATATACAACAGATTTTCTAAATCATAAATCATAAATTTGAAATCATGAGGAGACTCCTCACATACATATTCCTTCTATTCACCATCCTGACATGGGCGCAGACTGTGGCAACCACCTTCCCTTACGAGTGTAGTTTCGAGGAGGCGGAAAACCTCTCGGCGTGGAAGTTCAACTATGGCACGCATACGACGGTCGACAAGTGGATGGTCGGTACTGCCGTGCATAGCGAGGGCAAGCGTTCGCTTTATATATCCGCGGACGGACAGAACCCGAGCTACGGCAAGACGCCCAATGTGTCGGTGTCTTACATGCTCTATAAGTTCCCGACGGCCACCAATACCCAGAAATATGACGTCAGCTTCGACTGGAAGGGTATGGGCGATTCGGTGACCTCCAAACTGTATGTCATGGTGTGCCGAGAGCAGGATCTGAAGGCCAGCGGCAACTATAATATCGATGCGCTGGTCAATGCGGTAGGCGGACGTCTCTCCAATGCACAAATAAGTGCGTGCCAGGCGCTGGGCGAGTCGGGCGAGAAATTCGTCTGCGGTAGCGAGACATGGCAGAACGTATCGCTCACCAATGTGGTGAGTGTCAATGCTACCAACTCCAACAAGAACTTCGCCTTCGTCTTCATCTGGGTTAACGCCAATCAGCAGGACTCGCTAGGCCGAACCAGTATCGCTATCGATAATTTCCAGATTAACTCGGCCGCTATCAAGAAGCCGGAGAACCTGATCGTTTATCCTCATTGCGAGGACTCGACGCTCCTTGTGACCTGGGAAACTTCGGGCGCTGCCAATGAGTTTGATATCCAGTATCGTAGGGTCGGTGAGACCGGCTGGACGCACGGCGTGAGCGGTATCACCGAAGGTCCGGACGGCTTTACCCGTGAGGACGGTACGCGTTGTTCGTATTCGCTCAAACGTATACTGGAAGGTAGTTACGATGTGCGTATCCGCAGCGCGTTCTACGACCCGGAGGAGAATAAGACGCTCCGTTCCAACTATGTCTACGAGTCGATGATTCTCGTCTATTGCCCCGAGAACCACTGTATCAACTACGTGGACCTCTATAGTCCCAATGTGACTTGTACATGGGGCTACAACCCGGCTGCCCACACAGGCGCTACGCCGTACGACAGTATCGGTGTTATTGACTTCGGTCCTGACGCCATCGAGAGCCGTCACACGCTCCATGTCGATCCTACGGAGGTCGACCCGCGTACCGACAGTCTGCTCCATACCGTGCCGGAAGGTGCTCTGGCGTCTGTGCGTCTGGGTAACTGGCATTATATGGGTGAGGCAGAGTCGATCACCTACGATATCCTTGTCGATTCTACCAACCAGGGTATCCTGATCTGCAAATACGCGATCGTTTTTGAGAATCCTCCCGGACACGACGAGGAAGGTCAGCCGCGTTTCAACCTCGAGGTGCTCGATCAGAACGGAGACCTGATTGACCAATCCTGCGGACACGCAGAGTTTACCTACGAGTCGGGTGTGGCTTCCGGTTGGAATACCACCCGCGATAACAAAGCCGCATGGAAAGACTGGACCACCATCGGTGTCAACATGCAGCCTTACCATGGCCAGAATATCAAAGTGCGTTTCACTACGATGGACTGCGGTTGGTCGGGCCACTACGCGTACGCGTACTTTACTGTAGATTGCGCGAACGGCCATGTCGAGACCGAGAACTGCGGTAACGATGCTTCCGTCACGTGTGTGGCGCCTGACGGTTTTGCCTATGCGTGGTACAACCAGAATGGCGATACGGTCAGCCACGACCAGACGCTTATCGTCGATGCCAGCCGTCAGCTCTACACCTGCCGTGTTAGCTTTATTGAGGATCCCAATTGCTACTTTGAGATCAAGACCACCTCGGAGCCTCGCTTCCCGGTACCGGATTATACGTTCGACCGTGTGTATGGAGATTGTCAGAGTAAACTCAAGTTTACCAACAACTCGCACGTTATGAATATGTTCGATGGAGAAGAGCATCATACCTCCGAGCCGACCAACGAGAGCCTGTGGACGTTCCGCAGCCTCACTACCGGTCAGGTACGTACTACTACCACGACAAATCCAACCTATACTTGTCGTGATGTGGGTGACTCTATCGAGGTGACTATGACCACCTATATCGGCGCCGACAACTTGTGCGACAGCACGCGTGTAGATACCATCGTCGTGCCCAATATCATACCGGGAAGCACCGAGTACCACTATACGCGCTGCTACAACGAACCGCTTAAGTTCGACGATAAGTGGTTCGACAGTGATACCGTCTATGTGGGTACGTTCCCCAACTTTGCCGGTTGCGACTCTATCTCAACCTTGTACCTGCACGTCTATCCGAAGCCGGATGACGTCTATATCCACGACTCTATCTGTTCCGACCAGTCGGTAACCATCAATGGAGTGACTTACAACCAGCCGCTGGATAACTATCTGATTATGCTCCATACGGTGGACGGTTGCGACAGCGCGCTCTATCTGACGCTGACCGTCAACGAGCGTCTGCAGGCTACGGTGGACTATCCGGGCTATACTTGTGCCGACGACGAGCTCTTCTACCTGACCTACGACATCTCGGCCGGCCAGTACGACAGTCTGGAGATAAAGTTCTCTACGCCGCTGTTGCACGACACGATGATCTACGATCCCTATGTGTCCAGCATCGCCATCCCGTATCCGGCGGATATACTGCCGGGCACCTATACCGCTACGCTGACGTTCTATCAGTTCTGCTGCGGCCAGCATATAGAGGAACGCGATATCGATATTCGCTATCGTAGTTCTATCGTCGAGCAGAAGTGGAACGACGTGCTGACGCTGATTGGACCTAAGTACAACGGAGGCTTCGAGTTCAAGGCCTTCCAGTGGTACAAAAACGGTATGCCGATTGAGGGCGAGAACCACTCGTATCTCTATCAGCCGCTTGATACCACGGCCGAGTACTACGTAGTAGTCACCCGCGAGGACGATGTGGCGATGGCTACCTGTCCTATCCAGCCGGTTTACCACCCGCAACAATCCGAATACCCGACTATCGTGCCCGCCGGACAGCATATGCCGATGTATATGGAGCAACCGGCTACCATCTGGTATTACACGATGGCAGGTCAGCTATATGGCTCGTTCAGCCTGCCGCAAGGCTATACCTCCTTGCCGACACCCGACCAAGCCGGTATCTTTATCATCAAATCGACCAATACAAAGGGTGAGACCAAAGCCCAGGTAATGATAGTACAATAATCACGAAACAGACACGACTATGAATATGAAACAATGGATACCCATCGTACTGGTAGCAGCACTGGCTTTTGCTTCGCCGGTACAGGCAGTAAGACGATACTCCTGCAACTTCGAGACCGAAGCTGCACGTAGCCGATGGACGCTCAACCCGACGGCAAATCAGGCGATATACAACCAGTTGGCAAACAAGTGGTATATTGGCGAACCCGGCAATAACGATCGCAATGGTCACTATGGCCTCTTTGTCTCCGATGATGGAGGAGCTACAGCCCATTATCAGAATAAGGGTTGCTGGGTCTTTGCCTACGATACCATTACACTGGATCCGATCTCCGGCGACTATTGGATGACGTTCGACTATACCGTTATGGCCAACGTAGCCAGCAAATTCGACGGTCTCTATGCCCTCTGGATTCCTGTGCTCAATGAGGACGGCGATTCAATTAAGGTCAACTCTATCGCTACCTCTGCCGGACAGGTGCCGGCGCGTTATCAGGACTATATCATCCGTCTCCAGCCTACAGCCAACATGGACTACCTGGGCGGTACGGTTACTTGGCGTGAGTGCGCGGTGAAGATCAAAGGCTCGGAGTGCGATGGTACACCTCACTATCTGGCGTTTGCTTGGGCAAACGGTTCTAACCAGGCACAGCAACCGGCGGCGATGATCGACAATATCCTCATCTCCGACGGTCAGCCTTGCGACCAGCCAACCAACCTCGTCGTGACGCAAAACGGCACGACGGTCTCCGTCGAGTGGGAAGGTACGGCGGCCGAGTACGAGGTCAGCGCCTATTCTTACGACGGCCAGTCGTGGCTGGGACCGAAGATCGTAGTGGGCACCCAGACCAACTTCACCGGTCTGCCTATCGGTCAAGCAGACTTCATCGTGCGTGCGAAATGCGATGAGGACTACTATAGTCTTAAGACTATCGCATCCAAGCTCATCTACTACCCCGATCAGCTCTGTGTCGACTATCTGAACCTCAACAACGCCGTTTGCTATATCGACAACTCGTCGCCTAATAACACCCGCACCTTCAACGACTTCAAGAAAGTAGCGCCGGTGGACTACGGTCCTTCGAACATCGAGAGCCGTCACGTCGTCCATTTCGATCGTGCAGAGCTCGAGCCGCGTACGGGAGGTATGGCCAAGACTATCCCCGATGGCGAACTGGCTTCGGTGCGTCTGGGTAACTGGGCTGCCGACAACCACGCTGAGCGTATTGAGTTCTCATTCGACGTAGATACCATCAAGTATCCGGTCTTGTTGCTCAAGTACCTGCCTATTCTGGAGGCACCGGGTCACGATGACCACGAGAACCCGCGCTTCAAACTCGATATCCTTATCAACGGAACGTCTATCGGTGATTGCGGTCGTGCCGACTTCAACGCCAATGATGTGCTCGTCGGAGGAGAAGGAGCGGTCAAGCCCGAGTACGTACAACAGGGATGGCACAAGACTCCGCACGAGATTTCCCAGACTTCGGCCGATATCGTGTGGAAAGAGTGGACGACCGTCGGTGTCAACCTTCGAAGCGGTGACTATGCCGGTAAGACGCTTACCGCCCGTCTGACGACGCACGACTGTACCTTCTCTGCCCACTGCGGCTACGCCTATTTCACCCTCGGTTGCTCCGACGGTAAGCTCAAGGGCATGAAGTGCGGCCAGATCAACCCTAAGTTTGAGGCACCGGACGGTTTCGACTATCGCTGGGCTTATGCCTACAACGAGAAATACCGTCGCCAGGACGGTTCGCTGCCCGAGCAGTATATCCTCCACCGCGGTAAGTTCTACGATGCCGGATGGCAGGACGACAGCCTCTACGTAGTCGACTGTATGTTCGTGCAGGACAGCACCTGTTTCTTCTCGCTCTACGCTTCTACGTTGGCTACCAATCCTATCTCCGTGATGAGTAAACCGAAGATCAGCCGCAACTGCCGTGAGAACAAATACACGGTGCAGTTCGACGGTTCGCAATCGTGGGTACAGGAGATCGACCACGTCAAGGGCGACACCTTGGTCAGCAGAAACTATCATATCGAGAACTACGAGTGGAACATCGAGGGCCTGCCCTATGGCTGGTCGGACGAAGTGTCGCCTACCTTCGAGTTCCCCAGCAAGGGCGGCGACTACCGCGTGAGTCTGCGTACCACCTGCGGTACCTGCGACTCGGTGCTCTACTACAATCTGCATCTCGACTCGCTCGGCGCTACCTTCGACACCATCACGATGGTACTCTGCGATGCCGACAAGAAAGCCGGTTATGTATGGCCCTTGAAGCCCGATACCACTTATTACGACTATGGCATCGACACCGTTGTCCTCTTCAACGAACTCACCTCGTGCGACAGTATTATCGCGCTCCGTCGTATAGAGCCTTATCGTCTCATCGAGGACACCATGGTACTGACCGAGAACCTGCCGTTCGAGTATCACGGCCGCACCTACGACCACACGATGGTAGATACCATCCCCTTCCCCGACCATTGTGACTCCACGTGGGTACTCAATTTCGAGGTATACGAGCCGTTGCGTCTCAATCCGACGACGACCTATGTCCTCTGCGAGGGAGCCGACAGCCTCACGCTCGCCTACGAGATCATCCGTGGACGTAGCCAGAAAGCATGGTACACCCTTATCGACGACGTAAAGCATGTCATAGCCGCCGAAGAGCAGAAGAAGGGACTCTACATGATACCTATGCCTATCGACTCGATGTTGATGCCCAATACCTACAACGGTATGCTCTATTTCGAGGATGCGAAACCTGAGTTCAACATTAGCGTGCCGTTCACGTTGGCTATCTACTACACCTCGTCGCTTATCGCGCAACGCTGGAACGATGTGCTGGCTATCCGCAACGATGCAACCATGGCGGATATCATGGGCGAGCGCGGCTACACCTACGACTTCTCGGCGGTACAGTGGTACCTGAACGGCCAGCCTATAGAGGGCGCAACCGACTTCAACTACTATACCGGAGTGGGCAACACGCTCCAGTTCAACCAGGAGTATGCGGCTCTGCTCACGCGCAAGCAGGACGGCGCGAAGGTCTTCACCTGCTCGTTCGTCCCGCAACCTGTGGAACCCGAATATACCGATATGCCTAAACTCAGTTCGCTCGTGCCGCCTGCAGCGCAGATGCCTGTCAGCGGACGCGGTACAGCCTTCTGGTATGACATGCTCGGACGTGTCCACCATACCGACACCTATGACAACTCCTATATCACCGCACCGGCTGCGGCGGGCTACTACCTCGTCGAACTGCGCGGTACCAACACACGCCGGATACAGGCAGTGATGGTCAAGTAAGGAGCCGTCACGTAGCGCAACCGGATAATCAATGAAAAACACATACAACCATGGCAACAAAAAAAGTAGAAAAAGCTCCGAAGCATCTTAAGATCGTGGAGCGTGATCCGTATCTGCAGCCCTATGAGGGAGCCCTGCAGGCCCGTGCAGACTATGCGCGTAACAAAGAGGCAGAGATCACCGGCGGCAAGCCGCTGAGCGAGTGGGCAACCGGTTATCTCTATTTCGGACTCCATCATACTGAGGACGGATGGGTGCTCCGCGAGTGGGCACCAAATGCTACAGCCATCTATATCAAGGGCGACATGAACTCGTGGGAGAAAAACGAGCACTATCGCCTCCAGCCTATCGGCAACGGCGTCTGGGAGGTCAAACTGCCCGAACGCGCCATGCAGCACGGACAGATGTACAAACTGCTCGTAGAGTGGCAGGGTGGATACGGCGAGCGTATCCCCAGCTACGTCCGTCGCGTCGTGCAGGACGAGCAGACCAAGATCTTCTCTGCACAGGTCTGGAACGAACCCGAGTACCAGTGGAAGAACCGCGGTAAGAAATTCAACGACAAGGGCGGTCTCTATATCTACGAATGCCATATCGGTATGTCTTCCGAGCAGGAGAAAGTCAACTCCTACGAGGAGTTCCGTCGCGACGTACTGCCGCGTATAGCCGATCTGGGCTACAACTGCATCCAGATTATGGCTATCCAGGAGCACCCGTACTACGGTTCCTTCGGTTACCATGTTTCCAATTTCTTTGCTGCCAGCAGCCGTTTCGGTACGCCTAATGAACTCAAGGCGCTCATCGACGATGCACACGGACGAGGCATGCATGTCATCATGGACCTCGTACATAGCCACGCTGTGAAGAACGAACTGGAGGGACTCGGCAATTTCGACGGCACGGGGTACCAGTATTTCCACGACGGCGGTCGCCGCGAGCACCCCGCTTGGGACAGTCTCTGCTTCAACTACGGCAAGAACGAAGTGCTCCATTTCCTGCTCTCCAACTGTAAGTTCTGGCTCGACGAATACGACTTCGACGGCTTCCGTTTCGACGGCGTCACCTCGATGATCTACCGCAGCCACGGTCTGGGCGAAGACTTCAACGGCTATCCCAGCTATTTCAATGGCAACGAGGACGGCGATGCGCTGATGTACCTCACGCTGGCCAACAAGGTGATTCACGAAGTGAAACCCGAGGCCATCACCATTGCTGAAGAGATGTCCGGCATGCCGGGTCTCGCAGCCTCTATCGCCGACGGCGGCGTAGGCTTCGACTATCGTCTCGCCATGGGTATTCCCGATTTCTGGATCAAGTATATCAAAGAAGTGAAGGACGAAGACTGGAAAGCCGGTCATATCCTCTTCGAGATGACCAACCGTCGCGAGGACGAGAAGACGATCTCCTATGCCGAGAGCCACGACCAGGCACTCGTAGGCGACAAGACCATCATCTTTCGCCTCGTCGACTCCGACATGTACTGGCATTTCGAGCACGGACACTCCACCTATATGGTCGACCGCGGTATCGCGCTCCACAAGATGATACGCCTCGTCACGGCATCCACCATCAATGGCGGCTACCTCACCTTCATGGGCAACGAGTTCGGACATCCCGAGTGGATCGACTTCCCGCGTGAGGGCAACGGCTGGAGCTACAAATATGCTCGCCGTCAGTGGAGCCTGGTGGACAACCCCAACTATTTCTTCGCCGACCTCAACCGCTTCGATACCGAGATGATTCACCTCCTCAAGAAGCACATCCTCATCCAGAATCCGACAGCCGAGGAGAAGAAATACAACGTCGGCAAACACCTGCCTTGGGTCATGAAGTGGTGGGACAACGAGGGCGACCAGGTAGTGGCCTATTCGCGTGGCGACCTGCTCTTTATCTTCAACTGGAACGGTCAGAAGTCCTTCGCCGACTACGGCATGCTCGTGCCCGAAGGTAAGTACAAAGTGGTACTCAACACCGATGCCAAGGAGTTTGCCGGCTTCGGCCTGAGCGACGACAGCGTCGAGCATTTCACCGAGCACGACGAGCTCTACGCCAAGGACGGTAAGGGCTGGCTCAAGATGTACTTGCCCGCCCGCAGTGCTGTGGTATTGAAAAAATGTTAAATACAAAAACGATGAAAATGAAAAAGAATATTATATCTTTTGTACTTTGTATAATGTTCCTTTGTGCAGTCGCTTTCTCCGCTTGCGGCAAGAAGCCGGCTACCGATGAGCAAACCACCACTACCGATACCGAGGCTGTGGAAGAACATAAGGTGCCCGGAGTGGGAGACCCTGCCGTCAACTTCACCGCCGTCACGCCCGAAGGCGCTGAGCTCTCGCTCAATGACCTCATCGGCAAGACCGACTATGTGCTGGTCGATTTCTGGGCTTCTTGGTGCGGCCCCTGCCGCCGACTCATTCCGGTGCTCAAGGAGATCTACCATAGCTATCCCGCCGGCCGACTCCAGATATTCTCCTGCTCGGTGGACCAGGAGGAGGACAAATGGCGTGCGGCGCTCGCCGAGGAACAGATGCCTTGGCCGCAAGCGCGCGAAGATGTGGATCATATCTGCTCCAGTATCTACGATGTGCAGTATATTCCCTTCACTCTCCTTATCGACCGTGAGGGTAAGATCGTAGCCGTCAACCCCGAAGAACCTGAGATAGAAAACATATTATTTAGCGAATAACAATGAGAGTAATTATCGAACCTTCGTACGACCTGCTTAGCCAGTGGGCGGCGAACTATGTAGCAAAACGTATCAACGAGTTTGACCCCAAAGAGAGCAAACCTTTCGTCCTCGGACTGCCGACCGGCTCCTCGCCCCTGGGTATGTACCGCGAACTTATCAAACTCAACAAAGCCGGTAAGGTCTCCTTCCGCAATGTGGTGACCTTCAATATGGACGAATATGTCAACCTGCCCGAAGAGCACCCCGAGAGCTACCATAGCTTCATGTGGAACAACTTCTTCAGCCATATCGACATCCGCAAGGAGAATGTCAATATCCTCAACGGCAATGCCGCAGATCTCGTTGCTGAGTGTGCCCGTTACGAGGAGAAGATCCGCAATATCGGCGGTATCCACCTCTTCCTCGGCGGCATCGGTCCTGACGGACATATCGCTTTCAACGAGCCGGGTTCCTCGCTCACCAGCCGTACCCGTAAGAAAGAGTTGACCACCGACACCATCATCGCCAATAGCCGTTTCTTCGACAACGATGTGAATAAAGTGCCCAAGACCGCCCTCACCGTAGGTGTAGGCACCGTCATGGACGCCAAAGAGGTGCTCATCATGGTCAACGGTCACGGCAAGGCTCGTGCCCTCCAGCATGCTATCGAAGAGCCCGTCAGCCATATGTGGACCGTCAGCGCACTCCAGATGCATCAGCACGGTATTATTGTCTGCGACGAGGCTGCCTGCGACGAACTCAAAGTAGCTACTTTCAACTACTTCAAGGACATCGAGCGCAACAACCTCGATCCGAACACATTGCTGTAATTCTTATGCGTACCGGAACCTTAGAACCATGTCAATCCTGTTGCTTCTCGCAATGGGATTGAATTGTTTTGCCCAGACTCGCTTCTCGGGCATAGTGAAAGACATAGGCGGCGAGCCGCTTATAGGTGTAAGTGTTCTGTGGGGCGAAAGTCAGGGAACGATGCAGAATGAATGATGAAAGATGAAAAGGCGAGGCATTCAAGAATGGCCAAATAGCCGAATATAATTCGGAACAATAAACATAGCCTTTCGAGCGGCGTTTGGTAAACGCCTGAAATAAGAAGAAAGAAAAACCGCTACGCGGGAAGGCGTAGGCGGTTTGTTTGAGCGGGCAAGGCAAATTCAAAAGTAGTAATTTCGGACGCCGCCTTGGCTATGCCAATTCCCCCGAAAATACGTCCGCACAGTTGTGCGAATAGCAAGCCTTTTCACAGAAAGATAAACAATTTTACTTTTCTGAGGTCAAAGACTTGCATATTCCAAATATTTGTTGTATCTTTGCAGAAGAATTAAGACAAGTATGAAAGTACAGTGGACAGGATTAGTGGATGAGTTGCGTGGGCATGTAGATAGAAGACATTACGCGCGGAGAATCCCCGGAAACGGAGAATGGGCTGCTGTGTGCAACAAGCCAGAGTTGAGCTACAAGACCAAGAAATCGAAAGCGGCTCATCCGACATGCAAGAGTTTTGGCAATTACATTGCGGAGAGCAAGGCGATATTGCACGACCCGGAACGCAGGGCTATATGGCAGGCCAAGTATGACGAGGCTGTACGGAAAGCAAGGAAATATAATAAGAAGATTCAAGGACGACTTTGTGATTTCGTAAGGCACGAAGTGAGTGTGGCGCTGAAAGAGGGGCGAGAGATAGAATAGAAATCGGGGAAATAGAGAAATGAGAGGGTGCTCAGGTTGGGTTAAGCAACCATTGAGCACCCTTTCAGCATCCATTGAGCATCCATTGGGATCAGGCGGAGCGTAGGGATTTTCTACAGAATATTATTAAAATATTAGCATATGTCAGAAAAAAGTAGTAATTTTGCAAGCAAAATTGAAAACCGATGAGGTGATGGGATATAACGGCCAACAATGATTATGAAAAGAATCTTTTTTTGCATGGCATTACTTGCCGCTTTGATTGCTTGTAACTCTTCTGATCCAGAACAACCAAATTCAGAACGCAAAAAATACCTTGTAGAGAAGATTACATGGTACGATTATGCCGATAATCATAAAGAGGCATATTATGAATATAACAAGGATAACCAACTTGTTCAAAGAATCATAGAGGATACATATTTTGAACAAGGGCAAGTTAAACATCGTACATTAACGGACACTTATGAATATACGGATGGTAATCTAACTAAAATCAGCTACAAGGTCGAGCCAGCAGATCAATTTTGGCATCCTGACAAATTATTTTATTATGACAACAAAGGAAAGCTAATCAAATATGAATATGGAAATAACATTATTCATTTTTGCTATCATAACAACATAATAGATTCTGTTTGGTTTGAGTCAGATCCCAATTATTACGTGCTTTTGGAATATGACATTCACGGAAATATTACAAAAGAGAGAATTCATACGCAAGAATTTGATTTTTGGGGAAATCCTACCGGAAATTATTACTTTGAAGAAAACACATGCTTATATGACAATAATCCCCGCCCAAATTTCAATATAGATAATGCTTTTATGTATGACCCGGTATTTGGACAGGGTTCTACTTATCTGACCTGTGTACGAATGATTTCTCCAAATAATCTGGTTAAATACAGCAAAGGTCCGGAAACGTGGGAATATGTATATAATGAACAGGGCTTGCCGGTTGAGATGTACCAGCAATTTGCTGACGTTGTTCCGACTAATCATCCCACCTTCAAATTCACATACCGGAAAATTGACTAGTTTTTCATTAAACCAGCAGCGGTGGCAGAGATGTCGCCGCTGGTTTGCTAAAGGGAACACCGGATAATATCCGGCACAACGGACAAAGCCCCACATAAACAGCCAGAAATAGAAAAACATCACCGAAGGTAAACAGCCTTAACTACTCGCCGCATGGGCTACACCCGCATTGAGACCGAGCGGGCGGGGCGACAGAAGACGACGCATATATGCGCCGTGCATAGAGGCGGCGGCTTTTCTGACGGACGCGAGGGCGAAGTAATCGTTCGAGCGGAGCGAGATAAGAACTGGCGCAGCGGAGGGTATTGGGGATGCAGCGCCGACGAGGGACTAAACCGCCTATGTCCGAGCCATCACAAAGCGGCAAGCGGATGGGCGGAGCGCAGATGAGGTCGGATAATATCCGACGAAATGGACGAAGTCAATGTTGCCGACTGACAGTCGGCGAAATACGAAGAAAACTAACAGAAAAGCAAAACAAAGATAGCAAAATATTAAAATTGAGCAAATTTTGATTTTTTCTTTAGAAAAATTTGGTCATGTCACAAATTTTCTGTACTTTTGGGCCAAAAGTTTATCAGCTATTTTAAAAACACAATCCGTATGACTAAGTTCTTTACACTACTCAAAGCCGGCATGCTTGCTGCTTTGGTGCCCATGGCGATGCTCTTTGCATCGTGCGACCATGCCAATGAACCGACCAACATCGCCGAAGGCGTAACGTGCGGCGCAGAACTGGAGATGGAGCTCTCCGGCGGTAAGATCTACGTGCCGGTCATCTGTTCGGTACCTGTTACTTGCTCGACTGACGTCAATTGGATCACCTTTGATCCGGTAGTGGCTGTGCCGAATTCAGAAGGTTGGGCGAATATCCTGTTTACGGTAGCCCCGGGTCCGCAAGCGATGGCTAAGGTCTATTTCAAAACCGAGAACAAGGGTATTGCGATGATGAAACTATACCGCGGCGGAAAACCCAAAGATCCCGAACCGGGCGGTGGTGACACTCCCGGTGGAGGTGATACTCCCGGTGGAGGTGATACTCCCGGTGGAGGTGATACTCCCGGAGGTGGTGAGAACCCCGGCGGTGGCGGTGAAAACCCCGGTGGTGGCGATACTCCTGGCGGAGAGATCGTGAAGCACGACCGGTTCTCTATCTCGGAGTCCAGAGTGGTACGTTTCTCGCCGGGTAACCTGCAGGCTACCTATAATGGCAGCACATGGAGTTGGGGCTTTGCGCCTAACCAGTGGGATGCCATCGGCTATACCAGCGGTAATAATAAGATCAACGGCAATGGCTCCTTGTCCGAACCGGGCACAGTGGACTTGTTCGGTTGGAGCACCCATGCCACATGCTGTGGTATCAATAATTCGCAAAACTACGTAGACTACAGCGGTGATTTTGCAGGCTGGCAGGGCGCTATAGGCGGCGGCTGGCGTACGCTGTCGCGCGATGAGTGGAAGTATGTACTCAAGTTGCGTCCGAACGCAGATAACCTGGCTGCGCAGGCCAGAGTGAACGACATCAGCGGTCTTGTCATTCTACCGGATGAATGGGTATTGCCGAGCGGTCTGAACTTCACGGGCGAACCCTACGGCTTTGCTACCAACCAGTACTCGGTAGAAGAATGGAGCAAGATGGAGCAGGCGGGAGCTATCTTCCTCCCTTGCGCCGGCAAGCGTCAAGGAACCTATGTAACCGATTTGAGCAGCAAGAATAGCGTCCAGTCAGGTATGGGCCGTTATTGGTCGTCTACGCCGTACTCGACCACAGAGAGTGCTTCCTACTATGTAGAGTTCTCCTCCGGCTATTACTCCGATTGCTCCACCTTTATTGCACGTGATATGGGTATATCCGTCCGCCTCGTGCAAGATATCGAATAATCCTTCTAACAAACGATAGAAGCAAACGATATTAACTCAACAATCCACTAGTATGAAAAAAGTATTCTTCATGACATGTGCACTCGTAGCAGGGTTTATGCTGACGAGTTGCGAGCAAGCAGAGCTCACTCCCGAAGGCGAGATCGTATACAAAGACTAAACCGGCTTCGAAATAGCAAAATACACTTTTTTTGAAAAAATATCACGAATTTTTTGGTCAATTCAAAAAAAAGCAGTACCTTTGCAAGCTTTTTCGCGTAAAAAGCAAGCAATATTAACATTATTAATTAAAATCTAAAGTTTACTAAACAATGGTAAATCATTATGAAACTGCCTTCGTATTGACTCCCGTTTTGTCTGAACCGCAGACAAAGGAGGCAGTAGAAAAATTCGAGAATCTTCTCACGCAGAATGGCGGTACCATCCTGAACCGTGAGGAGTGGGGCTTGAAGCAACTCGCTTACCCTATCCAAGGTAAAAATTC
>DEHM01000015.1:127245-127386 GCA_002351925.1 Bacteroidales bacterium UBA2800
ACCGAGTTCCGTCGTGACGAGCGCATTATCCGCTTCCTGACAACGCGTCTTGACAAGTACGCATTTGAGTACGCTGAGAAGCGTCGTAACAAAGGTAAAGTTCAACCTAAAGCAGAAGAGGAGGCTTAATCATGGCACAGA
>DEHM01000025.1:0-503 GCA_002351925.1 Bacteroidales bacterium UBA2800
CCCCGTCTGTCGTTCTTCTGGGCTATCGGTATGAACCACTTTATGGAGATTGCCAAGATGCGTGCCGGCCGTCTGTTGTGGGCCAAGATCGTTAAGAGCTTCGGTGCCAAGAATCCTAAGTCTATGGCGCTGCGTACCCACTCCCAGACATCAGGATGGTCGCTCACCGAGCAGGACCCCTTCAACAATGTAGGCCGTACCTGTATTGAGGCCATGGCTGCCGTACTGGGTCACACCCAGTCGCTGCATACCAATGCGTTGGACGAGGCAATTGCACTGCCCACCGACTTCTCCGCACGTATCGCACGTAACACCCAGATCTACATCCAGGAAGAGACCAAGGTCTGCAAGGAGATCGACCCGTGGGGCGGTTCCTACTACGTAGAGACCCTCACGCAGGAACTCATGGAGAAAGCCTGGGCACATATCCAGGAGATCGAGAAACTCGGCGGTATGGCAGCAGCTATCGAGACCGGTATTCCTAAGATGCGTATCGAGGAAGC
>DEHM01000025.1:543-1112 GCA_002351925.1 Bacteroidales bacterium UBA2800
CGTACACAGGCGCGTATCGACTCCGGCAAACAGAAGATCATCGGTATCAACGAGTATCGTCTGGAGCACGAAGACCCGATTGACATCCTCGAGATTGATAACACAGCCGTTCGTGAGCAGCAGGTAGCTCGCCTCAACGAACTCCGTGCTAACCGCGACGAGAAAGCCGTACAGGCTGCCCTCGCTGAGATCACCGAGTCCGTACAGAAATGGGCTGACGGCGGTAAGGGTGAGAACCTCCTCGCACTCGCTGTCAAAGCAGCCGGTCTCCGCGCTTCGCTCGGCGAGATCTCCGACGCTTGCGAGAAAGTCGTAGGACGTTATAAAGCAACCATCAGAACTATTTCAGGCGTGTACGCTTCAGGTACTAAGAACGACGATAACTTCCAGGAAGCTTGTCGTCTCACGGCAGAGTTTGCCAAGAAAGAAGGTCGTCAACCCCGTATCATGATTGCCAAGATGGGACAGGACGGCCATGATCGTGGCGCCAAAGTGGTAGCCACCGGTTATGCCGATTGCGGCTTTGATGTCGATATGGGACCGTTGTTCCAGACTCCGGCAGAGGCAGC
>DEHM01000025.1:1271-31840 GCA_002351925.1 Bacteroidales bacterium UBA2800
GGTGTCATCCCCGCGCAGGACTATGACTTCCTCTACAAAGCCGGCGTCGCCGCCATCTTCGGCCCCGGCACCCCGGTTGCCTATTCCGCGAAAGTGGTTATGCAATTATTGATGCAAGAATAATCATCGCAAGCCCGCGCCCCGCTGCGCAATCTATTTGTCAGCCTGAGGGCTGAGAGCGAAAGGCAGAGGCACCATCGAGGTGTCTCTATCTTTTTTGCGGTTTAGCACCCCGAAGTTCCCCGTCGGACGTAATTTTTCTCATTTTTCTTGCATATATCATTTTTTTTGCGTAACTTTGCACGCAAAATCGTGCAAATATGAAAGTTCTATTGATTAATGGTTCGCCGCGGAAGAGCGGGAATACGTATCTGGCGCTGAAGGAAGCGGCGCAGGAGTTGGAAAGGAACGGTGTAGAGACCGAGATCGTGGGTGTCGGCACAAAGCCGGTAAGAGGCTGTATTGCATGCTCGACCTGCAAGACGAAGGGTAATAACCAATGCGTGTTCGACGACGATATCTGCAACGAGGTAAGCGCCAAGATGGCGGCGAGCGACGGACTAATTGTGGGTTCGCCGGTCTATTACGGTCAACCGAACGGAACGGTGATTGCGCTGATTCAGAGGATGTTATATTCGAATGGAGCAGCCTTCAACGGCAAGCCAGCAGCCGGGGTAGCGGTATGTCGCCGAGGAGGCGCAACCGCGGCTTTGCAGACGCTGAATATGCCGTTTCAGTTGCTGAACATGCCGATCGTGACGAGCCAATATTGGAATATCGTCTATGGACGCTTGGAAGGCGAAGCCGCTTTGGACGCCGAAGGCATGCAGACCATGCGGTCACTCGCCAAGAACATGGCATATCTGTTGAAGGCGACAAAAGACCAGCCCAAAACCGAATACGAACCTCGCCAAGCTATGCATTTTATCCGATAAGGATTTCGCTATTTACCACTCCAGATTATACAGCACACCGATAGAGTGCATATAGAGTGTTTCTTCGGTGAGCTGGATTTTTCCTTTGGTCCTCGTGATGTTGACGTCGCGGTCGTAGCCGTAGGTGAAGCGATAGAAGAAATCGAGGCTGCTCAGTTTGCTCACGCGCCATTTGACACCGGCTTGCGTGCGCACGTTGCAAATGAACTGATGCCCGTTACGCTGTTGGTACTCCGGCACATTGAGCGTATTGACGATTTCGAGCCAAAGATAGGGTTTGACGGGTTTGCCGGGCACATGAAACTCCGCACCCAGCCTGCTGCGCAAGAACCAATCGTACTGGTTCTTTTCTGCGGGATTCACACTATCCGTACGCATATCCAGTTGCACCCGCTCACGCAGGTAGATCTTCGCATAATCGAAACTATAGGAACCCGTCACGCTGAAGAACACACGATGGCGAACCCACTCTTTGGCGTCGGCTTTCTTGGTAGCCGACCAAGTGCTGTCCGGTCCAAGAAGCTTGAGCGTGTAGCCGACATCGAGCTTAAGGTACTTGATAGGTTTGTAGGAAAAGTCGATCGTCGTATACGACTTGCGGAAGTAGGGTCCAACCATCGAGTTGTAGACATCGAAATAGAGTTCTTCGCCTAAGCCCAGTCGCAGACCATTGTCCCATTTCTTAGCGAATGATGCACCGACACGCAGCTGTGCCACATTCGCCGTAGTCGCCGTTTCACTATCGTAGGTCACAGCGAGCACCGGCAGGGAGCACAGCAGACAGAGTAGCGCGCACAAACTGTTGCGCGCCCACGAGCGTGATATGTGCGGAAACGTTTTCATCGTTTACCATCCACCGGGACCTCCGCCGCTGGACGAATAGCTGGAGAGGGTGACAGAAGAGCCGCCGGTAGCCGTAGCAGGATAATAGCCTACTCCGTCGAAGAGCTGTGTTCCTCCGGGTGTCACGCCCGACTTGAGGCTGGGCGTAGAGGAGGTATAAACGACGAGTTTCTGGCTGCTGCCGCCTCCGCCGGGACCTCCACCACCGCCGGACGAGGTCTTGGTAGGCGTCTTGAAGACGAAGACCAGATCGTTGCCGTTATTGAGTGCGTACCAAGCGTTGGCTGTCCACGAACTCGTCTGCTTGCAGGTGCCGCCGGAGATGCTTGCGCCGCTCTCCAGACCGCCCACAGCGACAATGGTACCACCTTGCACGTAGAGTTTATAACCGCCTTCGGTATTGGCATCGATAGCTACTTCAGGCGAGGAAGAACCGATAGCATAGACCAGCCCGCCCTTGATGTAACAGTTACCGTTGGCATCCAGGCCGTCGCTGTTGGTCGCACGCGCATAGACGAAACCGCCATTGATGGTCATATTTGATGCCGAGTTGATGGCATCGTCGTACGCATTGATGGCTATCTCGCCGCCGTTGATGGTCAGCGTGGACTTACTCTCGATACCCTCGGCATTACGGCCGGAAGTAGTGACGAAGATCTTTCCTCCGTCGATGGTGATCGCACCCTTTGCTTTGACGCCCTTAGGCGAGGAGTAGTAGCTATTGTCAATCCGATCGGTGTTGCCGGTATAGTTGGTGTTGGTGGTCGTGCCGTTGGAATAGAACAGACCGCCGGTAGTTGTGATCACGACCGCCGCACTATCGCTGAGCGTGAACGTGCCGTCGCTCTTGATACCTTTGCCGCCGCTACCCGACGATGACAAAGTCAGCGTACCGCCGGAGAGGGACATATTGCCGTCTGACGAGAGGCAGGCCGACGACTTGGTCTCCAGGTCATCGGTATCCCATTTGCCAATCCCCGAAGTCGTGATGTTCACGGTACCTCCTGTGACGAACAGATCGCCATCGGCCTTGATACCTTTGGCCGCCGTAGCCGTGACAGTGATATTAATAGTACCACCGTTGACATACACGTTGCCGCTATCTTCGTCCTCGTGGTCGGTCGTCTCGCCGGTAGAGCCGGTCGTTGAATCGTCGATATCACACTGGATACCATCGTCCCCCACTCCACTGATATTGATAGCGCCGCTCTCCATGAGGAAATACTGGCTGCAGTTGATACCGTCGCCAACAGCCGAGAGCACGTTGATTGTAGCATTCTTGATGGTGAAATACTCGCCGGTCTTGATAGCGTGCTTCAGGTTTCCGTACATGTTGAGCGTACCTTTCTGCTTGAACTCGGCATGCCCCTTGATATACAGACATCCCTTCTGGCTGCCCGTGGAAGCGTCGCGCAAAGTATTGGTAGTGCCGGTTATGACCTTCACGTCGATACGCTTGCCGTTTTGCACATGTACCGCCGCGCCGGAATAGGTGGCCGACACGTTCGTCAGCGTCAGACCGTTCAACTCCACGGTTGCCTTGTATGAGCCGGACATATAGAACCCGCCATCGTTCGAACTACCCGACAGCGAATACGTAATCTCAGTTGCCAAATCGCTGCTCTGGGCGATGCTCACGTGCGCACCCGATTGCGCGATAGTAAGGTATTGGGCAACGTTGCCGGCTACAGTAATAGCCGCCGAAGAACCATTATAGACCACTTTCACCGACCCGTCCGTCACTTCCGTCTCGTCCACATACATATTGTCTATATCGCTCAGCGCAAACGCTTTGCCCATTACCGTCAGCGTCGAACCATTATCGAAAGGCATCGAATATGTCTGCGCTGCGGGAAACTGATAGGTTACATTCCCCACTTGTACGTTAAGCGTCTGGGCTGTCAGCAGACCGCTAACCGCTAATCCGCTGATTACTAATCCTATAATCCGTCTCATTTTACAATCAATTTTTGCGATTTACCATTTTGTACCATTACGTACGTACCCTTATCTAACTGCTGTACAGCCTGCACCAAACTATTAAATGTACCAAGCGACATACCGTTGACACTATACACCGTCAAAGGAGCATCTGCGTTTAATACATTCTCTATGCCCTCCGGCAGGCTCTCGCCATCCGTAGAAAACTGCATCGCTGCTAAATCTGTCAGCGTGAAATGTACCGTACCCTCTGCGTTTGTCACATCCAACTGTGCACCATTCACCGTCATCGTCAAGTTCGCTACCGGCAACGCGGTCTTCGAACCTACCGTGTTTGTGAATACTAAATACGCATAATCGCCTGCATGCGTCAACATCGAGCACACCAGCACTGCTAATACTATTCCTATCTTTCTCATAACTACCTCCTTTTTTAGAGACACATAAAATTCCGCTGCAAAATTACTGCTTTCCGCGCACATACGCGTTATCTATTTATGAGGAATTATTAACTAAAAGTAAGATTTTATCCCAAAAAACTTGTGTATATGAGATTTTTATTGTAATTTTGTGCGCAAAATGAGGATTACATGAACACCAAGCAGCATTTTGAAGAAGCTTATCGCACACTCGAAAGGACGGAAGTAGCGGTGCTACGGAACATTCCCGATTATAATCCCGTCTACGGGATAGACATCGTGTCCAAATACTTGACGGTTATCATCTGTCATTCCGGTAGTGCACGTCTACTCTATGACATGCAAGAGGTACATTTTACAGCCAACAGCATCGCGATCATCTTGCCTGATCATATTATGCGACCACTCGAAAGCAGCCCTGACTACCGCGTGACGTTTATTATACACTCCAACGCATTCAGCGAAGAGCTGAAAACCAAACGCCTGACGCACGATTACGACAAATTTCACCTGCACCCTGCCTGCCAAATGACAAAGGGAGATATGGAGCTCTTTCTCAAGGCTTTAGACGTATTTGAACACCTATGTCAAACCTCATTACAGCGCTATCATTTGCGGCACGAGATGCTGATTGAACAGAGCAATGTAATGACAGAAATGATCAATGCCTGCCGACGCGAAACGGACAACGACGCGCCTGCCTTGTCTCGTAATCAGATGGTGTTTCAGGAATTCTCTAACCGGCTGGCAGCGCACTATCGCGAGCAACACGAGGTAGCTTTCTATGCCGAGAAAGCGCATCTCACAACACGCCATTTCTCCGTTGTCATCAAAGAAGTAGTGGGGCTTTCCGCCAGTGATTATATTGAGCAATACCTGGTTACGCAAGCCAAGAACCTGTTGTCCTCTCGTCCGGATTTGTCGGTACAGCAGATCAGCTACCATCTCGGCTTTGCCGAATCACCTTCCTTTTGCCGTTTCTTCAAACGCCTCATCGGCATCACACCAAATGAGTTTCGCCAAACCATCCTGCCGGCAAAGACACAATAATAAGCAAGAAAAAAGAGAAAAATTTGTGTAATTCAGAAAAAAGTTGTACCTTTGCAGGCGCAAAGGTGAAGCAACACAAAAAAAAACCACAGATACCATGAGACGGATTTACTATTTCCTTATTATCCTCGTATGCGCGTGTATGTACTCTATGCCGGCCCTGTCATGGGGTCAGAAGGGTCATCGTGTGATAGCGAAGATAGCGTACGACAACCTGAGCCGCAAAGCCAAGAAACAGATGGACCGCGTGCTGGGTAAGCAGGGAATGATCTACTGGGCTAACTGGCCTGACGAGATCAAGAGCGACACCATCTATCCGAAGAGTTACGACTGGCATTTCCAGGATTTCGACGGCGGGCTGAGCGACGAGACCGTAGTGGATGCACTGACCCACTATCCGAAAGAGGGAGGAAACCTCTTCCGGGCGATGGATAGCCTTGTGACCGTCCTAAAGGACTATAAGACCGCTGCGCTGAAAGACCGCTCCGCTGTAGGACTTGAGCATACATTGCGGTTTATTGTGCACCTGAGCGGAGACCGGTATTGCCCTATGCACACGGCGCATATGGACGACCGCGGAGGCAATGACGTGAAGATGAAATGGTTCAAACAAGACACCCGTCTGCATACCGTGTGGGACGAGAAACTGGTTGATTCACAGGGCTATAGCTACACCGAGTATGCCGAGAAGCTGGAGGCGGAATATGCGGGCGAGAAGAAGGTTATCGAGGCCATGAGTGAGGCGGAACTGCTGCTCCAGAACTACCACCTGACGGAGGCTATCTACGCCTATCAGCAAGGCTGGGACGGCAACACCTACCACTATATCTACCGCTGGCATCAGCCTATGGAGAAACAACTCTATATTGCCGGAATACGGCTAGCGAAGTTACTAAATGAAATCTACAAATGAGACGAATCTTATTAACAGGGATTATAGCCCTTTGTGCGGCAGGCGCATGGGCTGGAACGAACCTGCAGGTGTACTATGACTTCGGCAGCCTGGGGACGGCTTGTGCGAACCAGCGGAGCAACCGTATGACGACGACGCTGGAACTCTTCTACCCTGACCCATGGGGTAACACATTCGCGTTTATGGACATGGACTACAACATCCATCCCAACGACCCGCGGAACACGCCCTTTATGGCGTATATGGAGATAGCGCGATGCCTGAATTTCTGGCAGAAGAGCAAGGCAAAGGACCTGAGTGTACAGATAGAATATAACGGCGGTCTGGGGCTGTTTTCCGACAGCACGGGCATGCGTGGTTACGGTATCAACCATGCGGCGCTGGTGGGACTCAACTACTGTCTGCACACGGCTGATTATAAGAACATCTTCAACCTGGAGTTGCTCTACAAATACATCCTCGACGGCGATAACGGCCTGAAGAACAATGTGCCGATACAGTTCACGTTTGTCTGGGGTTGCGACGACTTCTGCACGCTGAAAGGGCTGCGTTTCTCCGGCTTTCTGGATATATGGGGACAGAAGATGGGCGGCGCGCAATCGTGGGTGCTGATTAGCGAGCCGCAGCTGTGGTACAACGTAGGGCGCTGGTTCAAATGTCCGAACCTACATGTAGGCACAGAGATTGAGTTCAGCTATAACTTTACCGGCGGTCATCCCGGCACAGGGTTTATGTGCAACCCGTGCCTGGGAGTGAAATGGTGTTTCGATTAGCGGTTACAGGTTACGGGTTACGGGTTACAGGATATAATAAACCCTCGGTTTTACGGCCGAGGGTTTATTGATGTTATTGATGTTGCTCGCGGAGCAAGTCGTTGACCGTCTTGACGGGATTGAAGGTCGAGACAGGCACTTCGACGAAGATGGTGTTCCAGCGGCTCATAGCGCCGTTCCAGAGACCCGGCAACTCGAGTGCGAGCAGTTCCTTACCGTCTTTCGACTTATTGGAGATAAAGCCGGTCTGCGGGTCGACATACTTAGGCAAATCGAAGGGTTTGCCTTCGTAGTCGCGTATCGCACAAACGAGATCTACGGGGTTGAAGTGGGTTGACTGTTTCATGAGTTCCGGATCGCTGATCTGTGTGGACTCGAGGATCTGGCAGGAGATGCTGCCGTCGGCCTCACGTACCAAGAACGGACCTCCGCCGGGTTCGCCGGTGTTCTTCACTACGCCGCACACGCGGATAGGACGATTGAGTTTAGCACGCTCCTCGTCGCTCAGGTCGGGGTTTTTGAGTGCCTCGAAGACACGTTTCTGCTCCGTTACGAGCACACCTGCCAGAATCTGTTTGTAGCGGATCGTATCTTTCTTGAGGCGATCGGGCACCACATTGTCGATATTCTTGATGAAGACGATATCGGCATCCTGCTGGTTGAGGTTCTCGATGAGTGCACCATGACCGCCCGGACGGAAGAGCAGTTTGCCGTCTTTGGTACGGAACGGCGTGCCGTCAGGGTTAGCCGCGAGCGTGTCGGTAGAGGGCAGTTGCTCAGAGAAAGTAACGTCATAACGGACGCCATATTTGTCCTCGAACTTCTTGAGATTGTCGGCTATATGCTGACGGAAGAGCGGCAGATGGTCATGGCTGACGGTGAAATGGAGATAGACGGTCGGTTTGTCGCCTTCGCCCTTGCAATATTGCGCTCCTTCTACCAGGTGTTCCAAAGCCGGCGTACGTGCGCCGTCGCGATACTTATGGAAGAGCAGCAGACCCTTCGGCAGGTCGCCATAATGCATGTCATACAGCAGATAACGCACCGCCTCTTGACCCTCTTTGCCGATGAGTTGCGGGCCAAAAGCAAACCGGTCCTTATGGGCGAGGAAGTCCTGGATAAACGGCGTCTCTATGCCGTCTTCGAGGTACTGGAAGAGGTTCTTGAACATACGGCTGGCTGCACCGGAAGCGGGGACGAACTTCAGGATCTTGTGTCCCTCCTTGAGGTACTGCTCCCACGCGGCGATGTAAGCCTCTTGCTCCGCACGTTTGGGTGCGAGGATGCCCTTCTTGGTAGAAGCGGGAGCGACGATGTCGAGTTCAGGGAAACCGTTGCGGAAGCACTCGAGTTGTGCCTCGGCTTTTTCTACAGAGATGCCCCGAGCCTGGAGTTGCTCAAGGTCTTGTGGAGTGAAATTGTTCATGGTACTATATCGTTAATTGGTGATTATTGTCGGAGTCACACACCTTTGCGGGTGCAAAGGTACAAAGAAAAAACGATATACGCAAATAATTGCATAATTTTTTACAAAAATTTGCACATGTAAAAAAAAAGCAGTACTTTTGCGGCGTAAATTGCGTAGGTATGCGCGTATACGAGTGAGAGGACAAGCATGAACGAGAAGGAATATCCGTATATCAGTCATATAGACTCGCCTGCTGACCTGAAGAAGGTGCCGGTTAGTGAGTTGCCGAAGGTGTGTGCCGAGTTGCGGCAATATATCATCGAGACGCTGAGTAAGCATCCCGGTCATCTGGGTTCGTCGCTGGGTGCGATAGAACTGACGGTAGCGCTGCACTACGTGTTCAACACGCCGGAGGATAAGCTGGTATGGGATGTAGGTCACCAGGCTTATGCGCATAAGATACTGACGGGGCGCCGAGACCGGTTCCCGACAAACAGGCAGTTCAAGGGTCTGAGTCCGTTCACCAATCCTGCGGAGAGCGAGTACGACGCGTTTATCGCGGGGCATGCCAGCAATAGCATATCTGCGGCCTTAGGCCTTGATATTGCTGACCGCTTCGCTGCAAGATCGTCGCAAAGCGACTGTAAGACCGCTGACGCTGTAGGACATAACACCGTAGCCATCATAGGTGACGGAGCTATGACGGGAGGTCTGGCTTTTGAGGGGCTGAACAACACGTCGATGGACAAGAACAACCTGCTGATTGTGCTGAACGATAATCACATGGCTATCGACCCGCTGAAGGGCGGTTTTACCCAGTATCTGGTTGACCTGACGACGAGTGCTGGCTACAACCGTTGGCGCTGGCGGCTCTATCAGTTGGCGCAGAAACTGCACCTGATAGACGAGCAGAAGAAACAACGCATCCAGCGACGGAACAATAGTCTGAAGGCCGTGTTCAGCAAGCAGAAAAGCAATATCTTCACCGGTATGAACATCCGCTATTTCGGACCCACCGACGGCCATGACGTAGAAGGACTGGTACGCATACTGAGCGAGATAAAAAACCACCGCGGGCCGAAAGTGCTGCATATCGTTACGAAGAAAGGCAAAGGCTATGCGCCGGCGGAGAACGACCAGACCGTATGGCATGCGCCGGGAGAGTTTGACGTGGAGACAGGCGAGCGGTTACAGGTTACGGACAATGGGTTACGGATTCCGCCGCTGTGGCAAGAGGTTTTTGGTGAGACCTTGTTGGAACTGGCGAAGAAGAACGAGAAGATAGTAGGTATCACGCCGGCAATGCCGTCGGGTTGCTCGATGAGTATTATGCAGAAAGAGTTGCCGGAACGCGTCTTCGACGTAGGTATCGCGGAAGGTCACGCCGTGACATTCAGTGCCGGTCTGGCTAAAGCGGGTATGGTGCCCTACTGCAATATCTACTCCACTTTCCTGCAACGTGCTTACGACAACATCGTCCATGACGTAGCGCTGCAGAACCTGCACGTAGTGCTCTGTATCGACCGCGCCGGTATCGTAGGTAATGATGGTGCTACGCACCATGGCCTACTCGACCTGACCTACCTGCGTCCCATACCCAACATGCAGATTTGTGCGCCAAGGACCGGTGAGGACCTGAAGCAAATGATGGCTATGGCGGAAAAACTTGATGGTCCTGTCGCCATTCGGTACCCACGCGGACGCACGCCAATGGACAATGGACAACGAACAATGGACAATGGACAAGTTCAATACGGCAAGGGTGTGAAGTTGCGGGACGGAAAGGATTTTGCCGTACTTAGCTTGGGCTCTATCGGCAACGCCATGAGCGAAGCCATTGAGGCTTCCGGACGCGATATCGCTCATTACGATATGCGGTGGTTGAAGCCAATGGACGAGGAGATACTGCACGAAGTAGGTAAGCGCTATAAGACTATCGTGACGGTCGAAGACGGCTTGACAGCCGGCGGTCTGGGCAGCGCCGTACTGGAATGGATGGCCGACCACGGCTACACGCCGCGCATAGTACGTCTGGGCGTGAAGGACCAGTTTGTAGAACACGGTAGTACCAAAGAATTGTATCATCTGTTAAAACTCGATAAAGAAGGATTATGCGAATCGTTATTGCAGGTGCCGGTGAAGTAGGCACACACTTGGCTAAACTGTTGAGCCGCGAGGATATGGAGATAAGCCTACTGGATGAGCAGGCGGAGCGCTTGGGAGACCTGAGCGCCAACTACGACCTGCTGACCAAGGTAGGTAATCCCACGTCTATCCGCGACCTGAAAGATATCCACGTGAAGGATGCCGACCTCTTCATCTCCGTGACACCGCACGAGACAGAGAACATGACGGCCTGCCTGATTGCCAATCAGCTGGGTGCGAAGCGTACGCTGGCGCGTATCGACAACTACGAGTACCTGCTGCCGGAGAACAAGAAGTTCTTCGAGAAAATGGGTCTTAACCACCTGATCTATCCGGAGGTGCTGGCCGCCAACGAGATAGAAGAGAGTCTGCGCACGAGCTGGATGCGTTATCACCTGCATCTGAGTCAAGGTGCGTTGGAACTATGCGTCGTGAAAGTGCGTGAGGGTGCGAAGATTATCGGTAAGACCTTCGCGTCGGGCGTATACAACCACGGTCGGTATCGTATCGTAGCCATCAAACGTGACCAGGAGACGCTGATACCGCGCGGTCAGGATGCCGTAGAAGCAGGCGACATGGTCTATTGCGTCTGCACGAAAGAGGACATGGAGTTCCTGCGTGAAGAACTGGGAAAGAGCAAGAAAGAGATCAAGAATATCATCTTCTTCGGCGGAGGCCGTATTGCCCGCAAAGCCGCTACAGAACTGGAGGGCGACCGCAATATCAAGATTATCGAGAAAGACCGCGAGCTCTGCAGGCTGCTGAGTGAGAAAGTACCCAATGCACTGATTATCAATGCCGACGGCAGCGATATGGATGTGCTGAAAGAAGAGGGCATACAGGACGCAGATGCTTTTGTAGCGGTAACGGATAGCAGCGAGGCGAATATCTTCGCGTGTCTGGCCGCCAAACGTTTTGGTGTGCACAAGACGATAGCCGAAGTAGAGAACCTGGACTATATCCCTATGGCCGAAGGTCTGGATATAGGTACGGTGCTCAACAAGAAGACGATTGCCGCCAGCTATATCTACCAGATGCTGCTCGATGCGAGCGTACGCGGCGTGCACAACCTGACGAGTGCCGATGCGGAGATCGTGGAGTTCTACGCCAAAGAGGGCAGCGAGATCACCCGTCATAAGGTGCGCGATCTGGACCTGCCCGACGAAGCCAATATCGGCGGTATTGTCCGCGCCGGTGAGGGTATACTGGTGAACGGCGAGACGCAGATTATCGCCGGCGACCTGGTCGTAGTGTTCTGCAAGAGTCATGTAATACGTAATCTGGAGCGTTTCTTCAAATGACACGTACGTTTAACTGGAAACTGGTCTTCAAGACCATGGGTGTACTGACGCTACTGGAGGCGCAGTTTATGCTGATACCTACGTTCGCGGCATGGTGGTACCACGAGGCGGACCTGGGCGCATGGATTGTGTCGAGCGCTATCACCTGGTTGACCAGTTGGTGGAGTCTGCTTGCAGGTCGTCATGCGGAGCGTCGTGTAGGCGAACGTGAGGGCTACGTGATTGTGGCCTCGGTATGGGTGGTCTACTCGCTCTTCGGCATGCTACCTTTCTGGTTAAGCGGTGCGCTACCGGACCTGACCGACGCGTGGTATGAGACGATGGCCGGCTTTACGACTACCGGCTCAACGGTCTTCACGGACGTAGCCGCGCAGAGCCACTCTATCCTACTCTGGCGCTCGCTGATGCAGTGGATAGGCGGTATGGGTATCATCGTGCTGAGTGTGGCTATCCTGCCTATGTTCGGCCTGGGCGGCATGCAGCTCTATAGCGCCGAAGTGACGGGTGTGAACTACGAGAAACTCAGTCCACGTATTGCCGACACGGCCAAGCACATGTGGGTGACCTACATCCTGCTGACCCTGGCGGAAGGCGCGTTACTGTGGTGGTTCGGCATGGGTAAGTTTGACGCCATCTGCCACTCGATGGCAACCATCTCTACCGGAGGTTTTGCTACCCATAACGACAGCGTGATAGGTTTTGGTCCGGCTATCCAGTGGATCATACTGCTGTTTATGCTGCTGTCGGGTATCAACTTCACGCAGATCATCTACGCCTTGCGCGGTAGGCCTCAGCGTCTGTGGCAAGACGAAGAGACGCGCTGGTATGTAGGTGCGTGTATCGTGGCGGGAGCGCTGCTAAGTATCGGCCTGCTCGTGCATACGCATCTGCTATCGAGTATACGTATCGGTTTCTTCACAGCTGTTGCCACGATCACCAGCACGGGTTTTGTGGCAGCCGACTATATGCTTTGGCCTCCTGTACTGTGGGTACTGGTGCTGCTGTTGATGTTCACCGGCGGTGCATCGGGTTCGACCTCCGGAGGTATGAAATGGGTACGTATCGCCATCTTTGCCAAGTCAGCCCTCGCCGAGATCAAACGGCGCATCCATCCCAATGCCGTGGTACCAGTACGTTTCAACGGTCTGACGATGCGTGAACAGACGACGAGTAACATCGTGGCCTTCATGTTCTTCTATGTCATGATCATAGGTCTGGCTACGTTGTGGTTCTGCGGTTGCGGCATAGGTTTCGATGAGTCGCTGGGTATCGCGGTTTCGATGATAGGCAACGTAGGTGTGTCGATTGGTCAATGGGGCTCGAGCGGTTGCTATGCAGCCATGCCTGCTGCCGCCAAATGGGCTGCGACCTTCGTGATGCTCATTGGTCGTCTGGAAATCTTCACCGTCCTGTTGTTGTTCAGCCGTTCACTCTGGAAGAAATAACATGCGGCCCAATCATGTTCTGTTGTTCATTGCCGCATGCCTCCTCTGTCTTGGTTTGCTGTGCATCCTGCTTCCGCATCGTGTGGAAGTGGGCACCCGTACGCTCCGCTGGCCGACGCTGGGAGAGGTTTTTGGCAATCAGGAGTCAGGAGTCAGGAGTCAGGATTCAGAAATCTTCTTAGACAGCCTAAGTGACGCAGATAGTCCCGAGAGTATGGACACGCTTGTGGCGGAGAGGGCAAAACCGGAGATTCCGAGAGTGTCGGTAGACTCGGTGACCGACAGCAGGGTGTTCCTCGGTGCTTTCTATGCCTCGCTGGC
This sequence comes from Bacteroidales bacterium UBA2800, assembly GCA_002351925.1. GTDB lineage: Bacteria > Bacteroidota > Bacteroidia > Bacteroidales > Paludibacteraceae > Colicola. Next base: position 14,766 of record DEHM01000025.1, read on the forward strand.
CGAGAGCGGGCAGAAGGTAGTGCGGGTAGTGCATTACGGTGACAGCCAGATAGAAGAGGACCGTATGAGTCAGCAGATCCGCGAAGCGCTGCAGAATCGTTATGGCGGTCAGGGTTGCGGCCTCATGCCGCTGGCGCAGACCATTCCAAATAAAACAGTCAAGCAACAGCTACGTATGAACAACCGGCCGGTGCAACCGGCTCAAGGTCCACGGCGCTACTTAGTGTATGGCCCGAAACACGACCAACGATCGGATGGACGGTATGGTGTGATGGGTCAAGTGGCCATGATGAACGACAGCCTGGTCAGAGGCTCGGAAGAACTGACGGCCATCTGTACACCGCTTATCCCCACAGCACAATACCGGCGATGGAGAGTCTTCGCCGACACGTCTATCCACTATTCGTTTGCCGGCGACACGGTGCGGCTGAGCGGTCATGGTGCCGTGTACGGTCTGTCGCAAGAGAGCGAGACCGGCGTGATAGTGGATAACATCCCTATGCGCGGTTGTCTGGGACTGGTGTTCACCAAGATGGATCGAGGCCAACTGGAACGTTTTTACCGCGAGCAGAATGTGAAGTTGATCATCATGCAGTTTGGCGGCAACGCGATACCGTTTAACGAGAATCCCGGTACTATCAGCGGCATCGTCAAAGGGCTGAGGCAACAGGTGCAATATATACGCGAATGTGCACCGGATGCTTCGATCCTCTTTATCGGCCCGAGCGACATGGCCAGACAAGTGGACGGCGAATGGGAGAGTTACCCGATGATACCGTATATGGATCGGTTGCTGCGCAAGATGGCACTTGAGGAGCAGATTGCATATTTCAGCCTGTTCCGATGGATGGGAGGCAGCGGCAGTATGCTCCGCTGGCGAGAGATAGGTCTGGCCGGAGAAGACGGTGTGCATTTCTACCGCGGCGGTGCACGTAAGGCCGGAAACGCTGTCGGAGAATGGATCTTGGAGGGAATAACAGAATGACGACGTTTTGGCAGAACATATTAGGTTTTAATGCCGACAGCCCGCTGCTGTTCACCCAGTTCTATTTCTGGGCGTTCTTCGCATTGGTTTTTACGCTGTTTGCGTTGATCATGGAAGCCATACCCGATAGATTAGGCAATCGTAAGCTTCATCTCCGCAATATCTATCTGCTGTTTGTCAGTTGGTTCTTCTACTATAAGACCAGCGGACTCTTCCTGCTCATTCTGGCCTTTGTGACGCTGAGCGACTGGCTGATAGCGCAGCGGATAAAGGCCAATAACGGAAGGCAGATGGCGAAAGTGTGGCTCTGTCTTTCCGTAGCCATCGACCTGGGCTTGCTGGCTTACTTTAAGTACGCCTATTTCTTTACGAACATGATCAACAACCTGTTGGGCACGGGATTCCGCGTATTCGACATCTTTGCGTACATAGGCAACGGTTTTGCCCAAGCAGGTCGCTTCTCGGTGGACACGATTGTGTTGCCGGTGGGTATCTCGTTCTATATGTTCCAGGTGATCTCGTATACGGCCGACGTGTTCCGCGGACGTATTCAACCGGTGAAGAACATCTTGGATTTCGGCTTCTACGTCAGTTTCTTTCCGCAACTAGTAGCAGGTCCTATCGTGCGTGCGGAGGAGTTTATTCCGCAGCTGTACAAGCCTTATCACCTCAGTCGCCGCTATTTCGGACTGGCGATATTCTGGATACTGAACGGTCTGGCCAAGAAGATTATCATGTCGGATTATCTGGCTGTTAACCTGATCGACCGCGTGTTCGACAACCCCTTGCTTTTCTCTGGCTTCGAGAACCTCTTCGCGCTCTTTGCCTACTCGCTGCAAGTGTATGCCGACTTCTCGGGCTATACCGACATAGCGATAGGTGTAGCCTTGCTGATGGGTTTCTATCTGCCCATGAACTTCAACAGCCCGTATAAGTCGCAGAGTCCGCAAGAGTTCTGGCGGCGCTGGCATATGTCGTTGGGTAGATGGCTGAAGACTTATCTGTACATCCCGCTGGGCGGAAACCGCAAGATAGGTTTCGGCACCTATTTCTGGATTAGCCTTATCGCGCTGGTGTCGGCTGCCTTGACCGGCTGGTGGGTATGGATACTGGTACCGACCGGTGCGCTGATTGTAGGTATCATCGTATGGGATAAAGTCTTACAGCGGAGCTGTCTTACAGGCGAAGCGGTCGAGAAGCGCAAGCTTCTCTATTCCAATCTCAACTCGTTTATCACGCAAGTGCTGGGCGGTCTGTGGCACGGAGCCAGTTGGAACTTTATCATCTGGGGCGGCATCAACGGTATCGGCATGATCGTGGAGAAGATATGGCGCGAGATGGGCTGGCATCTGCGTTTTGCGGCGATGACGCTGCTGACAACTGGTCTCTGTCTGGCGGACTACTGGACTCAGTTACCCGTCTGGCGTCTGTTTGCCGTATGGGCTGCCATCGTTTGGATAGGCACTGCCGTGCGGTATGTCTATTTTCTCCGGCAAGGTGCGGATACCCGGTGGACCAAAGCCCTAAGCTCCGCGTGGGCTGTACTCCAGACCTTCACTTTTATCACCTTCACCCGTCTGTTCTTCCGCTCGAGCAGCAACCTGGATCCGGCGACAGCCAATAAAGTGGCGTGGGAGACGGCGAAAAACATGGTGAATCAGATAGGCGGTGCATGGAACAATCAGATAATCCCGGCCTTCGTGTGGGAATACCGTTGGGTGGTAGCGATGTTCGTACTGGGTATGGTGATCCACTGGGTGCCAACCAACTGGAAACGTCGTTACCGACTGGCGTTCAGCGCGATGCCGCTGTGGCTGATGGTTGGGGCGGTCTGTCTGGCTATTTTGGTCATCTATCAGTTTGTCTCCGCCGAGATGCAACCATTCATCTATTTTCAGTTCTGATATGATTGTAGGAATAACAGGAGGCATAGGAAGCGGCAAATCTACGGTAGCTGCAGAACTGGCGAAGCAAGGCTTTGCAGTATACGACTGTGACCGTGAGGCCAAGCGTATCATCGCCGAGGATGCCAATGTCCGGAAAGCTATCATAAGTCTAATAGGCGACGAGGCTTTCGTGGACGGTCAGTACAACACCCCGTATGTCGCCAAGCGGGTCTTTGCAGAACCGGCCTTGCTGCAGGGCCTTAATGCCATCGTCCATCCTGCAGTCGCAAAGGATATCAGCGGTAGATCAGCGCAACATCTGCTGTTTGTAGAATCCGCCATCCTTTACGAATCCGGTTTCGACCGCCTATGCGACAAGATTTTCTATATCGATGCCCCGGAGGAATTGCGCATAGCGCGGACCATCACACGTGACGGTAGCGATGCCGAGCAGGTGCGTGCCCGTATCCATGCCCAAGCCGCTACACCGCACAAAGAAGCCATCGTCCTGCTGAACGATGGCTCCTGTAGTATAGCTTCTATCGCTAAGGCGATTATTTCACTGCTTTAAACGACATGTCGAGACTCTTGTAGCTGTGGGTCAGTGCACCTACCGACACGAAGTCGACGCCTTGCAACGCGTAGTCGCGCAACGTATCAATGGTGATACCACCACTCGACTCGATCTCCATGTGTCTGCCTGCCGTCTTTTCCCACGCACGAATCAGATCCACCGCCTCTTTGGTCTTCGCAGGCGTGAAGTTGTCGAGCATGATACGATCAGGGATGTTGGTTGCCAACGCCTCGTTGATCTCATCGAAATTACGTACCTCTATCTCTATCTTCAGGTTCTTGCCCTTTTCCTTACAATAATCGCGTGCGCGGGTGAGCGCATCGGTAATACCGCCGGCGAAATCGACGTGGTTGTCTTTCAGCAGGATCATGTCGAAGAGTCCGATACGGTGGTTCATACCGCCGCCAAGCACCACTGCCTCTTTCTCCAGATAACGCAGTCCCGGCGTGGTCTTTCTTGTGTCCAGCACATGGCAGCCCGTGTCCTCAATCAAGCTCTGGTACTTATGTGCCGTGGTCGCCACGCCCGACATACGCTGCATGATATTGAGCATCGTACGCTCGATCTGCAGCAGGCTCAGCTCCTTGCCGTATACCTTAAACGCGATATCGCCCGGCTTCACAGGATCACCGTCGTGCAAAAACTGCTCGAAGCGGCACTCGGGATCGAAATAGGCGATGATCTCTTTCGCTACCTCTACGCCGGCGAGCACACCGGTGTCCTTGATGATAAGTTGCTGGCAACCCATCTGGGTCGGCGGAATACAACTGAGCGAGGTGTGATCACCGTCGCGGATATCCTCCTCAAACCAGATAGCAATCAGTTTGCGTAATTCTTGTTTATCCATAATCGTAAAGTGTTTATATCCATTCGGCTGTGTCGAGCAGTATGGTGACGGGCCCGTCGTTAATAAAGTCCACCTTCATATCTGCTCCAAAACGTCCGGTCGCTACACGCAGGCCATATTGCTCACGTAGGACGCGGTTGAAATAGTCGTATAGCGGTTCCGCCTTCTCCGGACGGGCTGCCCTAACGAACGAGGGGCGGTTACCCTTGCGGCAGTCAGCATAGAGCGTGAACTGAGAAATGCTCAGTATTGCGCCATCAACATCGGCCAGCGCCAGGTTCATCTTGCCCTCTGCGTCCTCCATCACACGCAGTTGCGCCACTTTCTTCGCCAGCATATCTGCCTCGTGCTCCGTATCGCTGTCGGTGACGCCCACCAGCAGCAGAAAACCGCGGCCGATAGCACCTGCCACCTCGCCGTCAATCCGTACTTCCGCACGACTGCATCGCTGAACCACTACGCGCATAACGTTTCTTCTTATTCCGTCTGCAAAAGTACTGCTTTTTTTTGATATACGCAAGCAATTTGCAAATAAATTTGCATAATTGAAAAATTAGCAGTATCTTTGCACTCTCGAAATGCTATGAAGATCATCTTACTGCTAACCGGCAAAACGGCGGATACGCGTCTGGCAACCCTCATCGACGACTATCAGCAGCGTCTGCGGCACTACGTGCCGTTTGAACTCGTTGTGCTACCCGACATCAAGAACGCCAAGTCGCTCAGTCAGGAGCAGCTGAAGACGGCGGAAGGCGAGCAGATACTGCGTGCGCTGACGCCTGCCATGGACGTCGTCCTTCTGGACGAACATGGCAAAGAGATGCGCTCTCTTGAGTTCGCCGATTATCTCCAGAAGAAAATGGGCTCCGGACGCGACCTCACGCTCGTGATAGGCGGTGCCTACGGCTTCAGCGATGCGGTCTACGCCCGCGCCAACGGCAAGTTATCTCTCTCGCAGATGACTTTCTCCCACCAGATGATACGACTGATGGCCATCGAGCAGATCTACCGCGCGATGACCATCCTTCGAGGCGAGCCCTATCACCATGAGTGATTAGCGGACTCGTATTTTCTGTCCTATCTGTAGGATTTTTGTCTCCTTGATACCGTTCAGGGCACAGAGTTTTCTGACGGTCGTACCGTAGCGCTTAGCGATACCGCTCAGCGTGTCGCCACTACGTACCGTGTGGTACTTACGAGCAGCTGCCTCCGCACGCGCCTGTTTCATGGCCTTAATACCAATCACGTACTCGTCTTGGTTCTTCAGCTGACCCGTCGTAAAATCCACTACATTCGCCGGGTTCATCGCCTCGCCCAGATAACGGATTTCCCAGTGCAGGTGACTACCTGTCGAACGACCGGTGTTACCGCCCAGACCCAGCACATAACCGGCTGGCACCATCTCATACTCGTCCACCAGCGGACGACTCAGGTGACCATACACGGTCTCCAGACCATTGGCATGGCGTACCACTACGAAATAACCGTATCCACGCGGATCCCAGCCGACGATACGCACCTGTCCCGGCCATGCCGAACGAATACTGTCGCCCACCAGCACCTTGATATCCGTACCCTTGTGCATACGGTTGCGACGCCAGCCGTAGGGACTCGTCACGTAGCCCGGATGCGGCAGACGGAAGCCTGCCATCGGGATATGTACATCTTCCTTCAGACTGTCGAACATTGTCCCATACGGGTTCACACGCTCGTCGGTCCACTGGAAATGATAGATACTGTCTGCAGGGTGATGATTGATGAGGTTGGTGTCCAGCATGAACTGCGGCGCAATCTTATAGACCACGTCACCGTCTTTGGTCTTCACCACAATCTTCTGCGGCAGCAAGTCCAAGTCGCAGCCCAGAATCAGGGTGTCGTGCGAGAAAAGGCCGGCCAGACATTCCGGCAACTGGTTGGACCGCACGTCTATATCATCCAGTTCCTCCAACTCGTCACCGCTGTCGGCAGCTACCGAATCAGCCGGCAAGTTGAGTTGCAGATCCTCGGTGAAGATATTGTCCGCATAGAGCACACTGCCTGCCAGGCACAAAGCGGCAAGAACAAACACTTTTTTCATTCGCCTACCTCCTCTGCTACGATATCCTCCACCACGGCTGTCGTGTCGTTCTGTACGGCAGCCGGCTCCTCATGTGCGGGGCGATAGACGGTGGTATATGCATACCATGCGCCTACGGCGATACCTATCAGCACAACGAGCGTCACGATAATCGCCGACCAGGGGTTCTTATGGCGTTTCTTGAGCAGCGGATAAGCCACCTGGTCGGTCAGCGTACGACCAAACGGAACGCTGATGATTGCATCGGCATTGACAGCCCAGCCGTTGGCGTTGAGCACCGGTGCCAGATTACGACGACGCAGCTTGAGCCAAGCCATCACCATGCTCGGACCACTGATGAGCAACAAGATGCCTACGAAGACGAGCAGTTGTTGCCACCAAGTCAGCGTCACCCATCCTTTAGCTACGCTAACCAACATCGTTCCGATCATACCTATAGCCATACCGATGGCAGCAAATATACCGGCGAACTTGGCAATGTCGAAAGCCGGCTTCTGGGCTGCTTCGCCTTCGGGTTTAGCAGCAGCGGCATCCGCTTTGGCCTTCATGTCGTCGAACGCCTTCGCGTCTTTCTCAGCGGCCGACTTATTGATCTTCTCCTGTATCCAGTTGCCGAACTTACGATACGGCGTCCAGAAAGCCTGGCGGATAGAGATCGGGTTGTCGATGATCTTGGTGATCGTAGCATCGTAGTCGAGGCCGGCGTTGTCGTAGAAGACGGCGTTCTTGCCGATGCTGAGGTTCTTCACCTCGCCTTGCGTCACAGCCGCTACTATCTGCATCGTCTTACCGGTCTTCTTGTTTTCGCAGTTGCAGTAGATCAGATAGATACCGGAAAGCGGCGCCTGACTGTCATGTTTCGCCGGGTCGTTGACACGTATACACAAGCGGCACGCGCGCTGGTCAATAACGAGTGTTCCGGCCTGGAAAGAAGCCTTGGTCTCGTCGTTGTTGTCATAGAAATCCTCAAAGGCGATGAAGTTACGCAACAGGCGATAGAAATCGCGATGGATGAGCAGCAACTTACGCAACGGCATATACTCCGCTTTCGCAGCTGTCAGCGCCTCTGCATTCGCCGTCTCAGCCGCAGCTTTGGCGGCTTCCCAGTCGGCAATCTGCTTGCCCATGGCCACAAAGTCTTTCTCCTTCATGCCCGGCTTCGGTGCGTCCTCCGCAATAACCGCCAGACCCAGTTTCTGCAGTTTCTCCTGCTCGAAATAAGCGGCATACTCTGCCTGTTTCTCCTTGTAAGCAGCTATCACATCTGCCTCCAGCGGCGCAACGGGAACAGCCTGTTCCTCTATCGTCACAGCGCCGATGGCTGCATCTACTGCCGCCAGACTCACCTTGCCTTCTGCCGCCAGTTTCTCAGCCACAGGCTTCAGGGCTTCGTCGGCGATATTGTCGAGGGCGATCTCGTCACTCTGCTGGAACAGACTGTCGGGATTCACAAGAGTTGCGCAGAGATAGTCGGCCGTCGCCACCACCTCTTTCAGTCGCAACTTACCGTCTCCGTCAATATCCATCAGATGCAGCGACTCTTCGCTGATTTCCAGTCCGTTAACGGGGCAAGAAAGCACCGTCCACATTTTCTTGTCCAATTCACCCAGATGGCGAATGTCTTCGCCCGAATGAATCCGGACGCGCGTTACGTTGCCGATCGTGGCAAACGTCCAATTGTACTTGCTCATTATATCGTTGTTTTAATTTGTCACAAACTTTTGCGGCTGCAAAAGTACAAAAAAAAATTGATATATGCAAATTTATTTGCAGATATTTTTGCATATGTCAAAAAAAAGCAGTATCTTTGCAGCCGATTTAATTTGCAATATTATGTGCGTATGAAAAATATAGCTTTTATCATCAATCCTATCTCGGGTAGCAAGGACACGCAGAACGCGAAGAAGAAACTGCCTAAGTTGATTATGCAGACGCTGGATGCGGAGCAGTGGTTGCCGAACATCGTCTTCACTGAGCGTGCCGGTCACGCCACGGAGATGGCGTACCAGTTTGCCCGCATGGGCTTCGATGCGGTAGTGGCTGTAGGCGGCGACGGCACCGTCAACGAAGTGGCACGCGGACTACGCGACACACAGACCGCAATGGGTATACTGCCTATGGGTAGCGGCAACGGCTTTGCGCGCCATCTGAACATCCCTATCAAGCCGCAGAAGGCGCTGGAGATGATCAACCATTCCGAGCCCATCAGCGTGGACTACGGACTGGCTAACGGCAAGCTGTTTGTGAGCACCTGCGGCACAGGATTCGATGCGCTGGTAGCCGACCATTTTGCCGGCAGCAGCAAACGCGGTTTCATGACCTATCTGCAGAACGTGCTCAAGGAGGCGTTCTCCTATCACCCGCAGAGCTATCATATTGTCGGCGACGGACTCGACGTGACGCACAGAGCTTTCCTCATCACGTTTGCCAATGCCAACCAGTGGGGCTACGAAGCATTGATAGCGCCCAAAGCCAGCGTGCAGGACGGTAAGATGGATATCATGCTCATGTCGAGCAATGCCCTGCTGGGCAGCGCCTCGCTGGCACTCCGTCTCTTTGCCGGAAGCATCGACGACAGCCATTTCATGGACACGCTACGCGCCAAAGAAGTCACCCTCTTCCGCGAGCAGGAAGGCCCGTTCCATCTGGACGGCGACCCCGTGGAGATGGCGAAAGATATCCATATCAAGATCGTGGCCGACGGACTGAGAGTATTGGTAGAAAAGCGCTTCTGATTATGCAACTCAAAATCATCAACAAGAGCAACAACGCCCTGCCGCGTTACGAGAGTGCGCAGGCAGCGGGAATGGATATCCGGTGCCACATCGCGGAGCCGATCACTCTGGCGCCCATGGAGCGCCGGCTGATACCCACAGGCCTCTTCATCGAGTTGCCGGCGGGCTACGAAGCGCAGATACGCCCGCGTAGCGGCCTGGCCCTCAAGCGCGGGCTGACCGTCCTCAACACGCCGGGCACAATCGATGCGGACTACCGCGGCGAAGTGGGTGTCATCCTCATCAACCTCAGCGGCGAGCCGCAGACCATCGAACCCGGTGAGCGTATCTGCCAGATGGTCATCGCGCGTCATGAGACGCCGGAGATAGTGGAAGTACAAGAACTGAGCGACACCGAGCGTGGTGCCGGAGGATTCGGCCATTCGGGTCGCCAATAAACCGTTTATGAGCTACCGCTTACGGACATACCTACTCCTTCTTCTCGCGCTGCTGACGGCGCTGCCGATGAGTGCGAAAAAGAAGAAACCGCAGATGCAGCAGCCGCAGCGTCCTACGCTGACGGTGGAGCAACAGCAGCAGTTTACCTATTACTGGTACGCGGCTAAGCAGGCTATCGAGGAGGAGCGTTATCCCGATGCACTGGTGCTCTTGACGTTCTGCGAAGAACTCAATCCCTACGACGGCGCGACGCTCGACTATCTGGGCACCATGTACGATGCGATGAACGAGCGAGAGACGGCCCTGCAGCTCTACCGACGCGCCTGCGAGGCTGACCCGCGCGACCAGTGGTTCCACTACGCCAAGATGCTCTCCAAGCGCAACCGGGAAGGCGATCAGGACGAAGCGATGCGAGTCATGGAGAACGCCCATCGGCTGGATCCCGCCAACGAGGAGCTGATAGAGCAGTTGCGGCAGTTCTATACCGAACGCAAGCAGTGGAAAGAGGCGCTCACCATGCAAGACAAGCTGGACGCCATCAAGGGCTACGACGCCTGGAGTGCCCTCAACAGATACCGCATCTACGCCATGTGGGAGAAGCCCAAACAGGCTATCGAGGCCATCGACAAGTACCTGGAGCTGGACCCGGGCAACCTGCGTTTTTTGATGTTCCGCCTCGAGTTGCTGGAGCACTTCAACGCCAAGCCGGCAGAGCGCTTCGCGATGTACGAACAGATACTGAGTATCGACCCGGGCTATACCATGATACTCAACAACTACGCCTACCTCTTGGCCACCACCGGAGGTGACCTTGCTAAGGCGGAGCGCATGAGTTCCATCACCATCCGCGAGGAACCCGACAACCCCGTCTATCTCGACACCTACGGCTGGATACTCTACCTGCAGGGACAGAAACAGTTAGCGCTGTTCTACCTCGAGAAGGCACTGATGTACAGCACGCCGGAGACGAGAAGCGAGATAGAGAAACATCTGGAGAAAGTGAAAAGTGAAAAGAAGTAAACAGTACATACTCATCGCCCTGTGCGCCTTGCTGCTCATGGCGTGCGGCACCAAACGGCGTGCCGTGAGCACCGACGCAGCCTCTGCCGAACCGGGTGCACCGGCTTGGCACACCTGTCTGATGCAAGGGGTGCAGCTGACTGTCACCACCGACGAGGAGCGACTGTCGGCCACCGCCACCATGCAGGTGGTACGCGACTCTATGCTCATCATCAGCGTCATGCCTATGCTCGGCATCGAGATGTTGCGCGTAGAAGCCACGCCGACACTGCTCACCGTCATTGACAAGATACACGGCCAGTACGGCCAAGCCGAATACACGGCCCTCAACCGCAAACTGGTGCCGGCGGTCAACTGGGATGTGCTGCAGCAACTCTGTTCCGCCGAGTTGCCTACCGGCAGCGAGAAGACGCATATGCGCTTCGTCTACGACGGACGTAAGACGCTCGACCTGAACGTGGTCTACCCCACTCGCCAACTCGATGTGCCGGTACGCATGAACGCCCAGAAACTACAGAAATACCAAAAGATAGATATCAGCAAATGGCTCTGAAACGCAACATATTAGTCCTTTGTCTTTTGTCCTTTGTCCTTTGTCCTGCTTTGGCAGCCGACAATGTCAAAGACCTGCAGAAGAAACAGAAAAAGCTGCAGGCCGAGATAGAGCAGACCAACAAGATGCTCAAGCAGACCAAGAAAGATGAGAGTGCTACGCTCAACAAACTGCAGTTGACGCAGCAGAACATCCAGAACCAGAAGAAACTCATCCGCACCTTGGACAACGAGATCACGGCGCTCAACAGCGAGATGACACGACTCACCAACACCCGCGACAGTCTGCAGCAGGTACTCGAGTCGCACAAGGCCGACTATGCCCGCATGGTGACCGAGAGCCACTACGCACGCGTGCAGCAGTCGCCGCTCCTGTTCCTCTTCTGCAGCGAGGACTTCCAGCAACTCATCCGCCGTGCGCGTTACCTGCAGGAGGTGGCGCATTTCCGCCAGCAACAGGTGCAGCGTATCGAAGCGACGCAGGCCGAGATAGACGTGCAGAACAACCTGCTGCAGGAGAACAAAAACGACAAGCAGCAGAGCCTCAACACCCGTAAGCGCGAGCAGGAGAACCTCAAACGCGACGAGCGCAAGCAACAGACCATGCTCACCCAACTCAAGAGCAAAGAGAAAGACCTGAGCAAGAAACTGCAGCAACAGCAGAAACGTGTCAAGGAGCTCAACAAGAAGATCGACGACATGATCCGCAAGCAGGCTGCCGCCAAGGCCAACCTTACCAAGGAGCAGCAACTCGTTGCCGGTGGTTTCGAGGCCAACAAAGGACGTCTGCCTTGGCCAGTGGAAAAAGGTATCATCATCGGCCGGTTCGGCAAACAGCAGCACCCCGTCTATTCGCAGGTGACGATCGACAACAAGGGTATCTACCTCCAGACCACAGCCGGCAGCAAAGCGCGTGCGGTGTACAAGGGCGAAGTAACCAGTTGCTTCATGGTGGGCAACACCTACGCCGTCATCATCCAGCACGGTAACTACCGCACCGTCTATTCCAACCTCAGCCGGTTGCAAGTCAAGCAGGGCGACAAGGTGGAGACCAAACAGCTCATCGGCACTATCTTCACCGACCCTGAGCAAGATCAGAAAACGGAACTCTATTTCCAGATATACAAAGACAGAAACATCTTAAATCCCGAGTTATGGATAGCCAAATAAAATCCTATAGCGTAAGCGGTCTAACAGCAAAGCGGTCTAACAGACGATTCTTCGTCGGTCTTATAGTGCTTTGCACGGTCAGTGCGTTAGCACTATCCTCCTGCAAACAGAACAACTGGATGGACTGGAAGGTGGAGAACGAGCTGTGGCTGCAACAGAACAAAGCCAACCATCCTGAAATCAAGGAGACGAGTACCGGCCTGCAATACCGTATCATAGCCGACCCTACGCCGCAAGACGTGCGTCCTAACACCACGAGCAGCGTCGTCATCTGCGACTATACCGTCGAACTCATCAACGGCAATCGTATCGACAGCGGCCACGACACCCTCTATCTGCCCGCGTGTATCCCGGGCTTTGCCGAGGGTTGCCACCTCATCCACAACAACGGAGACATCGACCTGTTTATCCCCTCTTATCTGGGCTACGACAACGCCGAATATGTCAGCGGAGACCTGTACAAAGCCGAGGGTAAAGGACTGGAGGGCACCAAGAGTTTTGTGCCGCCCTACTCTACGCTGATCTACACCATCCATCTATGCTCCGTCATCGGTTACTGATATTGCCGTTCCTTCTGCTCATCGGCTTCGTGCTGAGTATGACTTCGTGCGAAGACACGACGTTCAGTAGCAGCGTGCCCCGCGTACGCGTCTACGTCCATATCGATCGCCGGCTGGGCAGTTTTGTCACCTTCACGCCGGAGGCTACCTATTCCTACGTCACCGCCACACGCGAGGGCTATTTCCTCAACGGACAGATGGTTATTCCTTCGCCCGACACCGACTATTTCGGCTACGGAGGCGTGGTCGTCTATGTGACCATGATGAATGAATACAAGGCCTTCGACATGGCGTGTCCCCATTGTGCCGCGCGTGGCACCCGGCAGACCTGCCAGGTCAATAGTATGTCGGCCGTCTGTCCTAACTGCGGCGAGGAGTATCAGCTCTGGTCGGGAACAGGTATCCCTACCAAAGGTATCACCCGCGAACCGCTCCTGCAACTGCCTATCACCGTCACCCAAGACAAAATCCTTGTACGCCAACAATGATCACCCGCGAAGAACTGCTCTCTCTGGGCGCGCTGCGTCGTCCCCAACTCAAGGACCTGCCGCCTTTCGTCTTCGTCCTGCGCGACGGGCTCTTTGTGCCCTATCGCTCCGAACAAGCCGTCCAACTGCTGGGCGAAGAGGTCTTCGTACGGCGCGAGGATATACGCCAAGAGGACGACGGAGAGATGACCTGGCAAGACCTGGTGGGCTACACCGTCTTCGACCATGAACTCGGCACCGTCGGCACCATCGACACCATCGACGAACAGACCATCAACACGCTGGCCACCCTTGCCGACGGACGAATGCTGCCGCTGCACGAAGACTTCATCCTCGATATCGACACCGACACGCGCACCCTGCATGTCAACCTGCCTTTTGCCCTATGAGTAACGCCAAACGGACCACAGAAGAGATGCACCGCCTGAGCGTAGCCGACTACCGCTCTGCCGACAAACTGCCGCTGGTAGTGGTGCTCGACAACGTGCGCAGCCAGCATAACGTCGGTGCGGTCTTTCGTACGGCCGACGCCATGCGTATCGAGCGTGTCGTTCTCTGCGGCATATGTTGCTGCCCGCCTAATGCGGAGATCCACAAGACCGCCCTCGGCGCCGAAGAGTCTGTCGACTGGCAGTATTACCCCAACACCCTGGACGCCGTACGCGACCTGCAAGCGCATGGCTATACCGTCTATGCCGTCGAGCAGGCCCACAACTCGGTGACGTTGGAAGACGTCGCCGAGAGTCTTACAGGCGAAGCCGGTCACGACCGCATCGCGGTCGTACTCGGACACGAGGTCTTCGGTGTTCAACAAGAAGTAATCGACCTTTGCAATCAATGTATCGAGATACCCCAATACGGAACCAAGCACTCGATGAACGTCAGTGTGACGGCTGGCATCGTCATGTACCGCTTAGCCTCCTCGCTCCGGCTAAGGACAAGTCGGTAGCCTTCGCGGCTATTCAGGCGGGTGCAGATGCCCTGTATATCGGAGCACCTGCTTTCGGTGCGCGCGAGAAAGCGGCTAACAGTCTCCAGGACATCGCCGAGGTGGTACGCGAGGCCCATCGTTATGGTGTGCAGGTCTTGGTAACGCTCAACACCCTGCTCCGCGACGACGAGTACCCGCAAGCTGTCCAGATGGCCCATGAGCTGTATCGTATCGGCGTCGATGCACTTATCATCCAGGACCTCCACTTGCTCGACTACGACCTCCCGCCTATCCGTCTCCATGCTTCTACCCAGTGCGACAACCGCACGCCTGCGCAGGTAGCTCGTCTGCGGGACATGGGCTTCAAGCGTGTCGTCCTGGCACGCGAACTGGGTATCGACGAGATACGTGCTATCCGCGAGGCGGTGCCAGATATCGAACTCGAAGCTTTTGTCCACGGCGCCCTCTGCGTGTGCTATTCCGGCTGCTGCTACATGAGCGAAGTGCTGGCCGGACGCAGCGCCAACCGCGGAGCCTGTGCCCAGTACTGCCGCATGGCCTACGACCTCTTGGATGCCGAAGGCAACGAGGTGCTCGACGACCTGGGACAGCCTATCCACCAGCGCTATCTGCTCTCGCTCCAAGACATGGATCGCAGCGCCTATCTGCAGGAACTCATCGACGCCGGCGTCACCACCTTCAAGATAGAAGGCCGACTCAAGGATGCCGACTACGTCACCAATGTCGTCGCCTACTACCGCGAGAAGTTGGACTGTCTTACAGCGAAGCGGTCTTACAGTGAAACGGTCTTACAGCAGAGTGGTCCAACAGCCGAAGGCGGTCACGTGTTCACACGTACATTTGTCCCTAATCCGGAGAAAACATTCCACCGCGGAGGTATCGACTATTTCCTGCACGGTCGCACGCCCCATATGGCCAATTTCCTTACGCCTAAGTCCACCGGTGAAGCCATCGGCGAGGTGCTTGAGGTGCGTGGCAACACGCTCCGCATACGTCTCCGCCCCGGCGTCACCCTCCATAACGGCGACGGACTGAGCCTCGGCAACGAAGGCTTCTCCGTCAACGGCATTGACGGCAACCTCATCCGCATCAACAAGAGTCTCACTGCACACAGCGAAGCGGTCTCACATCCCACCTCCCCGCTCTACCGCAACCTCGATGTCGAATTCACCAAGTCGCTCCGCTGCGAGCGCCGCATCCCTGTCGACATCCTCTTCCGCGAGACCGAAGACGGTTTTGAGTTAATTTTCTCAATCGTCAATCAATCGTCTAATCGTCAATCGTTTAATCGTCAATTCCAGTATCCCCACGAGCCCGCCAAGAATGCCGAGCGGGCCATGGAGACTATCCGCGCCCAACTCGCCAAACTCGGCGACACACCCTACGTCGCCCGCGATGTGCGCATCGAGACATCCCCCTATTTCATTCCCATCAGCACCCTCAATCAGTGGCGTCGTGAGGTGCTCTCGCAAGCAGCAGCACCATCAGCGGTCTTACAGGCCGAAGGACGGTCCTACTGCGGTAGCAGTCCTGCAGCACCGCAGGTGCGGTCTAACAGCGAGCCGGGCGAGCGGTCTCTTATGACCTGCCGCTACTGTCTGCTCTTCGAGCTCGGTCACTGCCGCAAGACGAATCCTTATCCCCGCGACAAGGAGCCGCGTTTCCTGCGTCTCCGCACCGGCCAGCAGGTCCGCCTTACCTTCGACTGCGCCCGCTGCGAAATGCGCATCGACCAATGCTGATCCCAACGTCATGCAAGTTTTGAGGGACTTCTTTTTCTGGGAATCGTTTTTCCAGAAGATACAATGATGTGTGAAAGTGTGAATCAGATTTCGTTGTTGTCAAGGACTTGCTTGGCGAGTTGGTTAAGTTCGTCCGTGTCGATCGGTATCAGCACAATCTCCTCCGGCTCCAGATCGAGCAGGAACTGCATGTAGGTCGGCAGCGTCAGCAATCCTCCTTCTCTACCGATATTATAATCTCCGAACTTGATGATCCGTTTCACTTGGTACTTCTCCGGATGCGCCAAAACCGTTTTGGCACTCTTGGCCTTGGACGATTTCGCTTTTACCTCCAACGGCACGCACTCTCCGTCCATCCGCACCAGGAAGTCCAACTCCAGACCGGAATCCTTTTGGAAATAGTACAGACTTTGCGCTTTCTTATGGAGCGTGTCTGCCATTAGGTTCTCGTAGATAGCACCCTTGAAGCCGCCTAAATTACCTTGCAGAATGTCAGCACGTGTGCCGGCACCTAACATCTCTATGAGCAGACCTATATCGGTTACATAGACCTTGAACACATTATCTTTCGCGTTGCCTTCCATCGGTAAACCGGTAATATCCGTATTATAGCAACGGCAGATGATGCCAGCATCCTCCAGCCACTGTAATGAGCCAAGATAGGTGTCACTTCTGCCACCGGGCTTCACTTGGTTGTACTGGAACTTCTTGTTCTCTTTTGCCAATTGCTTGGGGATAGAATTGAAGCATTCACGAATATGCGGTTTATCTTTGTCCGGAGCATACTTGACCATATCGTCCCGGTACTCCTTCAAGATAGACTGGTGAGCTTTGCTTACCTCATTCATATTATTGGACGCAAGGAACGCATTAACAGCTTCCGGAAGTCCTCCGATAGCAATATATAGGTTAAGAAGTTGTTTCAAAGCCGAGTGAATACCAGCAGGAACCGGTGTCTCTTCATTATAGAACTTCTTCAGCGCTTCGATGACTTCGGTTGAGATATTGTTTGCCCACAGAAACTCTTCAAAATCCAGCGGATACATCTC
>DEHM01000025.1:31919-36974 GCA_002351925.1 Bacteroidales bacterium UBA2800
CCTTGCACGCCCAACAATGAGCCCGTAGCAATCACATCGAATCGTCCATCTTCTTTGAAGAACTTGAGTGAGGTGCGCGCTTCCGGACATTCTTGAATCTCGTCAAAGATAAAACATGTTTTGCCCGGCTTGAACGTAACACCGGCAATCTGAGCAGAGAGGTTAAGCAAGATGTCATCCACTGCTTTGGAACCCACGAACGCAGCGATACGCTCCGGTTGCTTGATGAAATTGATATACACAACCGTCTTGTAATTCGCCTCGGCAAAGTGCTGTGCGATAAAAGTCTTACCGCATTGGCGGATCCCTATAATCACCAAAGGCTTGTGATTCGGAGTATTCTTCCACTGAATCAGCGTGTCCTCAATCTTTCTTTTTAACATTTTTTCAAACGAATAATCTATGTTTTATTGCACTTTTTTGAACGAATAAAATATGTGTTATTACACTTTCTTGAACGAAAAACAGCTGCAAAGGTACACTTTTTTTATGATATATGCAAACTTTTTCGGAATAAAATCCAAAAAATCTACTACTTTTTCGGAATATAATCGAAATTCTTGCTCTAAACTGTCTTATTTTGCAAGTTTCTCAATTTCTAAACTGCACAAAATCGGAATCGCTCAATTCCTAAACTGCACAAAACCTCACCGTACAATAAACCTTGCACACAAGAGACCACACAAGGGAGATAAATTTGGCAATTGTCAAAAATAACAAATTCAGGATAAAAATATGATTTTTCACACAAAAAACTTGCATAATTCAAAAATTTGTAGTAAATTCGACCAACTACCCTTGTATTATATTAAGATATATTAAGAGAAACTATCCTAGGCGGAGCGGTCACGGACTTCCTTCCATTCCGTTGGAAGGATGCTCCGCCCTCGAAGTTATAGTCGCATTCTCGGCGCAAAGGTACGAAAAATAATTGACGCGTGCAAGAGATTGGGGCAAAAAAAAATACAAGCTGGGTTGTTTTGTAAGAAAAAAAAATACAAGCACAAGAAGGATGGCTTGTATTTATTTGGGGGATGAGTGGATGGGTAGTATAAAAAAGATACAAGCTTGGTTGTTTTGTAAGAAAAATAAATACAAGCACAAGAAGGATGGCTTGTATTTATTTGGGGGATGAGTGGAGGGGTTGTATAAAAAAAGATACAAGCTACAATCCGTACTGGTGTAAAAAGAGAGTTTTGTGTCAACAACAATGATTTTCCATTAAAAATCTAAATACATTTGATTTTTACCGCCAAATCCTTGTATATTCCAAATATTTGTAGTAACTTTGTGCCCGATTTTAATCGAGTGTATACATACACGAGAAAAATCGCACCTTTAGCGATTTTGTGTATCACATGTGCAAATTTTGCACATAACAAGAATTATACCCTACAAAATAATGAAAGACGAGATAGTTTTGTACCAGCCAAATGAGCAATTCCAGTTGGAAGTGCAGTTGAAAGACGAGACTGTCTGGCTCACACAAGACCAGATGGCGCAATTGTTTGATCGCGACAGAACGGTTATTGGACGCCATATTCGAAATATTTTCTCCGAAGGAGAATTGGACGAATCCTTGGTATGTGCAAAATTTGCACTACCCAAGAAATATGGTCGTCGTGGTGGCCATACTCAAGAAGTAGAAGCCACCATCTATAACCTTGATGTTATTATTTCGGTAGGTTATCGCGTAAAGTCTCAACGTGGCACGCAATTCCGTCAATGGGCTACGAAAATACTGAAGGATTATATGTTGCGCGGTTATGCCATAAACCAACGATTGCTGAATATTGAAAACCAGTTGGTATCGCAGCAGAAACAATTGGCACAGCATCAAGAGCAGATCGATTTCTTTGTACGCACGTCTTTGCCTCCCGTTGAAGGCATCTTCTACGATGGTCAAATCTTCGATGCTTACAATTTTGTAAGCGACCGTATTCGTGAAGCCAAAACACGCATTGTTCTCATAGACAATTATGTGGATGATAGTGTGCTGAAAATGTTAGACAAGCGTGCTAAAGGCGTGTCGGCTAAGGTTTACACCAAGAATTTTACTCCGCAGTTATCATTGGATCTTAACAAGCACAACGCACAATACGCACCAATCGAAATAGAGCAATTCGACCGTGCACACGACCGCTTCCTTTGCATCGATGATACCGTATACCATATAGGCGCGTCTCTCAAAGACCTCGGCAAGAAATGGTTTGCGTTTAGTAGAATGGAGCAGACGACAACTGAATTATTGACGAAAATGTAACCCATGCATATCTACGTCGCGTCCTCTTGGCGTAATACATATTATCCCGATGTCTTTAATAATTCATCTACCGTAAAATTACCAGAAATCATAGTAAAACCATCTAAAGAAGATTAAAATGAAAAATATAGGAATATTTTTTATCATACTAGGACTCTCTATATTTGAAAGTTGCTGTAGTCAGAGAGATGTATATATAAATCATAAGGTGCTAACTACACCATTAATAGGCGGGGCTGAATCAAAGTGCATAACACTTAACAATAGTGCTATAGATTCTATAGTGACGCGCAGCAGTATGGAACTGAATACAGAATCGCCATTTACATTTATATATCTGCGCTCTGGTAAATGCATAGAAAAAGTTGGAGAATGTATATATCACTCAAAACGACCAGACTCCCTATTTTGTATATTAGAACCGCCATGTTGTGCTGGAAATGTATATGTATACCATTGGTTTAAATACTATCAGCAACAAGATTCACTTGAACAAGTGTCGGAGGTTTTGGTATATACAACGACGGAAATCCATAAAAAAGATATTTTATGGCATACTTATCCAAAACAAAAGGAAATACCATACATGCACTTAAGGAGTGAACCAATAATAAATGACACAGAAGAAGATGAGGAACTACGTCAAATAGGGAATGTTATCTATGAGCAATATTCAGAAAATGTTTTACTATATGAATTGGGTTACAATAAGAAACAACCATCATGGAGAATTTGTGCAATAAAAAATAGAGATAATAACTACTATACAATAGGTTGGCATAATACTCGCCGAAAATAAATACAATTTTTAATAGTTGTTACAATATTAGAGATAATATGCATACTATAAACATGACATTGAAATGGACAACAAACAGGATATTCTCTGGCCGGTAATGCACGACTTTTGCAATGCAGGTAATATAGAAAAGGATATCTTCTACCGGCATTCTGACCATTTAAGTTCAGCGAACTGGATAACGGATTTAAATAATAAAAATAACAAACAATCTTGCAAATTTGAAAAATTTGTAGTACCTTTGCAGCGTGAAATAATATGAATCAATTCTAAATATTGACACAATTATGAAACATCTTATCAACCGAGCCTACTTTCTCGTAGTACTGGCTGTCCTCTTTGTAGCATGTGGCTCGAATGCTAATGACCCTGATGCGCCACAGCAACTTATTGGTACTTGGTCGGAAGCCTATCACGTAAATACCCATGTCAGTGTTCTCACTTTCCAAAAGGATGGAGTGCTTCGATATAGCCAACAACCGGATACTACCTGGCCTGTCGTACCCACTGGTGGTTTTAGCATGACATTGCACTATTCTGCGGACAAAAAGAACCAATTGCTCGTAACCTATTCACCGGATACGGCTACCGCATTCGAATATCTATCTGGATATTCTATTCATAGCAATACGCTTACGATCGACTCTTTCTCCTACGATGGTGTGAATTTTTACAAGCCATTAATCTTACAGAAAACAGAGTAACACTAAAAATATGTAAAAATGTTCTGATATTACTTCTCTGCCTGCAACTAATTTGTAATATGTTTATTTTGGCACAGAAATAAAATAACAGATTTATTTGCATATATCAAAAAAATGTAAATTATTCGCATTTTCCCTGACGGGAAAACGTCTTTTTTTTGCAAAAAACGATTTTTTTCTTCAAAAACTTGCCGGTATCGGAAAAAATGATTAACTTTGCAGCGATTTTTAGTAAATAGTTTGCCGATATATGGAATATATATCCGTCATACAGTTTGCCGAGAAGTACGGCATTAGCGAACGTACCGCACGTAATTATTGTGCGGCGGGGAAGATTGATGGTGCCTTTCTGACAGGTAAGACATGGAACATCCCTGTGGATGCCGACCTGCCTCAGAAAGGGAAAAAGAAACTCTCTCCGCTCCTCACTCGTCTGCGCGAAGAGAAAGACTCCAAACTAAAGGGCGGTATCTACCATCGTACGCAGATTGATTTGACCTATAACTCCAACCATATCGAAGGCAGCAAACTGACCAAAGAGCAGACGCGGTACATCTTCGAGACCAACACACTTGGCATCACGAGCGAGAACACCTCCGTCGATGATATCATTGAGACCGTGAACCATTTCCGTTGTATTGATTATGTCATCGACCACGCAACGGATAAGATCACCGAGGCGCATATCAAAGCCTTGCACGCCATCCTCAAAACGAATACCTCCTACAGCCGCAAGGATTGGTTTGCAGTAGGCGATTACAAACGCCTTGCCAATGAGGTAGGCGAACAAGAGACGGTTGCCCCCAAAGAGGTTCATCGAGCCATGAAAGCGCTGCTCTCCGACTATAATGCGCTCCCACAAGTGACGTTTGATGATATTTTGGATTTCCACGTGCGTTTCGAGCGTATCCATCCTTTCCAAGACGGGAATGGTCGTGTGGGGCGCTTGTTGCTCTTCTGGCAATGCCTGCAAAGCGCGCATGTGCCGTTTATCATTACTGAAGAATTACGTCTCTTCTACTACCGCGGCCTGCAAAACTGGGGTAACACCAACGGCTATCTCCGTGATACCTGCCTCACTGCGCAAGACCACTACAAGGCGTTGTTAGACTATTTTAAAGTGAAATATTAAATTGCTAATATACAACCATCGATATGCAAACGATTCGATTGAACAATGGCATTGAGATGCCGCTCCTTCCATTCCGTTGGAAGGATGCTCCGCCCTCGAAGCTACGTTCGCATTCTCGGTCGGCTCTGTCTCCTCGACAGCTTCTCTATTCGAATGT
>DEHM01000016.1:0-22170 GCA_002351925.1 Bacteroidales bacterium UBA2800
GAGCATCGGATTGTGGTTCCGAGTGTCGTGGGTTCGAGCCCCACTCTCCACCCAAATCGCTGTAAATCAATAAGTTGCAGCGATTTTTTTTATGCCATTTTTTAGACAAGGTTCGTCAAATTCTCGCCAACAAGTGCCCAAAATGGCCAAAAATGATAGTAAACTGAATTCATAAACTGATGAAAATCAACACTTTTGATTTTTTGACTTTTTGGTGCTGAGTTTCGTGAGTTCTTATCTCGCTTCGCTCGAACGATTATTGCTTCGCAATTTTCGAGCCCCACTCTCCACCCGAAAAAAAACAGCGGATTGCTCCGCTGTTTTTTTATTTTCCGCCTTGAACACCTCCGCCTCCGCCGAGACGATTCAGCTCGTCCAGATCGCCTACCTTACGGTTCTTATGCTGCTGATACTGACCGAACATCCAGGTGATAGAGAACATCACGCGTTGCTGGCGTATGGTGTTGGTGTACCAGCTGCTATATCCTTGCGCCTGGTCCATGCTCTCTGAGCGGAAAACCAGCGAGCGCATCAGATCTTGCACATTCAGGTTGAAGATCAGTCCTTTCGCCATGTAGGTCTTGCGCACGCCGAAACTCATATAATAGGTGCTGCCCTGACGGTCGTAGCCGGTTGTCATAGGCGATGACCAGTTGCCGTCCAGCGTCATGATCCAGTCTTTGGGCAGGTAAGCCGAGAGGGTTCCGCTGACATAGCCGTAGTGGTTGCCCAGTTCATAGACGGGTTTGCCATCGGCATTCTTCTCGTAGGAACGGTTCAGAAAATGATACCAGCCCGCATTGACGGTGAGTGCGAGCCATGCGCCCTGCATCGTACGGTTGCCGTCTTCTCCGGTAACATATTTGGGTACGAGGGGCAACTCGGTGAGCGAGATGTTACCACCATGGGTGGTACACGTACCGAAATTAGTCCACCTGATTTCTCCCATATCGGTGGGCATGATTGTTGTGCGCTGCGAGAACATGTCCTGGGTGTGCGCAAAATTGAAGGTGAGGTTCAGGTACTGCGTCCAGGAGAAATGCAGCTCCACGTCGTTGTTGAACTCCGGCGTGAGTTCTGTATTACCTTTCTGGTACGAATAGGCGTCCACATAGGTTACGAAGGGGTTCAGCATCCAGTAGTTAGGTCGCTTGATGCGGCGGGTATAGCTGGCGCTGACGCTGATCGGTTGCTGCAGCTTGCCCAACGGGTCGCTGGTATAGCCGATAAAGGCCGTCGGGAAGGGGTTGAAGTACGACTTGTTGGTCACAGTGTCGGCACTGCTCCAATTACCGTGACTATAGGTATATTCCCCGCGGAGACCCAGTTTGACCGACCAGTGCGGACCAAACTGTTTGCCCACAGAGATATAGGCGGCTGCCACATGCTCCCGATAGAGGAAATCGCTTGTGGCGGAGGGCAGATGGACGCCATTGAGAATAGAGTCGGTGGTCATATTGTTGTCGGTGGACGAGAGGGTATATTTGACGCCGCACTCAATCATGCCGGTCTGCCAGAACTTGGTCTGGAAATCCATCTTGCCGCTATAGATGTCCACCTTCTGTTTGCTGTTGATATCCAGTCCTTGATCCTTCACGCCGATGAAATTCGTTTCCTGGAAGTTATGAGCGGCTGTTTTATAGCGGTTGTAGTCTACATTGACGGTCAGCTCGCGCTCCAGTTCCTCGCTAAACGTGTGCGTATAGTTCAGGTTTGCCGTGTGTTGGGGTGCGCTGGTACGCGTGTCTGTCGTGGTGTTGCTGCGCAGGGTGTCTGTGCCCTGAATGGTATAGGCATAGTTGCGACCGTCCAGGATGTTTTGACGGACATTCATGTACGGCACCTGCAGAATAAAACCGAGCGTGTTGACCGAGTCGATATACCAGTCGTTACCTACCTTCAGCATATAATACTGGAAGTCGATATTATATCCGGAGATAGAATAGTTCTTCATCGCTTTCGAGGTAGCTGTCTCCGGCATCGAACGACCGGTCTCCAGGTCGATGTCGTTCTGCGCAAAGACTTGTGTCAGTTGGCCGAAGGTATAGGTCTTTGCTCCGCGGTAGTTGAGGTTGAGCGACACCATGTCCATGTTCAGCCAGCGGTTGACATCGCCGAAATACATACCTCCGTATCCGGCGGACAACATACCGTTCAGGCCCTTCATCATGTTGCGCTTGGTCTTGATGTTGATGATTCCGCCTGATCCGGACGCGTCGTATTTGGCCGAGGGATTGGAGATGATCTCTATCTTCTCGATGGTATTACCGTCTGTGCCGTCCAGCATGGCTTTGAGCTGTTGTCCGCTCAGGTACGACGGCTTGCCGTCTATCCATACCTCCACGGCTTTGCCGTTGACGGTGATATTGCCGTCTTTATCGATGCGCACACCCGGTGCACGGCGGAGTATATCGTTGCCGTTAGAGCCAGCCGATAGGGGCGAGGCACTCACGTTCACCACCAGTTTGTCCATCTGCCGCTCGATAAGCGGTTTCTTGGCTTTCACTTCCAGTTCCTTCAGCTGCTCTGTCTCCTCGCGCAGCACAAAGTCCGGCCCGCCGAACGCGGTGTGATAGCCTATGTACGACGCCTGGATGATTAGATCCTTTGTACCTTGTACTTTGTCACCTTGTACCTCCACGGCATATTGCCCTTTCTCATCGGTGATAGCGCCGGTGATGAGCGTCGAGTCCGTAGAGAGCACAGAGATGGTGACAAAAGGCATGGCGTCGCCTTTGGAATCGATGACAGAGCCTTTGATCGTTTCGGCAGATGCTGTAA
Organism: Bacteroidales bacterium UBA2800; assembly: GCA_002351925.1. Classification (GTDB taxonomy): domain Bacteria; phylum Bacteroidota; class Bacteroidia; order Bacteroidales; family Paludibacteraceae; genus Colicola. The sequence goes on from DEHM01000016.1 coordinate 2,782, forward strand.
GGGATAGCAGCAGCAGAAATCCCAATAAAATCTTTTTCATTTGTCTGATGTTTTTTAATCTGGTGCAAAAGTACTGCTTTTGGCGCACGTGGTATATGAAAAAACGGACATTTGCTGTTTTTTAGGCAAAAAAGACGGAGAAATCAGCACTTAAAGGGATACCTAACATCCTAAAATGGCTTGGCGAGACACAACCCATTTGCTGAAACTCCAGGGCCATATGGCTCATATCGTAGTAGCCGTGCTCCAGCGCCACCGACATTAAGTCAATCGCCTTGCCGTTGGCGGCCAAGCGCTGCATGGTCTGTATGGCTCTGTGGAAACGTCTGAGCCGCACAAATTGCTTCGGAGGGATACCCACATAGTTGCGGAACACCCGCAAGAACTGCCGCTCGCCCAGACAGGCAACAGAAGCCATCTCTGCGGCGCTGATATTGCCTTTCGCAGTGTCGCAGTCTGCTACCACCTTACGCAGGCGCGCATAATGGACGTCCATTTGGTGGGGTAGGTGTCCTATGAAGAAAGCGTCCAGCAGCGGCGTGATCTGTTCTGCTTGTGGCGTAGATTTGAAGATACGGTCCAGTTGCAACAGTCCCTCGTCACCGCTATCCTTGGCCGTTAGCACTTTGCCGGACAGTTGCTGCAGGTCGATTCCTAAGAGAGCGTGCATCCCGCCCGGCTCAAAATCCAGCAACATACCTTCGAACCATCCGCTCAGCGTCGTCAGACCTATCGTCGTCTGGTTGGCGCCCAGCAGCGTCAGTCCATCTGTACGGGTGTTGCTAATCTCCACCTCGACGTTGCGCATGAAAATGATACTGCCGTAGTTCGGTAGCAGCGGTTGCACATGTTTGCCGTTCACGAACCGAGGATCGTCTGGCGGCGGCGTCATCGTATCCGTCGACCCCTCTGCGCGCACGAACACATAGCGCGTGATATAAGGTGATAACACCTCTGCCGGTTGCAGTATCTGAAAGTACATCCGTCCTGTTTGTTAATCTGGCACAAAATTACTGCTTTTTTCTAATATACGCAAATTTTTCTCTCTTTAAATGAAAAATTCATTTATTCCTTGCGTATATCATTTTTTTGTTGTACCTTTGCAGTCGCAAATAATGTGTACACATGAACTGGTTCGGTAATCTCTTTTTTGGAACAGGTATCGCGCACTCGCTATGTGCGCTGGCGCTGGCTATCTCGGTGGGTATTTTCCTGGGAAGCCGGCTGAAGGTGAAAGGTATCACGCTGGGTATCACGTGGATTCTTTTCTGCGCGATAGCGTGCAGCCATTTCGGCATGACACTCGACCCGCTGGTGGAGTCGTTTGCCAAAGACCTGGGACTGATACTGTTTGTCTATTCGATAGGTCTGCAGGTCGGTCCGAGTTTCTTCTCGTCGTTCGGTCAGGGCGGTATACGTCTCAATATCCTGGCGGCCGGCATCGTGGTGCTGGGCTGCGTGACGGCCTGGCTGATACACGTGATAAGCGGGGAGAACATGGCCACGATGACGGGTGTGCTGTTCGGCGCTGTGACCAACACACCGGGTTTGGGTGCTGCCGAGCAGGCTTATCAAGACGTGACGGGTATGACCAACCCGACGATAGCCAGCGGTTATGCCATGGCTTATCCGCTGGGTGTGGTAGGTGTTATCTGCTCGCTGCTGTTGCTGCGTTCGCTGTTCCGCATCAAGCTCGACAAAGAGGAAGAGCAAGTGAAGGCCGAGAAAGGGGAGGAACAGCACATCATGCATTTCGACATGCAGCTGACCAATCCGCAAGTGGACGGTATCCGGGTGCGTGACTTAGCTCTGCTGACCCATGTGACCATCGTCGTGAGCCGACTGATAGACAAAGCGGGTAATGAGTTCATGCCCGACGCCGACACCATCCTGCACGTAGGCGACAAAGTGCGCTTCATAGCCGATCAGAAAAACGAACGTACCGTCTTGCTGCTGGGTGAAACGCAGGAGGTGAAATGGGAGGAGAAAGAGAAGGATGTGCACCTCGTGAGCCGCCATATTGTCATCACCAAACCGAAGATAAACGGCAAGCGTATATGCGACCTGAAAGTGCGCGAAGCCTACCAGATAACCATCACGCGTATCCGTCGCGCAGGTATCGAACTGCTGGCTACGCCGGAACAGCGCCTGCAGATGGGTGACCGACTGACGGTCGTGGGAGAGGTGAAAGCGGTAGAGAAGGTGGCATCGGTATTCGGCAACAGCACCAAGAAGCTGGACGCACCTAATCTGGCCTCGCTCTTCTTCGGACTGATGATGGGAGTAGTACTGGGTTCGCTGCCGCTGGCGCTGCCCGGACTGTCCCAGCCGTTCAAACTGGGTTTGGCAGGCGGGTCGCTGATTGTGGCCATACTGATTGGCGCATTTGGCCCGAAATACCACCTCGTGACCTATACGACGAGTTCGGCTAACCTCATGATACGCGAGATAGGTATTGCCCTGTTCCTCGCGGCAGTCGGCTTCGGCGCGGGAAAGACGTTTATACCGACCTTGCTGAGCGGCGGATATGTGTGGATAGGCTACGGCGTACTGATCACGCTGCTGCCGCTGCTCATCATCGGCATCATCGCCCGCAAATGGCTGCGTCTGGACTACTTCACGTTGATGGGACTCATAGCCGGTTCGACGCCCGACCCGCCGGCACTGGCTTATGCCACCTCGCAGTCGTCTGTGAACGACCGCGCCGCCGTGGCCTATTCGACCGTCTATCCGCTGACGATGTTCCTCCGCGTGCTAAGCGGACAGTTGATGATACTACTGTTCCTGTGACGACGAACAGAGAAATACTCCGATTGGCGGTGCCGAGCATACTGGCCAATATCACCATCCCCCTGGTGGGGATTGTCGATACGGCGATAGTCGGCCATCTGAGTGATGCAGCGGCCATAGGCGGTATAGCCATCGGAACCATGCTCTTTGACTTGCTGTACTGGAACTTCGGCTTCCTGCGTGTCGGCACAAGCGGCCTGACGGCCCAGGCCTACGGCAGAGGGGTGACGGGTGACGGGTTACGGGTTACGGACGAGTGCCGGAAGATACTGACCCAGAGCCTGACGACGGCACTGCTGGCGGCTATGCTGATATGGGCGATACAGTGGCTGTTTGTGACAGCTGTGCTGGCTGTCGTGCCGTGTTCGCAGGCAGTGGCCGACATAGCTCGCGAGTATTTCTTCGTGCGCATCTGGGCCGCACCGGCTACGCTGATGCTCTTTGCCCTGAAAGGCTGGTTCATCGGCATGCAGGACACGCGGAGCCCGATGGCGGTCGACATACTGGTGAACGTGGTGAACATGCTGGCGAGTTATTACCTGGCGGTGTACACTCCGGCCGGCATCATCGGCGTAGCCTGGGGCACTATCTGTGCGCAATATAGCGGCCTGCTGCTGGCCTGCGTGATACTGGTAGCAAGCTACCGCATAGGGGCTGTCGGACTACAGGAGATACGAGCCGCGATGCGCTGGGAGGAGATACGCCATATGGCGCACCTGAACGGAAATCTGTTCGTACGGTCGCTCTGTTTCATGGTGGTGTATGTGGGCTTTGCTATGCTCATCAGCAAATACGGCGACGTCGAACTGGCAGTAGGAAGTATCATGATGAAGCTGTTTATGTTCTTCTCGTTCTTTGTGGATGGCTTTGCCTATGCCGGCGAAGCGCTGGTGGGAAAGACCTACGGGGAAGGAAAAGAAGAACAACGAATCAACAGTATCGTGCGTTCGCTCTTTGTGTGGAGTATAGGCGTAGGGCTGCTTTTCACCATCGTCTATGCGCTGTGGGGCAAGGAGAATATCGCCCTGATGACCAACGACGCAGCGGTGCTCGGCGCCTCGATGCGCTATATGGGTTGGCTCATTGCGATGCCGCTGGTCAGTGCACTGGCCTTCATGTGGGACGGTGTCTATGTGGGCGCTACCGCCGGCGTACCGCTGCGTAATGCGATGATCTGGGCAGCCCTGGCTTTTGTGGCTGGCTACCTGGCTACCTACCGTACCTGCGGAGCACAGGCTTTGTATATCGCTTATTTTGCCCATTTGACGGCAAGGGTGGTGTACCTGACATGGAAATGGAGAGATGTTAGAGATAACGCTATGGGATAGAATGGAGGAGTGTACACCCGACGAGGTGGCACGCCTGTTGCCGTTGGTCAGCAGCCAACGCCGTGAGCAAGCCTTGCGGTACAGCCACACCTTTGGCCGCTATTGCTGCCTGAAGAGCTGGCTCATGCTCCGCGAGTTGATGGACAAGGAACATTGGACGATGGGCGATTTTGCCTACAACGACCATGGCAAGCCATACCTGGCAGGCGGACTGTGTTTCAGTATCAGTCACAGCAAAGCCGGCATCGCCGTAGCCGTAAGCGACAGGGCTGTAGGTATCGACATAGAGCACATCCGCCATGCGGACGACGAACTGATAGCCCGCACGATGAATGAGGAGGAGGCGAGAGCGATTAGGGAATTAGGGATTAGGGAGTTAGCGGATAGGGCTTTCACGCGGCTGTGGACCCGCAAAGAGGCGGTCGTCAAAGCCGAAGGAGTAGGCATCCGGTCGTTCGAACAACTGCAGACGCTCTTGCAGCAGGACGAGTGGCACTTGGAGAGCGTAGAGACAGACAACTATATATACAGTATCGCATACAAATAACACAACAATATGGAAAACTACATTGTTTCGGCGCGTAAGTACCGCCCGCGGACCTTCGAGTCGGTGGTGGGTCAGCAAGCCTTGACACAGACGCTGCAGAACGCTATCCGTCAGGATAGACTGGCGCACGCCTATCTGTTCTGCGGTCCGCGTGGCGTAGGTAAGACGACCTGTGCGCGTATCTTCGCCAAGACGATCAACTGTCTGAACCCGCAGAACGGCCACGACGCTTGCAACGAGTGTGAGTCGTGCCGCGCGTTCAATGAGCAACGCTCGTTCAACATCCACGAACTGGATGCCGCGAGCAACAACTCGGTGGAGGATATCAAGTCGATTCTCGACCAGGTGCGTATCCCGCCGCAGATAGGTAAGTACTCCGTCTATATCATCGACGAGGTGCACATGCTCTCTACGGCTGCGTTCAACGCCCTGCTGAAGACGCTGGAAGAACCGCCCTCATACGCCATCTTCATCCTGGCGACCACCGAGAAACACAAGGTGCTGCCGACCATCCTGAGTCGCTGCCAGGTGTATGACTTCAACCGTATCACCGTGCAGGACACGATAGCCCATCTGCAGAAAGTGGCGGCTAACGAGGGTATCAAGGTCAGCGTGGAGGCTCTCAACGTCGTGGCACAAAAAGCCGACGGCGGACTGCGTGACGCACTCTCTATCTTCGACCAGCTGGTAGCATTCTGCGGCAGCGAGATCACCTACGAGCGCACCATCGAGGTGCTCAATGTGCTCGATAGCGACTATTATTTCCGGCTGGTGGATATGGCTTTGCGTCACGATGTGACCAATGCCCTGCTGCTGCTCAACGACGTGCTCAACCACGGTTTCGATGCCGGCCACTTCATCGTCGGCCTGGCGCAACACCTGCGCGACGTGCTCGTCAGCAAGGACAAACAGACCTTGCCGCTGCTGGAGACAGCCGACAGTATACGTGCCCGTTATGCTGCGCAGGCGGCGAATTGTGCGCCAATGTGGATATTCGCAGCACTCGACATCCTCAATACCTGCGATATCAACTATCGTACGGCGCGCAACAAACGACTGACGGTGGAGCTCTGTCTCGTGAAGCTGTGCCAACTGGGAGTGCCGCAGAACATCCCCACTACGCAACCCGTTCAGTCCGCTCAACCGGCTCAACCGACAGCAGCCGCTCCCGCAGCTCAGGCTGCGCCAAAGCCTGCTCAGCCGGCAGAACCAAAACCCGCAGAGCCCGTGCGTGTAGAGGCGCCTAAGCCGACACCTGCACCGCCGTCCATCCCAAAGATGCCCGGAGCAGGCCTCGGGCTGGGACTCAAGAAACCGACTGAACCCGCCGCAGAGCAACCGGTCAACCCGACTTCCGCACCCGCAGCACCGCAGAACAGCCCTTTCTCAGCTGACCAATTCAGAGACGCGTGGATTGGTCTGAGTCGTACTCATGCTGAGGAACCGCGTCTCAGGCAACTGCTGGAGAACTATATTCCGGTGATGGTCGAGGAAACAACGGCCGAGGTGTCGATGCCTAACCCGTGGCAACAAGCCGAGATGCGTAAAGCCTTGCCGCGACTGCTGACGGAGCTGCGCCGCACGCTCCATAACGACCAACTGACGATACAAGTCAAACTCGCGGAATACGACCGCGAGCAAATGGCCTTTACCGCCGAAGAGAAATACAAATTGATGGCAGAGAGCAATCCGGCGCTCACCCAACTCAAGGAGCGCTTGGATCTGGTGCTCGATTAGAGGATTAGAGGATTAGTGGATTAGAGAAATGGCTGACCTGCTGAAATACTTGCCGACGACTCGCAAAGAGATGGAGCTGCGTGGCTGGGATGAAGTGGACATCGTCTTCTTCACCGGCGACGCCTATATCGACCATCCTTCGTTTGGCGCAGCGGTATTGGGCAGGGTGCTGGAGGCTGCCGGTTATCGCGTAGCGATAGTGCCGCAACCTGACTGGCATGGCGACTACCGTGATTTCAAGAAGTTCGGCCGCCCGCGGCTCTATTTTGCCGTCTCGGCAGGCTCGATGGACTCGATGGTAAACCACTATACCGCTGCCCGTCGTAAGCGCTCGGACGATGCCTACACGCCTGAAGGCAGGGCAGGTCTGCGACCGGACTACTGCACCATCACCTATTGCCGCATCCTCAAGCAGTTGTATCCCGATGTGCCGATCGTGATAGGCGGTATAGAGGCGTCAATGCGCCGACTGACCCACTACGACTACTGGCAGGACAAATTGATGCCGTCCATCCTGGTGGACAGCGGTGCCGACCTGCTGGTGTTTGGCATGGGCGAGCAGGCGATGACAGATATCGCTAATGCGATAAGGGACAATGGAAAATGGACAACGGACCATTGTCATGCTATTCCGCAGACGGCCTATCTGACGAGCGACAAGCGCGAGATACCGGCCGACGCTATCTGGCTCGCCAGCCACGAGGAGGCCGTCAAAGACAAACGCAAACATGCGGAGAACTTCCGGCTGATAGAGGTGGAGTCCAACAAGATTCACCAGACGACTTTGGTACAACCCGTCGGTCGGCAGTGGGTAGTGGTCAATCCCGCCTATCTGCCTATCACGAGCGAGCAGCTGGACGCCATCTTCGACCTGCCGTACCAATACACGCCGCACCCGAAGTACAAGGACAAACGGATACCGGCCTACGAGATGATCAAGTGGTCGGTCTGTATGCATCGCGGCTGTTTTGGTGGTTGCTCGTTCTGCACCATCTCTGCCCACCAGGGCAAGCAGATCGTCTCGCGCTCCAAAGCCTCCATACTGAGGCAGATAGAGCGGCTGAGCCAACTGCCCGACTGGCACGGCATCATCAGCGACCTGGGCGGTCCTTCGGCCAATATGTATGGCATCTGCGGCAAGGACAAGACGCTCTGCGAGAAATGTGCGCGGGCGAGCTGCCTGCAACCGGCTATCTGCAAGAACCTCGACAGAGACTTCAACGCCGTGCTGGATATCTACCGCACCGTGGATAAGTTGCCGTACGTGAAACATGCGTTTGTGGGTTCGGGTATCCGCTACGATCTTATGAGCGAGGAGTATGCCCGTCAGCTCATCACGCGTCATGTGTCCGGCCGACTGAAAGTGGCGCCGGAGCATTGCTCCGACAATGTGCTGCGCCTCATGCGCAAACCCGAGTGGCAACACTATCTCCGTTTTCGCGAGCTGTTCCTGCGTATCAATCGCGATGCGGGGCTGCGCCAACAGCTGATACCGTATTTTATCTCCTCGCACCCAGGGTGCACGCGGTCAGATATGAAGATGCTGGCCGAGGAGACGAGAAAGATGAACTACCGGCCGGAACAAGTACAGGACTTCACGCCGACGCCGATGACGCTGTCGACCACGATGTTCTATACCGGCCTCAACCCCTATACCGGTCAACCCGTTTATGTGGCGCGGACGGCCGAAGAGAAAAAACAACAAAACAGCTATTTCTTCTGGTATAAAAGATAAGATTGAGCTATGAAACCAACCATTAATACCCGTCGTTATCGGATCAATCCCGAGACGCTCCAGCTGGAGCGCGTGGAGCACGGAGTGCGTTACTGGCTGCGCCGTTCAGGTCGTTATCTGATAGGCGGTATCTGCCTGGGCGTAGTGTTCTTCTATGTGTATCATGCTTTCTTCCCCTCGCCCCGTGAGGCGGCGCTGCAGTCGCAAAACCGCACGCTGACGGCGCAGCTGAAGATGATGGAGCGTCAGGTGGATCAGATACAAGTGGTGCTGGACGATATCGCCCAGCGTGACGACAATCTCTACCGCGCGTTGTTGGGTGCGGAGCCTATCCCGCAGAGTGTGCGTCTGGGCGCTACGCGGCAGATCAGTTACTACGACTCTCTGGCGCGCATGAGCAATACCCAACTCATCGCCGATGTGCAGCGTAAAGTGGATCTGCTGGAGAAAGAACTGTACGTGCAGGCCAAGTCGTACGACGAGATACTCCAGTTGGCCAAGAACCAGGAGGTGCGTATGGAGAACATACCCGCCATCCAACCTGTGCTCAACAAGAACCTGAAGCACATGGCGTCCGGTTACGGCTGGCGTATCGACCCGGTCTACCATATCCGTCGTTTCCACGAAGGGATGGATTTCTCGGCGCCTATCGGTACCGACATCTTTGCTACGGGCAACGGTATCGTGGTCTATGCCGGTTGGCGTCAGGGCTACGGCGAGACGGTGGAGATAGACCACGGTTTCGGCTATGCCACGCGTTATGCCCACTGCCATAAACTCAAGGTGCGGGTAGGGCAGAAAGTGAAGCGAGGCGACGTCATCGCGCTGGTGGGCAATACCGGCAAGTCGACAGGCCCTCACGTGCATTATGAGGTGCATTATCAAGGTCGACCCATCGATCCGCGTAACTACTATTTCTACGACCTCAGCCCCGAGGACTACGACAAGATGGTACAACTCTCGTCGAACATGGGTAATATGATGGACTAAAAAAATCGCGTCTCAACCGAGGCGCGATATTTTTTGCAGAGCCGCTTCATCCAGTATCCGGATGCGTTTGCCGTCAATGGCCAGCAGTCCTTCTTGCGCAAATTGGCTGAGTGTGCGGATGGCATTGCTGGTAATCATATTGCTCATGTTGGCCAAATCTTCCCGCGATATGAGCATCGCAATGGTGCTGCCGTCCTCCTCCAGTCCGTATTGGGCTATCAGGTGCAGAATCGATTCGGCCAGACGGCCGCGTATATGTTTCTGAGTCAGGTTGACCGTCTGTATCTCCGATATCTTCAGGTCGCGCGCCATAGTCTGCATCATCGCGTAGCAGAACGCGCTGTTTTCCTGCACCAGCCGGCGGAAGATGTCGCTGGGAATCCGATAGAGTGCGCTGGGCTCAAAGGCGCTGGCACTCGAGCCATAAGGCTCGTTGGCGATGGCAGCACGGTAGCCGAAGAGATCGTAGGGCTTTAGCACACGGATGATCTGACGCTGACCGATACCGTCTTTGTAGATACGTACCTTGCCGGCCAGCAACATCCATATATACGACGAAGTGTCTCCCTCGTGGCGAATCAGATCGTTCTTCTCGTAATAGACCACTTCCACCTGCTCGTTCACTTCTGCTTTCTGCGTCGGCGTGAGGGTGTCCCAGATCGGATTCAGCTCCCATAGAGGACGGATAGACACTTCATTTCTGCTCATACAGACCAATACAATTCGTAAATTTTCTGCAAATTTACAAAAATATTTTCATATATGCAAAAAAAAGTGTAACTTTGCAGCAAAATTACGAAGAAACATATAAATTACCTATAAAATCATGAAAGTGAACTATCTGGAGGCACGTCATATCGGCCTCAGTGCAGCAGACGAAAAACACATGTTGGGCACCGTCGGTGCCGAGTCGCTCGAGGCTTTGGTGCAGGAAACCATGCCGGAGGATATCCTGCTCAAGGAGCCTATCGACTTGGATGAGCCGGTCAGCGAGCAGGACTATCTCACTTTAGCAGAGACCGAACTGCAGCAGAACGACGCCTTGGCGCGCTCGTATATCGGCCGCGGCTGGTACGGCACTATCACGCCGGCTGTCATCCGTCGTAACATCCTGGAGAATCCCGTGTGGTACACCAGTTACACGCCCTATCAGGCAGAGGTGAGCCAAGGTCGACTGGAGGCACTCTTTGTCTTCCAGACCATGATAAGCGACCTTACCGGACTGCCTCTGGCCAACTGCTCGCTGCTCGACGAGGCGACTGCCGCCGCCGAGTCGGTGACGATGATGCGTAACTTGCGCAGCCGTGAGCAGGTGAAAGCCAATGTCCGCAAGGTCTTTGTCGACGAGAAGATTTGGCCCAACACCTTATCTGTATTACGCACGCGCGCAAAGGGACAAGACATCGAGATAGTCACCGGCAGTTATGCCGACTTCCGTCCCACGGACGAGTTCTTCGGCGCGCTGGTACAATGGCCTAACAGCGATGGAGCGATAGAGGACTATGAGACTTTCCTCGACGACTGCCACGAGGCAGGACTGAAAGTGACGGTAGTGGCTGACCTACTGGCGCTGGCGCTGCTCAAACCGCTGAACGCCGATATCATGTGCGGCACCGCCCAGCGTTTTGGTCTGCCGATGGGCTTTGGCGGCCCGACAGCCGGCTATATGGCTACGCGCGATGAGTACAAGCGCGAGATGCCGGGACGTATCATCGGACTGAGCAAGGACAAATACGAGCATCCGGCTTATCGTCTGGCGTTGCAGACCCGCGAACAGCATATCAAGCGCGAACGCGCTACGTCCAACATCTGTACCGCCGAGGCACTCTCTGCCATGATGGCCGGCATGTATGGCGTTTACCATGGTGCGGAGGGCATACGCGAGATAGCCGAAGGTATCCACGGCAAAGCCGTCTACTTGAGCGAGATGGTGCAGGCCTATGGCTTCAACCAGGAGAACGCCGAGTTCTTCGACACCCTGCGTATCACGCGCGATGAGGACGAAGGATGGCAGGCGCGCCTGCGCGAGATAGCCGAAGAGGCCGGCTACAACTTCTACTACGACCCGCAGGGTTGGGTAGGGCTCTCCATCGACGAGACGGTCGGGCTGACCGAGATGAATGAACTCATCAATATCTTCGCCGACGCCAGTGGAAACATGGCGCAATACGAAGATTCGGAAGAGGCTTTCTCGGGACTCTGGTCTATCGACGAGAACCGCGTGCGCGACATCGACTATATGCAGGCCGATGTGTTCCGCCTCTACCATACCGAGACGGAGATGATGAGGTATCTGAAGCGGCTCGACCGCAAGGACATCAGCCTGGCTACTTCTATGATACCGCTGGGCAGCTGTACGATGAAGCTCAACCCCGCAGCCGCAATGATACCTATCACGTTCTCTGCGGCAACGAATATCCACCCGCTGGCACCGGCCGAACAGACCGAGGGATACGAGAACGTGATGCAAGCGCTCAAGAAACAGTTGCTGGCCATCACCGGCTTCGATGCCTGCACGCTGCAGCCTACTTCCGGCGCCGCCGGCGAGTATACCGGCTTGGTCGTTATCCGCGAGCAGTTGCATCGCCAGGGGCAGGATGCCCGTAAGGTGTTGCTTATCCCTGCCTCGGCGCACGGTACCAACCCTGCGTCGTGTGTACAGGCCGGCTTCACGCCGTGTGTCGTCAAGTGTGACGAGCAGGGTAATACCGACCTGGCTGACTGGCGGGCCAAAGCCGAGGAGAACAAAGACATCCTCGCCGGCTGTATGATCACCTATCCGTCCACCCACGGTATCTTCGAGCAGGACATCCGCGCGATGATAGCCGCTATCCATGACAATGGCGGCTATGTCTATATGGACGGCGCTAACATGAATGCCCAGATAGGTTGGACCAACCCGGCTTACATAGGTGCCGACGTGTGCCACCTGAATCTCCATAAGTCGTTTGCCTCGCCTCACGGCGGTGGCGGACCGGGAGCGGGTGCTGTATGCTGCACCAAGCAGTTGGCCGATTGTCTGCCCGCAGAAGAGACGAACCGCGTCTCGGCGGCGCTCTACGGCAATGCCAATATGGCACTTATCTCGTGGGGCTATATAGCCATGATGGGCGAGGAAGGACTGCGTCATGCTACGGCAGCCGCTATCCTCTCGGCTAACTATATGGCCAAGCGCCTTAAGGATGCTTACGGCATCGTCTATACGGGTGAGAACGGCAGAGTGGGGCACGAGCTCATTCTCGACTGCCGCCAATTCCACGCCATCGGCATCACCGAAGCCGATATCGCCAAACGTCTGATGGACTACGGCTATCATGCGCCTACGCTCTCTTTCCCGGTACACGGCACCCTCATGGTGGAGCCTACCGAGAGCGAGTCGCTGCAGGAAATCGACCGTTTCTGCGACGTTCTCTTGCAGATTCGTCAGGAGATAGCCGACATCGAGTCAGGCAAAGCCGATAAGGCTGATAATGTGCTGATTAACGCGCCGCATCCCGAATACGAAGTGGTGGCCGACGAGTGGAAACACCCGTATTCGCGCCAGCAGGCGGCCTATCCGACAGCTTGGGTGGCAGAGACCAAGTTCTGGTGTCCGGTAGGACGTGTGGACAATGGTTTCGGCGACCGTAACCTGATAGCCAAATTCCAATAACCGAGGTCTTATGCTCTCTCTCCGCACATATGTCAACCCCCATATCGCGCCGCGCTCGGTCATGCGGACGGTTATGGAGTACCTGACTATCATCTTTGGCATCTTCCCGATGGCGCTGATGGTCAACTGGGTGCTGCTGCCGCACGCGTTCGTGGGAGGCGGACTGACGGGTATCTGCTCGATCATCTATTACCTGACCGACGGACTCTTCCCGACGCTCTTCCCTGAGTATGGCGGGGCGATACCGGTGTGGCTGACCACGTTTGTGTTCAACGCGATACTGTTGCTCATAGCGGGCTATACCGTGGGATGGCGCTTCTGTATCCGTACGATGGTGGGCGTAGCGGCTATCACGTTCTGGTACCGAATCATCCCTATCTTGCCCGAACCCATCATCGCCGATCCCTGGCTGGGCGCTATCATCGGCGGTTTTGTCTTCGGACTTAGTCTGGGCGCTGTCATCGCCAGCAACGGCTCGTCGGGAGGCACCGATATCGTGGCAATGATCATCAACCACTATCGCGACATCTCGATGGGCAATATCATGTTGCTCTGCGACATACTCATCATCCTCTCCGCCTTCTTCCTGCCTATCCCCGAAAGGCTGATGGAGCAGGGCACGGACCCTATCTACATACAGATCAAGCGTGTGTTGTGCGGTGTGTGTATGACGGTGTCCTATACGGCGGCTGTCGATTGGCTCATCGCCCGTTTCCACCAGTCGGTACACATCTTTATCTATTCGTCCAAATACGACGAGATAGCTACGGCCATCAACACCACCGTCAACCGCGGTGTGACGGTGCTCGACGGCACAGGCTGGTACTCGCAAAAGCCCGTCAAAGTCATCTCGGTGCTGGCACGTCAGCCGGAAGCCTCGCTTATTCTCAACCTGGTGCACCGGATCGACCCGAATGCGTTCGTCAGTCAGGCCAACGTAGCCGGCGTCTTCGGTGCCGGTTTCGACAAGATAAAGAAATAAGGGTACAAAAAAATGGCGCTCACGCGAGCGCCATTTTCTTTATTCTTACATCATGCCTCCCATACCTCCGGCGGGCATTGCCGGAGCAGGATGCTCTTCGGGATGATCCACGATGACTGCCTCGGTGGTGAGGAACATACCGGCTACCGATGCAGCGTTCTCCAGGGCTACACGAGCCACCTTAGCCGGATCAATCACGCCGGCCTCATACAGGCTCTGATACTCGTCCGTACGGGCGTTGTAGCCGAAGTCCGCCTTGCCTGCGCGTACCTTATCTACTACTACGGCACCTTCTTTACCGGCGTTGCTGACGATCTGACGCAGCGGCTCTTCTATCGCACGACGTACGATCTCGATACCCGTCTGCTCGTCTTCGTTAGCGCCTTTCAAGCCTTCCAGCGCAGCTTGTGCACGGATATACATCACGCCACCGCCGGGCACTACGCCCTCTTCGATAGCGGCACGGGTAGCCGACAACGCATCGTCCACGCGGTCTTTCTTCTCTTTCATCTCCACCTCGCTGGCAGCACCTACGTTCAGCTGAGCTACCCCGCCGGCCAACTTAGCCAGACGCTCTTGCAGTTTCTCCTTGTCGTACGTGCTCTTGGTGGCAGCAATCTGCGCCTTTATCTGACCTACGCGAGCGGCAATCGCCTCTTTGTTGCCGGCACCGTTGACGATGGTGGTGTTGTCTTTGTTGACGGTGATGGTCTCAGCCGTTCCCAGCATCTCCAGCGTAGCCTGATCGAGCTTGATACCTTTCTCCTCGCTGATGACGGTACCGCCGGTCAGGATAGCGATATCCTCCAGCATCTCTTTTCTGCGGTCGCCGAAGCCCGGAGCCTTCACGGCACAGATCTTCAGTTGCGCACGCAGACGGTTCACTACGAGTGCTGTCAGCGCCTCGCTGTCGACGTCCTCGGCGATGATGAGCAACGGACGTCCGCTCTGTACAGCCGGCTCGAGCACGGGCAGCAACTCCTTCAGGTTAGAGATCTTCTTATCATAGATAAGGATATACGGCTTGTCCATCTCTACCAACATCGTCTCGGTGTTGGTTACGAAGTACGGACTGATATAGCCGCGGTCGAATTGCATACCTTGTACTACGTCGATGGTGGTGTCCATACCCTTGGCCTCGCCGATGGTGATGACGCCGTCCTTGCTGACCTTACGCATCGCGTCTGCAATCAGCTTACCTATCTCCGCATCGTTGTTGGCCGAGACGGTAGCCACTTGCTCTATCTTGTCGAAGTCGTTGCCTACGACTATGGCGTTCTTCTTGATCTCAGCCACCACGGCTGCCACGGCTTTGTCGATACCGCGTTTCAGATCGAGTGGGTTAGCGCCCGCCGTCACGTTCTTCAGACCTACGCCTACGATAGCTTGAGCCAGCACCGTAGCCGTTGTCGTACCGTCACCGGCTTGGTCGCCCGTCTTCGACGCTACTTCCTTCACGAGCTGTGCACCCAGGTTCTCGGCGGCATCTTTCAGTTCAATCTCTTTGGCTACCGTCACACCGTCTTTGGTGATATGCGGCGCACCGTATTTCTTGTCAATAATGACGTTACGTCCTTTCGGACCCAGTGTCACCTTAACTGCGTCAGCCAGTTGGTCAACGCCACGCTTCAGCGCCTCTCGCGCCTCTACATTATAGGTAATATCCTTTGCCATAATTTTGGAAAATTTTACTAGTTATCTAGAATTCTAGAAATCTAGAACTCTAGTTATTTTACAATCGCCAGCACATCGCTCTGGCGCATAATCAGGTATTTCTCACCGTCCAGCTCCAGCTCCGTACCGGCATACTTGCCATACAGCACCTGGTCACCGGCTTTCAGCACCATCGTCTCGTCTTTGGTTCCTTCGCCTGCTGCCAGCACCTCGCCACGCAGCGGTTTCTCTTTTGCGCTGTCGGGAATGATGATTCCGCCAACAGTCTTTTCTTCTGCAGCAGCCGGCTTAATCAGCACACGGTCTGCTAAAGGTTGAATTTTGCTCATAGTATATGTTGATTTTGTAATTGTTTTCCATCTTTGGAAATGACAAACAATGTGCCACGTAAAAAAATACTGCCAATTTGTCAGTCTTTTTTGCATATATCAAAAAAATGTAGTATCTTTGCATGCAAATTGATTAAAACCTATTGCCATGAAGATCCAATTCCTAGGTGCCACGCGTGAAGTAACGGGCAGCAAGCACCTTATCACCACCGATTCCGGACACACTATTCTCCTCGACTGCGGAATGTACCAGGGTAAAGGTATGGAGACCGATGCCGCCAACCGAGACCTCGGCTTCGATCCGGCTAAGCTCGACTGTGTCGTGCTCAGCCATGCCCATATTGACCATTCCGGACTGATTCCGTATATCGTCAAGATGGGCTTCAAGGGCGATATCTATTGTACGCCTGCCACGCGTGACCTCTGTGCACTCATGCTCGCCGACACCGCGTTTATCCAGGAGCAGGATGTGCGTACCTTCAACAAGAAGATCGACCGCCAGAATCCTCATAAGGAGAAAGGTAAGAAATACAAGGTAGAGCCGCTCTACAACCAGCAGGATGTCAACCGCGCCATGCACCATTTCGTAACCTATAGTTACGACCGCCGCTTCCGCCTCTTCGACGACGTGCTGCTCACCTTCACCAACTCCGGCCACATGCTCGGCGGCGCCATCTGCTCGCTGGAGATATATGAAGAAGATAAGTCTTACAGCGAACGAAGTGAACGGTCTTACAGCGAAAGCGGTCCTACTGGCGACGCCGGTCTTACAGCGCAGCGGTCTGTTAAACGCTGGAAGCGCCTGACCTACACCGGCGATATCGGTCGTCGCCATTGTCATATTCTCCCGCCGCCACAGCTCTTCCCCCAATGCGACTACCTCATCTGCGAGTCCACATATGGTGACAGGCTACATGACGAGCAGATGGTTACCGAGGAACAACTGCTCGGTATTGTGCAGGACACCTGCGTCTATCGCAAGGGCCAACTGCTTATCCCGTCGTTCTCGGTGGGCCGTACCCAGGAGATTGTCTATGTGCTCAACCAGCTCTACAACGACGGCCGCCTGCCGCACATCCCCGTCTATGTCGACTCGCCTATGTCCACCAATGCCACCCATATCTTCCGCATGTATCCCGAAGAACTGTCCGACGAGGTGCGCGACACTATGCGCTTCGATCCCGATCCCTTTGGCTTCAACACTCTCCGCTATATCACGGATATCAGCGAGTCGAAGGCGCTCAACCATAAGGACGAACCCTGTATCATCATCTCCGCTTCCGGCATGTTGGAGGCAGGACGTATCAAGCACCATGTGGCCAACCATATCTCCGACCCGCGATGCACCATCCTCATCGTCGGCTACTGCGAGCCTACCACGCTCGGCGCACGTATCCAACAACCCGGGCTGCAGTGGATTTCTATCTTCGGACTCGACCGCCGTATCAAGGCGCAGATCACCAAGATTGAGGGCTTCTCCGGACACGGCGACTATCAGGAAATGATTGATTATCTCACGCGAAGCCTGCAAACCGACAAAGTGCAGCGTGTCTTCGTGGTACATGGCGATGCCGAAGCCGCCGAAGCCTATAGCGGACATCTCCACGATGCCGGCTTCCGAAACATCTCCGTCCCCGAGAAAGGCGAAACCGTCGAACTATAAATCTTTTCATCTTTCATCTTTCATCTTTCATCTATGAAACATTTTCTTTCCTTCCTCCTCCTCCTGCTCAGCCTGACCGTCTCCGCGCAACGTCATCCTGCGGCCAACCATACCCATCGTCCCGGCTATACGCCTACCTATGAGCAACGTCGCCCGCCGCGTGTCGAGTGTGCCACGCCAGAGCAGATGACCATGGTGCTGCAGGTGCTTGAGCAGCAGTCGTTCGACGACAAGAAACTCCAGATAGCCGAACTCTGTGTCACTATCGGCCGTTTCTGCACATCCGACTTGGCCCGCATGGCGGCTACGTTCTCCTATGATGACAGCCGACTCACCTTCCTGCTCTATGCCCATCCCTGCTGCCAGGATCCGCAGAACTATCCCGCCCTCCGCGACGTATTCTCCTTCTCCTCCAACTACGACCTGCTCATGCAACAACTCTATCCAAACAGGAAAAAGTAATTTTTCGCGCGTCTTTCTTGCGTATATCAAAAAAAAAGCAGTACCTTTGCAGCCGCAAAGGTTTTATACCCCTCGTCGCTTGCCGACGTAAAAGTTGTTGCAAAAGCGCAACCGAACTTCACCGTCGGCCAAAAAGTTAAAACCTTAGTGGATAAAAACAATCTTCCGGTAGGCGCTATAGTCAGAATTGACCGGATAGATGGAAATGATTTTATATGTTCACAGGAAATGGCTGAAGTTGGGAAATATTCCCGCAACGAACTAGAAGCACTATAGTGTAAACATCAGTATTCATTGTTTAATTAATCACCGCATTGCAAAAAGGCGGTGATTTTTTTGTGATATATTTGCATATTCCATATTCCATATTCCATATTCCATATTCCATATATTTGTTGTACCTTTGCACTCGATTTACGGTACTATAGTACGCGATTAGTAGGTTGTTAGTAGGTTGTTAGTAGGTTGTTAGTAGGTGATTAGTAGGTTATAGTCGAGATCGTCCAGAGGCAATTGCGTACCCTCCAAGTACCGTCATTATTTTGTCTATCTGCACCACAAGTGAGTCGGTAACAGGTACTGCTGAGAAAGCTTATTGAAGAAAAATTCAAAAAAGAATGGCATATGCTTGCATATGTCATTTTTTTGTAGTATCTTTGCAGCAATTTTGGGATTAACCGGAGGTAATACCGCAGATCAACCGAAACAAAACCGTAGATAATACCAAACAATTAAACATATTTTTTATCATTATGAAACCCACACACATTGAACATCTGGGCATTGCCGTTCCGAGTCTGGAAGAAGCAATGCCGTTTTTCGAGTTCCTCAGTGGCAGCAAGTGCTACAGCATCGAGGAGGTTGCTGATCAGAAAGTGAAGACAGCGTTCTTCAAAGTAGGCGAGGTGAAAATCGAACTGCTGGAGCCGACGAGCCCGGAGTCGACCATCGCCAAGTTTATTGAGAAGAACGGCGGCCGCGGCGGTGTTCACCACGTTGCCTTCAACGTAGAGAACGTAGCTGACGCGCTGGCAGAATGTGAGGCAGCCGGTATCCAACTGGTCGACAAAGCTCCGCGCAAAGGTGCAGAGAACCTGATGATTGCTTTCCTGCATCCGAAGAGCACTAAGGGTGTCCTCACGGAACTCTGCCAACAGCCGGCTTAAATGAACAAATGGTAAATGACAAAATAGTAAATGTCTTTATGGATCAAGCTAAATTGGATAGGCTGATTGAGAACCGCGAGAAGGCGATGGCCGGTGGCGGTGAAGCAGCCGTAGAGAAACATCATGCCAAGGGCAGCTATACTTGCCGCGAGCGTATCAACATGTTGCTCGACGAGGGCTCGTTTGAGGAAGTGAACATGTTCCTTACCCACCGCTGCCACGACTTCGGCATGGAGAAGAAAGTGTTCCTGGGTGACGGCGTAGCCGTAGGTTCGGGAACGATAGACGGCCGTCTGGTGTTCGTCTTTGCGCAGGATGCCACCGTCATCGGCGG
>DEHM01000016.1:22235-65866 GCA_002351925.1 Bacteroidales bacterium UBA2800
ACCGTCATCGGCGGTTCGCTGAGCGAGACGATGGCGCTGAAGATCTGCAACGTGATGGACCAGGCGATGAAACTGGGTGCGCCGATCATCGGTCTGAACGACTCGGGTGGAGCACGTATACAGGAAGGTGCATGTGCGCTGGCCGGCTACGCAGAGATATTCGAGCGTAACATCCTGGCTTCGGGCGTAGTGCCGCAGATAAGCGTCATCTTCGGCCCGTGTGCCGGAGGTGCCGTATACAGCCCCGCGCTGACCGACTTCATCATGATGACTGAGCAGAACAGCTATATGTTCATCACCGGCCCGAAGGTAGTGAAATCGGTAACGGGCGAGGACGTGACGGTAGAGCAACTGGGTGGCGCCAAGATCCACGCGACGAAGTCGGGTGTGACCCATTTTGTGGCAGCTACCGAGGAAGAAGCTATCGCCGAGGTGCGTCGTCTGGTAAGCTTCATCCCGCAGAACAACATGGAGGAAGCGCCGGTCGTTCCTTGTACCGATGATATCACCCGAGTGGACGACAACCTGAACGAGATCGTGCCGGCAGATCCCAACAAGCCGTATGACATGCACGAGATCATCAACACGATAGTCGACAACGGCGACTTCATGGAGGTGCACAAAGACTACGCCAAGAACGTTATCTGCGGCTTTGCCCGCTTCAACGGTCGTTCGACGGGTATCATCGCCAACCAGCCTTCCTGGCTTGCCGGTGTGCTCGACTGCGACGCCAGCCGTAAGGCCGCTCGTTTCGTACGTTTCTGCGACGCATTTAACATCCAGATCCTGACGCTCGTGGATGTTCCGGGCTTCCTTTGCGGAACCGGACAAGAGTACGCAGGTATCATCGACCATGGTGCAAAACTGATGTTCGCGTATGGCGAAGCAACTGTGCCGAAAGTAACTATCACCATTCGCAAGAGCTATGGCGGCAGCCACATCGTGATGAGCTGTAAGCAACTCCGCGGCGACATGTGCTACGCTTGGCCCAACGCAGAGATAGCCGTGATGGGCGCGAGTGGGGCTGTAGGTGTGCTGCAGGCTAAGGCCATCAAGGCCATAGAAGATCCGGCGGAGAAGAAAGCCTTCATCGCCGAGAAAGAGGCCGAGTACAAAGAGCTGTTTGCGTCGCCCTACCAGGCTGCTAACCGCGGATACATAGACGACGTGATTGAGCCGCGCAACACCCGTGCACGTATCATCCGTGCATTTGAGATGTTGCAGACCAAGCGTCTAACCAATCCGCTCAAGAAACACTCTAATATTCCGCTGTAATCATGGTACTATTAGCAGTCACGACAGACACATGGATCGTCACCGGTCTCGGCTTCGGCATCGTGCTGGCGCTGCTGTTCTGCCTCGTCTATATCATGCAACTGTTCGGATGGACGATGCAGAAAGCTACTGCGCCCGCTGCGCCCAAAGCTGAGCCGACGGCTAAACCGGCTTCCGGCGCACCCGCCGAGGACGAGAAAGCCGCTATCGCCATGGCGCTGTCGGCCAATGAGGCCAACGACGAAGCAGCCGTTGCCTATGCCCTCTATCTCTACCAGGGCAAGAACCACGATATAGCTACGGCGACTATCGCTCCTCAAGCACGCCTGACCGCGTGGAACGACAAATCAATCGGATTAAACAACAAAGGATTCTAACAATGAAAGAGTTCACATTCAAAATCAACGGCGCCGAGTATAAGTGCGCAGTAGAAGAAATAGAAGCCGGCAAGGCCAAAGTGACCGTCAACGGCAAAATGTATGAAGTAGAGACCGAGAAGCCCGCAGCTGCTGCTAAGCCGGCTGCCGCTCCCGCTCCGAAACCCGCTGCAGCACCTGCCGCTGCTCCCGTAGCACCCAAGGCAGAAGCGCCGAAAGCCGCTCCCGTAGCCGGTGGTGTGCAGGTGAAGAGCCCGCTGCCCGGTAGCGTCATCAAAGTGCTTGTGAGCGAGGGACAGGCCGTCAAGAAAGGCGACACGTTGCTCACACTCGAGTCGATGAAGATGGAGAACGCCATCATGGCTGAGCAGGACGGTACGGTAAAACAGATAGCCGTTACCCCGGGTCAGAACGTGATGCAGGACGATTTACTCATCGTTTTAGGATAAAAGAAATAAGGACAATGGAATAAGGACTCATTACTATCGGCTGATACATTTATGTCTTTTGTCCTTTAGCGAAGCGGTCCTTAATCCTTAATCCATACAATTATGAATATAATTGAATTTTTTAGTGGAATGGGTTTTATGCAGCTGACGTGGCAACAGGGCGTGATGCTCCTGGTCAGCTTCTTCCTGCTGTACCTGGCCATTCACAAGAAATATGAGCCGCTGTTGCTGCTGCCTATCGCCTTTGGTATGCTGCTGACCAACCTGCCCGGTGCGGAGATGTTCCATAGCGACCTGTGGTCGGCGTTCCTCGACGAGAACAGTCCGGCCTACCATAGCTACGGCACTATCTTGAAGGAAGGCGGACTGCTCGACGTGCTCTATATGGGCGTTAAGCTGGGTGTCTATCCGTGTCTGATCTTCATCGGCGTAGGTGCGATGACCGACTTCGGACCGCTGATTGCGAACCCTAAATCGCTCATCCTGGGTGCCGCTGCTCAGATAGGTATCTTTGTGACCTTCCTCTGCGCAAACGCTATGGGCTTCACGCCCGCAGAGGCCGGCTCTATCGGTATCATCGGTGGTGCAGATGGTCCTACCTCGATCTTCCTGACCTCTAAACTGGCTCCGCACCTCTTGGGCCCGATTGCTATCGCCGCCTACAGCTATATGGCGCTGGTGCCGGTGATTCAACCGCCTATCATGCGTGCGCTTACGACGAAGAAAGAGCGCGCTATCAAGATGGGACAGTTGCGTCCGGTTTCGAAGACCGAGAAGATCGTCTTCCCGATCATCATCACCGCTATCGTAGCGCTCATCCTGCCTGACGCAGCTCCGCTGATTGGCTGTCTGATGCTCGGTAACCTGATGAAAGAGAGCGGGGTAGTGGATCGTCTGAGTAAGACCGCACAGAACGAGTTGATGAACATCGTCGTAATCTTCCTCGGCCTCTCGGTGGGCGCTACGGCTACAGCCGGCAGCTTCCTCAACTGGCAGACGCTGATGATTCTGGCGATGGGTATCGTAGCCTTCGGTCTGGGGAGCGCAGGAGGTGTGCTCCTGGCTAAGTTCATGAACCTCTTCCTCAAGGAGAAGATCAACCCGCTGATCGGTTCGGCAGGCGTGTCGGCTGTGCCTATGGCTGCGCGCGTGAGTCAGACCGTCGGTCAGGAAGAGAACCCCAGCAACTTCCTGCTGATGCACGCTATGGGCCCGAACGTGGCCGGCGTTATCGGTTCGGCGGTGGCGGCAGGTGTGCTTCTCTCGATGTTAGGCTGATAACTGCGTATGTCCAACCGACAGATAGGAACAATAGTACTGGCAGCCGCGATGATCATCGTCGCGGCTTCCGTATTGTTCACCAACAACCTGGCGCGGTCGCTCCAGGCCGAGGAACAGCGTAACATGGCCGTCTGGGCCGAGGCGGAGCAACAACTCATCCTCGCCGACGAACATACCGACATCGACCTGGCGCTATCCATCATCGAGGGCAATACCACTATCCCCGTCTGGATATGTGACGGCGAAGGAAACATCCTGGCCAGCCGTAACGTGAAGGAAGGCAAGCACGGAGTAGGCGATCACGGCCCCATCGAGCTGCGTATCGACGAGACAACCACGCAGTATATCTACTGGGATGACAGTCGTCTGCTGACGCAACTGCGTTATGTGCCCTACGCCCAGTTTTCGCTTATCTTCATCTTCATCGTCATCGCCGTCATCACCCTGCTGACGGGCCAACGCAGCGAGCAGAACAGGCTGTGGGTCGGCCTGAGCAAGGAGACGGCGCACCAACTGGGCACACCTATCTCTTCGCTCAACGCGTGGCAGCAGCTCCTGGCGGACAAGTATCCGGACGACGAGTATGTGCCGCAGATGAAGCGCGACATAGAACGGCTGCGTATCATTGCCGACCGCTTCCAGAAGATAGGTAGCGAACCCGACCTGAAGGCAGAGAACCTCATCCCCGTGGTGGAGAACGCCGTGAGCTACATGCGCGCGCGTATCTCTAATAGGATAACGATAGACGACAGCTGTTTCCGGGAGACGGAACGGGTGGTGCTGCTCAACGCCCCGCTGCTGCAGTGGGTCATCGAGAACCTGCTGAAGAATGCCGTAGATGCCATCAGCGGACAAGGCACAATCAGTTTCGACCTGCAGGAGAGCGAACAGGAAGTCATGATTGACGTTACCGACACGGGCAAAGGCATCGACAATAAAACCCAGCGTCGCATCTTCGAGCCGGGTTTCACGTCCAAGGACCGCGGATGGGGCTTAGGCCTTCCACTCGCCAAACGTATCGTCGAGCAATACCATGGAGGCAAACTCCTGCTTAAGCAGCAGCCAGGTGGGCGTTGGTACGACCTTCCGTATCGTCCTTAAAAAGCCCGAAAACGGTTGAACCGCTACCCGACATACTCGCATAATAAGCGCCTGCGTCCAGCAGACGCTTTTTTATAGTCGCGATAATAGGATGCAGCGGGAAGACCGTCGCCTCGAAATCGTTGATAAAAAGACCGGCTTCGCCTATAAGATCGCTTTCGCTGTAAGACCGCTCTGCTGTAAGACCGCTTACGCTGTAAGATTTCATTCCGCTATATGCCTCTTTGGTGCTGACGCCCTCTTCCGGCTTAATCAGCACAATCCTCGTACCCCGCAGATCCAAGTCGATAGGCGTCAACTTATCGCCTATGCCTTCGGCAAAACAGGGCACATTATAGATGAAGAACGGACAATCGGCGCCCAGCGGGGCTACTTCGGTGGCTAACTGCGCTTTGCTCAAATCCAAACCGAACAACTCGTTGAGCACTATAGCCATATGTGCCGCATCGCTACTGCCGCCTCCCAAGCCTGCGCCAAAAGGTATATTCTTCTTGAACCGCACCTTTACAGCCCCTATCTGCGGATACTTGGCCTGCATCTGCCGGTAGCACTTCACAATCAGGTTATCCTCCGCCGGACAATCTACCGCAATACCTTCCTGCTCAAATAGTATATCGGTCTGTATTCTGTCAGCGTAGCGGTCTGTACTCTGTACTCTTTCCACTTCCAACTCATCGTGCAGCCCATAGACAGGCACGAAAATCGTCTCCAGATCGTGGTAACCATCCGGGCGTTTGCGCACCACGCGCAGACCAAGATTAATCTTACAATTCGGATAAACAGTCATATCGACTGCAAAAGTACAACTTTTTTTGCACATATCAAAAAAAAAGTGTATATTTGCGCCAAATTTACAAAACATATGACTATTCAGGAGTATATCGCGGCGCATCGTGCGCGTTTCATGGAGGAGTGGGCGAGTCTCATCCGCATCCCGAGTGTGAGTTGTCAGGCGGAGCATAAAGCCGATATGCAGCGTTGTGCCGAACGTTGGCGTGAACTGTTGCTGCAGGCGGGCTGCCAGCGCGCCGAAGTCCTGCCTTCCGCCGGCAATCCGTTTGTATATGGCGAGTATAAGGTGGCAGAAGAAGCCAAGACGGTTCTGGTATATGCGCATTATGATGTCATGCCGGTAGAGCCGCTGGAGGCGTGGAAATCGGATCCGTGGGAGCCTTCTGTCCGTGACGGCCGACTCTATGCACGCGGGGCAGACGACGACAAAGGGCAGGCGATGATTCAGGCAAAAGCCTTTGAATACCTCGTTCACGAAGGCCTGATGGGCTGCAACGTCAAGTTCATCTTCGAGGGCGAGGAGGAGATTGGTTCGCCGTCTTTGGAAGCTTTCCTCGAAGACCATAAAGAGTTGTTGAAGGCTGATATTATCTTGGTTTCCGACACCTCTATGATTGGTAAAGACACGCCGTCGATCACTACCGGTCTGCGCGGGCTCGCCTATTGGCAGATCGAGGTGGATGGTCCGAACCGAGACCTTCATTCCGGCCATTTCGGTGGCGCGGTCAAGAACCCCATCAATGCCCTCTGCGAGATACTCGCGCAAATAGTGGATAAGGACGGTCGTATCACCATCCCCGGTTTCTACGACGACGTGTTGCCCATCCCCGATGAGGAGCGCAAGATGATCGCGCAGATACCCTTCTCCCAGGAGGCGTACAACAAGGCGATTGACGTGGACGATGTGTTCGGAGAGGTAGGCTACAGCACGCTGGAACGCAACTCCTGTCGTCCCTCATTTGATGTCTGCGGCATATGGGGAGGCTATACCGGCGAGGGCTCGAAAACGGTTCTTCCAAGCAAAGCCTTTGCTAAAGTAAGTTGCCGGTTGGTGGCTAATCAAGATCATGCGAAAATCTCGCGTGCGTTTGCCGAATATGTTCAGTCGATTGCACCAAAAGGCGTTCGCATTCAAGTCACGCCCATGCATGGTGGCCAAGGCTACGTCTGCCCGATAGATATTCCTGCCTACAAAGCCGCAGAGAAAGGCTTTGAGATAGCCTTTGGCAAACGACCCTTGGCAGCACGTCGCGGCGGCTCGATACCTATCATCGCAGCCTTCGAACAGATACTGGGCTGTAAGACCATCCTCATGGGCTTCGGACTCGAGCAGAACGCCATCCACTCGCCTAACGAATCGATGGACCTTGAGGTCTGGGAAAAAGGCATTGTCGCTGTAACAGAGTTTTACCGTGAATTTGGGATTTGAAGATTTGACATTTGATACTTTATGAGAATTGCTATTATAGGTGCCGGGAGTGTCGGCACAAATATCCATCACGCGTTCGAACAGAAAGGAATCCGCACGGAACTGATCCATGCCAGGCCTCTTACGGCTGATCCTGCGCCGAAAGCAGTGGTGCCGGAAGCTGATTGCTATATTTACGCTATTGCGGATAATGCCTTGCGTGAGGTGGTGGCTAAGATAGACGCGCCGCGGGCATTGCATCTCCATACTTCGGGCTCGATGCCTCTGGAGGTGTTTGGCGCAGACAAGCCGCACGCCGGCATCCTCTATTTCTTTCAGTCGTTCAACCGGGAAGTGCTCATCGACGACTGGAGCACGATTCCTTGTTTCATCGAGGGGAGGAATATAGATGACGTAGCGGCTATCTATACCCTGGCACAGATGCTGACGAGCCATATCTACGAGTGCAACCAGCACGACAGAGAGCGGCTGCACATAGCCGGTATCTTTGCCAACAACTACACCAACTTGATGTACGGTATTGCCGCAGACATCCTGCGAGGCACGCAGATACCGTTCCAGGCACTCTTGCCGCTAATCGACCGGACGGCAGCCAAAGTGCACAGCCTGACGCCCTACGACGCGCAGACAGGCCCCGCGCAACGGGGAGACAAGGCGGTGATTGAACATCATTTGGAGATACTGAAGGCTACGCCTTACCACGAAGTGTATCAAGCACTCGCAGCGTTAATCGAGAAAGCGCATAATCATTAAGCTCCCCCCAGCGAATCACAAGAGTGCCGGCTATGTCCGGCATTTTTTGTACCTTATGGATGAGATATCGCGCGTGGAGCTTCTGATGGGAGAGGATGTGCGTAAAGGGATAGGCGTCCTCCGTCTGTTGCTCTGTGCAGGGAAACTCGTACAAGTGGTACCATATATCTTTGGCCTCGCGCCGCTGAATAAGGGTGTGCGTGCCGTCGGTATAGATATGGTAGGTGAACCAACGATCACGGATTTTCGGCCTGGGTTTGCGCACGGGCAGCAGCTCTGCCGTACCATGGGCGTAGCCCATACAGAGTTCCTGCAGCGGGCATGTGGCGCAGTTGTCGCCGAGGGTAGGCGTGCAATAGAGTGCGCCAAACTCCATGATGGCAGAGTTGAAGAGACGTGGATTGTCGTTGTCGAGTAATCCTTCTATCTGCTCATGAAACAGCTTCTTACCGCTGGTTGTGTCGAACGCCTCGTCGATATCCAGCAGTCGTGCTACGACGCGATATACATTGCCGTCCATGGCCGGATAGGGCTGGTTGTAGGCAAACGAGGCAATCGCTCCCGCCGTATAGTCGCCTACGCCGGGCAACGTGCGTATATCCTCAAAACGAGTGGGGAAGGGGGCCCAGCCGCGCTCTACAATCATCTGCGCCGCCTTATGCAGGTTGCGCGCACGGCTGTAATAACCTAATCCTTGCCACTCGCGCAGCACCTCATCCTCGGCAGCAGCAGCCAGATCTTCCACGCGCGGCCAACGACTGACAAAACGCAGGTAGTATTCCAATCCCTGTTGCACCCGTGTCTGTTGCAAGATGACCTCACTCAACCAGATACGATAGCCATCCTCCGTCTCACGCCACGGAAGGATACGATGTTCCGTCTCGTACCAATGGTATAATCGACTATGTAATAACGAGTTGGTCATATTTTTGGACTCCAAAACGGGCTAAAAAGTGCAAATCCGCTGCAAAATTACAAAAAAATAACGATTTTTGAAATTTTTTTTGCGAAAAACTTTTGTATTTCAATTATTTATAGTAATTTTGCACCGCTTTTTTGACAAGTATAACAAATAATCATAAAATTATGACTAAATCTGACCTCGTTAATCAAATTGCTATCGCGACCGGATACGACAAGGCTACGGTAAGCGTTATTTTGGAGTCAACGATGGCGACCATCAAAAAGAACATAGCAGAAGGAGAGAATATCTATCTGCGCGGTTTCGGTAGTTTTATCAACAAGACTCGTGCAGCAAAAGTAGGTCGCAACATCAGCAGAAGCATGACTGTGTATGTGCCTGAGCACAAGATTCCGTCTTTCAAGCCGGCAAATGACTTCATGTCGATGGTACGTAACCAATAATGTAACAAATCATTTATTTCAATAACATTTTAAAATCATTTTTCTATTATGCCTAACGGAAAGAAGCATAAGAGACATAAAATGTCCACGCACAAGCGTAAAAAACGTCTGCGTAAGAATCGTCATAAGCATAAGTAAATGACGGTCCGACCGGTAGCTTTGTGGCGATAGGTTTTGTCTAAGTGTAGGCAAAACTGCCACAAGGCTTTTTTGTTTTATTTATTTAATTCCCTTCAAGTATGAAAAGCGAATTGATTGTGGACGTACAGCCGCAAGAGATAGCTATCGCGCTGACAGAGGATGATCGACTGCAAGAAGTGGCTCGCGAACAACGCGGCCAGGACAATTTTGCCGTAGGCAATATCTATTACGGTCGGGTCAAGAAAGTCATGCCGGCGCTCAACGCTGTCTTTGTGGATGTAGGTTACGAGAAAGAAGCTTTTCTCCATTATTTGGATTTAGGTTCACAGTTTCGCACGCTGCAATCCTATGTCACCAAAGCCGTTTCCGACCGTCGCCGTATACCGGCCATGCAGAAGACACAACGTCAGGCGGAAGTGGGCAAAGAAGGACAGATAGCCGATGTACTCAAAGTAGGCGACACCCTGTTGGTGCAGGTCTCTAAGGAACCCATCAATACCAAAGGTCCGCGCCTGACGGCCGAGATATCTATTGCCGGTCGCAACATTGTGCTTATCCCCTTTGCCGATGGCGTCATGGTGAGCCAGAAGATTAAACGTGAGGCAGAACGCCAACGTCTAAAACAACTGTTGCTGTCGATCAAACCCTTCGGGTTCGGCATTATCGTACGCACGGTTGCTGAAGATAAACGTGCCGCCGAACTGGACAACGAACTGCGTTTGCTGGTGGAGCGGTGGCAAGAGACTATCCGCACCCTGCAACAACGCGAACCCGTCAGTCTGGTGAGCGAGGAAATGGGACGTACGCTCGGTATTATCCGCGACATACTCAGTCCCGACTTTACTTCCATTCAGGTCAACGACCATGATATGTATGAGGAAGTACGCCAATACCTGGAGCTTATTGCACCCGAGAGCGCAAAAATCGTCAAGGAATACAAAGGCACGCAACCTATCTTCGACCATTTCGACATTACCCGTCAGATGAAGACGGGACTCGGCAGAACAGTCGGTTTCAAACATGGTGGTTATCTCATCATCGACCGTACCGAAGCACTGTTCTCCATAGATGTCAACTCCGGCAGTAAGAAACTGTATGAAGACCAAGAGGAAAACGCGTACCAGTTCAACATGCTGGCTGCCGATGAGTTGGTTCACCAGTTGCGTCTGCGCGATATAGGAGGTATCATCATTGTCGATTTTATCGACATGGATTCCAAGGAGCACCAACAGCAGCTCTACGACTATGTGCGCAAATTAATGGAGCGAGATCGCGCCAAGCATAACGTGTTGCCGCTCAGTAAGTTCGGCCTTATGCAGATTACACGTCAGCGCGTTCGTCCGGCCGTTGAAGTAGATGTGATGGAGACTTGTCCCACCTGTATGGGCAAGGGTAAGATTCAGCCGTCGATCCTCTTTACCGACCAAGTAGCCGAAGAATGCGAGCGGATGAGCCAGTTGTACGGCCGAGGCATACGCCTCCATCTCCATCCCTATGTGTACGCTTACGTAGACCGCGGATGGATGGCCTCTCTCAAGTCACAATGGCGCCGCCGCTACGGTATACGCGTCGTCGAGAACCAATCCCTTGGTATGCTGGAAATGCGTTTCTTTAACGCAGAAGGCGAACCCCTTCATCTCAATAAAGGAGAGAAGTAAGCAAACGAAAAGCCCGCGAACCGCGGGCTTTTCTTGTTATTCGTCGTCTTCGACTGTTGCGCCGGGGATGTAACGTTTCAGCACTCTGGCTACGCCGGCTGTCCAGCTGTTGATGGAGTCGTTATCCATCTGCAGGCCGCTGATCATGTGTACCACCTGGTCAATGGGCATCTGGTAGCGCAGCACGCCGGAGATAAGGCGGGCATAGTTCCAGAACTCACGGTCGAACTTATAGCTCAGTCCTTCTACCGTAGTCTTAAAACCGCGTGTGTTGACAAATTGGAAGTCGTAGCGTTTCTGGCCGTCAGGCAGCACCACCTTGATGATCTTGCCGCGTTTGACCGATTTGGGCAGAGCTATACCCATTTCGTCGTCTGCCAAGCCGGTGAAGATCTCGTACGGCCGACCGTCTTTCATGCCGACAAAAGCAATCCACTTGTCTTTCTGATTCTGGAAACGCACTACGTCGCACTCCAATTCTACAGGCCGCTTCAACGGCACACTATTTTCTTGATTTTCCATAATTCTCTAATGCTTTAATTCCCTTATTCTCTGATTGTTATCTTAGCGGAGCAACTGGTCTCTCCAGCCATGTTCTTCTGCTGATACTGTACGCCGTCGGCTGTCACGAGATAGTGGGTCGTCAGTTCGTCGCCCTCCGTCACCTCTTTGGAGTAGTTGATATCCAGCCGCACGGTTTTGCCGTAGTAATCAGGCCGATACGTATTGAGCATTGCTTCCAGATACTTGCAGCTGTTGCAATGCCGGTTGTAATCCAAGTCGGAATAGACCACGGGGTGGGCAGCACTGCCTGTCGGCTCGGGGATAGTCGTCATACGTACGCGGTCCATCTCAATGACTTCACCGTCGACAGCGCCATCGAAAATAGGGTTGTCGAAGTAGTTGACAATCTCCCGTTTCTCCATGTCCAAGATAGCCCACACGCTCTTGCATTGGCCTATCTGCCGCTCACCCGTATAGATACGGAAATTACGGGTGCTAAGCATATGGGCGTGGTTCTCGATCCAGGTCTCAAAACGCACCTTCTCGTTCGGACCGGGGAGTTCGCTCATCTCCACTGACAGGCGTGTCAATATCCACGTAAGCCCCAGCGGGTGCAACTTGGCGATACCGAAGCCCAGTTCGTCTGCCACCGTACCTGCTACCTCCAGCAGGTAGTTCTCCAGGTTGTACAACCGCAAACGCTTCCGGTCGTCCACTTCCTGGTATTTGATGGTATATTCTCGCGTATACTTCATATTCTTCCTTATTTGAGCCATTTGTCCAACCATCCGCGGAACTCACGCTGCCAGAGAATACCGTTCTGCGGCTTCAACACCCAGTGGTTCTCGTCAGGGAAAATCAGCAGCTCCGCCGGCACGCCGCGCATCTTGGCGGCATCAAAAGCGGACATCGCCTGGTTTGCCAATATGCGGTAGTCTTTCTCGCCGTGGATACATAGGATAGGGGTGTCCCACTTGTCCACAAACCGATGCGGACTGTTCTCGAACGTACGCTGTGCTATCTGGTTGTCTTTCTCCCAATAAGCGCCGCCCATATCCCAGTTGGCGAACCATTTCTCCTCGGTCTCCAGATATTGCATCTCCAGGTTGAAGATGCCGTCGTGTGCGATGAACGCCTTGAAACGACCATCGTGATGACCGGCAATCCAGTAGACGCTGAATCCGCCAAACGACGCACCTACGCAGCCCAGATGTTCCTTGTCGACGTACGGCTCATTGCAGAACTCATCAATAGCCGAGAAATAATCCTTCATGCATTGGCCACCGTAGTCTCCGCTGATCTCTTCGTTCCAAGCCTTACCGAAGCCCGGCAGACCGCGTCTATTAGGCGCTACAATGATATAATCGCCGGCCGACATCATCATGAAGTTCCAGCGGAACGACCAGAACTGGCTCACCGGACTTTGCGGGCCGCCCTCGCAATAAAGGATGGTAGGATATTTCTTGTTGGGATCGAAATGCGGCGGATAGATGATCCAGGTCAACATATCCTTGCCGTCAGTCGTTTTCTGCCAACGCGGCACAACGGTCGAACGCTCAATCTGGTTGTATATATTGTCGTTCTCGTGCGTCAGTTGCGGAATCTCCACCTCCAAGGCCGTGTGCGGCTGCTCCCAGTCGATGCCTCGCGGACCGAAATCACGCGTCGGGTCGTTCCGCCATTCCTCTACATCCATCCGGTATATCTCGTTCGCCTGACGCATCGAGTGTCCGAGCAGGTACGCATACCGGTCGCTCACATCGCCCAGACCTAAGTCGTACTGCCCTTCCGTCATGCGCTCAAGGTTGCCGTCCAGCGTCGCGTAATACAGGTCAATCGTCCCTTGCCATACGTCGGTGTACAGCAGACTCGTGTCGTTGTACCACGCGAACTCCATCACGCTCTGCCCGAAACCGGACACCAGATACCGCTTCTCGCCCGTCTCCAGGTTCATCACCATCAGTCGGTTCTCATCACTCTCATAACCGTCACGCTCCATCGACTGCCAAGCAATCCATTTGCCATCCGGCGAGTAGCTCGGATTGGTATCGTAGCCCTTGTTGACCTCCGTGAGGTTTTTGTGCCTGCGTGTGCGCAAATCGTAAAGATAGATATCGCTATTGGTGGAGACAGCATAATCCAATCCTGTCTTCTTGCGGCAGGTATAGGCTATCTCCTCGTTGTTCGGATTCCAGGCCAGTTGCTCTACGCCGCCAAAAGGCTTCATCGGGCACTCGTAAGCCGTGCCTTCCAGGATGTTGGTGCTCTCGCCAATCTTTGCGGTTTTGATCCGCTCACCTTCGCCGTAATAGGTAATCTCCAGGTCGCATACAAAGGGCTGCGGAGCGGTTTCTGTCCATTCGTCCCAGTGTTTGTACATCAGGTCTTCTACTATACGCCCCGAGGCCATCGGCAGATCCGGATATTTGTCTGCCGTGCTTGGTACCGTCTTCACTTGTTTGATCAAGATGATTTTGTCACGCATCGGGGAGAGTAGGAATCCTTCTATGTCCTCTGCGCCCTCTACTTCCACTTCTTCCTTATCGCGACGCAGGTATAGTTTGCCCCCACGCAGATAAGCCAACCAGCCGCTTGCGCCGAACCACGCAGGCTCATATCCTACGAATTCATCGAAACATGTCATTGGTTCCTCAAAGGGATTACAGATACGGATCCAACTGGTCGAACGGTTCTCCTCTACGCTGTAATAGCTGACCGTATACGCCAGCCAACCGGTCTCTATATCGCTTTTCACGCTTCCGATACGTCCCAACGCCCATAGTCCTTCCGGCGTCAAGCGACCGCCTTCGATGGTGATTTGAGGCTTCGTGATAGGAGCCTTACCCTCTTCTGCTTTTTGGCAACTTGCGCCAACTAACGCCATCAATGCCATAATAATTACCTGTAGTTTTTTCATTGTTTTCAATTTTGCGTGCAAAATTACAACAAAAAAATGACATATGCAAAAAAGAAGTGAAATAAAAATTTTCGAAAAAAGTGCCATATGCATTTGCATATGTCAAATATTTTTTGTACCTTTGCGCCGGTTTTGCAAATAACAAAAATACAGATATATTATGAACTTATCAGAATTAACTGACAAAATCTATGCAGAAGGCGTTGAAAAAGGAAACGCCGAAGCACAACAAATCGTAGAAAAAGCGAATGCCAAGGCTGCTGAGATCGTGGCTGAAGCGGAGAAGAAAGCGGCTGCTATCGTAGCTGCTGCAGAGTCAAAATCGGCTGACCTGGACAAGAAGACACGCGCAGAACTCAAGTTGTACGCAGAGCAGAGTGTCAATGCAGTGAAGACCGAGATTACCAATCTCTTGGCCGATAAGATCGCTGCGGACAGCGTGAAGGCTGCTACGGCAGATGCAAAGTTCATGCAGGGCTTGATCGCTAAGCTGGCAGAACAGATGGCCAAGAACG
This sequence comes from Bacteroidales bacterium UBA2800, assembly GCA_002351925.1. GTDB lineage: Bacteria > Bacteroidota > Bacteroidia > Bacteroidales > Paludibacteraceae > Colicola. The sequence continues at coordinate 36,793 of DEHM01000016.1, forward strand.
GCGAAGTGCTGATCGAGACCAAGGATGCTGACGCGCTAAAAAAGTACTTTGCGGCTAATGCAAAAGGCCTGCTCGAGAAGGGTGTTAAGATCGCCGAGGTGAAGGGTATCAAGACCGATTTCACTATTCAACCGGCAAAGGGTGGGTACAAACTCGCCTTCGGAGATGCCGAATTTATCGCGTATTTCAAGGAAATGCTTCGTCCGCAGTTGGTTGAGGAGCTGTTCTAAATTGTACATTGTACATTGTTAAATTGTACATTTTATGACTTACGAATATTTATTGGCGGGATTGCCGGAACTGAAGGCAGGAAGTGATAGTCCGATTTCCATGGAGAAATTGGACGAACTGCTGGATGAACAGCTGTCCGCGTCGGATAAGAAATATTTGGCACTACTTCGGGCGCCAATGGACGAAGCCACGCTGGCGGAAGGTCTCAAAGCACACAATCGGTTCGTGCGGGAGTGGTTTGCGTTCAATCAAGACATGAACAATGTCCTCGTGGCGCAAATCTGTCGCAAGCACGGTTTTGACGTCAAGACTCAGATCGTCGGAGACGGTGAAGTCGCTGAGCAACTGCGTACGCACGCGGGCCAAAAAGACTTCGGCCTGAACGAGGTAGCAGGCGACTGGACTGAGATACTTGCGTTAGCAGCCATCGAAGACCTGATGCAACGCGAGAAGGCGCAGGATGCTATCCGTTTTGAGTGGCTGCAAGGTCGCACGGAGTTCGATTTCTTCTCGCCGGAGATGGTGTTTGCGTATTACCTCGAAGCAGTTATGCTGCATCGGTGGAGCATTCTGACCATCGAAGAAGGCGAAAAGATCTTCCGCGAGTTAGTCGCAGATATGAAGAAAGGCGTCAAGCTTGACGCGTAATTTGGTCAAATGATTAAATGGCCAAATAAATGACCAAATTGTAAATGATAAAATCGTAAATAACTTTATGACAACAGGAAAAGTTAAAGGAATTATTGCCAACTTGGTGACTGTCGCAGTGGACGGCCCGGTTGCGCAAAACGAAATCTGTTACATCTACGTCGGTGAGACCAAGTTGATGGCGGAGGTCATCAAGGTCATCGGCGCAAATGTGTACGCGCAGGTGTTCGAGTCCACCCGTGGCCTGAAAGTGGGCAACAAAGTGGAGTTCACCGGTCACATGCTGGAAGTGACGTTGGGTCCGGGTCTGCTGAGCCGTAACTACGACGGTTTGCAGAATGACCTCGACAAACTGACGGGTGTGTTCCTCAAGCGCGGTGAGTACAACTTCCCGCTCGACGAGCAGAAGAAATGGGCATTCACGCCGATTGCTAAAGTGGGCGACAAAGTAGAAGCTGCTGCTTGGCTCGGTGAAGTGGACGAGAACCACCAGCCGCATAAGATCATGGTGCCGTTCGTGTTCGAAGGTACATACACCGTGAAGTCTATTGTGAAAGCCGGCGAGTACACGATCAACGACACAATGGCGGTATTGACCGATGCAGAGGGTGTGGACCACGAGGTGACGATGGTGCAGAAATGGCCGGTGAAGAAAGCTATCTTGGCGTACCGCGAGAAACCGCGGCCCTTCAAACTCCTCGAGACAGGTGTACGTACGATCGATACCGCCAACCCGCTCTGCGAGGGTGGTACAGGCTTTATCCCGGGTCCGTTCGGAACAGGTAAGACCGTGCTCCAGCACGCAATCTCCAAGCAAGCAGAAGCAGACATCGTGATCATCGCAGCCTGCGGTGAGCGTGCTAACGAGGTAGTGGAGACGTTTACGGAGTTCCCAGAACTGGATGACCCGCACACGGGCCGTAAGTTGATGGAGCGTACGATCATCATCGCCAACACGTCGAACATGCCGGTGGCGAGCCGTGAGGCATCTGTCTATACGTCCATGACGATTGCAGAGTACTACCGTTCGATGGGTCTGCGTGTGCTGCTTATGGCCGACTCAACATCCCGTTGGGCACAGGCGCTGCGTGAGATGTCTAACCGTCTGGAGGAACTTCCTGGTCAGGACGCTTTCCCGATGGACCTCTCCGCTATCATTGGTGCATTCTACGCACGCGCAGGATACGTTTACCTGAATAATGGTGCAACCGGATCGGTAACGTTCCTCGGTACGGTATCTCCTGCCGGTGGTAACTTGAAGGAGCCGGTAACCGAAGGAACGAAGAAAGTAGCACGTTGTTTCTATGCCTTGGAGCAGGCACGTGCCGACCGTAAGCGTTACCCGGCAGTTAACCCGATTGACAGTTATTCGAAATATGTGGAATATCCGGAGTTTGCCGACTATATCAGCCAACTGATCGACAAAGACTGGCTGCCGATGGTCAACGACATGAAGACCTATCTGCAACGCGGTAAGGAGATCCAAGAACAGATCAACATCCTCGGTGATGATGGTGTTCCTGTTGATTACCACGAGGCGTTCTGGAAATCGGAAGTGATCGACTTCGTGATCCTGCAGCAAGATGCGTTCGATAAGATCGATGCCGTCTGTCCGCTGGAGCGTCAGCAGTACATGCTACGCCTGGTAATGGACATCTGCAAGCATGACTACGATTTCGATAATTTCCTCGATGTCATCGACTATTTCAAGCGTGTGATCAACCTCTGCAAGCAGATGAACTACTGCGAGTTCCACAGCAAGGAATTTGAGGACTACCGCAAGAAACTCGATGAACTGTTGGCAGAAAAACAAATCGCGGCATGAGAAAATTAGGATTCATAGTATCCTTGTTCGTGTGTGCAAGCTTGGCGTTCGCTTCGTCCAACGGAGGTGTGCGTCACTTGCAGCCGAATCGTGTGCCCGTTATCCTGGCTAACTATACCGACGTGACGTTCAAAAACACCGATTATTCCGAGTATATCTCGTCTCTGCAGCAGTATTGGTCGGACAACTCGTTTGGCCAGTACACACCCGCCTTCGAGATTGTTGGAACGGTGAGTCTGCCTAACACACGCCGTTATTATGGTCAGAACGACGAAGATGGCGATGATATGCGTGCGGCGCAGATGATGGCAGACGCATGTAATGCTGCGGAGAACATGGCGGATTTCACCCGGTATGACCAAGATGGTGACGGACGCATTGATGCCGTAGTGGTGATCTATGCGGGGGAAGGCGAGAAACAAGACTATTTGCCGGACGCCGTGTGGGAATTTACGGACGATCTTGAAACCACGTGGGAACTGGACTATCTGGTTCAACTGGATGGTAAAACCGTAGCAGCTTGTTGTGCTGTACCGGAACTGCAAAGCGCTAACAAACGTGACGGTATCGGTACGTTGATTCACGAGTTTGCGCATATTCTCGGCTTGCCGAACCTCTGTACAACCGATGGAGGCATCCAGAAGACTTTGGGCAATTGGGATGTAATGGATTATGGCTGTTACAATAATGAGTCGCGCACACCTGCGAGCCTGAGCGCGTACGAACGCTTCTACCTGGGATGGGTAGAACCCATCTTGCTCAATGACCCGATGAACGTGCGTCTGCGTGATTTCAATACGACGGGTGATTGTGCAATCATTACCGCTTCCGGACAGTCGAACCTGAGTGGTATAAGTCCTGACCCACGTGAGTTCTATATCCTGGAAAATCGCCAACAAAGCGGCTGGGATCAGTACTTGCCGGGACATGGCTTGATGCTGACAAAGATTGACTATGTGAAGAATAAATGGGAATCCGATGAGGTCAATAATGTGGAGAACCACCCGTGCGTGGATCTGATAGAAGCCGATGGGAAGAGGCCGAAATACAAGGCAGATAACCTGACAAACGGTTATTTCGGCAAACAAAGCGACTTGTTCCCTGCAGGCGCGACGGCTAAGAACATGTTCAGCAATAAGATGTATTTCGAGAACGTGACTGAACAGAATGGCATTATCCGTTTCGACTTCAACGGAGGAGTCAACCGTTGTGAGGTAACTTTCTATGCTGGAACCAACGGAACTTGCGCAACGGCATCGCTCAACGAAACCGGCAAAGGTGCAGGCGTCGTACTTCCTAACGTCACCCCCCGAAACGGCTATACCTTCTTAGGCTGGGCAACGCGTAAGAGTTCGATGACACCCGATGCCGGAAAGGCCGGTGACCGATTCTATCCGATGAGCGACTGTACGGTCTATGCACTCTATCGCAACGAGACACGCGTCGATGTGCTTTATAGTCTCAAAGGAGTGGAGTGGAACAGCGGTGCTACCTACTATGCCAACCGCAATCAAGCCTTCGATGTCTCTTTCAAAGCCAAAGAAGGCTACTTGACGCCTGCCGGCGGTACATGCCAAGTGCGTGTAGTGTGCGGCAATCGTCCGATGAACAACTATGCGTTCGAAGGCGATTCGCTCATTGTACGCTTCGAGGCTACCGACGTGACGGATAATATCTATATTACGATCGTCAACGTCCGCGAGCAGAAAGAAGATGGGTGCGATGATTATAGCCACACATTTACATCTCCCTGCTATGCCGGTTCTGAACAGAATTTATCTGGCTACTATTGGAATGTAACCATTGCAGATGACACTAAAATTGGACACAACGAGTCACTAGGCGCAATCTTCGGTTCCGGTTCCTATCCGGCAGGCAAAGTGAGCCTTTACACCGAAGAGACCTTCGGTTGTGCCGTAGCATCGGTTCGGGTCAAGTCTGCCACTGGCTCTAACGGCGACGGCGTACTCCGTGTGTTTGTAGCCGGCAACCAGGTTGGAGAGACCGAATATCTCGGTACTTCGCTGCAGGAATATACGTTCGACGTAGAAAACCCGCAGTCCGGAGCTGTTGAGGTACGCTTGGAGAACACGCAGAAAGCGATGTATCTCAAGCAGATAACTATCGACTTCGTTAAACTGGAAGATCCGGAATCGACGGAAGACATCGAAACCATCAACACCCTGCCGGAAACCTTCAACGGACAAAAGATCCTATTCAACGGCAGATTGTACATTCTCTATAATGGCAACTATTACAACATTTTAGGATTTAAAGTAACGAGTAATATATAACAATTAAAAACCTCTTGAACTAAGAGGGTTCCCCCTCGGGAGGACTGCTAACGAAGTGATAGTCCGACCGAAGAGCGGGAACATGGCGAGGATTCATATGAGCGACTCTGTCGCGAATCGTATCGAGCCATAGTTCACGCGAATGGCTAAAGCATTTCAAAAAATCTACACGCAGATCACTGCTATCACCAAGGCTACCTGTTCCCTCAAGGCCGAAGGAGTAGGTAATGACGAATTGGCAATGGTGAATGGCAAACTGGCGCAGGTAGTAAAAATCATTGGTGATGAAGTGACGCTTCAGGTGTTCCAGGGAACCGAAGGTATCCCTACCAATGCCGAAGTTGTCTTCCTCGGTAAGTCGCCTTCACTCAAGGTTAGCGATCAACTGGCAGGCCGTTTCTTCAATGCCTACGGCGACCCGATCGATGGCGGTCCAGCTATCGAAGGCAAAGAGGTGGAGATTGGTGGTCCTTCGGTGAACCCCGTTCGTCGTAAACAACCGTCGGAGCTCATCGCAACCGGTATCGCCGGTATCGACTTGAACAACACGTTGGTATCCGGTCAGAAGATTCCGTTCTTTGCGGATCCGGACCAACCGTACAACCAAGTCATGGCCAACGTGGCGCTGCGTGCCGAGGCAGACAAGATCATCCTCGGCGGTATGGGTCTGACCAACGATGACTACCTCTACTTCAAGAACGTGTTCACCAACGCCGGTGTGCTCGACCACATCATCTCGTTCGTCAACACCACCGAGAACCCGCCGGTAGAGCGACTCCTGATCCCCGATATGGCGCTGACAGCGGCTGAGTATTTCGCGGTGGAGAAACACGAGAAAGTGCTCGTCCTCCTCACCGATATGACGCTGTACGCAGACGCGTTGGCAATCGTCTCCAACCGTATGGATCAGATTCCATCCAAAGACTCTATGCCGGGTTCGCTCTATTCGGATCTCGCAAAGATCTACGAGAAGGCCGTTCAGTTCCCGGAGCAGGCAGGTGGCGGTTCGATCACCATCATCGCCGTGACGACCCTGTCCGGTGGTGACATCACCCACGCTATCCCGGATAACACGGGTTATATCACCGAGGGTCAGTTGTACCTGCGTCGTGACTCCGAGATCGGTAAGGTCATCGTCGATCCGTTCCGCTCGTTGTCTCGTCTAAAACAACTTGTTGCCGGCAAGAAGACGCGCGAAGATCATCCGCAAGTGATGAACGCCGCTGTTCGTCTGTATGCCGACGCAGCAAACGCAAAGACCAAGAAAGAGAATGGTTTCGATTTGACGGACTACGACTTGCGTTGTCTCGATTTCGCACGCGACTACAGCCGCGAGATCTTGGCTATCGACGTGAACATCAACACCGTTCAGATGCTCGATATCGCATGGCAACTCTTCGGTAAGTATTTCAAACCGGAAGAGGTGAACATCAAAGCCGCTCTCGTAGAAAAGTACTGGCCTGCGAAATGAGAAAATAAGAAAATGAGAAAATAAAAAAATAGCATGGCTATTTCTTATCAATTTAACAAAACATCGTTGCAGAGTCTGGAGAAGGACTTGAAGATGCGGCAACGAACGCTTCCTACGCTGCAAAGCAAGGAAACGGCACTTCGTCTGGAGGTTAAGAAAGCCAAGAAAGAACTGGCAGACCTCGACGAAGAAGTGAACCGCCGTATCAAGGACTACGATCAGATGATTGCGCTTTGGGGAGAGTTTGACACGAGCCTCATCCACGTGGACGACGTACGCATGTCTATCAAAAAGATTGCGGGCGTACGCGTACCTGTGCTCGATGAGGTTGTCTATTCTACCAAAGAGTTCTCGCTCTTCTCCAGCCCGAAATGGTTTGCAGATGGTTTTGAGCAACTCAAAACAATCGCCGATGTAGGTATCCGCCAGGAGTTCGTACGCCGCAAAGTGGATTTGCTTGAGTATGCGCGTAAGAAAACGACGCAGAAAGTGAACCTCTTTGAGAAAGTGCAAATACCCGGTTATCAAGATGCTATCCGTAAGATCAAACGCTTTATGGAAGACGAGGAGAACCTCAACAAATCGAGTCAGAAGATTGTAAAATCCAAGAAAGAGAAGGTGACGGTTGTCCCCGATGAAACGGGGAAAACCCTAGACGGAAAGGGGGCGAAGCTATGATTACACAAATGAAAAAATATACCTTCCTGGTATTCCATCGTGACTACGAGCCTTTCTTGGAGCAACTTCGTGAGCTCGGAGTGGTACATATCACGCAGAAAGCGGCCGGTCTCATCGAAGATGACGCCGCTCTGCAAGCAGCCCTTCAGCACGAAGATGAACTGCGTCGCCTGCTCAAACAAGGAGCGCCGGATCAACTGATTGCGGAGCGCGCAGATGTTGAGCAACGTATCGCAGATGCCCACAATGCCGCACAAAAAGCGGCTGTATGGGGCGAGTTCGATGCTGCACGTATCCAATCCCTCAAAGAAGCAGGCTATACCTTGCATTTCTATGAGTGTCCGACCAAGGCTTTCCAGGAAGAGTGGGGGATTAAGGTGAACGAAGCAGGCGGTAAGACGTATTTCGTGCAAGTGGGCGAAGGTCTCGATTTGAGTGACACTAACGCTAACGAAATCGCCGTTCCCGAGAAGTCAGCGGCAGCTTGGCTGCAAGAAGTAGAGCACCTCAAAGGCCTGCTCGCTGCAGCCAACGCCCGTATCGAAGCTTGGCAACTCGCTAATATCGAGGATATTAAGTCACAACTCGTGGAAGCGCGTCAGCAGATTGATTGGCAGAAAGTGAACCTCTCTACCGACAAACTCGCAGAAGGTGCGCTCTGTCTCTTCGAGGGTTTCTGTCCGATTGACAAAGAGCCGGAGCTGAACGCTATGTTGGCCGAGTCTCAAGTCTATTACGAGGAGACAACGCCGACCAAAGAAGACAATACGCCGATAGAACTGAAGAATAACTTCTATACGCGGCTCTTTGAACCGATCACGCGTCTCTATTCGCTGCCCAACTATGCAGAATTAGACCCGACGCCGTTCTTTGCGCCGTTCTTCATGCTCTTCTTCGGGCTTTGTTTGGGAGATGGAGGCTATGGTCTCGTCATCCTTTTGGCAGGTCTCGCAGTCATCTTCAAGGCTCCGAAACTCAAAGAGTGGGGTTGGCTTGGCGTGTTCATGGGCTTTACGACCATGGTCGTTGGTATTCTGACCGGCATGTTCTTCGGTATCAACTTGGAAGAGGTGGCCGTATTGGCGCCTATCAAACAGTATTTCATTACCGAGACGAATGCCACCGTGCATGTCATGGGCGGTTCGTACCACCCGATGATGGTATTTGCTATCCTGATAGGTGTCTTCCAGATCCTGTTTGCGATGGGCTTCAAGGTAGTGAAAATTACGCTCCGCGATGGTTTCAAGTATGCAGCATATGACTGCGCTTGGCTCGTTGCTTTAGTGACGCTCATTGTATGGGCTATCTTTGCCGGTTCGCTCTCGACCATCGGATTATATAGCATTTATGCTATATTGGGTCTCTGTGCTATGTTCATCATGTTCTACAGCAACCCCGACCGCAAAGTGCTGTTACTCAATATCGGCGGTGGCCTGTGGGGTACGTATAACATGGTCAGCGGACTCTTGGGTGACATCCTCAGCTATATCCGTTTGTTTGCCCTCGGTTTGGCCGGCGGTATCCTCGGAAACGTGTTCAACGCCTTGGCTTTGCAGGCCGGTGGAGCGTGTCCTTCATGGATTGGATGGCTACCGACCTTGCTGATCTTGGTATTCGGCCACTCGCTGAACTTCGCCCTCTGTTTGATCTCCTCGGTTGTTCACCCGATGCGTTTGACCTTCGTGGAGTTCTACAAGAATGCCGGTTTCGAAGGTGGCGGGAAAGAGTACAAACCCTTCAAGAAATAAAAGTATAATCTAATAAATTAAAATAAAAAAATTACTATTATGACATTAAATTTGATTATTGCCTTCATTGGCATCGCATTCATGGTCGGTCTGTCCGGCGTAGGTAGTGTGTATGGTCTGACTATGTGCGGTAACGCCGTAGTAGGTGCGTTGAAAAAACGCCCGGACGCTATGGGTATCTACATCCTCTTGTCCGCGCTGCCTTCTACGCAGGGTATCTACGGCTTCGTAGGTTACTTCATGGTTCAAAAGTACCTTACTGCAGGTATCAATACGCTGCAAGCAGCTGCTATCCTTGGTGGTGGTATCGCGCTGGGTCTCGTTGCCCTGTTGTCGGCTATCCGTCAAGGTCAGGTGTGTGCAAACGGTGTCGCTGCTACCGGTAGTGGTCACAACGTAACCGCAGGTACCATGATTATGGCTGCTTTCCCTGAGTTCTACGCTATCTTGGCGCTGCTCGTTGTCATCCTGATGGGTGGTTTGATGGGTGAGCCGGTTGTTCTCTAATCATGGCTAAAGCATTTGTATTTCCTGGACAAGGAAGTCAATTCCCGGGCATGTGCAAAGACTTGTACGATGCCCATCAAGAGGCACGCGAGATGTGTCAGGCAGCCGATAGGCTGCTTGGCTTCTCGCTGACCGATGTCATGTTCTGCGGCACGGCAGAGGACCTCAAACAGACCAAAGTGACGCAGCCCGCTGTGTTCCTGCACTCCGTAGTTGCCCAACGTCTGATGACCATCGAGCGTCCCGACATGGTTGCCGGTCATAGTCTCGGTGAGTTCAGCGCATTGGTCGCTTGCGGAGCGCTCCGTTTCGAGGATGCACTCATTTTAGTATCCGCACGCGCGCAAGCCATGCAGGCTGCCTGCGAGGCTAATCCCGGAACGATGGCCGCAGTCCTCGGTCTCGAAGATGAAAAAGTAGAAGAGATCTGCAATCTCCCTTCCCTTCAGGGGAGGGCAGGGGAGAGGCTCGTCACTCCTGCTAACTTCAACTGCCCCGGACAGATCGTTATCTCCGGAGAAATCGAAGCCGTTGATGCAGTCTGCGTAACCCTCAAAGAAGCAGGAGCACGTCGTGCATTACGCCTGCCGGTCGGTGGCGCTTTCCACTCGCCGCTCATGGCCCCTGCAGCAGAAGCTCTCGCGGAGGCAATCAATAAGACCGAGTTCCACAAGCCCTTCTGTCCGATCTATCAGAACGTGACTGCAAAACCTTCGATGAATCCGGAAGAAATCCGCGAAAACCTCCTCAAACAACTTACAGTCCCCGTTCGCTGGACGCAATCCGTGCAAAACATGATTGCCGATGGCGCTACCGAGTTCTATGAGTTCGGACCGGGAGATGTTCTCAAAGGCCTGATCCGTAAGATCAATCCGGACGTTACGGTGGGCTAAACTTTACTTACAAACTTGACAATTATGGAAAATATTTATACAGAAGAAACCACCATCATCGACGAGCGCAGAAAAGAAGCGGCGGGCGAATTGATGCGTAACGTATACCTCTGGATGACCGGAGGCTTGGCGCTCACAGGTATCGTGGCATGGATAGTAGCCACTACGCCAATGATTCTCAATATCATCTTCGGTTCCCAGATCGTTTTCTGGGGACTACTCATCGCTGAACTGATTTTTGTCATCGTCCTCAGTGCCGCTATCGAGAAACTGAGTTTCGGTGTCGCCTCTATGCTCTACACGCTCTATTGTGTGCTCAACGGCGTCACACTCAGCTCTATCTTCCTGCTCTACGAACTCAGCAGTGTGGCCGAGGTCTTCTTCGTTACGGCAGGCGCATTCGGCGTACTGGCCTTTATCGGCACTGTCACCAAGAAAGACCTGAGCGGACTTGGCGTGTTCCTGATCATCGCACTTGCCGGACTTATCATCGCCTCTATCGTAGGCCTTATTCTCGGCCGGCCGGAGAGCATCTGGATCTCTGTCATCGGCGTAATCATCTTTGCCGGACTCACCGTCTACGACGCACAGAAAATCCGTTTGATGATGCTCAGCCAGGATACGGTCAACGAAGGAAACATGAAGCTCGCCCTCCTCGGAGCTCTCTCCCTGTATCTCGACTTCATCAACCTCCTCCTCCGTCTCCTCAGCCTCTTCGGCAAGAGAAAATAAGGCTAAATATATAGTACTGCTATGAAACAAACTGCACTCATCGTATCCGTTTTTACCATTTGTCTGTGCTTCTCTGCTTGTCAAAGCGGTGAAGGCTGGACGCCGGAGACCGACACGTCGGAATTATGGCCGGCTGGCGTCTCCTATGTGTATGACCCGTCGGTCTTCAACATCGACTACGAAGGCTTGTACCCGGACTCCATGCTCTATGGCTATATCAACCGGCAGGGTAAGATGGTTATCGCCCCGCAGTTTATTTCGGCAGGTACGTTCTCATGTGGCTTTGCGCCGGCCCGCATAACAGGCCCTGAGAAGAAATACAATCCGCCGTACGAACCGGTATATATTGACACGAAAGGCAATGTACACCATATCAGCGGTTTCCCCGGCAGTCTGGAGGAACTTAGCCACTTTAACTCGAAACCGTTCTACTACAACAGCGCGATGATTTGGACCCAGACAACACCGGGGACGGGAAGTATCCCCACATCATTCATGCTCAACAATAGTTTGCACATTGTCAGCGAGGCCCTCACCCCGGGCACATTACACCCGATGATGAAGGACGGTCTGGCGGTATACACACAGCGTATTGGTCAATCGGGTACCTATGCGGTGTATGAGTTATCACATTACAACAAATCCGGACGGAAAGTATTGGAGACCAAGAGTGCATTGGGCGGTGATGCGAACTTCAAAGACGGCTACGAGATCGTGCGGTTCATGAGAGATACTACTCCCGGAGCTAAACCGGATTCGTCCAACGTGAAGTACTGTATCGTGGATACCAAAGGCCATATCTGGTACGAGGATAGCCATATGTTGTCCAATTTGGGTCAACAACGTTTCTTGCGTAAATATGACACCCTCTATTCGGCCGATCAATTCGAGGTGATTGACAAATATGGCCATCTCTTGGGATCCGAAGACTTCCAGGCGCCTGAGTGGCAAGGACCGGATATGCTTTACTTGGTACGACATACATGGCACGAGCAAGTGTACGGCATCGATGGCGTCTTTTCTCCGTATTACTACATCAACCAGAATGGCAAGCAGGCCTTTCCGCGTTCTTTCGACTCTGCGTATCCTTTCTGGGAAGGCTATGCCGTCGTAGGCTTGCAATTCGATCATGAGGTTATCAACGAGAAGGGGGAGACCGTACTGCGGTTGGAAGAAAACGAAACGGCCTCTAGTGTGCACAACGGACTCATTCTAACGACAAAAGGAAATAGTGATGCCAGCAAAGAGCAAATACGTTATGCTTACAAGGACCTGTCCGGCCGGATTATCTACAGTTGGACGGTGACCCACTACAGATCCGGCGCTCCCGCTGCCAATTCCCCGTCTCAACATCCGTCCGACACCCAAACACCTTCCGATATCACCACTTTCCCCGAGGGCCAATTCATCCTCGGCCACTAATTTTAGGCATTTCCGCTAATGCGCAAAATCGATAACGAAATCATCATCTTCGATTTGGGCGGAGTGCTCATCAACCTCCATGTCTCGCGCTGTATGAAGGCCTTCGAGACATTGATGGGCGAGCCGAACATGCGCCTTGTCTTGGGCATGGATTCCCAAGGTGAAGGTGTCAAAGCAGTCAGTATTGCCTCCAAACAACTCATGGCGGACTTTGAGCGAGGCCTCATCTCGCCCGATCATTTCATTTCGGAGATTCTTAAGTTTTGCCACGCCGGTACCACGCGTCAAGAGGTGATAGATGCTTGGATGGCAATGTTGGCCGACCTGCCTGCAGAACGCCTCGCTTTCGTGGACAAGCTCCGCGCCGCGGGCCACAAGGTATACCTGCTTTCTAACGGCAACGACCTCCATTTCGATTTTATCGATGCGACCTACCATTTGCACGATCATTTCGACGGCTTCTTCCTGTCCCACAAGATGCACCTCGCCAAGCCAGAGGCCGCTATTTTCCAGGCCGTTATGGCCGCTCTGCCGCCAACCGACAAGGAGATTGTCTTCATCGACGACATCGAAATCAACCGTCTCGCCGCCCGTCAATCCGTAGCCTGGCAAACCTATTCCTCCATTCCCGATTTCCAGCAGCACTTCGTCGGCTGAACAACGGCAGTTCACCGACGGTCAACCGACGGTCAACCGACAGTGAAGGCTAATGTAAAGCCTCTATAAGGCTGGGGTAGGTCCTATTTTTGGCACAGTATTTGTATTCTACTTAATGAACCTATTAATTTAAGGAGGTAATAATATGAAAAAGATTGTAATTCTGGCCCTTAGCGCCATCTTTGTGGCTAACATCAGCGCACAAGAAATCAAGCACGAGAAGTGTGAAGGTAAGAAATTTACGAAAGAGGAAAAGGTTGAGTTCGATATCAAGCGCCTCACCAACGAGTTGATGCTCAGCGATCAACAGGCAGAGAAGTTCGCCGTTACGTATCGCGAGTACGCAGCCAAACTGAATGAACTGTTCGAAGCCAACAAGCCGGCTAAGTTCGAACCGGGTAAAGTGTTGACCGACGCAGAACTGGACAAACTGGCTAAGCAGCGTTTCGAGGGCTTCAAGAACCTGGCAGACTTGCAGGCTAAGTTCTACGAGAAGTTCCGCAAGGATCTGAGTGCACGCCAAGTGGAGAAAATAATGCGTCTCGACGAACCGTTCGGTCACAAGCCGTGTTGCGGCAAGCACGAGGGTAAGTTCGAAGGAAAAGCTTTTGGTCCCAAGCACGATGGTCCGAAGTTTGACGGTAAGGAAGGCCCGCGTCCGGAATGTGATAAGAAGCACGGCCACAAGCACATGGAAGGCGCTCCGAAACCGGCACCTAAAGCTGAATAAGAAGTTTACTGAAGTTTTCAAGAAGTCCCACATTCATTTCAAGAAGTCCCACATTCATTTGTGGGATTTCTTATTATATACCTGTGTCGTTCATAATAATGAACTTCTTCTGCCAAATTGGCAGAGGATAACTGATGTGGTATAATTCTTGTCCATCTTACTACGTAATAACTAATACGCTTGCAAGTCTAATCGTGATTATGTAAAATAGCATATTTATAAATTATACTCTATTTATGAAATATCAGGTTCTTCCCATTAGAAATACGGTGATGTTCCCGAACATGGTAATGCCTATCGCATTGTCGCGTTCGGCCAGTCTGAAGTTCATTAAGGCGATGCATCGTTCCGGTGAGAAATTTGTTGTGCTTACCCAAAAGGACAACCAAGTCACAGAACCGACCGGCGCCGATCTGCACTCGCTTGGCGTGGTGGTTCGTGTGCTCCAGGTATTGACGATGCCCGATGAGTCACAAACCAAGATGGCTATCCTCGAGGGATACGAGCGTATCGAAGCTACGGCTTTTGAGGAGAACGAGGAAGGTGTCCTCGTAGCCGATACTATCGAGGTGCCGGAGATTCTTCCCAAAGGACGCAATCGGCAGTTCGCAGCTGTCTACGACGAGGTGCACGAATTGGCTCTCCGCTTTGTCGGAGCCCGCGAGGAACCGCGTCTCGACTTGCAGAACACCCTGCAGCACCTGAGCAACGCACATATGTTTATCAACTCCGTGTGCGCCCTGTTTGAGTTCTCGCTCGAGCAGAAACTGCAGTTGTTGGCTTGCGAGTCCCTCATGGAACGCGCCACGACGCTCATCACCCTACTCCAGAAAGCCATCGAGATACAGGAGATGAAGGCGGATATACGTCGCCGCACCCACGAGACAATCGACAAGCAACAACGCGAGTATTTCCTGCGTGAAGAGATAGAGACGATCAAGCATGACCTGGGTGATACCGGCGATGCCACTATCAAACATCTGCGCGAACGGGCGGCTCAGAAGCAGTGGCCAAAGGCTGTTGCCGAGGTGGCCGAGAAGGAGATAAAGCGGCTGGAACACATACATATGTATGCGCCGGACTACTCCACCCAACTCGACTATCTGAACATCCTTCTGGAGCTGCCTTGGGGCGTCTATTCCGACGATAACTTCGACCTGAAACGTGCACAAGCCATACTTGACCACGATCACTACGGACTGGAGAAAGTGAAGGAACGTATTGTCGAATATCTCGCGGTGCAGCGCCAACTGAACCTTCGTAGCGAGAAAGACAAAAAGAAGAATCCGGTCAAGTCGCCTATTCTCTGTCTTTATGGCCCTCCGGGCGTGGGTAAAACCAGCCTCGGTCGCAGCATAGCAACAGCCCTGGGACGGCAGTATGTGCGCGTCTCGCTGGGCGGTCTGCACGACGAGAGTGAGATACGCGGACACCGCCGTACCTACGTGAGCGCCATGCCCGGTCGTATCATCGACGGTATACGCAAATGCGGTACGTCCAATCCCGTCTTTGTCCTCGACGAGATCGACAAAGTGGGTGCCGACTACAAGGGTGATCCCACCTCTGCTCTACTCGAGGTGCTCGATCCGGAACAGAACAACACGTTCCACGATAACTTCCTCGACGTCGATTACGACCTGAGCCACGTACTCTTCATCGCGACAGCCAACACCCTCGACACCATTCCTCGGCCGCTACTCGACCGCATGGAACTCATCGAGATGACCGGCTATCTGCAGGAAGAGAAAGAGGAAATAGCCAAACGACACCTGTTGCCCAAAGAACTGCAGAATCACGGCCTTAAAGCCTCGCAGCTCAAACTCAAACGCGACATCATCGCGCGTATCATAGATGATTACACGCGTGAGTCGGGTGTCCGCAACCTGGAACAACAGATCGCTAAGATCTGCCGCAAGATAGATACCAAGTTGGCGCTCGACGAGGAATACAACATCACGGTCACTACCGACGATTTGCGTCAGTACCTCGGTCAAGCGCGTTATAGCCGCGACAGCTGGGAGACTAACAAATATGTGGGTGTTGTTACCGGCTTGGCATGGACTTCCGTCGGCGGCGAGATACTCTTCATCGAGACAAGCCTCTCTACCGCCAAGACGCCTACGCTGACGATGACCGGCAATCTGGGCGATGTCATGAAGGAATCGGCTACGCTCGCACTGGAATATACGCGTTCTCACGCCGAGCAGTTCGGTATCGATCCCAAACTCTTCGACCAGAAGTCCGTACATATCCATGTGCCCGAAGGTGCTATTCCAAAGGATGGTCCTTCCGCCGGCATCACCATGACGACGGCTATCGTCTCTGCTTTCACCGGGCGACTCGTCAAGCCTCGTATCGCCATGACCGGCGAGATGACGCTACGCGGTAAGGTACTGCCTATCGGCGGAGTAAAAGAAAAACTGCTCGCCGCTAAGCGAGCAGGTATCACCGACGTCATCCTCTGCGAGGACAACCGGAAGGATGTGAAGGAGATTCCGGAGATATACCTCAAGGGCTTGAACTTCCATTTTGTGCACGATATCAGCGAGGTCATCGACTACGCCCTCGTGCAACAGTAAGCCCTAAGCTGGCTAACAAGCCTTATACTCCTCGTAGGTACCGTCTGTAAAATACACTACGATACTACGAATCTGTTTCTGAGGAGCTGCAACTGCCTGTTGCGGCTCTTCTTCTTGTGCAGGCTCTTCCTCCAGAGGCTCCGCAGGTATCGTCACGCCTTCCGGCACTTTACCGTCCCGCCAAATCTCTCCTCGTCCGGTCAGCAGCCAGTCGGAGTTCAGCGTAGGGTAACGTAGCAAAATGCGCTTCATAACGTCGAGGCTGGGATTATTGCGTCCCACCATCATATTGCTGATCGTACTGGGCTTCACGCGAATCTCATCTGCAAACTGCCGTGCCGATATGTTCAGCATAGCAATCAGCTTCTCTATACGCTCTCTTTCGTTCATAATACATCGATGTGTTTAAAAATTCGCTGCAAAATTACACAAAAAATGTGAAATACACAAATGTTTAATGCATTTTTTGCAAAATTCCACTATACACAAATATGTATATTGCGCACACATCTGTAAAATGAATTATTAACGCGCCATTTCATGCTATCTGCATAGCCACACTTCTACTCCTCCAACCAGCAGATCAGCCTTCAAATGGGAGCGCCCGCGTAATATATCGATATCTTTCTTTAATTAAATAATGTAATATGCAGAGTATCAGTATATTTACGTATTTACGTTGCATAAAATAGCGCCTTTTAGGCTGGTTGGCTGATTTGCCGGAAACGCCATGTAGTATTAGTTTAAGTAAAATGAATGTACGTTGATTTATAGATAGTTACGTATTATTATATCTCGTGTATTTTGCCTTGTTTGTTCTTCCCTACTCTTGCCTGCCCATAAGCACACAGGACATCTGCAGAAGAACCGCTCCCCTACTCTCTGTTACAGACACAACAGGCGGCAAGAGCTGATTTCTTGCCGCCTGTTGCTATTTGTGTATGTCGGATTTGTGAAACTTTCGCTCCAAATGGGCATTCACAATTGTTATGACGCCTATCGGCTACTTAATCCTCCTCGTAGTAACCTTTTTGAATGCCGAATTGCAATTCTGCGTCCATGATCAGCTGAATCTGCACGAGCGAGATATTTCTGCCTTCTTCCTTGCACGCTTTGGCCACATAGTTCATTTGGTCGGTCTCGTCCACTTCCCCATCGAGGTACTCCTCCTCTCCGGTAGCCTCATCCTCACGTAGCAGTCCTTGCTCCTCCAGATAGTCGTCCATCAAATCCAGTACCAGCAGCACGTCGTCAGCCGTCAGACCCACGCGATCTTCTGCAGGAATAGTCTGGAGAATAAACTCCACCAGCTCTTTTTCTTCGGGCTCCATGAGCGCCATTTCGATTGTGTTGTTTTCCATAAAGCATCAATTTTTGTGCAAAGATACGAATTTATTTGCATATATGCAAAAATTGTTGTAATTTTGCAGGCAAATTTTGTAATTACGATGAGTGAGTTCTGGAAACGTACCCTGAGCGGTGCGGTCTATGTAGGTGCTGTGGTAGGCAGTATATTGTATAGCAACTACCTTTTTTGTGCCCTGTTTTTGGTAATCAGTTGTTGGGCAGTGCATGAGTATCATGTGCTGATGAAGAGTCACCGCGGCCTGCGTATCTGTGCCGTGTTGGCTACCCTTTTCCTCTGGATGGTGATGTGCTGTCCGTTGGTGTTGCACAAAGACTACCATTTTCTTATACATGGAACCGCGGGCGCCGCGTACGGGATTGTTATCCTGGCAGCACTCATCGACGAACTGTGGCGCAAGGCGGATAACCCTATAGCCAACTGGGGCAACCTGCTTATCTCGCAGATAATGATCGCCCTGCCTTTCTGCACAATGAGTTGGCTGATGCAGCTCGACAAGTATCTGCTGCTGGCCCTCTTTGTCCTCATGTGGGTGAACGACTCCGGAGCCTATTGCGTAGGTACACTGACGGCAAAGAAGCCCGGTGGCAACCACAAGATGTTCCCCCGTGTCAGCCCCAAGAAGAGTTGGGAAGGCTTGTTTGGCGGAATGGCTTGCGCGATAGGTGCAGCCTATATTCTGCACCGCTTTGGCTGGTTTGACAAAATCACCGCGAAGTTGTGTGGTGAAATTGTTATTATTCTCTTCGCAATACTAGCAACCAGCTTTGGTACATTGGGCGACTTAATGGAAAGTCTGATGAAACGTACGGTTGGAGTGAAGGATTCCGGTTGTTTTCTGCCCGGTCATGGAGGCGTGTTAGACCGTTTTGACAGTTTATTGTTGGCCACTCCTGTGGTGGCTTTCTATAGTTGGGTATGTTACGCGCTCTCGCTGATGCACTGAGTCGTTTGTCCCTGACAACGCACCACCGGCTGGCGGATAGACTGCTCTACCCGCTGATGTATTATGGGGTGCGTTATCGCCGCCGTGTGGTACGGAAGAACCTGCAGATGGCGTTTCCGGAGAAGACCGACCAGGAGCGCAAGACCATCGAGCGTAACGCCTACCGGCAGTTCTGCTACACCATCGTAGAGAGTATCTACGGCCTGCGTTGCTCCGACGCAGAGATGCGTCAGCGCGTGGTCTTCGAGAACATGGATGAGGTCAACCGGCTGATAGCGCAGACCGGAGGCGCCATCTTCATGCTGGCTCATTTCGGCAACTGGGAATGGATGGCGAGTATCCAGCAGTGGGTAATCCCCGGCGTGACAGAACTGAATGTATATCGCCAACTCAAGAGCAAAGCCTTCGACCGACTGATGCTGTATATCCGGGCCAAGCGAGGCGGCGTGTGTGTGGAGAAACAGCGTATATTGCGAGAGATGGTGCGTTATCGTGCGGAGAAGCAACCGGTGACAATCGGCCTGCTCAGCGACCAGAAACCCCGCCCGGAGGTGACACGCACATGGACCACGTTCCTCCATCAGGAAACGGGCTGGCTGGATGGCGGCGAAGTGCTGGCACGTAAGTTCGGTTACCCGGTGTTCTACCTCTTCATCACCCGCACCGCCAAGGGCTATTACCACGTGGATATGCGCACGCTCGCGGCAGAACCGAAGTCGACCGCCGAAGGCGAGATCACACGTGCCTATGCAGCGGCATTGGAAGAGAATATCCTGGCGCAACCGGAACTGTGGCTCTGGACGCACAACCGGTGGAAATGGAAGAAGGTACAAAGGGACGATGTACAATGTACAATGTACAAAGGCAGGCATATGAAGTGTAATGTGATTATATTAAACTGGAACGGGGCGGAGATGTTGCGTCGTTATCTGCCGTCGGTAGTGGCACATACCGCCCTGCCCGACGTGGAGGTCATCGTGGCAGACAACGGCAGCACCGACAACAGTCTGGAAGTGCTCCGCCGGGAGTTTCCTACGGTGAAGACCATCGTCCTTGATAAGAACTACGGCTTTGCCGAGGGTTACAATCGCGCTATCGACGCTACGGAGGCCGACTATACGGTGCTGCTCAACAGCGATGTGGAGGTGACGGAAGGATGGCTGACTACCCTGCTCGACTATATGGATGCCCATCCTCAGGTGTCGGCGGTGCAGCCTAAGATACGCAGTTGGCTCAATCGCAATCATTTCGAGCACGCCGGAGCGGCAGGCGGCTATCTGGGCTGGCTGGGCTATCCCTACTGCCGCGGTCGCCGTTGGGGCAAGGTGGAAGAAGATCACGGGCAATACGACACCATTGCCGAAGTCGACTGGACCTCGGGCGCATGTATGTGCGTGCGTACGCAGGTTTATAAGGAATTAGGCGGACTGGACGCAGCGTTCTTTGCCCATATGGAGGAGATTGACCTCTGCTGGCGTATGCGTCGTGCCGGTTGGACGTTGATGTGCGTGCCCGAGAGCACGGTCTATCACCTCGGCGGAGGAGCACTCAGCTACGACAATCCCCGCAAGACCTACCTGAATTTCCGCAACAACCTGCTGATGATCTATAAGAACAAACAGCACCCGTGGGGAGTGCTGTCGTTGCGTTTCTTCTTGGACTATGCCGCCGCTTGTTTCTTCTTGCTGCAAGGCAAGACGGGCAGCGCCAAGGCGGTAATAGAAGCGCGGCGTGACTATCGGCGTATGCGCCGCGCTTACTGATTACTCTACTCGTCTTCCGGTAACGTCATATACGCTGTGGTTACGTTGAATCAACAACTGACCGCGGCGTAGTATTTTCTGTGCCTGTTGCTCAACTTGCGTCTCGTCGATACCTTGCTGACCGTCATAATACTCGGTGTCGGTATAGAACGGCATCGCGCCGCTGAAGCTGAAGTTGTAGGTGTTATTGTCGTCACAGGTCACATAACCGCTGATGCTGTACACGTCACCCTCTTTGTTGATGACCAGTTGACCCTCTGTCGCCCAGGTGAAGTCCTCATCTCCCTCACCATATTGATACCAGGTATAGTCGCCCAGCGACTCATCGTCCATCGAGTATTGGCCTACCAGGTCACCGGTCGCTGTCGGATACAGATCCAGCGCCATATACGGAACGTCCGCTGCCTGGTTGGAGAGGAAGATAGTGTAGTTGGGCTTGCCTTCCTCTTCCGATATCTCGCTCTCATATACCGCCTCGGCTTTGTCGAAGGTCAGGAATTCCGTCTCTCCCCCACCTTGACTGCCACCGCAGTCCAGTGTCTCCGTCGGATTTGCATCGAAATAGACATACACGGTGTAGCAACGCAGTTGCCTGTCGCAGAAGATAGTAACGGCAGTAGAGTCAATATCCGAGATAATCACTACAGGATAGCCTTCTGTATCCTCCTCCAGTGCACCGGGACTACAATACTCAATATTTCCCTTGTCCACCGAAGCCGTGAACTGCTTGCGTACATAGCCGTTGATGACGATACCCTTCATCGGCTTCGTAGCCTCGAAAGAAAGCGTGTAACCGGCGTTACAGTTGAAATACGGCATGGAAACGGTGTCGTTATTGAGGATCGTACCCAGCGAACACGACACGCGAATATTGCTCTCGATGAAGGCGTATTCCTTCTTGAGGAAGTTCATGTCCGGTACCAGTACAGCAGTAGGTTCGCCATACAGAAAACTTGAGTCAAGCGACGTAGTATCCACGTAAACTATCGGGTTCAGGTCAATCGGTTCGCCATCTACCACTATCTGATAGATGATACGTTGCCCCGATGTTCCAAAGGTAAACACCAGATGGTTGGTACTTCCGGTCCATACATCTACCTTCTTGTCGTCCTTGTCAGCCGGCGTGCCGCCGCCCTGCAAATTACCGGTAGAAGCTGTCATCGGCAAGTAAGCCTTACCTTGGTTCATCGAGAATACCAGTTGTACATTGGAGAATGATTGCTCAGCATCAATCGTTATGGTGTTGCTCGCATAGATCTTCATGCCCACATAGGATGAATACGCAGGCGCGTTAGTGGCGTTATTCCCCTGTCCTAATTGCACAGAGATACCGTCTATCGTTTGCGAGACGGAAGCCGATGAATCAAAATTGAAGGTCGTGGCGTTCAGGCTGACTGCACAGCCGAAAGCGACTAGAAATGAGAAAAGTTTTTTCATTATGCTAGGGTTGATTTTTAGAATCCAAAGGATAGTCCGCACGTCATGGTAAAAGTCTTTCCCTGGAAATAGGCGGGTGTATATTTGTTCAGGTAGTAGTCCTGCAGCGCAGCGCCTGACAGTTCCATACTCGAGCCGTCGGCGTTCCATCCGCGGTCTTCGCCTTCTATACGCGCAGACGTAGGCGTATAGGCGCGGGCGTTGTTATAAGTAAGGTCCACGTGTGCGTAGCAGTTGTTGAACACCTCGTATACGGCACTGAAGCGGAGGATATCGTTGCGCCAGATCTTCTCGCTGAAGGGTTTCTGGGCAATAATGGGATCCGGCACTTTGCTTCCGGCGATGTTGTAACGGATATAGTCGTACGCACGGTATTTGGTGTCTTGCGTATAGTCGAGTATCAGACGCAGACTACGCGTAGGACGGTAGCTCACTTGCACGAAGATCGACTGCGCGTTGTCGCCCATATAATGGCCCATGTTGTAGCTGTTGGAGGTGTAGTCCAGCACCTTGATAGAGTGCGTGTAGCAGGCTATATAGCTGCGCATGAACTCTCCCCGTAGCGACAGACCCTTCACCGGCCAGCCGCTCCAGTCGAAGCCCACCAGGTACGATATCGGGTTGTGCTCTTTGTTCGAGGGCTTGAGGCGCGCGAACTTAAACTCATCCAGGAAGAACGAGCCGTAGAGCCGCAGGTGGTCGGTCGGCCGCACGGTGATGCTGGCGAACACCTGGCTGTTCTGGTTCTCCGAGTTGACGCCTTTGGTAAAGAGGTGGTCGAGCGACTTGAAGAACGCTATCGGGATGAAGAACTGTGCCTGCACGGTCCGCTCCGCATAGATGATAGAGTTACCGAACGAGAACTGCACGTACTTACACGGCAGGAAGGTGAACATGTTGGCCGCCATATACTTGCTGTGCGGGCGGTAGTTACGCTTTATCTCCGTCTCTTTGTAGCGCTCGTCGTAGTAGTTGGTCGAGTCCAGCACGTTGCTGGGCAGCCAGGCGTGGAAATAGTCGAACTGGAACCACTTACAGGGCGTCAGCTGCAGCGTCAACATCGGTACGGCAGGATTGTGTGCCGAGAGGATATTGGAGCAGTGTTGGGCGTCGCCCCACTGGATACGCTCGCGCTGGATGCCGATGCTGCCCCACCAGGTGTAGAGCATCAGTCCGCCACGCGAGTCGGAGAAGTCGCCGCCGTAGTTGGCCTCTTTGTATTGCACGCCCGGCAGGTTGTTCAGGTAGAGCGGCTTGGTGATTTTCGAGCCGTCGATACCCTGCCCCGACCAGCTGTTGTCGCGTATCGAGCCCCATATACTCACGTGGTGAGCTATGTCCATCATGATGTCCAGACCGTACCAGCGATGCTGCAGCAGGCCGCGTTTGTTGGCATAGAGGTCCATACCCAGTATCGGACGCACGCGCATCTTGAAGATCTTGTCTTTGGTCAGGATGTGCAGACTCGGGTCGGCCAGCGACAGGTTGCTCACCTTGGTGATCCACTGCGTCACGTGACGATGGCCGTAGCTGTAGTAGGTAGGCAGCGTGTCCATCTCCAGCGCGTAGTTCTGCATGTAGAACTGCAGGTCGTCTTTCTGTCGCCGGTTCAGCAGGCTGTCTTTGCTTTGCGCCTCGAGCAACATACGGGCTATCTGGTCGCGCGTATACGGCTTGATAGCCGCATTGCTGCGGATGATACCGTCGGTCGTCAGTTCCTCCAGATAGTCGTATATCTCCGTGTACTCTATCGCCTCCGGTATACGTTGCGCCCGTATGGACAATGGAAGAAAGACAATGGACAATAGAATGACTATTTTACTTGCCGTAGCGTGCATTGAGTGCCTCGATTACTTCGTTGGTAATGTCGTAGCCGGCTACTTTGTTCATCAGCACCGCGTCGTTGAGAACGAGGTGATAATGTCCGTCAGCGTTGTATTCGCGCAGGTACTGCTGCACAGAGTCTTGCAGTTGCTGGGTCAGCGCTGCCTGCTCGTTCATGAAGTCGTTGCTCAGTTTCTGACGCAGGTTCTCCAGGTCTTGCTGCTTAGCCACCAGCTGACGTTGCTGTTTCTCCAGACGGGCTGCCTCGCTCTCCGCACGCTCACGGCTCAGGAAGGCATTAGCCTCCACTTTCTTCTGGAAGTTCACATAGTCCTGCTGGAAGGTCTCTGCCTCTTTCTGCAGCGATTTGGCCTTGGTGTCCAGTTTCAGCATCGACTCCTCGTAACGCGAAGCCAGCTTGTCGGACGACTCTACGGCCAGCGTGTAGTTCTTCAGGATCGAATCGGTGTTGATGACTGCTATCGGCAGCAACTCGCCACTGGCTTCTACCTCCTGCGAGGCGGCTTTCTTACCCGATTTACCAATAAAATGCAGGCAGAAAAGCGTTACTACCGCTACTGCCAAAACGACATTGATCAGTGTTTGAATCTTGTTCATAATAATGTATTTGTTTGTGTTAATAATTCCTAATTTTTTATTCTCTTCTTTCGTCTCTCTTCCCTATCCTGCGCCGCGGCACAATGTATCTTGTCCTGACGCATCCGACGGTTCTCGGCGATATGTTGCGAGCGGAACGAGTGGTCCTTCCGCAGGATCACACCTACGGCCAGCAGCACTACTGCCAACGCTACCATTCCTATTGCTATCACTATCTCGCGCATACTACGCCAAAATAAATTCGGGCACAAAGGTACAACTATTTTTTCACATACGCAAAAAAAATTTGCATATATGCAATTTTTATTGTACTTTTGTGCGCAATTTCTGTTTTCTGTCATGAAGAAACATCGTTCACATCTCTTGGAAGGCCTCTTGGCGGCAGGTATCGCCCTGGCCACGCTGTGCTATTTTGTGTTGCCTCATTCGGCGGCTGCCCGACCTACCCCTTCCGAGACTATCTCGACGACCGCAGAACAGACAACTGACTATGAGCTGCCGCGCCTCACCGACGACCGTCCCGAGCAGCTCATTCGCCATCTCGGCTATACCGTTAGTTACAATCCTAACTGGCTCATTCCCAACTGGGTAGCCTACGAGTTGACCGACAGCGAGACCGGCGGAGAGATGGAGCGCACCAATAAGTTCGTGCCCGACCCGCTTGTGGAGGGCGATCCGGTCGTCACGGCCGACTACAAGAACTCCGGCTACGACCGCGGACACATGGCGCCGGCGGCAGATATGAAGTGGTCGGAACAAGCCATGCGCGAGTCGTTCTATATGACCAATATCTGCCCGCAGAACCATAACAACAATGCCGGCGACTGGAAGGCGCTCGAGGAACTGGCACGCGACTGGGCACACCGTTACGGCAGTATCTACATCGCCTGCGGACCTATCGTCGCGCCCGACTATCCTACTATCGGCACCACACGCCGTATTGCCGTGCCTGAGCGGTTCTACAAGGTCTTCCTCCGCCCGACAGACACGGGCTGGACGGCTATCGGATTCGTCATGGACAACCGGGCCGGAAGCCGACCGCTGATGACTTATATGCAGACCGTTGACGAGGTGGAGAGCCTCACCGGCATCGACTTCTTCTACCTCCTGCCCGACTCGCTCGAAGCTCAAGCCGAGAGCACCCTCACCCTCGACGACTGGCTCCTCCCCCGCCGATAAACGATAAATCAGAAACACCTTATCTCTATGAAACACTTTTTCCTTATTCTCTGCGCGCTATGCGCATGGACGGCACAGGCCTCCACTGTCTACACACGTATCAACAACAAGCCTTCGGCAGGCTGGCCCGGGACATATATCGTTGTCTACGAGAAATCGGCATCCGAAGCCTATGTGTGGGACGCTACCGATGGGTCTAACAACTTCGTCAGCGTCGCTATCAGCAATGGTAAGATCACGTCCGAGAATCTTGCCGGTTACCACGTCTCCGTCAGCGAAGAGGGCTCTAACCGCTATTATCTCCGCACTTCGGATGGCTATATAGGTTGCCCGGCCAAGCAGAACGGACTCACCTTTACCTCCGGAGGCAAGGAGTGCACCCTCAAGGTCAATGGCGGTTATACCATGCTCGAGACCAACACCAACACCTGTCGATTCCTCTGCTACGAGTCCGGCAGCAACTTCCGCTTCCGCTTCTATTACGATAAGGATAAGAAATGGACGGACAACAAGAAACACAATATCTATTTCTATGTCCTGGGCGAGGTGGAACAGGAGGAGCCGCAGAACCAACTCGACCTGCAGTACGCCCACGTGGAGATGTACGCTTGCGAGAGCAAGTTCCCTACCCAGAACAACCCCTACGACCAGTATTTCATGACCTTCATGTACCTCGCGCAGGAGGAGTCCGACGAGGCAGTACCGCAGATAGGCCTGGAGATACTGGCGCCTACCCAGTATTCCATCGAGGGGACGTATAGGTCGGATTATACACCCGGTCAGAAATACTTCATCAACTGCCAGGCGGGTGCCAAGCACTCCTATTTCATCTTCCCCAGCCAGGCGGAGCAAGGCTGGTCTGAGGCCGCCATACGCCTTGCCCAGATGACGGTTACTAAGGTCGGTCCTTCGTCGCTGCCTAATGCCTATCGCTACCATATCCGACTCGTCTTCACCGACTCCAACCAGAAGATCTGGACACTCGACAAAGATATGGATGTCTATGCCATGTGGATCGACTGCGACCGCTCCGGCGACCAGAACACCAACATGACGCCGCAACCCTTTGTCCTCGAGTCCGGCAACCATAACACCCAGACCGAAGACCTTGAGCAACTCGTTCAGGAAGACAACAGAGGCAGGCGCATCATCCTCGACGGCCATCTGCTTATCCTCCGCGACGGCAAGACCTTCAACGCCCTCGGCCAGGAGCTAAAATAGCGCCCTACTCTTGCGTATGTCGAAAAAAGCAGTACCTTTGCAGCCGCTATGAGAGATAAGGAAGATAAAGAAACCCGTTTGACACGTATTGACCGCATCGTAGGATATATCGTGCGGATTGACATCGCCATCCTGCTCGTCATGCTGGTGCTGGCGTGTTTTGACATCTCTTGCCGCTACGCGTGGTTGGCCGGTGGTATTGTTTTTGCGCTGGGCCTGCTGTGTCACGCGTGTCTCTCGCCTTTTGTGAAGAGCGAGGAGGAAGAGGATTTCGAAAAGAAAGTGGAATATATCTTGCAGCAGAAAGGTATAAAAGCGGCTATTCCTTCGGACTTTTCTCCGCTCCGCAATCTCACCGAGCAGCAAGAAGAACGCGTCAAGAAGTTGTTGCGTGAGCTGCCTGCTAATACCAACCATCCCCGTGCTATCAATCTGGCACTCGTAGCACGCTATCTGACGGCCTTACAGGAGATGGGCAAAGCCGACCTCTCGAAGCGCCATGCGCTACGCATGTGGATAGCCGACGTTACCGGCAAGAGTGTACCCGGCATGAGCCAGTTCAATGAGGCGCTACCTAGTACGTATCGGCAGAAAATAGCAGAAGCACGCGCAGAAATAGAGCCGCTGCTGCAATAAGATCAGGCCAGATAGGCTCTCAGCGGCTGACTCAGATAGCGCGAGACAATCTGGTATTCATCGTCCGTCACCCACTCTCCGAAAGAATCGTCGTAGCCCCATAGAACCCGCTCCTCATAGTCGTAAACGAAATACTCCGCCTCGGGAAAACGAGCAATCAGCTCTTGACATTTCCCAAGGATTTTTCTGCACTCCCGGTGCGTGGTTATCTCGATAATAGCCAAGGGCGTATGAAGTCCGTCGAAGATCACCAGATCCGGTGCCAGGTCATCCCAGTCATCCGTCACGGTAGACTCGCTGTACATGGCGAGGCCTTGTTCCTCTAACTCGTCGTACGAACGACGCATAGCGCGACGAATAACGTCTTGATGCGGCCATTTGGGGCGCGGACTCATTCCAACGCCGCTGTAGTTGTCTAACAGTCCCATAGTGATAGGTGGTTTCAAATTCGGCTGCAAAGGTACACCAAATTTTTGAATTTGCCAAATATTTAGTAACAATGTCCGTCGGAAAAATTCGATTTTTTCGATACTGTCATCGAACTTTTGGCACAACCAAAGGAAAGCCCTATCTTTGCCGCAGAATTTCAACATTTCCCGTAAACAGATATGAAAAAAACTATTGTTCTATGCGTGTGTGCCTTCGTGGCAACCGTATCCCTCTGGGCGCAGGACATTATTGTTACTTCCGATGCCCAAAAGATTGAAGCCAAAATCGTGGAAGTCTCCAAAACGCAAATCAAGTACAAGGAGAAAGACAATCCCGATGGACCTACGTTTGTGCTTGAGACCGCGGAGATCAGTTCGGTCATCTATGCCAACGGCAAAGTGGTAGTGTATCAGCAGCCGGTTGCTAAAGAGCCGACGGTGGCGACGCCTCAAGCTGCTGCGGTAGCCACGCCTGCTGCGACCGAAGTCACAGATTACAATGCGGAGATTCTGCTACTCTCCGGGCAGGTCATCAAGGGGCGACTGATGGAGATTGCCAACAAATATGTGGCCTATACGCAGAACGGCAAATACCTCACGGTGCCTGCCTCGCAAGTAGAGAAAGTGACCGACCTCCGCAACGGCCAAGTCACCCTTTATCAGGGCAAATATCTCGATGACGACCAGGCTTCTAACTCGTCCCCTGCCAATACGGTCAAGACTACCGGCCATATCTACCGCGATAACGGCGAGTATATGTACAACAACACCTATATCTCCGCCAAAGAAGTGGAGCGTATTCTCGAACGCGACAACAAGGCTGCGTACAAACAATGGAAAAAGGCCGAAGGCTACTTGGTGGGAGGTGCGGTCTGTACCGGCATAGGCGGAGGACTGGTCGTCGGAGGACTGCTGTCGCTTATCTCCAAGAACTATGCGGCCTGTATCGGCATCGAGTGTGCATCCTTGGTGCCGCTTTCTATCGGTCTGGGATTAGCGTGTGGTGCCTCAGCGCAATACAACAAAGCCATCGACATCTACAATGCTAAGGCCGATCGTGCAGCCGTCCAACTCAAATGGCAGATTGCCGTGAATGGCATAGGTGTAGCGCTGGCTTTCTGATCGTTTCCATATACTTTTCGTCCGCAAAACCGCTGATCTCATAACGTGGTCAGCGATTTTTTCTGCCCTCCCTCTTGCATATGTCATTTTTTTGTTGTACCTTTGCAGTTGCAAAATTG
>DEHM01000011.1:0-7239 GCA_002351925.1 Bacteroidales bacterium UBA2800
GAAAAAAGCACTACCTTTGCCGAAAAATTGGAAACGATAAAACGAATATATATCATGCGCAGACTCTTTATCTTTAGTGCTGCCATTATGATGGCTGCGAGTGCGTTGGCAAATGACTCCATCTATGCGGTCATGGAAGTAGCACCGGAATTTGAAGGTGGCCAAGCCGCTATGTTCAAGTATATAGCCGACAACGTCGTGTACCCGGATTCGGCTCTTGCGCAAGGGGCACAAGGCAAAGTATATTGCGAGGCCGTTGTGGAGAAAGACGGCTCTCTGACCAACATCAAAGTGGTTCGTTCGGCGCAGAACGAATGGCTCGACAGAGAAGCCGCTCGTGTCATTGCCTCCATGCCCAATTGGAAACCGGGCACGATGAGTGGTCAGCCTGTTCGTGCACGTTATGTCATCCCCGTTATCTTCAAAATACAAACTCCGCCGACCAGACAACCGGACGAAATTATCGGTGAGGGAACGGATGAGCAGGTGTTGGCGGTGGTCGAAAAAATGCCTGAATTTCCGGGCGGTCAGCAAGCACTGTCCAAATACTTGAGCGAGACTGTCAAGTATCCGGTTATCGCGCAGGAGAATGGTGTTCAAGGCACAAGTGTCGTGCAGTTTGTCGTCAATAAAGACGGTTCTATTACGGATGTAGAAATAGCCCGTTCTGGCGGAGATCTTACGCTCGACATAGAAGCCGCACGTGTTATCGGCTCTATGCCGAACTGGAAACCGGGTATCCAAAAAGGCAAGCCCGTGCGCGTGAGATATACGGTCCCTGTCAATTTCCGCCTTAATAATGCGCAATCAACGAATCGGAAGGAAACGAATGCCGTTAAAGTACTGCAAGAATACTTGAATAAAAACTTTGTATATGCACCCTTCGACGCCGGATTGAGCGATGTCTATAGTCTGGAGATAACTATCCCGTTGTCTATTACGATAGACACGGCGGGAGTTATTCACCCGATTTCTTTGAGTGGGGAAATCGCATGTACGTATAAGATGGTCAGCGGGCGCACTACGAAGGAGGTCAAAAAAGACGGGATTGTCACACATTCCTATTCTACTACGTTTGACGATAATGCGGCTATCCAAAGCAAACTGAATGACTATTGTAGTGACATTAAGGCCGCCTTAAAAGAGTTTATTCAAACGATGAGCGATGCTCATATAGTTTGCACTCCGACCCGGGTGAATAAGAAAAACATCTCGGAAGAATTGTCGATTCGGTTATACCGAGACGGCCTGAAGAAATACAAGACAAAGCGTTAGTTTTGGCACGATAATTGCATGAGAGAGTTCGTGATTCGCAAAACCCTATATATATGCTTCTTGCTGGTGATGGCGTTGCCGATGATGGCTAAACGTCATCAGCCTGCTGTTCCTGACTCGTTGCAGCGCCTGGTGCTGCGTGTGAACGATATCCCGCTGACGATGCGCCGTGTAGAAGGCGGCTCGTTTATGATGGGCGGTACTATCGATCAGACCGACAAAGACCTGTATACCGACAAACCGGTGCACCTGGTTTTTCTCTCGCCGTATTACATAGCCGAGACGGAAGTGACGTACCAGCTCTGGCGTAGCGTGATGCCGGACAAGGAGTCGCTGAGTCCGCGTGGTTATCCCACCAATCCGATCTCTTATGTCACGTGGTACGACTGCAAGGAGTTCGTCCGTCGTCTGGACAGCATCACCGGCCTGCCTTTCCGTCTGCCTACCGAAGCAGAGTGGGAATATGCAGCGCGTGGCGGGCAGTACACAGAGCACCAGCGTTATGCCGGCGGTCAGATAGCTGACAGCGTAGGCTGGACCAACAGCAACTCCGGCAACTGGTCGCACCCTGTTGCTCGTCGTCAGGCCAATGAGTTAGGCCTATACGACATGACGGGCAACGTAGCGGAGTGGTGTGAGGATGTGTACAGTGCGTATTCGATGGGTGCTACGACTGATCCGTGTGTATGCGACACCGGCAGCTATCGTATCGCCCGCGGCGGCAGTTACGACGACTGTGTGGCCAATAGCCATATATCGGTGCGCCGTTGGTATACGCCGGAGACGAGTCGCGGCTATCTGGGACTGCGTGTGGCGCTGACGCTGCCCAATGACCCCATGAAGCAACCCATCGTTGAACCGGAACAGCTGCCGCTGACGAAGCGCGTGAAACTGAAGGGAAAGAAACTGACGTTCCAGCTGGTGCCCGGCGAGACACCGTATTATATCTCCGAGGAGATACCTACCGGCCTATGGCGTAAGATGACGCGCCAGGATCCGCCTAAGGCATGGAAAGGATTGGCCGTAGGTATGACCAAAGGGGCACGTATGCGTTTTGCGGAGCAGTGCAGCCGTGAGGCCAATACCGCCCTGACCGTTGCTACGCCCGAGGAGATCGTACATGCTACCAAGCAGGGTATTATACCGCCTTACCAAAAGACTTATTCTCAGGAGCAACGGCAGGAAGTACGCCATACGCAACGCAAACGTCGTACCAACAAGAGTATGTCGGCCTTCACCGAGTTGTTCGGCGTGAAGCTGCCGCAACCCGACGATCCCGTCCTGCTGCAATTTAAGACGGAAGACGATGATTCGCGTCCTCTGCGTCTCGTGATACATTGATAATCAGCGAAAAAGGTAGCTATAGAAAACGAAACAGCCGTCATCGCGACGACTGTGTTTCTAAGGTATTAGTCTGTTTACTTTAAGGTACAAAAAAGATTGGTTGTTCTTAATTCGCTGCAAAGGTACTGCTTTTTTTCGACATAGCCAAATATTTTTTTATGTTTTACAACATATTTTGCAAACTTGACTTTGCAAAATGGCTATAATCGCTCCAATTCGATAACTTCCAGGTCCTTAATCTGACTGCCGTCGATGCAGAATCGCAGCAGTGTCTGACAGGGCTGCCAGCCTTGTTTGCCGGCCGCTCCCGGATTCATGGTGAGGAAACGGAATTGTGCATCGTACTGCACTTTCAGTATGTGGCTGTGTCCGCAAACGAACAGATCGATACGATGGTTCGGATCGTCGTAGTTAGCCAGTGCCTTGCGGAACATAGGAATGAGCCAGGGGTTGTAATGTCCCGGATAGCCGCCTATATGCGTCATCAGCACGTTGACATCCTCTACGCGGAAACGATAGAACTCATCCAAAGAATAGCGTACGTCGCCGCTATCCATATTGCCATATACGGCGCGCGTAGGCTTGAACTCCCGCAGGCGGCGCAATACCTCATCGCTGCCTATGTCTCCTGCGTGCCAAATCTCATCCACATCCCGGAAATGTTCCAGTACGCGTTTGTCCAACAAACCGTGGGTATCGCTTAAAACACCGATGCGGGTCATTTGCGAGTCAGTTTATCAATAGTAAAAATAGCAGCTACGATGGCTATAACAGCTATCGAGAGGAAGAAAAGCACGTCGCGCAGATCGATGACGCCGCGCGAGAGGCTGGAGTAGTGCTCTTGCAGCAGCAGCCAATAGAGCACAAAACAGGCGAGTGCTCCGAGTATATAGCAAACAATCTGGCTCTTGCTCAGCGTGGCGCAGAAGAGTCCGATAGCCATGAAAGTGCCGCTGAGCAGAATTAGCCCGACAAACGAACCCAAGAAAGCTCCGCTATCCAGATTGCCCATCGGTTCGGCCATATAGGCCACCACAAAATAGTGCACAAAACACGGCAGCAGACCTATCAAAACCAATGTCCATGCGGCGAAATACTTGCCCGCTACGATGCGCCAAAGCGGGGCAGGCTTGGTGCGAAGCAAATCCCAAATACCCGTTTGCCGCTCTTCGGCAAAGAGACGCATCGTTAACGCCGGACAGAGCAACATAAAGAGCCAGGGGCTGAGTTGGAACAGTCCATCCACCTGGGCGTACCCCGAGTCAATGATATTCCATTGACCGGGGATGACCCAGAGGAAGAGGCTGATGGCCAAGAGGTAAAGACCGATGACGATATACGCTATCGGCGTAGAAAAGTAATATCTAAGTTCCTTCTGATACACCTTACACTTTACACCTTACACCAATTAGTGCTTAATCTCGATGTTCTTGTTGACCGGAGTCTTCGGGAAGAAGATCCAGAACGCGATAGCTACGACGAGTGCGTATGCTGCAAAAGAGTACCAGGACGCTTTCCAGCCTGCCCATACATCTGCAAACTGTGCGGCATTGCCCAGCGCGTAGACATTCTTGTTGACTACCGCCTGAGCTGCCAACGTACCGATAGTAGCGCCGATACCGTTGGTCATCACCATAAACAGACCCTGTGCGCTCGAACGCATCGACGGATCGGTCTCTTGGTCAACATACAGCGCACCGGAGATGTTGAAGAAGTCAAACGCAAAGCCGTATACGATACAACTCAGTACGAACAGCAGAACGCCCGGCATACCCGGGTCGCCGGCACCGAAGAAGGCAAAACGGAGTACCCAAGCAAACATAGCGAGCAACATCACGTTCTTGATACCGAAACGCTTGAGGAAGAACGGAATCAGAAGGATACAAACGGCCTCGCAAATCTGGCTGATGGATACCAGCATCGTACTGTGTTTCACAGCAAAAGCCTCTGCAAACTCCGGAGCTGCCGCAAAACTGCCGAGGAACGGCGTGGCAAAACCATTGGTAATCTGCAGGCTGACGCCGAGGAACATACAGAAGATGAAGAACAACGCCATTTTCTTCTGCTTGAAGAGCGTAAAGGCCTTGAGACCCAGTGCCTCCACGAGATCCACTTTACCAGCCGACTTGTTAACCTCGCAATTAGGCAAAGTCAGCGAATATGCGGCGAGCAGGAGGCTCAGACCACCACTGATAGCAAACTGGTGTGCCGTCGACTGGAAGCCCATCAGGTCAATGCACCACTCCATAGCGATAAAACCTACGGTACCGAAGACACGGATCGGCGGGAAGTCCTTAACGGTGTCCATACCGGCTTTTACCAGGGCATTGAAGGCCACCGAGTTGGTCAGCGCGATAGTAGGCATGTAGAACGCTACCGACAGCGCATAGAGCGAGAACAGCGGTCCAAACTGAACAGCATCGCCGGCGCCGATACCATAGATACCGGCAGCGCCCATGAATAGACCAGCCAGCAGATGGCAGAGACTCAAGGTCTTCTGCGCCGGGATCCAGCGATCGGCTACGATACCCATCAGTGCAGGCATAAAGATAGATACGATACCCTGGATAGAGTAGAAAATACCGATGTGCGTACCCATGCCGTGCTCGGACAGGTAACGTCCCATACAGATCAGATACGAACCCCAAACGGCGAACTCCAAGAAGTTCATCACGATGAGGCGAAATTGAAGCGATTTGTTTTTCATAATAGTATTATTTTTGTTAAAACTCACTCGTAAAGTGGAATTTGATATGCTTGTAGTCCTGTTGCGCCATGCTCAGGACATAGGCGCTGTCGGCCATGAAGACGTCACGTCCTTCTTTGTCGTACGCCATATACTGCGCCTTGCGTTTCTTGAACATATCGAGTTCGGCATCGTCGTCGCTCTCTATCCAGCAGGCTTTGTACATCTGCAGCGGTTGCCATTTGCATTTGGCCTGATACTCATGCTCCAAGCGGTACTGGATTACCTCGAACTGCAGTTGTCCCACCGTTCCGATGATCTTACGTCCGTTGAGTTGGCTTACAAACAGCTGTGCCACACCCTCGTCCATCAGTTGGTTAACACCTTTCTCCAGTTGCTTCTGCTTCATCGGGTCGGCGTTGTCGATATACTTGAACATCTCCGGCGAGAAAGAGGGTAGACCTTTGAAATGCAGGTGTTCGCCTGCCGTCAGCGTGTCGCCTATCTTGAAGTTACCCGTATCGGGCAGACCTACTACATCACCGGCAAACGCCTCATCGACGGTCTCTTTCTTCTGCGCCATGAAGCATGTCGGTGCGGCAAAACGCATCTGCTGGTCTTTGCGTACGTGGTAGTAATAGGTGTTACGGAGGAACTTACCCGAGCAGATCTTAAAGAACGCGATACAACTGCGGTGGTTCGGATCCATGTTGGCATGAATCTTAAAGCAGAAAGCTGTGAACTTATCCTCCATCGGTTCAACGGTACGCTCTTCTGCTGTCACCGGGAGTGGGGAAGGGGCATTGGTCACCAGGAAATCCAACAGCTCCTGTACGCCGATTGTCTTATAGGCCGAACCGAAAAATACCGGTGCCAACTCGCCACGGAGATAGGCTTCTTTATCGAATTCCGGGTACACGCCATCGACCATCTCGAGGTCATCGGCCAACTTTCCGCTTATATCTTCTGGCCGCTGATTGAGTGCGAAGACGGATTCGAATTTCAAGCCTTGTCCGTTCGCCCACGTGACAGGTGTTGCCCTGATTTGTAATTCACGCTCCACCTCGTCCATCAGATCGAAGGGATCCTTTCCCTCACGGTCCATCTTGTTCATGAACACCATGACGGGTGTTTTGCGCATGCGGCACACCTCCATCAGACGACGAGTCTGTGTCTCCACACCCTTGGCGGAGTCGATAACCACGATGGCTGAATCGACAGCAGTCAAGGTTCTGAAAGTGTCTTCCGCGAAGTCCTGGTGACCCGGAGTATCGAGGATGTTGATGTGATAACCCGAGTAGTCAAAGCCCATGACGGACGTCGCTACGGATATACCACGTTGCTTCTCGATCTCCATCCAGTCGGATGTAGCCGTCTTGCGGATCTTATTGCTCTTTACCGCACCCGCCACATGGATAGCCCCGCCGTAGAGAAGGAGTTTCTCGGTCAGCGTGGTCTTACCGGCATCCGGGTGCGAGATGATCGCAAACGTGCGGCGTCTGAGTATTTCGTTCTGATCAGCGGAGGGTAGCATGGAACTGGTCTTCAAAGGCCTTCTTCAGGCGGTTCATGACATTCTCTATCTGCGTATCCTTCAGCGTGTTCTCGGCATCTTGGAGGATGAAACTCAGGGCGTAGGATTTCTTACCTTCCTCAAGGTTCTTGCCTTCATAGACATCGAACAGGAACACGTTCTTAAGCAGTTTCTTCTCTGCCCCGAAAGCGGCACGAGCCAAATCAGCGAACTCGATGTTCTTATCTACGAGCAGCGCGAAGTCACGCTTCACTTCCGGATATTTCGGCAGGTCGTTGATAACGGCTTTGTATTGTTTGTTCTGCTTGAGCAGCGCTTTCCAATCGAGGTCAGCATAGAACACTTCCTGATCGATATCGAAGGCCTTGAGTTGCTTGCGAGCCACGATACCGATATAGCC
>DEHM01000011.1:7312-17246 GCA_002351925.1 Bacteroidales bacterium UBA2800
TTCTCCAGACGCTCCACGGTAACCTTTGCCAAATCTACGCCCATGCGCACGAATATATTGTTCACGTACGCGTGGAGCTGATAGAACGAAGTCTTCTCCTCTTTGCGCACCCAGCTCTGTGCGGCTTTGTTACCGGTGAGCCAGAGTCCGAGATGCGGCTCCTCCGAGTATGCACGCAGCGGGTCCTCGTCGTTACCCTCACGCACAGCGGCATTGAAATGATAGCAGTTGCCGAACTCATAGAACTTTAGGTCGTTGTTCTTGCGGTTGGCGTTGCGGGCAATCGATTCCAGACCACCGAAGAGTAGGGTTTGACGCATTACGCCCAAATCCTGACTCAGCGGATTCATGATCTTCACGCAGTTGGCCAACGGCATCTGCTTGAGCGGTTCGTAATAGCTAACCTTCGTCAGCGAGTTATTGAGAATCTCGTTGAAGCCTTGTGCCGTCAACTGCTCGGCTATCTTACGGCGCAGTTTCTCCGGGTCGGGCTTGACGCCGTACGCCAGGCTGGTGTTCAGCTTGTCCGGGAACTCGACATTGTCGTAGCCGTATATACGAAGTATATCTTCCACTACATCGCACTCGCGCTGTACATCCACGCGGTAACGAGGAACAGCGAGTTGCCATGAGTCGCCATTCTTGGCGACTATCTTGATCTCCAGCGCTTTGAGTATCGTTTCGATCGTCTCTTCGCCGATAGCTTTGCCGATGAGCGAGTTGACGCGGTTGATATCGATCGTTACGTCCCACGGCTTGAAATCGCCGTTCACGGTATCCGTGATCTCCATGGCGATCTGTCCGCCGGCTACTTCCTGAATGAGTAGGGCAGCACGTTTGAGTACGTAGATCGTGTTATTGGGATCACAACCGCGCTCGTAGCGGAACGAGGCATCCGTTTGCAGTTGATGACGACGGCTGGTCTTACGGATGGTTACGGGATCGAAATAAGCGCTCTCGAGGAACACATTCTTCGTGTTCTCCGTCACGCCGCTCTCCAGACCACCGAACACACCGGCGATACACATTGCCTCGTCGCTGTTGGCAATCATCAGATCGTGGTCATTCATCTCGCGCTCTACGCCGTCCAAAGTAACGAATTTCTCGCCTTGGCGGGCGTAGCGTACGTGGATATCGTGGTTCTTTATCTTATCGGCATCGAAGGCGTGCAAGGCCTGACCGCACTCGTGGAGCACGAAATTGGTCACATCGACGATGTTATTGATCGGACGCAGACCGATAGCGAGCAGGCTATTCTTGAGCCATTCCGGCGACTCCTTGATCTCCACGCCCTTGATGCTCACGCCCGAATAGCGCGGACAGGCATCCGGTGCCTCTACGGTCACCTTGACCGGCAGGTCTGAATTCTGAATACTGAATCCTTCTACGCTCGGCTTGGTCAGTGCAATATTCTGTCCGTGCGCCTTGTAGTACGCGTACAGATCGCGTGCTACGCCGTAGTGCGAAGCAGCGTCAGAGCGGTTAGGAGTGATATCCACCTCAATGATCGTATCGTTCTCGATGTGGTAGTAGTCGGCTGCTTTCATGCCCACCGGTGTATCGGCCGGCAGCACGATGATACCCGCGTGGTCAGTACCTACACCGATCTCATCTTCGGCACAGATCATACCCCAGCTCTCCTCGCCGCGCAGCTTGCCTTTCTTGATCGTAAACGACTCGTCGCCGTCATAGAGCACCGTACCCACAGTCGCTACAATGACTTTCTGTCCCGCAGCTACGTTGGGCGCACCGCAAACGATAGGCAGCGGTTCAGCCTCACCGACGTTCACTTTGGTAATATGCAAATGATCGGAATTAGGGTGGGCTTCACAGGTTAGTACCTCACCTACCACTAATCCGCGCAAACCACCGCGGATAGTCTCTACTTCCTCTACCGTACCTACTTCCAGGCCGATAGAAGTCAGAATCTTTGCTACCGTCTGCGCGTCATCCGTCAGCGCGATGTAGCGTTTGAGCCAATTGTACGAAATATTCATGATGTCGAAATATTGCGATTATTGATATTTATGTTTGGTGTCACATAGGATACATTTCTGTTGTGCCGGCAGACCAAAGAGCACTGTCAGACGTACTCCCACAAAGATGTTGCGCATCCAGGCGCTTTGTGCATCTTTGGTAGAGAACGCGTGGTACATCCGGTAGGTCGGGAAATCGTAGATGGTCTCCATAGGTGTCTCGTAGAACGGCTTATCGCTGTTCGGACAGACGTTGAGTACGCCGAAGTCGATATATCCGCCTATTCGATAGCGGGCATCCAGTTGACCGAGACTACTGTTGCGATAGTAGTTGTTGCCGCGATAACTTGACCATTCATAGCCCATCTCGGCATGCAGCAGCACATCGAACTTCATGTTGAGTCGGCTACCGCTCCGCTCAATGGGTACATCCTTGCGGAAGCCGTGGTTGTCCATCTCAACCCACTCGCCCACATAACGTTCGTATTGTCCGGAGGTGGAGCCAGTCAGGTTGACGCGGGTGTTGCCCCAGAAAGCATAGTTGAACTTGAGTCCAGCCAGATAATAACCTACGCCCCAGCCGCCGATGATATAACCGCCCACGTAGATAGGCACTTGTCCGTAGAGGTTCTGCGATTGATCGCGACGGTCGTAGAAATCATGACGCAAGCGGAACTCCACATCGTCCACTCCTTGCCATTTGTCGTGCATATGCTCGTGGTAGATCGACGTGTCGCTGATGGCGTTGGTACAGTTCTGGTAGACCACGCCGAGGCCCGTCTGTACCAACAGGCCGGAATACTGGTACTCGTAGAGTAGGTGCAGACCGATACTTCCGCCGCCCGGCGTGTTCTTGACGTGCGGCATGGTGGTCAGATGCGACGACCAACCGCCTTCGGTGGAAAGGCCGAACAGATGGTGAGTGCCGCTATACTGTCCCGTGTGCAGACCCTGGAAACGATCGGTAGAACCGTCCACATCACGCGTAGTGAAGCGGTCGTTGAGTTCCTGCAGACGGAATTCCCAGCGTTCTGCCATCTGAAAACGCAACTGAGCTGCCAGCGGAATACTCAACCAGCAGAACAGCAATACTATGTATATACGCGTCTTCATCAGTTACCCATAAGGACTTTTATTCTACGATAGGGCTCTTCCGGCGTCTCTGCCGACCAGAGTTGGAAGATGTATACACCGGGCACAGGCCGCAACACCACTTCCGTCACGTCGGCACGGAAGATACCTTGTGCTACCAGCTGACCGCTACCTCCGTTCGTCACGCGGTATGTTCCGTCTTTGCGCGAGAGAATATGTACGCGCGGGTTGCCGCTGACGATATAGGTAGGTGTGACGGACAGATAGCCCATAGTGGGTGCTTTGTCGTCCGGCACCGGATTAGCAATTGCGGTAATGGGGCAGGTGGGGAAGGATACTTCTTCGCCCTCACGTGTCAGACGAACATGATATTGCTCTCCTACATGCAGACCCATCGGCTCATAGAGATAAGGCAGCGTCTGGCCTATCAGCATCGAGTCACCCAGATACCATTGGTAGCTTGTCCAGACATATCCACCGTTGTACTTATCGTTCAGCAGGGCTATCACGTCGCCGAAACGTTGTTCGGTAAGCCATGCCGGATAGTTCATCGTGAAGGTAGAATCGCGGAAGCAATCTGCCTCAGGATGCTGGCATATACCGTTGTCCAATACCAAGTGGATAGTATAGTCATCCGGACGCGGATACTGTTTGCGGTCGTCGTCACGATAGGGGATAGGTACGGTGATGACCATCGGGTTGGAATACTCGGTAATAGGCACATCTATCATATCCTCGAAGCCCATCGATTGTCCTACGCTATCGAAATAGAGCGAGTAGGATATCGGCGTAGCGCTGGTGTAGGTGTAATAGAGGTCGAAGGCTGCCTCGCTTTGACACATCGGATCTTCTGCCCAGACGGTCGGTACCGTAGGCGGAATAACAATCAGATGGGTATAGATGAAATGGTGGCAACCGTCGGCATTGAGCGTTGTATCTTTGTAGTCACCGGCCAGCATGTACATGTGCTCGGCCACAAAAGCGGTGTCGCCTTTACAGATGGTGATAGTGTCGAACTGGTTGGTGGTATCCTTGACAAACAAGTAGAGCTGGTGGATAGAGTCGCAACCCTGCAGCGTGAACTCGTGTATCTCTTCGAAGTACTCACCCGGCGCCATGTGCTCGTAGTAATAGCCGTACCAGAAGAGCGTCTCGTCGGCACAGAGTTTGATACTGTCTATCTCCAGATAGGCTATGTTGACACAGAGTTGCATCTCGTAGATAGAGTCGCAACCATCCAGGGTCAGGAAGCTGTCGCGCAGATAGTGTATACCCGGCTCCAGATCAGTCAGCAGGCTATCCGGACGCTCGTCACGTGCGGCCCAGACATAGCTGCCATTCGAACAGATGGTGTCGTAGCTGATATGACGATAGGCGGGGTAGACATGGGCCGTAAGGTTGTAGATAGAGTCGCAACCCATAATGGTAGCCAGCGTGTCGCGGAAGACAGTGTCGTAAGGCACAACAAACGTGTCTGTATCGAACTCATAGGCGAACTTCGCCCACGCATGATCCAGTTCGGCCGAATAGAACGTATCGCCCGAACAGATACCATCGGTAGCCGCATCGAAGACATATACCGGACAAACGGTCAGGTAGTACTTATACACGATACTGTCGCAACCATCGGCACCTACATAGTGCAGGTCGCGGTATTCGCCTTTGTCGATATCCGGCCACCGCTCGCCCGGTCGCCAAACGGCTTCCTCGAAGATGGTCTCGCCGACGGTATCGGTGCGGTAATACGTGTGGTTCGCGCAGACCTGATCGAAGATCGTCACGGTCTTAAACGGCTTGACGTAGAAGTCCAGCTCATATACCGAGTCGCACCCCCAGGTACTGGTGTACTGGTGGTCGAAATAGGTACCGGTACCGCTGATGGTTTCTCCGCGCCATTCGATGGCGTAGCCTGCACAACCTTTGTCCGCATCAATAAAGTGGTAGGTGGGGTGGACAACGACCTTATATGTCACCATCGAGTCGCAACCCTCATAGGTCTGCAACATGTGGGAGATAATCTGCATCGTAGTGTCTTTCCTTACGCCAGGCATGTCTCGTTTGTCAGGATCGAACACCAGCGAGTCGCGATAGTAATGACCTTGCGTGTCGCGGAACTCATAGACATGGGCCTCGAGGCTGGAGTCGTTGTCGCAGACGTTGTAGGTAATGGTGTTATTGTAGCTCGGAGCTACGCGCAGCGCCAGATAGTAGGTCGAGTCGCAATGTGTATAGCGTGTGCCTATCTCGACGGTATCCAAATACGTTGTGTCCGACTTAACAGTAAGATAGCCCGGTGCAGTACCCACGAAGCGCTCGCCGCGGTAGTGCTTGCCTTGCCAGCTGATGGTATCGTAGTCGCATATGGAGAGAGACTCGTGGATATGGTATACCGAGTCGATACGGAGTGTCAACTCGTGGATAGAGTCGCACCCGAATTCCGTCTTATTGATCGGATCACGGAAGGTGTAGATACCAGCTGCTACATTCGTCGGGATATCCAGCCCGTGCCAACTGTAAGGAGTACCTTGACATACCTGCTCGCTCTCCGGGAAGAAATACGTACGGTAGAGCGTGATACGGTGCTGTACGGCACTATCACAACCGTTGCTGCTCGGCATAAAGCCGGTCAGGTCGAAGGTGTACCAACGGTCAGAACCCGGTACGGAGATACCCTCTTCGCCTTCCGGTTTGTCGGGATAGTTGACTCCGTAGATAGTCTGATCGAGAAACTGTATCGCCTCGTTGTCACACATCGAGCGCTCGGTAATCTCTTCAGGTACGAGATAGACGGTGTCGATATGGAGCGTCAGATGCCATGCCGAGTCGCAGTCGTGTATCGTGTGGAACCGCAAGGTATACTCATAAGTTCCCGTGTGGTTGGTCGGGATAGCACCGGTCAGTTTGACGCCGTTGGCATCCATGATTGAGTCAGGACGGGTGTTGCCCGGCAGATTCTCCCATGCAAAATCGCTGAACTGACAAGCTGTCAATTCCTTATCGAAGTCATAATACGGGTTGACGTGCAGATGGAGTACGGTAATACTGTCGCAGGGGAAGCCTACCGTAGTAGTCATCGTGTCGACATAATAGAAGTCTCCGTCAAAATTGAGCGGTATATACGGCATCGGATCCCCCCAGCGGTCGTAGATCTGACGTCCTTCATGACCCGGCCATACGTAGCGTGCACCCGCTACGCGCTGGCGACACTCTTCCGCATGCGTGGTGTCAACGTAGCTATGCGCACGATAGAGGGTAAGGTAGAAGATTGAGTCGAAGCCCAGCGTAGTCGTATAGGGATCTTCGTAGGTACGGTTTGTGCCCGGCGCCGGCAATTCCGACTCATGAATAGTCTTACGAACGAAAGGTCCGCCGTGCGTGCCGTAATACTCCGGGCGCGTCTCTTCCCAGACGAACTGTTTGTCATTGCCGCACACCGTATCGTTCACCTCATCGCGATAGACCGAACCGACGCGCAAGAAGAGCACACGGATACTGTCGCAGGAGCGAGTTCCTACAGGCGTAGTCGTGAAATCAACACGCACATACGTGGTGTCGTCGTAGATGGTTACATCGTGCGGTAGAGTAGTCTTGCTACCGCCGTAGGTGACGTTGTTGACATCCCAATGATACACCTGCTCCTGGGTGATAAGTACCGGATCTACGATATAGTACTTCGGCAGAATCGTCAGATGGAGTGCATAGACAGTGTCGCAACCGGCTTCCCAATGACGGTAGATCGTCGTGCAGCGTGCATTCCGCGGGATATTCACGTTGAGAGGCACTTGCTCGATAACACGACCTTTCTCGTCTTTCCAGTCATAGAGCGCCGTGCTGTCGAAGCAGACAGTATCTATCTGCGGCCAGTAGAGTTCATGACCGGCGGATTTATAGGTCAGGTTGAGCGTATAGATAGAGTCACATCCGTAACGCGTGGTATGACACTCATCGTAGTAGGTACCGCCGGTACGCAACTCCACGTACGGTTCGCCGTCACGGTGTCCCGCCCAACGATAATACTGATGAACGGTGTCATGACGACTCTCGTCGTAATGCAACATACACCAGTCGACGTTCTCCACAGGGAAGTAATACGCCTGCGGCATCAGGATTGTCAACTCGTGGATAGAGTCGCAGCCTCCGCCCTCACAATCAGGGCAGGTGCGAGTCTTCATTGTATCGCGGAACACACCTTTTAGTGCCTGATCGGCTTCGCTCCAAGTGAGGTCCGTCTCGCGTATGGTACGTGTCTGTGTGCCGTACTGAATCGACC
The DNA here is from genome assembly GCA_002351925.1 of Bacteroidales bacterium UBA2800. Taxonomy (GTDB): domain Bacteria; phylum Bacteroidota; class Bacteroidia; order Bacteroidales; family Paludibacteraceae; genus Colicola. Next base: position 14,651 of record DEHM01000011.1, read on the forward strand.
AGTTGTACGAACCGTGGCCGTTGCGGTCCAGACAGACGGTATCACGTTGACGAATCAGGTAGTCGGGATGTACAAACAGATGCAGATAGTACGTCGAGTCGCAACCCAAGAACATCTTGCCGCTCTTGTCGCGGAACTTACGGATATCCGGCGTCAACTGACATTCACACGCCTCTGTGCGGAACTGACGCTTGATATCTATGGTGTCCGATAGGCGGTAACTGCTGCCGCTGATGGTCTGACCGTGATAGTCGAGCGTCTTGTTATGACAGAGATGGATGGTGTCGTAGAACTGGAACGTGTCGCAGACAAAGAGTACCAAGGTCATCGTCGAGTCACATCCCGCTTGCGAGAGATAATGACGGCTCAGCGTGTCGTATTTGCCCACTTCCAGTTGATAATGCCATTCTTTTATGTACCGGTCACCTTGTCCGCGTTTTACGCCAATGAAATTGGTAGCAGCGGAATCGGGACGATAGAGCGAGAGGTTATCTTGGTTGTACAGACTGTCGTAGAAGAAGCGGAGCGTGTCGCCTACGCAGAGCACGCGGAACGCGGTGTCGTTGTATATACGCGTCACGCGCACGGTAGTCTTTAAGGTGTCCGTGTCGTCGTCTTCGGTACACAACAGACGATCGCGATACATGACAGCTTGTATCTCATATTCGAAGAACTGATGACGCTCTTCCGGTGTCTCTTCGGGCAGGATAAACTGATGACGCAACGTGTGCACCTCACCTGTTGCATCGCCGTTTTGCGGGTATCCGCTGAGCGTGGAGCGACCTTCCGTCACGTCGAAGATCGTCCATTCTATCTGCTTGATGGGTCGCTCAGCCGGTGTCTCCACTGCCCAGTTGACCCACGAACTGTCGCACACAATCGCTGTGTCCAGACGCGTTTCTATCCATTCTCTCTCTTGACGTTGGTACCAACCGTGGTTGTCGAGACTGTCTACGTGGTAGGTGTTCTTCGACATCGTCACTTCGGTGGTGTTCGTCACAAAGAGTGAGTCGAGCGGGTGAGGCGGTTTGAAGCCCAACGTATAGAAATAGCCTTGCGCCTCTGTCAGCGCATACACCATACCAATAAATCCTTCTCCGCCGGTGGTCACAAACTCATGATACCTCTCATTGTCCGGCAATGCGATATGCGCATAAGCAACTGCTCCGTTGTGTGCGAATTGACGGAAGTATGAATTTAGGGCTTCGTTCGTGCCGTTAGGTCTCTTTCGGTAAATCTTACTTACATCTGCCGAACGAGTGACGATATAAGCATAGAAATGCTGCGGGATAGCGTCGCCTCCTTGCGGATCCAGACGGTCGGTGTAGAAGTTCATGGTGTCCACACGATGGTTCCACGCGGGCATCATGGCATTAGCCGGGTCGCCATAGATATAGCAGAGGTCGGATAGTCCGGTGTCGTCGCAAATCTTGTTCTCTGCGGCGGTAGTCATGTAGACGAAGCAGGCTATCTTCTTGTTGTTCGTACTGCGGACATATACCTCTTTACGGCTCTGGTCATTCAGGGTAATCGCCTGCAGCGTCTGACCCTGGTTGAGCGAGAAGGGCGGCAGCGTACTGGTCGCTCCCGACGCATTGGTAATGGTCACCTCCACCGTCGTGTTGTCCTCGGCGGCCGTCACATAGACGATGTTCGACTTGGTGTTGGTCAGCGTGCTCAGATAGAACTCCGTACCCCATTGTTCGACAGGAATAGTTTGCTCTACCATGAAGTCCTGTGAGTAACCTTCTTTGTTAGGAATACCCGTCTGTTGGTTGCCGTTGAAGACGGCTACAGGCTTGTCGGCGCAGACGAACGAACCACTCAAATCTGCCGCAAAACCGGTGGTTCCGGGATCACGACGTTTGGAGGCTACCAAGTAGGCCTCACCTTTGTTCAGAGAGATCGTGAACGACTGGCCGGCTGTGTGGTTGCCATCGGTGTCCATCGTCGGCTTGATGGTTACATTGGTATTGTTCTCGGTAGCTATGACCGCGAACTGAGACGAGTAGACATCCTCCGGATAGGTCTGAATAATATACTCTTTGCCCAGATGATTCGTAGGAATGACCAATGAAGCGTCACGCGAAGTCACCGGCGACTCTTGCACACGGCTGTAGAGGAAACAGGAGAACTCCTTCTTGGCATCGGCTTTGGCGGCATACACATGCACACCTTTTTTGCCCGTTTCCTCGCTATGCAACAGATAGATACTCTGGTTATACGGAACATCGACGATAGTGGTACCTGCACTAATCTGCTGAGAGATATTCGTCGTGCCTGCCGCGATATTGACCGTCATGGCTTCATTGGCGGAGATGATCACTTTCATCTCAAAACGGCCGTTGGCGTTCTCCGGCGCTTCCGGGTCGTACATATTATTGCTCATGAATGTCAACCAGAAATCGTTGCCTCGGGTAGTGTGGAACTTATTGGTTCCGCCTATCCAGTCGCGATCCCGGCCGTTGTTTACGATAGAGGTGGCTGCCGTTATCCCCAAAGAAAACAGCAACATACACACGCATACTATGTACTTTATATATACCCGCACAACGCCTCTATGCGCACTTGCGCACAAAATCGGGTGCAAAGGTAC
>DEHM01000012.1:0-6664 GCA_002351925.1 Bacteroidales bacterium UBA2800
ACGCACCCGTGCGCCGGTCGCCGCCAGGAAAAGCAAGCTTCTCCCGCGATGCCCCTCGACTTGCATGTGTTAGGCCTGTCGCTAGCGTTCATCCTGAGCCAGGATCAAACTCTTCGTTGTAAAAAAGAAATTTTATAAGATAGCTCAGAATAATCGATTTATCAAGTGTAGAATTTTTAGGGAACCTCACGAATCTCAATTAAGAGATCGTAAATATTCTTGTACTACAATCTTGTTATGAATAGACATTCTTTCAAAGATCATTGCTCTCGTTCTTGGGTCAAACCGTTTTTTGAGCGAAAGCGGATGCAAAAGTACTGCTTTTTTTTGATATGACCAAATATTTTTGCATTTTTTTTGCATTTTTTTTGTAACTGCCTGATTATCAATGGTCAATTTTTTAGGCTTTTTTAGCGAAAGCGGGCGAAGAAGGCGAAAATGGGCATTCTGTTCGTCTTCGACTTTTAGCGCACGCGTATTAATAGGAACGCGCGCGTGCGTGAAGCGGGCAGAAAATTGTGTTTTTTCTTGCGTATATGAAAAAAAAGCAGTATCTTTGCACGCTAATTTAGTAGATATGATAACGATAGAACAACTGAAAGATGTACAACAGCGCGCAGACAAGCTGAAGGCGTACTTGCAGATAGACGAGAAGCGTATACAACTGGAAGAAGAAGAGTTGCATACGCAGGCTCCGGGCTTCTGGGATGACGCGAAGGCCGCGGAGGCGCAGATGCGCAAAGTGAAAGGTATCAAGCGCTGGATAGAAGGCTATGAGGGCGTGCGTGCGGCAGTAGAAGAACTGGCGCTGGCGTTCGACTATTACAAGGAAGAGCTGGTGACCGAAGAGGAAGTAGATCAGGCGTATGCTCATGCGCTGGCAGAGGTGGAAGACCTGGAGATGAAGAACATGCTGAGTCATGAGGAAGACCAGATGCCGGCCGTGCTGAAGATTGTGTCGGGTGCAGGTGGCACAGAGGCGCAAGACTGGGCGGAACAACTGATGCGCATGTATATGCGCTACTGCGAAAAGCACGATTACAAGGTGACGATCGAGAACCTGCAGGAAGGCGACGAAGCGGGTATCAAGACCGTGACATTCAACATAGAAGGCGACATGGCGTACGGCTACCTGAAGAGCGAGAACGGCGTGCACCGCTTGGTACGCGTGAGTCCGTACAACGCGCAGGGCAAGCGTATGACGAGTTTTGCGAGTGTGTTTGTCGTGCCCCTGATTGACGACACGATAGAGGTAGAGGTGAACCCGGCAGGACTGAGTTGGGACACCTTCCGCAGCTCGGGAGCCGGCGGTCAGAACGTCAACAAAGTGGAATCGGGCGTGCGACTGCACTATAAATTTGTCAACCCGCTCACAGGTCAGCCGGACGAGATCGTGATAGAGAACACGGAGACGCGTGACCAGCCGAAGAACAGAGAGAATGCGTTAAGGCATTTGAGAAGTCAACTCTATGAGTTGGAGTTGGAAAAGAGACGTCAGGCGCAGGCAAAAGTGGAGGCCGGCAAGAAGAAGATTGAATGGGGCAGCCAGATACGCAGTTATGTGTTTGACGACCGCCGCGTGAAAGACCACCGGACCAACTACCAGACGAGCAATGTGAATGCCGTGATGGACGGCGACATTGACGCGTTTATAAAAGCATATTTAATGGAATTCCCCGAATAATTATGATGTTACTTAGTATTTTGGCAGCATTGATGCTGGATAGTGCCGCGATAGACACGGCGAAAACAGATAGCGGGTTTGTGTTTACGACGGTTGATAGCATAGCTATCACGCCGGTACGGGACCAGCACCGTAGTGGTACCTGTTGGGCGTTCTCGACGCTGGGTTTTCTGGAGAGCGAGATACTGCGTACACAAGGCAAGGAAGTAGAACTGAGTCCGATGTACGTGGTGAGCAAGACGATGCTGGACCGCGCGACCTACTGCGTGAGGATGTACAACGACGTGAAGTTCGCCGGAGGCGGTAGTGCATACGACGTGATCTACTGCATGGGCCATTATGGTCTGGTACCGAAGAGTGTGATGCCGGGTATTCGCTACGGTTGGACAGCGGCCGACACGCTGCCTGTACACGGTGAGTTGGACAAAGTGGCCGGCGGGTTTGTGAAAGCCTTGACGGGTCAGAAGAAACTGAGTCCGGTATGGCGCGAGGCGCTGCAAGGTATATACGACACCTATCTGGGTCAGTGTCCCGACACTTTTGCCTACGAAGGCAAGCAGTACACGCCGAAGAGCTACGTGGAGAGTCTGGGCCTGAAGGCAGAGGACTACGTGTCGATCACCAGCTATACCCACCACCCCTTCTACGAGCGTTTTGCACTGGAAGTGCCGGACAACTGGCGTATGGACCAGATGTACAACGTGCCGCTGGAAGACATGATGCGCATCATCGACCACGCGCTGGCACACGGTTACACGCTGGCCTGGGGTGCGGACGTGAGTGAAGTGGGCTTCACGCGAAAAGGTATCGGCGTAGTACCCGACGATGACCACGGAGCAGATATCACCGGTAGCGACATGGCCAAATGGGTCGGCATGAGTGCGGATAAGAAGAAAGAGGAACTGACGAAGCGCCCGTTGCCGGAGAAGACCATCACGCAACAGATGCGCCAGGATGCGTTCGACAACTGGGAGACGACCGACGACCACGGCATGCAAATCTTCGGTACCGCCAAGGACCAGAACGGCAAGCGCTATTATATGGTGAAGAACTCGTGGGGCACGATGCGTTCGGACTACAAGGGAATATGGTACATCAGCGAGGCCTTCATGCAATACAAGACCAACGATGTTCTGGTACACAAGAATGCGATACCGAGCGACATCAGGCATAAGTTAGGACTGTAAGTGGCGGCAGAAGGGATATATAAGGACCGAGGAAGCAAGTTCTTAGGTTTCGCGGAGGCGATCAAGGACGAGGAGGAAGCCAAGGCGCGTGTGGCGTGGTACAAGAAGAAATACCACGATGCGCGGCACGTGTGCTACGCCTACCGTCTGGGAGCGAACCTCTGGCGTACGAAGGACGACGGCGAGCCGCACGGTACTGCCGGTGCGCCGATACTGAGGTCTATAGATGCCCGCGGGCTGGACAACATACTGGTAGTGGTGGTACGCTATTTTGGCGGGACGCTACTGGGCACAGGAGGCCTGATGGTGGCTTATCGGGAAGCATCGAAAGCTGCATTAGAGAACTATGGATAAATTTAAAGACATTCGTGCATATCGCGTAGGATGGTTGTTGACGATATGCGATTTTCTGTTTGCGTTTCCGGCGTTGTGGCTGTTGTCGAAACGCACGACGAAGGGTATCCGGCTGGACTACCTAGGTGACCGCAAGCAGATAGAGAAAGATATCAAGAAGGGTGCGTTCTTCCTGACCAACCACCGCGACATCGTGCTGGATGCAGCGTGGTTGTCGATGTTGTTGCGCTGCAAGTACTTCATTCGTCCGTTCATAGGTATCGGCAACAACCTGTTTGCCTACAAATGGATTGAGTGGTTCGTGCGTTTCAACCGCTGCTTCGTCGTAAAACGCGGAGCGGGTGCACATGCACAGTTGGCGAATGCGAAGCAGCTGAGTGCCTATATCAAGCATCTGCGCGAGCAAGGCAAGTCGATATGGCTGGCGCAACGTGAGGGACGTGCGAAAGACAGTAATGACACGACGCAAGCCGCCGTGCTGCACATGCTGACGATCGATTTTGAGGAGCAGAACAGGCCCGTGGAAGAGTTCTTCGACTACGTGAAAGAGCTGAACATATGCCCGGTAAGTATCACCTACGAATATGACCCGTGCGACTACCTGAAGGCCAAGGAGATGCAGCTGAAACGCGATAACCCGCGCTGGCGGAAGCGCCCGAAAGACGATGTGGAGTCGATGCGGACAGGTATAGAGGGCGAGAAAGGACGTGTGGTGTACCGCCTGACGCCGAGTATCAATCACGATATCGACAAGATGCTGGAGAAACACCCCGACTACAAAGGGCTGCCGATAAAGGACCAGATAGACCATCTCTGCTTCATCATCGACCAGCATATCTTCCTGGGCTACGAAATTTACGCGCGTGGCACAGAATTTGAGGAGTATCTGTCGAGCCGACTGGAGAAGATTGAGTTGCCGGAGAAAGACGAAGCCTTCCTGAGTGCACGGCTCCACGAGATGTATAAGAATCCGGAGATAAACTACAACAAAGCAAATAAGTATTATGAAAAAAGCAATATTCCCGGGCTCGTTTGACCCGTTTACCGTAGGTCACTACGATATTGTGAAACGCGGCCTGGAGCTGTTTGATGAGATTGTGATAGGCATAGGGCGCAACAGCACGAAACGCGAGACCTTCCCTATCCGCGAGCGCGAAGAGGCTATCAAGAAGATCTTCGCCGACGAGCCACGTGTGAAAGTGGCTATCTACGACTGTCTAACAGTGGACTTCGCCAAAGAGCAAGAGGCACAGTTTATCCTGCGCGGTATACGCTGCGTGGAGGATTTTGAGTACGAGCGCAACATGGCAGAAGCCAACAAGCAGATAGGCGGCGTAGAGACGATCATCCTGTATACGCGTCCGGAGTACGCACATATCTCCTCAACACTGGTTAGAGACCTATACGCATATGGAAAAGACGTTAGTGACTTTGTGCCTAATACTCTGCGTTAGTCTCGGACTACAGGCGCAGGAGCGGCAGGCGACAACGCGTGCAGACGAGTGTATCACGATCTTCAACGACGTGGTACGCCAGGTGGACGTCAACTATGTGGACACGCTGAACTACGAGGCGTTGACAGAGACGGCTATCAATGCGATGCTCAAGAAGATTGACCCCTACACGGTGTATTATCCGAAGAAAAACGACCGCGAGTTGCGTATGCTGACGACGGGTAAGTACGGCGGCATAGGCAGTATCATCCAGCAACGACCGAGACCAAGTACAAAGGGACAACGGACAAAGGACAAAGTGAGCAAAGACTCTCTTTGGACCTATGCGGTGAATCCGTATGAGGGAAAGCCGGCACAAAGGGCAGGTATACTGGCAGGCGACAGGATATTGTCGGTTGACGGCGTGAGTACGAAGGGTCAGACGGTGAGCGAAGTGAGCAATAACCTGCGCGGCGTGCCGGGAACGACCGTCGTGCTGGAGATAGAGCGTGAGGGCGTGAAGAAGCCGTTTAAGGTAGAGATCGTGCGCGAGGATATCCATCTGGAGCCCGTGACCTACTCGGCACTATTCACGGCCGACAGTCTGGCAGAACCGGTGGGCTACATCGCCTTTAGTGAGTTTACCGAAGGGTCGGCACAGGACTTCACGAACACGCTGGATGAGCTGTACTACAACCAAGGTGCGCGGAAGCTGATAGTGGACCTGCGCGGCAACGGAGGCGGTATGGTAGACGAGGCGCTGAAGATTGTCAACCTGTTCGTAGAGCAGGGTCAGACAGTGGTAGAGACCAAGGGCAAGACCAGCAAGAGTTACCGCATCTACCGCACGACGGCTCGTCCGCGTTATGCGGAGTTGCCGCTGGTGATACTGGTGGACAAGAACTCCGCTTCGGCGAGTGAGATAGTGGCAGGTGCGCTGCAGGACATGAAACGTGCGACGCTGGTAGGTCAGCGTACGTTTGGCAAGGGCCTCGTGCAGAACGTGCGGAACGTGGCCTTCGGCGGACACCTGAAAGTGACGACCAGTAAGTATTATCTGCCGTCAGGACGTTGTATACAGGCTATCGACTACAGCGAGCAACAGAAGGGGCATCAGCTGAAGAAAGATACGGCAGGCGGCATATTGCCGGACATCGTGATGGAAGACAGCGCGAAAGTGGATATATGCTATTCGCTCTATATCAACCATTATTTCTTCGACTACGCGACGCATTATCACCGCCAGCATGACAGTATTGCCCATCCGAAAACATTCACGCTGAGCGACGAGGAGATAGAAGATTTCTGCCGGTTTCTGGACGAGCGCGGATTTAGCTATGAGACGGAGACGAGTAAGTTCTTCGACGACATGCTGAAGATGGCCAAGCATGAGGATATCGACAGCGCGACGATCAGTAAGCTGGAGGCGCTGGGACCGATGCTGAAGCCCGATTTTCGTGAGGCTATCCGCCGGAACATAGACGAGGTGAAAGAGATGCTCGGCACTGAGATCGTGCTGCGTTACTACTACCAGAAAGGCCAGGCGGCTTATCAGCTTCGCTTCGATAAAGAACTGAAAAGGGCACTTGGGGAGCTGAAATAACCATCGATAGAAAAAAACAAGCGCCACGCAAATGCATGGCGCTTGTTTTGTACGGTTACTTGATTTTTCTACCGTAGAGATCGTAGGTGTCATCTCCTTTTCGGATGAAGAGGACGCCGTTGATGAACACTTTGTGTAAGTCGTTTCCGACCGTAGCCTCTTGATTGTCGATTCCCTCCTTGAAGCTTTCCGTTACCGTCAGATAGAGCGTGAAAGTGGAGTCACACCCATGAACGGAAACATATGACGCAATGAGCGTAGTGTCTCCGGCGGGTAGTACGGAGAGATCGATATTCTGCCAAACGACCGCGTCGCCCTCGTCGATGGTAAGTTCGGCCTCTTGGTAAGAGGGCTGCCATACGTTGACGGTCAGGTAGACGATCGAGTCCCCACCCCATTGATT
>DEHM01000012.1:6723-7032 GCA_002351925.1 Bacteroidales bacterium UBA2800
GTCGTTGACCGGGCTGTCGTAGACGGTTCCTTCATACTCGGCGCTACTGCCTTTGCAGAGATCGAGTGTGGCGGTACCGTAAGTGGTAGGACGCAGAAGGACAGACAGATGCAACGTGTAGGTGGAGTCACAACCATGGACGGTAGCGTATGACGCGACGAGCGTGGTGTCTCCGGCGGGTAGCAGAGACAAATCGATGTTCTGCCAAACGACCGCGTCGCCCTCGTAGATAGAGAGTTCGGTCTCTTGGTAAGAGGGCTGCCATACGTTGACGGTCAGGTAGACAATCGAGTCCCCACCCCATTGATT
>DEHM01000012.1:7124-85665 GCA_002351925.1 Bacteroidales bacterium UBA2800
GTCGTTGACCGGGCTGTCGTAGATGGTTCCTTCATACTCGGCGCTGCTACCTTCGCAGAGATCGAGCGTGGCGGTACCGTAAGTGGTAGGACGCAGAAGGACAGACAGATGCAACGTGTAGGTGGAGTCGCAACCATGGACGGTAGCGTACGAAGCGATGAGTATAGTGTCACCGAGGGGCAGTACACTCAGGTCAAAACCTTGCCATTCTTCCTCCGTTCCCTGATAAATCGTTCTGCTGAAGGACATGTCGTACTTATTCGCCGCCAGCACCCACAATTGCACAATCGAGTCACCTCCGAATTGATTCGGAGTGCTCAGCGTTACCGTGAACGGAGTCTTGCTCGGCTTGGTGTAAGGCACATTATCGTAATAAACGGTCTCGCCTCTTGAACAGATATAGATTGTATCTTTGCCATACGTAGTGGGCGGCAGGACCTGAAGATGCATCGTATACACCGAGTCACAGCCCGATACCGTCGTATAGACCTTTGTGAGGATCGTATCTCCGATCGGCAATTGACTCAGGTCTATCTCACGCCAGTTGTCATCATTGCCGGCATGGATTATACGCTCCTCGTCCTCGATTGCATAGATAGGATGTACGGTCAGCGTCAACACGTATACGGAATCCATGTCATATATCGACTTCAGTGAGTCGTAGAGCATGAACGTACCTGCTTCATCGGTCGGCAGGGTCTGACCGTGCCACAGTCCCTCTTCGGACTGACAAGCGCCAGCCGTCTCTTGGATGAGATAAGGAATGGCATTCACCGTCAGTGTCAGCACGTAGACAGAGTCACAGTTACTCTGACTCTTAAGCGAGTCATAGAGCGTGTAGGTACCGGGTGCAAAAAGACCATATTCCTTCTCACGCCACAAGAGGTTCGAGTCCATGTTGATGGTAGAATTCTCCGGAAGCAGATAAGTCGGCAGTACGACTGCTGTAAAGACAACAATAGAGTCACCTCCGTAGATATTCTTCTCCGAAACCAGCACGCTATCCACCGTAGCCGTCTTGTACCATAGACCAACAAACTCCACCGAGTCGCCCTCACAGAAGGATGCCTGATAGGCGCCATACGTGATAGGCGGCAGGACCTGAAGATGCATCGTGTACACCGAGTCACAGCCCGTGGTTGCATCATAACGAACAATAAGCGTTGTGTCTCCGGTGGGCAATACACTCAGGTTGATACCTTGCCACGTCAGGTCGTCTCCTTCGTGGATCTCACTGCTCTCTACGAAGTGATAAACAGGGTTCACTGTCAGTGCGAGGCAGATGATTGAATCACCTCCGTAGGCGTTGGGGATGGTATCGTAGTAGAGGTTCGTCACGGTGAGCCCTTCGAAATGCTCGTCGCTATAACTCTCGCCTTCGCAGATGGCTGCGCTGTACTCAAAGCGAGAAACGGCCGGGAAGATTGTCAACGTGCGCACGACAGGTTCTGCGGCCTCGTAGACCGCATTTCCCTGCTGGGAGGCTGTTGCCGTCACAACTCCTTCGCCGACGATGGTCAGAACTCCATTTTCAGCAGAGAGGATACCTTCGGGTGTGAAGGTATAGGACACTTCTAATCCAGAGGAGGCCTCTGCGGGAGTAATCGTCACATTGGAGAGCACCGGTGTTGCGGGTTCCCAGGTGATGGTCTGGGGTAACTTACGTCCAACACCGCTCACGGATACCGTAGCGGTAGAGACACCGTCTGTCAAAGTGATTGTCCCATTGTAGGTCTTTCCCTCTTTCGGTGTGAAATAGATATCGAACGCATAGTTGTCGATTTTACCGAGTGTAGCTCCGGAAGCCGCATCTGCGGTTCCGTTCGCCGAAGCACAAGCGTTCGCGCCTACGGCGTAAGTGAGTGCCTCTGCGTTATCCGGCGAGCCGACACGGAAGATCTCCGGATCGGACGAACTGATGGTGATGTCGCCAGCACTAAGGAACGACCGCAGCGACACACGATAGGCCTCTGAAGTAGAGAGCGCATCTATCTCACCGAAATCATACGATTTGGAGCTTGCGCCATACGTACCATCAGCCAACAAGATATGTTGGGCCAACGCGACCTTCAGATTATAAATCGTCACTTTATGCGTATTACCGGTAGGACGATCCCACTTGAGCCAGTTGATATTGGCGCTAATGTTGATATTCTCGCTATGCTCCGTATCCCAGGTTTCATCGGTCAAGGTACTCACCTGGCTGGTGTTGGAACCTCCGTTGGACGACTCGTAGATCTTGGTATTATTGCTAGGGAACCAACCAAATAGATCCACTTTTTTGTACGTCCATTGGAATTGAAGTTTTTGGGCTGTAGGCGCAAATATATCTCCCGTAGGATAATTGGAGATTGTGTTCAACTCGTGCTCACTCTCGTCGTAGAGCGAGTACCACGTACCATTCTTGTAGGTTTGTGCATGTGTTACAGAGAACGTCATGCAGCAAACTACAAGAACGATTGCGCTTAAGATTTTGTTCGTTTTCTTATTCATGCTGATTTTTTACTTCACGCGAATGCCTGCGGTGTTGAACCATACATCGCCATAACGGATGAACAACTGACCATCGAGCAGTACTTTCTGGGTTTTGCCCTCTGTTTGCAGGATGTTTTCCAGTCCTTGCTCAATCGGATCGAGGTCACCGCTCTGGCTGTCAGCAAACTCTACGCGATAGAGTTTGTATGCTCCCGATTGCGCGAAATCGTCGGCGATGACATAGATATGAATGCACTTGTGGATTGCATCAAAACCGATGAAGGTCTGTGCTGTATTTCCCTGTGCGACAGCGGTATAAGCGGCACAACTGTCGCAGTAGTTGCCTTCAGCGGTAGCTACGTGCTGATGGAATGTCAGCGCGTTCGCGCCAATCGAGAAGGAATTCAGCGTGTTGTTGTAGATCAACTCTACATCGTCGATATAGACGGAGTCCACCGCATTCTTGGTAGATGTGCCGCCACCGGGTACTTGGTTGGAAGTGAAGGTGGTGAGGATGTATGCCGGTTCAGCTGCATTATCGAAATAGTTGAACGGTACGGATACACGTTGCCAGCCCATATCGGCAGTTGCGGCATAGTTGATCGTAGCCTTAGCCACTTTGACAGCCGAGTAGTCTTTATCCTCCGGATCCTGATAACGGGCGTTGGTGGTGATGATGCTGCTCATACGTGCTTTGTTGACCTCGTTAGCCGGGTTCTTGTCAGCAGGTTGGTACTTCGCCCAGAAGACGATCGAGTCCGGACGACCGTTGAACGGTGTATTGAAGCCTTCGTTGGTCGGATCCGAGAAATTAAAGTTACCTACCGGATCATCTGCCGTCATCGAACCGGCATTGATCTGACCGTTCGTGCAGTTTCCGTTGGCTTTAACGCCGAGCAGCACATTCGACGAGATGAGTGCACTTTGCACACCTTTCGAACCCGGACGAGTCTGATCAGACAGAACGAACTGAGCGGTATTGCCCTTTACAAAATCAGCGAAGTCACCGGTACAGGAACCAAACGAATGCCATCCTTGGGGTTCGTTGTTCGTCCATGCGCCTTCGAAACCGCCGTTGGTCAGGGCGTAGTTGTTGCTGCGAACAGCGTTACCCTCAAAGACTACAATGATCGGCTCGGGAAGTGTTTTGGGTTCAGCAATCTCCAGCGTTACCTGTGCCGCATTCTCCGAAACAACAGAGTTGTAGGTATCACCTTCATCCACATAGTTATTGAGCATCTTGATAGAAGCGCGAAGATTGAGTGGGGCTCCCAGGAAGAGCGTTGTTCCCTCCGGCAGGGAGAGTGTACCATCCTCAGCCGCTGTGATATTGGGCAACACAATATTACCTAAATTCACTGCGCCGAACATGAAGTTTGGCAAAACAAAGGTGAGAGTGTTATCGGTTGCACCCGGCAACAGATACACCGACTTGCTACCATACGAATCCCAGTCGAGCCATAACTCGCCATCAAACTGACCGCAGACATCCTTGGTGGACACTGCCATGACTTGTGCCGACATCATCAGTCCGGCAACCAAAACAGTAAAAATCTTTTTCATTGTCATTTAATTAATAAATTATTGAATTTTGTTTCCTAAAATATCATATATACTTTCATCCTCGCGGATGATATAGAGTTGTCCGTTATAGACTATTTTGCGTGTTACGCCTTTCTCCGAGCGGTTCGTCGGAATACCCGTGCCAATCGGTTTGGGTTCTATTGTGAGGTGGAGTACCATGGTGGAGTCGCAGAACTCCTCCGACCAATATTCCGCCTTCAGCGTGGTAGTCCCTATCGGGAACTGACTGAGGTCGTAGTACTCCCATGTGCGCTCTTCTCCTACCACGATTGTCATTTCCTCCTCGATAAAGTAGGACGGGAAGACGGTGATAGTCAGATGTACGATGGAGTCTCCGCCGTAGATATTGCGCTCCGAGACGCGCACATCGCCCTCAAACGACTCTCTGTATTCCACGCCAGCGAAGAGGATAACCTCTCCTTCGCAACATTCATCTGCATAGTTACCATACGTGATAGGAATGTCGGATACATGCAGCCGCAGCAGGTAGACAGAGTCGCAACCGAATTGACTACTCAGCGAATCGTAGATCAGATAGGGTTCCTCGCGTTTGGGCAGGTTTGTAATGGTCTTACCGCGCCACTCCAGGTTGGCTTCGTTGACATATTTCTCTTCTTCGAAGAGATAGACGGGGTGAACGCTCAGCGTCAACTTGTAGATAGAATCCTGACCGTAGATCGATTGCAGCGAATCGTACAGCACATATACGCCTTCGGTTGCGGTAGGCAAGGTCTTGCCATGCCATATATTCTCTTCGTTCACACACGCGCTCATTGATTCTTCGTACCAATAACCGATTGACTGCACGGTAAGAGCAAGCGTGAAGATGGAGTCGCAACCGGCTTGGGTCTTGAGCGAATCCACATAGTGATATACACCAGGATTGAGGTCAGAGTAAGAATGCTCACGCCATGTATAGGACTCGTTCATCTTGATTGTCGCCTCTGCGGGAATGGTATAGGTTGGCAAGACGGTCAACGTCAACGTATAGACGGAGTCCGTGTTGTATATCGATTTCAGCGAGTCGTATATCGTGAAGGAGCCTACTTCCTTGGTATTCAAGGTCTTGCCATGCCATGTATTCTCTTCGTTCCGGCACGCAGTCATGCTCTCTTCGAAGAAGTACGGGATTGCCTCCAGGGTGAGCGTGAGCGTGAAGATGGAGTCGCAACCGGCTTGGGTCTTGAGCGAATCCACATAGTAATATACCCCAGGATTGAGGTTAGAGTAAGTATGCTCACGCCATGTATAAGACTCGTTCGTCTTGATTGTCTTCTCTGCGGGAATGGTATAGGTTGGCAGAATGGTCAACGTCAACGTAATGAGCGAATCGCCGCCTTGTGTGTTCGGGATAGTTGCGTGATACTCACCCGACTCGGTCAGGTTGGCAAACAACTCATCTGAATAAGGCTCATTATCGCAGGAAGAAGCGGCATATGCATACTCGGTGTCCCGAATAGGCTCTGCCATCTGGATAGTATATAAAGAATACGCGTGCGCCTGCGAGTAGTTATCAGCAACCACATAGACATACATGCGATAATGAGCAGCATCATAACCGACAAATGTCTTAGCCGCCCTACCGTTAGTCGTAGCAGAAACAGCATACTCATTGCTATACATCTTTTCCGTTGTTGCTTGACCGTTCGAGAACGAGATCGCCTCACCGTCTATCGTCAGTTGCGTCAAACGGTAGTTATAAATCATCTCCGCGTCATCGATATACACATTATCCGGGCTCTTCTTCGTTGAGTTACCTCCACCGGGAGTCTTATTGGTGGAGAACGTAATCAGCATATATGCCATCTGCGCGGGATTGACATTGGTATAGACGAATGGTACCGAGATACGCTGCCAGCCCAGACTGGAAGTAGCCGAGTAGTCGGATGTGGCTTCTGCTATCTTAACGGCAGAATAGTCGCCTGTCTCCGGGTCCTGGTAGCGGGAATTGGTAATCAAGGTTGCATGTGCGCGTGCCTTATTGCTCGCATCCTCATAAGAACCACCTCCGGGCACGTACTTTGCCCAGAACACCAGCGAGTCCGGTTGCCCTACAAACGGCGTGTTATAACCCGATTGAGAAGGATCGGAGAAGGCGTAGTTGCCGCTTGCATCTGTCGCACTCATCGACCCGGCATTGATACGGCCGTTCGTACAGTTACCATTCGCCTTGACACTTAGCGTTACTTTCGATTGAATCTGCGCACTATAGGAGCCTGTCGAACCAGGACGCTTATCGGTAGACTGTTGGAACTGACCGGTGTTGTCGGTCACAAACGAAGCAAAATCTCCGGTAGCACTAGCAAAAGAGTGCCAACCGGTCGGTTCGTTATTGGTCCAGTTGCCTTCAAAGCCACCATTCGTAATCGCATAATTGGCACTGATTGGTTGCGCCGAGAGGACGATTGACGATGCCGGTATATTGACCAGCACCTGTTCCCCCACCACACAAGTCAAGGTGTTCGTTTCTGCACCTGGCAAGACATATATCCGCTCTGCGCTGTATGACGTACCGTTGATCGTCACTGAACCACTATACACGCCTAACTCGGAACTCATACGTGTAGCCTGCGCACTTACTGCGCAGAACAAACAAAATATTGAAAGAATCTTCTTCATATACTTATCCATCGGAACGATTATTATTTAAAAAGTAAGATTCATACGGCAGACGAAGGTACGCGGAGGAGCCACTGCCATCGGGCGATAACTATACTCTGCATTAAGCAAGTTGTTAATCAAGAACTGCACCTCTACATGCTCTTTGAACCGCACCGAGCAGCGCAGGTCCATCGTAAAGACACCTTTGTTATTCGCCATCCAGTAGTCATGCAACGTCATGCCGTCTTCGTAGCCGAACATAAACGTACGCACGTAGTCCATTAGGTCCTGCTCCTCTTTGGGGCGCTCATCGACCATCATATAGTCCACGGCCAGGACCTTACTGCGGTACGATAGGTTAGTGCCGATTGAGAACCACTTGTATTTATAGTCGATTGATGCCTTGAACGAGTGTTTATTGCGGTATTTGAGGTATTTGGAATCGTTTGATTTATTCTTCATCTGCAGCGGATCGGTATAGGTTTTCTCCTCCTCTATACGACGTGCGTTGTCCAGATCTTCGGGTTCGATGAAGGTATAACCGATACCGTAAGCCAATGTCATATCTTTTCTGATATCTACCTTACCAGTTGTACTCACCTCCATGCCATAGATACGGGCGTGTCCCACGTTCACAAAGCGTGCACCGATACCGATACCGGCGTCATTGAGCGATTTGCTCTGTTTGATATTATCAATCATCAACTTCGCCTCAGCTATCGCATCGTCCATCGAGTTAATGAACGAGAAATCGGAATTACGGAAAAGGCCGAACTGATACTCAATCATGTCGTGGTATTCAGTATAGAAACCGGCTATATCCAGCATACCGGATACCGGACCGAACTTATAGAGCTGCTTGTAGCCCAACTCGGCATTGTATCCACGCTCGGGACGGATGTCATGATTCGGATAGACGCCGATACCACCAATATCCTTACGCGCAAACTTCTCCGTGATAGACGGGTTTCGGTATCCCTGTCCGAAGCTGGCACGCAAGAAACCAGCTTTATATATTTCCCAGTTCAGGCCTGCACGAACAACCGGGCGTACAGGGCAGAGCCAGTTACCGATCTGGATGTTCGCCTCTTTGAAATTATTATCCATACGATAGTACTCAAAGCGCACACCGGCGCTGAGTGAGAGGCGATTCGCAATACGATGATCGTACTGCAGGTAAGCCGCCAGGTTGTCCGTTTGATGGGTACCCGTGACGTTGGCCGTGTTAGTCAGGTGATTCCAGTTAACACCGGTTGTCAGCCGAACGCCGTTCTTCCACGCCTTGGCGAACTGATAGTCCACATATCCATTGTACGTCAACTCCGGACGGGTCGGTTCGTTATTGGCCAACAGATTCAGCGCATAAGCTGCCACATCCTGCAATTCCGCTATTGAACCCGTATAACCCAAACCGTTCTGTACCAGATCGATACCGGCTTTGATAGCGCCTACCCAATCTTCATTCATCGCCGGAATAGCTACGTCTTGGAACGTCAGTATCAATGCGTCTTCTATGCTCTTACCTCCGTCCATATACCCCTTGATCTCATCCGCATAGCTCTTAATTTTATCTATATCAAAACTGGTTGCGCCCCACTTAACCAAATCCTCGGTGCTCATCGTCGGAGTCGGTTTCATCAAGTTATCAGACGTCATATAGAAACGCGCACGCAACTTATGCGAGATACCTTTCTTGGTATCGTCGTAATTGAGGAACGGATCGATATTGAAGTTATGCTCCCGACGACCTAAGTTTGACAGCGGCGAAGTGCGGATTGGCTGCTTAGGACTGCGCCAGATAAAGAAATCACCGTATTGGTTCGCCACATAATTGAGGTTAGCACCTACTGTCATGTATTTCTCCTCCTCCATTGGCACGTGATACGTCATGTTGCCACCCAAACGTACACGATCATTAAATGCCTGCTCGCGATATCCTTCGTCCTTGAAGCCGCTGATAGCAACAGACACATCAAAATTATCTATCCGACGCGAATGAGAAGCCTCAGCGCCGTAGTACAACGGCAAACGACTGCCGGTGTATTTGTAGTTTTTAAAGTTATCGTAAATACCTACATAGCCACTCACTTTCGTCACCGGTTCCAGCCCCGGACGTTGGGTGCGGACGTTGATTACACCGTTGAGGGCCGACGAACCGTATAGCACCGACGAGGCGCCTTTAATCACCTCCACCTGAGCCACGTTCTCCAGCGGCACGTTATTCCAGTTGATCTCACCTGTCTTCGGATTCAGAATCGTCATCTCGTCCATCAGCACCTGACAACGCGATCCCACACTATACGTCCACCCGCCACCGCCGCGGATACTCGGTTGCTTATCGATGATCTCCACACCAGGTAGAGTCTGTAATGTTGCCGACAAGTCTGTCGGGGCTTGCGAACGTATCAACTCCGGCTTCACTACTTCGATAGACACCGTCACGTCCGTTGCACGTTGCTCAAAACGCCCGGCTGACACTACTACCTCATCCAGCACCTCGTTATCGGCTTGCAACACCAAGTCATATTTAGCGGGGATTACCTTCAGTATTTTCTCCTCCGTTTGATAGCCTACATACGAGAACTTCAGGTGAACCGGCGTATTCGTGATATTCAGCTCATAGTAGCCGCTAAAATCGGTCACCGTACCCGAACCATTGTCCGTATTCAGAACCGTTACGCCAATCAGCGGCTCGCGCGTAAACGCATCCATAATAACTCCAGCCAGCTTTTCTGCACAAATCTGCGCACTCAAAGCGGCCAATAAGACTAATACGTAAATTTTCTTCATATACCTTATTCAAAAAACGGTGCAAAGGTACTGCTTTTTACTGATATAGCCTATAGACATAGATAAGAAAAAGTGCACTATTATTAAGAATCTTAATAATGATGCACTTTTGTTACCTCTCGAAACATACATTTTTTAAGGTTAATGCATAAATTTAGCCAGTTTTTTCTGCGCTAAAAATAAGATCCAATCCGGTGTATGTTTGAGCAACGGCGTGGAAAGCCAGTTGATGAAGCCCGGGGTGTCCGCTTTCTTGTTGCGGAACATTTTCTTGAGTGCCCGTTTGACCAGTTTCTCCGGCGGGATAGATACCGTGAGAGCGACCGCCAGTTTGCGCAGATTGGGGGCGAGGCCGAAGAGTTCGGTGTCGACGGCGCCCGGTGCCATGACGGTGATGCCGACATTCTGCGGGCGGAGTTCGTACCAAAGGGACTTAGAGAAATTGTAGATAAAAGCCTTGGTGGCATTGTAGGTCTGGATACCCGGCATAGCCATCCAGGCAGACATCGAACTCATATTTAATATATACCCGCGCATGCGCTTGTGCCCGCATATACGCGTAGCGGCTTCTTCGGGTGTCAGCTCGCGACGGCACATATCCTCGGCGAAGAGTCGCGTGAGTTTGGCGACCGTGTTGACATGCAGTTGGAGCATGAGTTCGATACGGAGGAGAGGTGTCTCGCTGTACTTGTTGAAGAAGAAGACGCCGGCGTTGTTGATGAGGACATCGACGACATAGTGGTTGGAGACACACCAGTCGTGGAGCTGCTCCGCCGCGTCGGTAAGGCTCAGGTCGGCGAAATGGGCGACCGTCTTGACGCCGTATTGGTCAGCCAGGTCTTTGGCGACCTGGTCGAGTTCCTTCTGCTGGTTGCTGACAAGCAGCAAGTTAGAATGGTAGTCGCGCGCCAACTGTGTGGCGTACTGCAAGCCGATACCGCTACTTGCGCCCGTTACTAAGCTCAGCATCTTTCTCCAGTTTAGCTATCTCGCGTTGGATACGCGGAGCGATTGTCTCGCCGTCGCGCTCGACGCACTCGTGACACTTCATATCTTTGCTGTACATACGTCCGACACAGTAGTTGGAGCGTTTGCAACCGGCATGGTAGTGCGGGTTCTCGTGGACATGGTTGACGAAGTCGGGATCCTTGATGAGCACGTGGGCTATCTGGAAGAGCTCGAAGCCTTCGTCCATGATCTGCTGACAGTTGTCGCCGCTCTGCACACCACCGACATAGATGAGGGGAATGTTGATATCCTTGAGGGCCTCTTGGAAGAGCTTGGCCTTGTCCATGAAATAGAGCTCACGGAACGGCACGGTAGGCGTCATGATGGCCGCCACGCCCGGTATGTTGAGCGCCGCTTTGAGCCACCAGAAGGAGCTCATCTTCATATAGTGGGCGAGCGTCTTATAAGGCATTGCGCCGCCGAGGATAGTCATCGGCGAGCGGCTGACCGTACCACCGGAGAGGACGATACCATGGACATGGTGTTTGGCGATCTCCTTCGCGACGAGGATACCCTCTTCGACGCTGACACCGTGCCAGCAGTCGTCCCACATGTTGGTCTTGACAACGACGGCGATATCTTTGCCGGCATGGGCCATGACCTCGTCGAGGACCTCGTTCATGAAGCGTACGCGGTTCTCGAAAGAGCCTCCGTACTCATCGTGACGATGGTTGGTACGCGGAGAGATGAACTGGGAGAGGAGGTAGGCGTGACCGGCGTGTATCTCCACGCAGTCGAAGCCGCACTCGCGTGCCCAGTCGACAGCCTCGCCGAATTTCTTGACGAGGGCCTTGATCTCCGCCACTTTGAGGCGGCGGTGGATAGTAGGCGAATAGAGGTTGAACCATGTGTCGGCACTGACGGGCATACAATGACAGGTGTAGAAATGGGTCATGTTGCCGCAGTGGCCGAGCTGGATGCTGGCCTTGGCGCCTTCGGCATGGATGGCGTCGGTCATCTTACGCATGTCGGGGATGATCTCCGGGCGGACATAGAGTTGTCCGTCGAAGGAGACACCGCTGAGGTCGACGGCACAGTAGGCGACCGTAGTCATACCTACTCCACCGCGTGCGACGCTGACATGGTAGTCCTGGAGTTGCTGCGTGGGCGCATTGTTGCGCGCCATATTCTCGAACGCCGCGCTACGGATAACACGATTGCGCAACGTAATAGGTCCCAATTGGAAGGGAGTGAAGAGTTTCGGCTCTTTAGCCGGCTCTTGGGTCTTTTTTGTAGCCATTAAGTTTAGTAAATAAACGGAATAATACGTTTCAGTTTCTTGCGATCGAACTCATCGGGGAATTCCTCTTCGTACTTCTTGTAGATAGCATTGCTGCGAGGCACGAGGTTGCAGCAGCTGAACCAGAAGAAGAGCAGACCGGCCAGCGACCAAGTCAGGATAGTGAATCCGAGCCACTCGGTGATCTCGCCGAGATAGTTGGCGCTGGTGACATACTTGTACATACCCTTTTTAGGCAGGTAGTGGTTGGTGTCGCCGGGCTTGCGGAGATGGCGAATGACGTAGTCGGAATGCATGTTGATGATCCAGCCCACAAAGAAGATGACGGTACCAATGATGAACTGCGGCGTGGTCACCCAGTCAGCCGTGTAGAGCTGAGGATAATACTGCGGGGCCAGATGGAAGAGCCAGTAGCCCTGGATGTACCCGTTGATAAGGTTCCACACTACCGAGAGCATCATGATAATAACCGGCATCTTGCTCTTACCCTTCAGGAGGAAGGGGAAGACGAAGGAGCGCTGGAAATAATGGAACTCGAAGATGAGGAAGAAGAGCCAGTAAGGCGCGTGCATCGTGACTCCGCCGTAGAGGGGGAAGGACTTGAAATAGAGATAGAGCATCACAAAGAAGACCGGGCACTCCATGAGCAGCCAACCGACCTTGTTGCTGATAGCAGGTCCCCATTTCTCAGAACGCATCTTGCCGTAGCCGGCATCGACGAAATAGAGGGATACAAACACTACGAGACCCACCAGGAACATAACGTAGAGGAGGTCGTAGAAGAAATCAATTGAGTAGATATTTTCAATCGGCATATTGTTTGTTATTAAAATTTTCTGCACAAAAAGCTTAATCTAAGCTTAATATTTCTTATCCGGCACTTGTCGGACCGAAATAAAGCCTGCAAAGGTACGAAATTTATTTCGTATATACAAAAAAATCTTAATAATCGGCAATTTTTTCTTGCTTTTGGCAAACAAATAGACCAAAAATGATTAAAAGGATACCTATCCACTTGGCGAGGGGGAGATGTTCGCCGAAGAAGAGGAACATCCAGAGCGCGGTGAAGGCCGGACGGATGTTGTTGAAAGCGTTCGCTTGGGTGACACCCACTTTGCGGAGGGCGAAGCAGAAAAGGATGAAGGCGATGACGCTAGCGAAGACCGTGAGATAGGCTACGCTCCAAAGGGCCACCTGGACTTCGGGATCGGATATGGCAGATTGAAGATTGCAGATCGTCTCAGGTCCTTCGCGCACGAACCATATAGGCAGGAAGAAGAAGAGGCTGATGAGTTGGGCGTAGAAGATGAAGGAGAGTGAACTATAGCACGACGGCACTTTGCGCATCATGATAGAGTCGATGACGGCGGCCGAGACAGCGGCAAAAGCGAGGAGGATACCCCAGTAGTTGCCGATAGCGTAGTCGTGGCTTCCGGCCAGCGTAAGGGCAAAGACACCGGCTGTGGAGATGAGGATACCGAGGATATTGAACCGCGTGACGCGTTCGCGCAGCAGTACTGCGGCAAAGAGGGGACTGAGCAGCGGCGAGGTGGAGAGCAGCGTCTCGGCAATCGTGGGACTATGAAGCGCGTCGTAGGTAAACGTCTCCAGCAGATAATAGAGAAAAGGCTGGCAGAAGCCGGCGATGAGGAAGAGTGGCAAGTCACGCAGCTCGAGCCGCTGGAGTCCGAAGAGGGGACTGCGACGGCAGAGGAGGCCGACGAGCAGCATCAGCAAGACAGACGGCACAAAACGCAAGACGATGAGCGTGAAAGGCGGCAGGACAGCCAGCGCATGCTTGATAGCGATGCCGCTGACCGACCAGATGATCATCGAGACGACGAGTGCGCCGACCGCCAGAAATGTGGACTTATTCCCGCTAAGCGACATAGGACTCAGATCGTTTTCTCGAACTGTTTGGTGGTCTCTTGGAGCACCGCCTCTTCGTTGAAGCAGGGCACAACGATGTTGAGCTTCATATTAGCGGAAGTGTTTGGATGTGAAGACATATCTTACGAGTAAAAAATTGATAGGTATAACAATACAGAAAACGGGTATCGGCGCCACGGCCTCGGAGAGTCCCATCCAGAGGAAGAGATTGAGGAAGAGGAGGTGGAGCAAATAGTTGATTCCGTGGGAGATAGCAAAGCCTATGCCGCGCTTGACGGAGGTGTTGCTGCGGAAGGTAAAATGGGCGGAGAGCCAGAAATTGCAACACCAGGCTACGAGGTAACCCACCGAGTAGGCGATGTTGGTGTAGAGGGTGTCTGTCTCGCTGAGCCGGAAGAGGCGTACGAGGAGCAGATAGAGGCCGTAATGGATAGCCGTAGCGAGCACACCCACGATAGCAAAGCGGATGAACTCGCGGAATTTCTCAGAACGGAGTATGTCGGTCAGTTGACTCATAGTTGCACAATAGTTAGTCCGGCCCCGCCGTGGTTGACATCGCCGTCGCCGAAGTCGAGCGACTGTTGGTTGCGTTTGCGTCGTTGCCGGTTGAGTTGGTCGAGGTAGTCACGCGTAAGTTGTTTGAGTGCGCCGGTGCCCGTGCCGTGGAGGATGGTCACTTCGCCGGCGCCCACCATGAGTGCATCGTCCATGTAGGCAATGAGTTGCTCGAGTGCCTCGTCAACACGCAGGCCTCGGAGGTCGAGGGTGCGGTTGAAGTTCACAGTGCGCCTGTGAACGACCGCGGCAGAGCCGCTTTTAGACCGCTGCGCTGCCAGACCGCTGGCGCTGTTGGACGGTTGCTCCGGCAGTTCGCTCCGCAGGAGGCGGAGTTCGCGGAAGTCCTTGAGGACTTTGGGAATGACGGGCGCGGCAGGCTGCGCCGTTTTCCTGGATGTCTTAGGCGCTTTGGGGGATTTCGCCACTTTCTCCTTGAGCGCCTCCACGTTGCGGCGCGCCGCTTTGGTACGCTCTTTGTCGGCCTTTGCCTCCTTGATCTCGCGAATAGTCCGTTCGATGGTAGCGTTAGACTGCTGCAAGAGGTCAGCCGCCTGTTGGCGCGCCTCTTCGAGCATCTCACGTTTCTTGGCCTTGATACCGCTCATCTGCTCGTCGTATTGGGCGATGCGCTCTTCGAGCGCTTTCTCTTTCTGGCGGATAGCCTGGCGTTTGTTCTCCCAGTAGCGTTTGTCGCGAGCAATGTCCTGCAACTGGCGGTCGTAGTCGATATGTTCTTCGCCGATGAGGTCGGTGGCATAGCGGATGATGGACTCGCTGAGTCCGGTCTGGCGGGCTATCTCGATGGCGAAGGAACTGCCGGCCTGTCCGATAGAGAGCTGGAAGAGCGGCCGCATGGCTCCACGGTCGTAAAGCATAGCTCCGTTGACCACTTCGGGCGTCTGTTCGGCGAAATGCTTGAGGTTGGTATAGTGGGTCGTGACGATGCCGAAAGCACCTTGCGTGACCAGTTGTCGGAGCACGGCCTCAGCAAGTGCGCCGCCGATGAGCGGCTCGGTACCGGTACCCATCTCGTCGATGAGGAAGAGGGTGCGTTCGTCCGCCTGGCGCACGAAAGTCTTCATGTTACGCAGGTGGGAGGAATAGGTAGAGAGCTCGTCCTGGATGGATTGCTCATCGCCGATGTCGATCATCAGTTGGTTGAACAGCCCTACTCTGCTCTGCTCGCCGACGGGTACCAGCAGACCGCATTGGGTCATGTACTGCAGCAACGCGACGGTCTTCAGACAGACGGACTTACCGCCGGCGTTAGGACCGCTGATGACGAGCACGCGGTGTTCGTCGCGGCGCAGACGAAGGCTAAGGGGCACGACTGTCTTGCCTTGCGGCACATAATGGAGCAAGAGGACAGGATGGCGTGCGTCCGCCCAGTCGAGCAAGGGCTCTTCGGTCAGTTCGGGTCGGATAGCGCCGAGCGTCTCTGCCAGCGACACTTTCGCGCCGAGGAAATCGACTTCGGCCAACAGTTCTTGGCTGCCGAGCATCTGAGACACTTGCGGCCGCAGCGAGTCGGTAACAGCCTGCAGGATACGGATACGTTCCCGCCGTTCGGCGCCCTCGAGTTCACGAATATGGTTGTTGGCATCTACCACCTGTTGAGGCTCGATATAGACCGTCTTGCCCGTGGCTGACTCATCGTGGACAATACCGCCTATCTTGCGTTTGTAGGCAGGCGGCACGGGTATGACAAGTCGTCCCTCGCGCAAGGTAGGCGCCGCATCCGCCTCGACCAGTCCGTCGGTCTTCGCCTGACGGAGGATGGCGTTGAGTGCGCGTCCTACGCTTCCCTGGAGGTTGACCAGTTCGCGGCGAATACGTGCCAATTCAGGCGAGGCGTGGTCGGCCAGTCGACCGTAACGATCGAGCACGCGGTCGATAGATTGTACTATAGGTTCCAGGCTCCCTAGGGTTCCTAAGCTTCCTAGGTTTTTTAGCAGCGGATAACGCAACTCGTCGAGCGACGAGAAGAAACGCTCCAGCTCTACGGCATAGGAGAGGGTCTTACGCAGGTTGTCGAGTTCGGCTTCGTCAAGAAAGAGTCCCTCCACGCGGATGCGTCCGAGTGCTTCGCGCGTATCATAGATTTCCCCGCGCGGGAAAGAGAGCGAGGTGTCGGCCTTGGCCAGGCGCATCTGGTCGGAGAGCCTCAGCAGTCGATCGACGACGGCGTAGTCGGTCTCCATATGCATAGCATCGACCCGTTCGCGGCCGAGCGTAGAAGCACAGCGACGCGACAACTCGTCACGGAGTACCGTGAAGTCGATTTTCTGTTCTATGTTAGCCGGATAAATCATCCCAAAATTCTGCAGTCTCGGAGGACCGGTGCGCCGACGGCGTCGTTGAGTTTCTTGACCAGTTCGAAGCGGTTCTCAAACAGTTGTGCCTTGAGTGCCGCGGAGTTGACGCGCACGATGAGCACGCCGTCTTTGACCTCCACACTTCGTGTCAGTCCGTTGACCACTTCGCCCATGACCTGCGGCCACACTTCTTCGACCTGCACCTCGAGCACAGGTTGTTCCAGACCGTTCTCGCGCAGGCAAGCTACCAGCGCATCGTTGAGACTGAGCGAATTGGTGGACAGCATCTTACTCCTTCACTTTACGCAGATAGAGTTTCTGGCGTGTACGGAAGACACGGATAGAGGGATCGAGTTCATTGATTTTCTGCACCGCCTCCATGCGCACACCTTCCTCCTGGCAGAGCACCCAGAGCGACATACCCGGGGCCGTCCACACATAGGTGTTTTCCCCTTGCATTTTCTTGCCGGAGAGGTAGATGCGGTCGCCGGGTTTTAGTTCGCGACCGAGGGCATCGTTGTCCTCGCGGAGCTCGCGCTCGAGTACGTTGAGACGGAAGGCTACGTTGGCATAGGTATCTCCCTCGCGCGCCTCGACATAGGCGATGCCGTTGCATTTTTTCTTGGGGTGCGAGCAGAGGAAACTGTCGCGTTCCTGCTTGGCCGTAGGCGGCACTACGTAGGGCGGCTCGGGATCGTTGTGGATGACCATGATCGGCTCCGTGCGATGCACTACCGTTGCTTTGAGCGGTCGTTTGGCGGGCTGTTGCGCAGGCTGTTGAGGCTTCGGAGCAGTTGCTACTGCCGGGACGGCCATGCCTGCGGCCAAGAGCGTCAGGGTGTCCAGACGATAGTCCTCAATCAGCTTGATGAGCTTCTGCGGATAGAGTTTGTCTGTGGCATAGCCACAGGCACGAAGCCGCGTTGCCCAGCCCTCGTAGTCCTCGACGGCTATCTCGAAACAGGATTGATAACGGGGTTTTTGCAAGAAGACAGCGTGGTCCTTGAACGACTCCGCGGCATCGTAATAACGGCGGAAACACTCGCCTGCTGTCTCATCGTCGTGATAGTAGACACCGCCCATCCACGCGCCGCTACACTTGATGCCGAAATGGTTGTTGGCCTGCGTGGCCAGTTCGCTCTGTCCGGCACTCGACTCAAGCAAAGCTTGGGCCATGATGATAGAGGCCGGAATACCGTAGTCCTTCTGGTTCTGCACAGCGACCTCTTTCCAGTGGGCAATATAGTCCAGATAAGTGGGGTTGAGACGCTGCGCCGACATACTCATTGCGCCGAGCAGCGCCATCGTCAAAAATACGTATTTTTTCATAAATCTGTTTGTTTTCCGTTCAACAAAAACCTTTGCGCCTGCAAAGGTACACTTTTTTCGGGACATACGCAAGTCAGAGGGGCATAAAAAGGCCACAAAAAAACAGCATATGCAAATTTATTTGCAAATTGTTTGCGTATATGAAAAAAAAGTAGTACTTTTGCACCCGATTTTGGAATTATGCGCCTACAGACGAACATATCGATTGTAAAGCGAGTGTGGAATCACCCGTGGATAGTGGCTGCCTGCAACCTGTTGTTGCTAATGGCGCTATATACGCTCTCGCGTCTTTTCTTCTATTATGCCAACGGCGACCTCTTCCCGTCCATTACGTTTTCCCATCTGATGGAGTTATGTCTGGGCGGTACGGTCTTTGACCGTTCTACAGTGCTATTCATCAACTCGCTTTATCTGCTTTTGATCCTTTTCCCCTGGCCGGAGAATTGGCGGTCTAACCCGGGTTATCGTCAGGCGATACAGTGGAGTTACTGGATACCGAACACCTTGTGTCTGGTAGCCAACTGCGTGGATATGGTTTATTTCCGCTTCACGGACCGCCGTACCACCTGCCGCGTCTTTACAGAGTTTCAGAACGACAACAACATGGTGGCTATTTTTTCTCAAGCCATCGTCCAATACTGGTACGTCACGCTGTTCGGCATCGTGCTATTGGCGACATTCTTCCTATTGAGCAGACGTCCGCCGGTAGTGGAAAAGCGCTACAACCCCTGGCTCTATTATCCCGTGGAGTCGCTCATCATCAGCCTCACGGCCTTCGTCACAGTGGTCGGCATACGCAATGGCGTACACATGTATACACGCGTCATCAACGTGAGTTACGCGCTGGAATATACCAATGAACCCATCGAGACAGGCATTGTGCTCAACACCCCGTTCTCGTTGATTCGTTCGCTGGAAAACCTGGGATTCGAAGAAGTACACTACTACGATGAACAGGAGATGGAGGAAATCTTCACGCCTATCCACCAAGCGCCGGACACGCTCGTCACGGGCCACGAGGGCATGAACGTGGTCATCTTCATATTGGAGAGTTTCAGCAAAGAATATATCGGGTTCTTCAACCACGATCTGGACAACGGCACGTATCAGGGCTACACTCCCTTCCTCGACTCGCTCTTAGAGCATAGTCGCTCCTACCGGCTTAGTCTGGCTTCGGGCCGCAAATCCATCGAGGCGATGCCCTCTACGCTCGCCTCTATACAACTGATGTATGAGTCGTATATCCTCACGCCCTATTCCACCAATGACATCAGTTCGCTCGCCTATTGCCTGGCGGAGAAAGGTTACTCCAGCAGTTTCTGGCACGGTGCACCGAGTGGTTCGATGGGCTTCAACGCTTTTGCCCGCGCGGCGGGATTCCAAAGCCACTACGGCTACGAAGAGTACGACGGACCCGAGGCTTTCGACGGCACGTGGGCAGTCTGGGACGATGAGTTTCTCCAGTTTTTCCTGCGCGGTCTAAACCGTCAGCCGCAGCCTTTCTGCACCGCTATCTTCACCGCCTCGTCCCACCAGCCGTTCAAAGTGCCCGAGCAATACCGCGACACCTTCCCTGAAGGTCCTCATCCCCTCCATAAATGCATCGGCTACAGCGACCACGCGCTGCGACACTTCTTCCGCTGCGCACGTACCCAACCATGGTACCAGAACACCCTCTTTGTCTTTACTGCCGACCATACTAACGAGATAACCCACGCGGAATACAACAATGCCAAAGGACTATTCGAGATTCCTATCTTCTTCTACCGCCCCGACGACTCGCTAACGGGTATGCAGGACGACATGATCGCCCAAGTAGACATCATGCCCTCTGTATTGGGTTATCTGGGCTACGACAAACCCTACTTCGCCTTTGGCGAGGATGTGCTGACAAGGCCGCGCGAGCACCGCTATATCGTCAACTACAACTACCCTGTTCATCAGATTTTCTCCGACAGTCTGCTCGTCCAGTTTGACGAACAGAAAGTGACAGCGGTGTATAATTTCAAGCAGGATCGGCCGCTGAAGAAGAACCTGGTGGAGCAGATGCGCGAGACGGAAGAAGTGCAGAAGATGGAGCGCTACCTGAAGGCGTATATCCAGCAGTACGTCCATCGAATGCGGACCAATGACCTAAAAGTGAACAACTAATCAACCGAATATGAAAAAGAACGTATTTATCATCGCGGTGCTGTGTGCACTACTGGGGCTGGCGAGCTGCGACAACAGGCAACCGGACTGCAAGTATCACGCTCTGACACGCGATCTGACTGTGATGCAAGTGGACTGGCAGTGGGACGCTTCCAATAAGCAGTTCTTCTACCATTTCGACCTGCCGGAGGTCACGCCGTATATCTACAACTACGGCAACTGGACCATCTGCCGCGAGTATAACTACGGCAAGGCGAACGCCTATCAGGTGGCTTTGCCGCAGACCGTGTATTATACCGAGCAGGTCGACAGTACGACGATCTATTACTCGCAGCTGATCGACTACGCAATCGGCGTCGGGTACGTGGAGATTGTCCTGACCAACTCTGACTATTTTTATGATGCAAACAACCCGGAGACCATGCATTTCCGGCTACAGCTGATCTATTAAAACGCCGATATACATAGTAGGACCTTGTAGCGCCGAGACGCGTGAACAAGTGCTGACCACCGCCCGCCTTCTCAAGGAAGCCTGCGGTGATACTCATTATATTTTTCGCGCGGGCGCATGGAAGGCGCGTACGAGCCCGCAGACGTATCAGGGAGCGGGAGAGGAAGCCTTGGAGTGGTTGGCGGAAGTCCAACATACGTATGGCTTGAAGGTCGCTACCGAAGTAGCCGAACCCGCACATGTCGAGGCGGCGCAGAAAGCCGGCATCGACTACCTGTGGATCGGTGCACGAACTGCTGCTAACCCCATCGCCATAGAGCGTATCGCGCAGGCGATAGACCCGCAGCGGATCCAAGCCGTGGGAATCAAAAACCCCGTCAATGCCGACCCTGCTTTATGGATCGGAAACATCGAGCGGCTCGAACATACAGGTATTCCTGTCTTCGCTATCCACCGCGGATGTAACCATCAGCCCTGCTGGATGATGGCGCACGCCGTACGTACCGCCCGACCGGACATCCCCATCCTGCTCGACCCCAGCCATATGAGCGGAGATGCCCAACGTATCCCCGAACTGATGACCAAGCTCATCGACCTCCGGCTCGACGGCGCTATGATCGAGGTACACACGGACCCTGCCTCCGCCCTCTCCGACGCCAAGCAGCAAATCACACCGAGCCAACTACGAGCCGTTGTCGAACCGTTCTCGAACCAACTACGAGAGATAAACGAGAATGAAACGGACTTGTTACCCACTTCTGACGATACCACCCTCAACTGGTTACGGGCGGAGATAGATGAATTGGATGACAACCTGTGGTCCACCCTCGCTGCCCGCATGGAGGTGAGCAAGCGCATCGGCGAATGGAAGAAAGAGAACGGCATCGCACCCCTCCAACCCGAACGGTTTCAGCAGATACTGTCCAAACGACTGACATGGGCAGCCCAAAACGGACTCGACCCGCTGTTCGTCACACAACTATTTGACATCATCCACCAACAGAGTCTAAAACAACAATTATAATATGAAACTGACTGAAAAAATATCGTATTGGTTATTAGCACTTATTAGTTTTATACTACAGATCCCTCATTCTATGGCACCATGGGGGAATGGCAATTACCCGACAGATGTATGCATCCACGCACGCATTGCGGAATGGATGAATCAGGGGCTTGTTTTATACCAAGACATGTTCGACCACAAAGGGCCGCTGGTCTTTCCGGTTTATATAGTTTATTGGCTTAGCTCTTCTTCGACTCCTTACGGCGTTTGGCTGATGGATATCCTCATTTTATTCCTCTCGCTCGTCCTTATTTATCGCATGGCAAAACTTTTCGTAGCGAGCGATCAAGCTTTGTGGATTACACTGCTCATGGCATGCTTTATTCAACTGCCTTTCACCGATGAAGGCGGATCGGATTGGTTAGTAATGCCGGGTTGTATCTACAGTTGCTATCTACTGGCCAAGCGGCTCAAGGATGAGCAATACTGCTCTTTAACGGAAATCTTTCTATTCTCCGTGAGTGTTTCCATATGTATGATGACCAAGCCCAACACTTCGGCATGCATGATACCTATTGCTGTTTTTATCGTTTGGCATCTTATTCGCCACTTTGATCTTCGCGTATTAGGTCGCTATGCCTTGGGGGTCGTGTTAGGGGTAGGAATCATACTCGTACCAATCGCTATATGGCTGGTACAACAAGATAATTTCGACGGTTTTATAGAGGGCTATTGGCGTTTTAATACCAGTTCGTATGGTCCGATATCTGCACATAAATGGTTGATGGGAAAACTTATTGTCACGCTCGTGTGCTTACCGGCATTTTTTACATACGTAGTTTATGCCATTTTTGCTAATAAACGCGCCTGGCATTTTTGGCTCGTAACCATCCTGTTCTTTTTTACCGTGGCGCTTAATGCCTATCTAAAAAACGGCTATCCGCATTATATTTTACCAAGTATCGGTGTTTTCGCCTTAGTGCTCGTATTGGCATGGCAACACATCCATAGCCGCAAAGCATTATTAGTCGCTATCTCCGCAATCTATCTGCTGGTTGGCATTGGAGCATCTGGCGCACGCGTATATCTTCGCCTGACGCCATTTGACACATCTGTCGATGAACAGACAGCACTGTATATCAACTCACAAACAGAAGCGGACGATTTCGTCATGGTCTGCGACGTAGTAGACCGCAGCCGCTGGAAATTTATGGACCCCAGTTACTCGTTTGTTTTCCGCTTATGGCTGTTGCTGGACGCAAAACCGGCTAGTCCCTATTTCTTCCTCCCACCGTCGATCACACCTCAGATGAGTGCCTATTCGTGGGAATTGATTACACAACGAATGCCCAAATTTGTGGTTTGCACGGACGACCACAAGGCGGACTATATCGGCATAGGATATACCGAAGACAAAGACTTACACAATGATTTTTATATATTACGGAGGCCATAACGAATTATGATTTTCTGATAACTATGCGACAGATCAAATTTTACATACTATCCCTACTCTTGTGCTTCGCCGGACTGATGTTCGCGCAAGAAGATCCGCAGCGTACCAGTATATCCGGTATCGTGGTGGATGGTGAGACAGGCGAGACGCTGCCATTTGTGCAGATCTACTTCCTGAAGTCCACCACCAGCAAAGGTGTCGTTCCCTCCGAGGTAGGTACCACCTCCGATATTGACGGCAACTTCACCATCTCCAACACCGCCGGCTATACCTCCATCAACTTCCAGATGGTAGGTTATAAGACCGAACTGCTCACGCTGCGTAAGGGACAGAACCGCAAGAACGTGAAGGTCAAACTGACGCCGGACGTATACGGTCTGCAGGATATCGTCGTCACGCCCAAGAACCGCAAGCGCGACTACAAACGCAAGGGCAACCCGGCGGTGGAACTCATCCAGAATGTCATCGCACGCAAAGACTCGTTCTGCGTCAAATCGGCCGACCAGTATACCGCGCAGACCTACCACCGTATGTCCTTCGCGCTGGACAACATCAAGGTCAACTGGGAGAAACCCTTCTGGAAGAACTTCACCTTCGTCAAGAAGTATATCGACACGACGGGTGTCTACCCCAGCGTGACGGTCAGCATCCGCGAGGATATCACCGAGGAGTACTTCCAGCGTAAGCCGCACCGCGAGAAGAAGATCATGAAGAAGAAGCGTACCTTCGGTCTGGAAGACCTGATCGGCTCGGGTTCGTTCCAGGAGAACATCAACGCGGTCTTCAAGGACGTGGAGATTAACGACAACAGCATGAACCTGCTCTTCAACCGCTTCGTCTCGCCGCTGTCGTCCACTATCGCCACCACATTCTACCAGTACTATATCATGGATACCATCCTCGTGGACGGCTATCCCTGTATCGACTTGGCCTTCGTGCCTGTCAACTCCGAGAGCTACGGCTTCACCGGCCACCTCTATATCATCAACGACTCGACGTTCCGCCTCAAGCGCTACGCCATCAACGTGCCGCCCGATATCAACCTGAACTTCGTCAGCAACTTCTCTGTCGAGCACAACTACCGCCAGCTGGAGAACGGACTCTGGGCGCCCGATCGTACGACCACCTACGCCAAGTTCTATATCCTCAACAACAAACGCGGCTTGCTGGCACGACAGACCAAGATTTACACCGGCTGGGACCTGGACACGCCTATCTCCAAGGAGACCTTCTCCAGTTTCACCAGCGAGGATGAGACCGAGCAGATCAACGACACGACGGCCGAGCTGGTCAGCACAAAGGACTGGGAGAACCTGCGTCCGGAGCCGCTCAGCTGGTACGAAAGCTCGGTGCAGGATCTGGTCAAAGAGTTCACATCCACACCGGTCTTCAACAGCCTCGTGCTGATGGCTAACGCCCTGACCACCGAGTATATCCCTACCACCCACTCGTCACACTACTGGGACAGTAAGTTCGATATCGGACCTATCTACAGCTTCGTCAGCTGGAACATGCTGGAGGGTGTGCGTCTGCGTTTTGGCGGCTGTTCGACGGGCAAGCTCCACCCGCAGTGGTTCTTCCGCGGCTACGGCGCCTTCGGTACCAAAGACCTGCGGCCCAAATATAGCGCCACCGTGCTCTACACCTTCGACAAGCATGAATGGACTCCCTATACCGGCCTGCGCCACCATATCTCACTCACGGGTCAATACGACGTCGAGCAGCCCGGTCTGCACACCGAGATCATCGAGCGCGACAATATCTTCGCCTCTATCCCGACCAGCAAACCGACGATGGGCTTCTATCAGTACGTCTTCCATGCCAACGTAGAGTATATGAAGGAGTGGACCAACAAGCTCTCGCTGCGTACCCGCTTCGACTTTAGCAACAACGAGGCGGCCGGCGCGCTCAGCTACCAGCGTATCAATTGGCGCAACACGGGCACCGACGAGGAGTCTGTTTGGACGAAAGACTCGATCAACATTGGCCAGTACCGCAACTACGAGGGGCAGTTCGAGCTGCGCTATTCGCCGGGCAACCGCGCCACCTACGACCGCATGGGCAAGGAGAGCACCTTTATGCTTGATAAGGATGCGCCCACCTTCAAGCTCACCCACTACGTCGGCTATCTCGACGACCGTCACAATGGCGGCGACGGCTTCATCTACAACCGTACGGAGTTTATGTTCGACAAGCGCTTCTGGTTCTCCGCCTTCGGTCATCTCGACCTGCGTCTGGAGACGGGTATGATCTGGCAGAAAGTGCCGTTCACCCACCTCTATATGCCGTCCACCAGCGGAAGTATCTTCCTCTCCATGCGTGCGTTCAACCTCATGAAACCCATGGAGTTCATCATGGATGAGTATGTCGCGCTCTATGCTACCTACTATCTCAAGGGCTGGATCATCAACCGCATACCGGGTCTGAACAAACTGAAGATACGTGGTGTCATCGGTGTCTCGGCGGTCTATGGCGGTCTGACCAAGAAGAACAACCCCTTCCTGGAGACCGGTACCGGACTCTATGAGTTCCCGCAGACAGCTGTCTTCGACAAGAACGGTTACTACGTAGCAGGTAGTACCACCTCGCCTATCGGCAAACTGCCGTATATCGAGATCAACGCCGGCTTCGAGAACATCCTCAAGTTCATCCGTATCGACTATGTACGCCGTATCACCTACAACGACTACGAACTGCCCTGCCCCGCCACCGACGAGAACGGCAACGTGATAACCGACGGCGAAGGTCATCCCATCATGGGACGCCGGCGTATACCCGCATGGGGACGCAACGGCGTGAAGATAACCTTCCGCTTCGCATTATAAATCATCCTAACTATTGACTGCTATGAAACGAGTATTTATCCTGAGCGCCCTGCTTAGCCTCACCATAGGCCTCAGCGCGCAAGAAACCACATCGACAGAAAATACCGAGAAGAAAACCAATGCGTTTGTCCACGCGTTCACGAGCGCGGGCGATGCACTCGTTAAGTTCGACAAAGAAGTCATGCTCGACTCGCTCGACCAGGAGAAACTGCCTAAGATGGTTACCGGCGGTTTGTTTGCCGGTGTCAACATGAGCGATTTTCTCATCACTCGTACCGGACAACGTCCCGTAGCGTCCCACCGACGTGTAGGTGCCGAGTTGGGCGGATTCCTCGATTTTGCGCTCAGCAAGCATTTCGCTATCCAGCCCCACGTGCTCTTCACGGCCCACCAGAACTATTTCGCGGCTACTGATACCACCAACCGTCTCTGGTCGTTCGGCATGGAGGTGCCCGTCTATTTCCTCGGCCGCTTCGGTAACATGCAGCAAGGCTACGTGCAGTTTGGCGGTGGTATCTTCACCCATTTCACGTTTGCCTCCAATGTGGCAGGCAAATACCAGAGTACCGACACACCTGTGCCGCCTGCAACGCCCGATCCTTCGCCGCTCGACGGCATGGACTACAGCAAGCTCTATAGCCTCCACAACAACCACTTTGGTATCTGTGCGCTCGTGGGCTACGAAGCGCCCTTCGGACTGCTTGTCAATGTGACCTACAAGATCAGCCTCTCCGACATCGCCGGTTTCTACAGCGAGATGAAAGGTAAACCGGAGGCAGATGCACTCATCTACCCCCACTCGCTCAGCCTCTGTGTAGGCTATCGGTTCAAGTGATTAACGGCTGAAATAGTTGTTGCGGATCAGCCGATCCGACAACGGAAACGCCTCTTCCTCTGTGATGGGGCGTTTTTGGTGCTCCGCGGGATTGCCTACCTCGTCCGGATCGGCCAGCAGGTTGATGCCGAAGCCGTGCCAGCGGTAGTGGTCGATACCCAGCAGCGACTGATACGTCGGGTATATATCCATCTGGTAGCAGTCCAGCGTATAGCGCGGGTTACCGCTTATCTTCGGCGAGTAGATCAGTAGCGGCAGACAGTCGTCCATCGGCGTCAGGTCGCTCAGCCAGCAGAAGCGGTCGTCGCCCGGTATGTCGTCGCGCCAGCGGTTGGCGTAACGCTGCATCTGCATGCGTTTCTCGCGGTGCAGGATGCGGTGGTCACCCGTGATGACGATGGTGTATTGCTGCATCACCGGATCGTCTTCTATCTTGCTTACCAGGTAGCCCAGACCCTCGTCCAGCACGTTGAAACTGCGGATGAAGTTATACATCACCCAGGGCATCGACTTGGGCAGCTCCAGCTTGCTGTCTTTCTCGCTCAGGAACGGCGCGTGGGTCGACTGGGTGATCACCTGCAGGTAGCGCCGGCCTTCGTCCACCAGGCTGTCCAGCTTGCTGAACAGCACGGTGTCCACGTCGCTGTAGATGATAGTGCTGTCGTAGCCGTAGGCGGGCGACATATGGGTCTGGTTCCATACGCAGGTGTCGTGCGGCAGCAGACAGATAGCGCTGTCCGGCGCCAGTTTCATGATGGCGGGATAGGTGTTCTTGTCGTAGTGCAGACATGTGCCGCCTGCGTTGATGGGCAGCAGACCCGTGTTCACTATCATCTGGCCGTCGGCCGAAGGAGCACCCACTATCTGCGTGTGCACACGGTTGGCGTAGAAGCAGTGGTCGTTCTGCGTCAGGCGGTACAGGTTAGGCATTATCTCCGGCGTCAGCACCCAGTTCTCCAGACTCTCCAGCAGCACGATCAGCAGCGGCCCTTGCAGCGTAGCCGTGTCCTGCCCTTTGTCCAGACGCTGCATCACCGCGTAGTCGTGCGGCGTCAGCGGACGCTCAGGCTGGATGTCGTTGATCATCAGGTAGTAGTCCGACGATATATACAGCGGCGAATAGAGCACACTGGTGTGCGCCACCGTCGTCGGGAAATGGGTGCCATAGACCGGCTCGCGGTGCTCACGGATGATGGGCAGCGCGTCATAACGCACCGGGTGCTGCAGCACATAGATGGCCTCGCTGGTCCAGAAGAGCACCATGCCCGTCGCCAGCATCGCCAGCCACGCTTTCCAGTTCCTTTTGCTCGTCGTCGTCACAAAATAGACGGTACAGAACAACGCCGTCAGACCGTAGAAACAGAGGTCTATCCACCATTCTATGTATATCAGCACCGACCAGAAATAGCCGTGCAGGTTACCCGACATATTGAACGCCTCGGCGTCCAGCAGGATGTGGTTGTTGCGCATGTAGATGAGGTTGGCGATAAACCATGTGTCGATGGCTACGCTCAGCACAATCAGCCAGCGCTTGTCGCGCATCAGGAACGCAAACGAGGCGAACAATATGGCCGCACCCAGTTTGCTCAGCCACATCGCCACCTGCATCCACGCCGTCGGCTTCAGCGCCAACTCGTGGAACGCAAAATGGTCGAACAGCAGTGTCTCGACGAATATCAGCAACGCGAACAGCCCGAAGACTACCCACCCTGCGCGGCTTCCCACCGCCATCCATTCCTTATATTTCGCTAACCACTTCATCCGTAACCCGTAACCTGTAACCTGTAACCTGTAACCTGTAACCTGTAACCCGTAACCTGTAACCTCTAAACCTTAGCAATGCACACGCAGCCGATGATGATCAGCATCACGCCCAGCCACTGCATGAATCCTACCTGCTCATGGAAGATCAGCCAGCCCGACAACATACCGAAGATAAATCCCAGACTGGTCAGCGGATACACCTGCGACAGCGGATACTTATGCAGCATCCAGAGCCAGAACAGGTTGGCGCCTATCATCAGCGCCACCGCCACCATCAGCCATAGGTTCAGTATCACGTGGTGCCAGATGAACGACCAGCTCCACTGCCACTCCAGCCCCTCCATGGCCAGCTTGAGGGCCACCTGACTGAAGGCCAGCATAGCTGTCTGCAGCAGCATCAACAGTACCATTGTTATCATAACTTCTAACCTATAACCTATAACCTGTAACCCGTAACCTGTAACCCATAACCTACTTCCCGTGCTTCAGCCGGTAAGTCTCCTGTATATCTCGGTAACGCAGTATCACCTCGTCTATCACGTTCTCCCATGAGCGTGAGATGGTCGACGACGCCTTGTCGCCCACTTTCTTCAGCATCTCCGGGTGCTCCATCAGCCAGGCGATACGCTCGGCGTAGCGGTGGACGTTGTTGGGCGTGAGAAAACCGTTCACGTCGGCTGTCACCACCTCGGCGGCCGTCGCCTCTTGCAGCATCAGCGCCGGCGTATGCATCGCCGCCGCCTCACGCACCACCAGCGGCGCGTTGTCGTACAGCGAGGGGAACAGAAACAGGTCGGCCGCCGCGTCGATACGTTTCAGGCGCTCGCGGTCGTGTATGTTACCCAGCAGCGTCACCTTGTCTTGCAGTCCCAGCGCACTGATCGTCTGGCGTATCTCGCGCACCGCGTAGCCCGTGCCGACCATGAAGAGGTGGAACGGACGCTCTTTTATCAGCGCCAGCGCATCCAGTATGAAGCCGATGTTCTTCTCCCATATGTGCTGACCTACGAAGAGCAACATCGTGTCCTCCGGCTCCAGACCCAGTTCCAGACGCATCTGCTTGCGCATCTGCTCTATCTTCTTCAGCGGCGTGTAGAAGTCGTTACCGTTCTCCACTACCTCCACGTGCCCCTTGTAGCCATACTCGCGCAGCGTCGGCTCTACCGCCGCCTGGGGTATCCATACCTCGTCGGCTTTCTCAAAAAATCGAACGATATGACGTACCATCCAGTCGACCACGGCTTTGCTCTTCACGTTGTGCTCAAAGTCCTGACGATATTTGCTGTGGAACGTGGCTACCATCGGTATGCCCTGACGCTGCGACGCCGAATAAGCCAGGTCGCCCGTCGTGAACGGACAGTGCGCGTGCACGATCTCAAAATCCATCTTATACCAGTTGCGCAGGAACGCCGGATCCAGATACGGCAAGCCGTAGCGGTAAGGCGCACGGAACGGAATCGGTATCGACAGATAGCGGTTGATGGGATACGGCGCCGCTTCTATCACCTCTTTCGCCTTCGGCGCATACGGCGTTATCACGCGCACAGCGTGACCCTTGGCATGCAACCAGTAGGCGTAGTTCTGCGCCGTCAACGCAACGCCGTCCAGTATCGGCGGAAAATTATCGTTGAATATACCTATCATTGCTTCTCTTTCGGTTCTCAAAACCTTTGCGGCTGCAAAGGTACTGCTTTTTTTTGATATATGCAAATAAATGCAAAAAAATATGTAAACACTTGCGTAATTGAAAAAAAAGTATTATCTTTGCACCGGATTTGAGAAAATCCGAAGAAAAAGCGTTAATTCACATTCATAAACCACATAAAAAAACACTTAGTACTATTATGGTGCGTACAACTTTCAATCGCCTTCGCAGCGTAAAAGACAGTCTGCCTCACGGCAGCATGGATGCAATCGCAGCCGAACTGAACATTTCCGGAGATGAAGTAAGAGCTTTCTTCAATGGTCAAGGCACCGCCGATTACCATATCGAGCCGGGTCTGGAAGGCGGTATCGTTGAGTTTAGCAACAGCCGTATACTGGAGGTTGCTTTGCGCCGCGCATGGGAGGCTCAGAACGCCCTCTAACGCATAGGCACAGTGAACACACAACGACACAAACTACGGGTAGTAGCTCTGACGCTGATAGTCGGAGCCCTACCTTTTTTAGTTTGCGCGAGCGCGCAGACGAGCGAGCCTACGCCCGCGTACACGCAGCAGACAGCGAAGAAAGATACGCTGAGCGCGAAAGAGAAATGGCTGGACGACTACTCGAAGCCCGTAGGCCTGACCTACGGCGCGCAGGTGTCGCTCAACACAACCTATCTCTGGCGCGGACTGTGTGTAGGCGCGCTGAACATACAACCGTCGGCCAACATAGGCTACGGCGGTGCGTATATCGACATCTGGGGAAACATAGGCGCTACCGACTGGGCGCTCAGGAAGTTCCAACCGGAGGTGGACATCACCCTGGGCTTCAACCGCTGGGGACTGGACGTACACGTGCTCTATATCCACAACTTCAACACCGGCTTCTTCGACTTCAAGAACCACGTAGGCGACGAGGGCGGTAACGGGCTGGAAGTGGCGCTGCGCTACACCGTGAGCAGCAAGCTACCGCTCAGCTTCTTCTGGGGCACCCGTGTCTCGGCGCGCGACGGCTATATCAACGACGCGGGCGACACGGTACGCGCCTACTCCAGTTATGCAGAGCTGAGCTACACCCATCGGTTCCGCTACGGACTGAGCCTGTATGGCGCGGTGGGCATCACGCCGTGGAAGAGTTTCTACACAAGCTACGAGCGCAACTTTGCCGTGCAAAACGTGGAGGTACGACTGATATACGACTGGTCGCTGCGCAAACATCTGGGCCTGAGGCTGATGAGTGCGCTGAGCATCAACCCCTCGGGGCTGGCCGCCAACGGCGAGAGTGCGTCGTGGCATCTGCGCGACACGAAACTATTCAACCAGCAGTGTATCAACACCAACGTGTCACTGTGTCTCTACCTGAAATAAAAACCAACCATTCAATAACAAACAAAACTCTTTAAGGTAATGAAAAAACTGTTTACTCTCTTTGCTGCCATGATGATGGCGGTAGTGGTACTGGCCGAAGAAAGCGAGAAGGCCAAGTTCACGTACGAAGCCGGCGCTGAGGTTGTCAGCTCGTATATCTGGCGTGGTCTGTACGAAGGCGGTCTGAGTTTCCAACCGACAGCCAGCGTAGGCTTTGACTCGAAGAGCGACAAGGTGCGTTTCCGCGTAGGTGCGTGGGGTAACATAGGTGCTTCCGACTGGAAGTTCCGCAGTGGTCTGCCCAACCCCGACGAGAACGACATGAACCCCAACACCTATTTTGTGCCGGAACTCGACATCATGGCCAGCCTGCAACTCTGGGGCCTGGTGCTCGGCGCTACCCACTATTACTACTTCGGCGGCACCCCGTTCTTCTCGGGCCTGAACGACGAAGGCGGTAGCCAGACGGAGATCCAGGTAGGTCTGCGCTTCGGCGAATTCTGCAAAGCCAGCGGTCTGTACTTCAACTGGTATATGATGGTGGCCGGTAACGACGTGAACCCCAACACGGGCAAGCGCGCCTTCTCCAGCTATATCGAGTTTGGCTACGACGCCGAGTTTGAGCACGACATCACCCTGGGCATCTGCGTAGGCTTCACCCCGTGGCGCAGCCTCTACACCGACTACGAGGGCACGATAGCTGTCAACAATATCTCGCTGCGTTTCGGCAAGACATGGAACATCGACGAGATCGTGGACATCGAGCTCTTTGCGCTGGGTAGCATGAACACCTACGGCATCAACAGCAGCAACTGCTTCCGCTGGGAGGCCGGTGACTACAAACTCGACCACACCCACCTGGGTCAGCACCTGAACGGCTGCATCGGCCTCGGTTTCTGGTTCTAACACAGCGAGACAGCGCGGATGACAGCACGTCAACGAACGATAAGTGCCCTGCTGGGCGCAGCCATATGTGCGGCATTGATTTGGGGGCTGGACGACGCCCCCAAATCGTCGTACCGCCATGCGCAGGGAAAGGTGTTCGGCACGTACTACAACATCCGCTACGAAGCCACAGCCGACCTGGACGAGCAGCTGCAGACGGCGTTCCGCGACTTCGACAACAGCCTGAGTCTCTTCAATCCCCATTCTACCCTCTCGGCTATCAACGCCAACCGCGACACGCTGACCGACAGCGCCTTCGAGACGATGTGGGCAGAGGCGGAGCGCGTGTACCGGCTCTCCGACGGGGCATTTGACATCACCGTCGCGCCGCTGGTCAACCTCTGGGGATTTGGGACGAAGAAGCCTACCTCCGACCCCTCCCTAAAGGGAAGGGAGGTTGATTCGCTTCGGCCATTCATTGGTTTTGATAAAGTAAGGCTGGCGGACCACCGCGTCATCAAATCCGACCCGCGGGTGCAGATCGACGGCGGCGCCGTAGCCAAAGGGCAGGCCTGCGACATGATAGCCGGCGTGCTGCGCGAGAACGGCTGCACCAACTACCTGGTGGACATAGGCGGCGAGATAGTAGCCCGGGGCAAGAACGACAAAGGGCAGCCATGGCACATAGGTATCACCAAGCCTAACCTCAATAACGAAGGCGCGCAAGACGAGCTGCAAGAGATACTGGCCGTGAGCGACATCTGTATGGCTACCAGCGGTAACTACCGCAACTATTACTACGACGGCAACGAGCGCCGCAGTCACACCATCGACCCGCGCACGGGCTACCCGGTGCAGCACGCGCTACTGAGCGCTACCGTCGTGAGCAGCACCTGTATGCGTGCCGACGCACTGGCCACCGCCT
Source organism: Bacteroidales bacterium UBA2800 (assembly GCA_002351925.1). Classification (GTDB taxonomy): domain Bacteria; phylum Bacteroidota; class Bacteroidia; order Bacteroidales; family Paludibacteraceae; genus Colicola. Next base: position 40,227 of record DEHM01000012.1, read on the forward strand.
GTATGGTGGTAGGCGAGACAGCCGCGCTTGACATCATCGCCCGCGCCGCCGACGCACAGTGCTACCTGATAGTAGCCCAAGACGACAGCCTCTGCGTCCGTACCTCTCCGGGATGGGACGCGCTCTTCCAACACTAAACAAGCCACTATGACTCCCTACACACATATCGTCCGTTACTACGAGTGCGACCGGATGGGTATCACCCACCACTCCAACTACGTCCGCTTCATGGAAGAGGCGCGTATCGACTGGATGGACCAACTCGGCTACGGATTCGAACGCATGGAGGCCGAGGGTATCGTCTCGCCCGTGATGGCCATCGACCTGCAGTTCAAACAACCTACTACCTTCAAGGACGCTATCCGCATAGAGGTCAGCATCCGCGAGATGTCGGCGCTCAAGATATCGTTCGCCTACACGATGAGCGTGGGCGATGCCGTCGTATGCACCGCTTCTTCTACCCATTGTTTCTTAGAGAACAACCGCCCTGTGGCGATAGAAAAACGTTTCCCCGAGCTCTACCAGGCTATCTGCGCCCTCCGAGGATGATCCAGATGATCACCGGTGCGCCGAACAACGCACTGACGGTGGAGATAGGCAGCGGATAGGTAAACAGCGAGCAGAGCACGTCGCACACCAGCAACAAGCATGCACCCAGCCAGGCCGAGGCCGGCAGTGTGATACGATGGTTCGACGAGCGGAAGAGTCCGCGCGCCAGATGGGGCACAGCTACGCCGATAAACGCTATAGGCCCGCAGAAAGCCGTCACGCCGCCCGCCAGCAGACCGGTGGCCAGCACGATGAGCAGCCGCGTGCGCCGCACGTTGATACCCAGTCCACGGGCGTAGTCTTCGCCCAGCATCAGTCCGTTGAGGGGCTTCAGCACACACAGCACTACCGCCATACCCAGCAGCCATACCGGCAGCAGGATAGACATATCGCTCCAGTTGACACTGCTGAGCGAACCCAGCGTCCAGACGATAAAGAGCTTGAGGGCATCGGGGTTGGCGAAGTTCTGCAGCAGACTGACCAGCGCACCGGCGATACTGCCGAACATCATACCCACTATCAGCAGGCTGACATTGCTCGTCACGCGCCGGCTCACCGCCAGCACCAGCAGCAACACCAGCGTCGCGCCGATACAGGCAGCCACAGGCAGGAACACCGTCACCGCCACGCTGCACATCGTCAGCATAGCTACGCCCAGACTCGCGCCGGACGACACGCCCAGCGTATACGGACCTGCCAGCGGATTGCGGAAGAGCGTCTGCATCATCAGTCCGGCTACCGACAAGGCCGCACCGGCCAGCACCGCCGTGATGGCTTTGGGCAGACGGATAGCACGCAGGATCTGCTCCTCCATAGGTGACAAGCCATCACCAAAAGGCCACAGCCACAGGCTGCCGCTACAGATGTCCAGACCGAAAAAAAGGACGGTCAACAGGCCCAAAACCACAAAAAGAGACAGATTTCTACTCATTTCCGCTGCAAAATTACTAAAAACTTTGCATATATGCAAAAAAAGCAGTAATTTTGTGCCCGATTTGTCTAAAAAACGTTAAGAGACTTATGTCTGTACATGTTCAGAATAGCAGAATGACGACGGCTAAGCTGCGTCAGATGAAGACAGCAGGCGAGAAAATAGCCATGCTGACCAGTTATGATTTTACGCTCGCTCGCCTGTTGGACGAAGCCGGTGTAGAGATATTGCTCGTAGGCGACAGCGCCAGCAACGTGGTCTGCGGCAACCAGTATACCCTACCCATCACCGTCGACGAGATGATTTTCCTGACCAAGGGCGTAGTACGTGCGGCGCAACACGCGCTCGTGGTATGCGATATGCCGTTCGGCAGCTATCAGGTGAGCGAAGAGGAGGCCGTGCGCAATGCCATCAAGATACTGAAGGAGAGCGGCTGCGACGCTGTGAAACTGGAGGGCGGCGAGGAGATACTGCCCGCTATTCGCCACATGATACAGGCCGGCGTGCCCGTCATGGGACACCTGGGTCTCACCCCGCAGTCGGTCAACCAGTTCGGCGGCTACGGCCTGCGCGCCAAAGAGGAAGCCGAGGCGGAGAAACTGCTGCACGACGCCAAACTGCTGGACGAAGCCGGCTGTTTCTCTATCGTACTGGAGAAGATACCGGCCGACCTGGCCGAGCGCGTCACCAAAGCCGTCAGCTGCCCCGTCATCGGCATAGGTGCCGGCAACCGCTGCGACGGACAAGTGCTGGTGCTGCACGACATGTTGGGCCTCAACCAGGGCTTCAAGCCGAAATTCCTGCGCCACTTTGCACAATTAGCCGACGACGTAAAGAACGCCGCCGGCCAGTATGTGAGCGCCGTGAAAGAGGGATCGTTCCCCAGCGCCGAAGAGAGTTACTAATTCGGGTTATGGCATCTGGCGCTCGATAAGCGCTGCCAATTCATCTTTATACTTACCGCCCGTCACCGGATTGATCGGCAACGTACCGAAGTCGATGGTGATGAAGGGATACATACTGTTGCTGGTCACCAGCTTCAGGTCTTTGCGTCCCTGGCGCACCTCCATGATCTCACGGAACCGCAGGACCACACCCTGCGCGAACAACAGACCCTCATCCACATTCGCCAACACATTGCGGCTCAAGAGGATGTCGTGGGGATACCATGTCTCGTAGTTGTCACCCAGCGTCTCCTTGATATAGGCGGCGGTCTTCGGATTGAGCTCCGGCGCCTGACGACGCCATTCCTCGCGCTGACGTGCACGCTCGGCAGCGGCCTCACGCACGTGTTCCTCGTTGATGTTGACGTAGTAGTCCATACTGTCGATAAACTGCTTGGCGCGGATACGCATACCGACCAAGATCAGTATATCCGCCAGCAGCACTACGCCCGGATAGACCAACGTACCCAGGAAGTCGGTCTTAAAGAACGGGAAGGGCACATAGCACAACGCCAAGAACATACCGATGGCGAGCAGCAGACGACACTTGTTGTGGCTGCGACGAATGTCCTGAATCGTCTTCTCGCGCGTGATCTCACGTACGATCTGTACCCGGTCGCGTGCATCAAACCACTGCCAAACCAGGAAGAAAGACACAAACATCAATCCGATAAGGATGAAAAGAAGGGGGTAAATAACGAATTCGAGTCTCATAGTACGAACGGCATTTGCCGTGTTTAAAGTTAATTTCGCTGCAAAGTTAATACTTTTTTTGCATATATCAAAATTTTTTTGTAATTTTGCAACAAATTTTTAATAATTATCTTAAATTTTTGTCTCTTATGACTACTCCAGAACTGCAACAGGCTTACTCTCAAGCTTACGGTCGACCGGCCGAGAAGATCTTCTTTGCCCCCGGTCGAGTGAACCTTATCGGCGAACATACCGACTATAACGGTGGTTGCGTCTTTCCCTGCGCGCTGAGTTTCGGTGCATGGCTGCTGCTGAGCCGCAACAGCGACAACGTGCTGCGTTTCCGCTCGCTGAACATGACGGACACCTACGAGATACCCATCGACGCTATCCGTCCGCAGGGCAACCGAGCCTGGTGCAACTACGCGCTGGGCTGCATCGACATCATCATGCGCCGTCATCCCGAGGCGAAGCTGATGAGCGGCTACGACCTGCTCTACTACGGCAACGTGCCTGCAGGCGCAGGACTGAGTAGCAGTGCGGCCATGGAGGTGGTGACGGCACGCGCCTTCACCGAGGAAATGGACCGGAAAGGCGCCGAACTGCCATGCGGCTACACCGACGACAAAGCCTATCGCACCGAACTGGCGAAGATCAGCCAGCTCTGCGAGCGCGAGTACGCCGGCGTGATGTGCGGCATCATGGATCAGTTCGCCTCCGCGCAGGGCAAGAAAGATCACGCTATCTACCTCAACTGCGACACGCTGGAGTTTGAGCACGTGCCCGTGAAGCTCGACGGCATCAAAGTGGTCATCACCAATACCCACAGTCCGCACCACCTGGACAGCGGCGCCTATAACGACCGCGTACGCCAGTGCCAGACAGCCGTGGAGCAGATCAGCAAGGTGCGTCCCATCAAGCATCTGGCCGAGCTGAGCGAAGACGACTGGGCACAAGTGGAGAGCGCCATCACCGACCCGATAGCCAAGAAACGTGCCCGCCACGTGGTAGGCGAAGTAGCCAGAACAGCGGCCGCCGTAGAGGCGCTCAAGAAAGGCGAGATAGCCTATTTCGGCGAACTCATGACCGCCAGCCATGTCTCGCTGCGCGACGACTATGAGGTGACCGGTCTGCAACTCGACACACTCGCCGAAGCCGCTTGGCAAGTGGACGGCGTGCTCGGTAGCCGCATGACGGGCGGCGGCTTCGGAGGCTGCACCGTCAGCCTGGTGAAGGACGAGGCGATCGAACGCTTCAAAGCCTTTGTGGGCAAAGAGTACGAAGAGAAAACAGGCCTGAAGGCCGACTTCTACGTAGCCGAGATAGGCGACGGTGTGATGCGCTTGCATTAGAACTTCGCGTGACTCGCGATTACATCGCTCAATTACACATACGTTCTATGCTGCGCTACTCCCCACTGCAACACTACGTGTTACATCGGGGACCCCATTATAAACAAGAATATTTATGAAACCGATACGTTTTTATACCATCAAGAGTAGCGGCGGGCTGCGGGTTGAAGTCAGCAACCTGGGCGCCAAGATTACCAAACTGCTGGTGGCTAACCGCCAAGGCGAAGTGAAGGACATCGTGCTGGGTTTCCGCAGCGCCGACGAATGGCGTACGCAGGAGAAATACTTCAACGCCATCTGCGGCCGCGTAGCCAACCGTATCAAAGGCGGCTGCTTCACGCTGGACGGCGAAGAATACCACCTGGCGCTCAACAACGCCGACAACAGCCTGCACGGCGGACTGGAAGGCTTCAACGCCAAGCTGTGGGAAGTCACGGCGCAATGTGCGCACGAGCTGACGCTCCACTACCGCAGCCGTGACGGCGAAGAGGGCTACCCGGCCACGCTGGACGTGTGGGTCACCTATACGGCTACCAAGGACAACCGCCTCGTCATCCACTACGAGGCTAAGACCGACCGGCCTACCCTCGTGGCGCTGACCAACCACGCCTTCTTCAACCTGGCGGGCGAAGCGAGCGGACGCATCGACGACCACGTGCTGCAAGTCTTTGCCGACCGCTATACGCCTAACGACGCGACGACCTGTCCGACGGGCGAGATAAAGGACGTAGCCGGCACGCCGATGGATTTCCGTCAGCCGGTACGTCTAGGTGACCGCATGGACGATCCGTTCTTCGCGCCGGCCAAAGGTATCGACAACAACTGGTGTCCCTGCCCTGCCGATGCGCCCAAAGCGCTGCGCCACGCGGCGACGCTCCGGGCCGACGGACGTACCATGGAGTGCTGGACCACCATGCCGGGCTTGCAGGTCTATAGTGGCAACTTCATCCAGCAGCACGTGGGCAAGAGCGGCACGACATACGACATCCGCCACGCCGTCTGTCTGGAGGCGCAGATGTGGCCGGACGCTATCCACCACGACAACTTCCCGAGTATCGTGCTGCGCCCCGGCGAACGATTAGACGAAACAACAGAATACCGATTCCTATGAAGCACTATTTCTATACCCTCTTGGCGCTGAGCCTGCTGCTGTGCGCCTGCACAACGAAGCAACCCGTTCGCACTGACACCTTGCTGCGCGAGTGGCAGTTCACGCAAGACACGACCGACAACCCCACCTGGGAGAACGTCACGATTCCGCACGACTGGGCGATAAGCGGGCCTTTCGACCGAGCCAACGACCTGCAGGAAGTCATCGTCGTACAGAACGGCGAGAAAGAGCCGACCTGGAAAACCGGTCGTAGCGGAGGCCTTCCGTGGATGGGCAAAGGCCACTACCGCACGCGCGTGAAAGTAGATAAGGAGAAGTTCTACACTCTCGTCTTCGACGGCGCGATGAGCCATGCCGACGTCTATGTGAACGGCGAGGAAATGGTCTATTGGCCGTACGGCTATAACACCTTCGACTGCTACATCCTGCCGCAACTCATCACCGGCGACAGCGTCGACATCGATGTCTTCCTGGAGAACAAACCCCAGCAGAGCCGCTGGTATCCGGGCGCAGGCCTCTACCGCAACGTGCACCTCGTCGAGACCAACCCGATCCACATCCCCACCTTCGGCGTGCTCGTGCGTACACCCAAGGTGAGCAAAGAGTTTGCGCAAGTGACCATCGAGGTAGAACTGCAGAACGGCGTGGACAGTTTTGGAGTACAGCATACAGACTACAGCGTGCAGACTGATATCCTCTTCAAGGGCAAAGTGGTTGCGACAGCCGAGGGACAACAAGCCGTAGCGGAGGTGATGAATCCGCAGCTCTGGTCGCCCGAGACGCCGAACCTCTATACGGCGCGCACTCGCGTATATAAAAACAAGGAGATCATCGACGAAGTCAACACCCGCTTCGGTATCCGCTCTATCAGCTATACGCCAGAGCACGGATTCCAACTCAACGGCCAGACGCGTAAGTTCAAGGGCGTATGCAACCATCACGACTTAGGGCCGCTCGGCGCTGCCATCCACAAAGATGCGCTGCGTCACCAGATAGCAATGCTCAAAGATATGGGCTGCGACGCCATCCGCACGAGCCACAACATGCCCGCGCCCGAACTGGTGGAGCTGTGCGACGAGTTGGGCATGATGATGATGGTCGAGCCTTTCGACGTGTGGAACTGGGGCAAGACGGAGAACGACTACAGCGTGGAGTTCGACGACTGGTGGCGGTGGGACATCACCAACATGGTGAAACACTACCGCAACAACGCCTGCGTGATGCTCTGGTCGAGCGGCAACGAGGTATGGAACCAAGTGCTGCCGGACGGTATCGCCATCGTGACACAGTTACAGGAGCTCTTCCACCAACTCGACCCCACCCGTCCGGTTACCAACGGTATGGACCAAGCAATGCATGTGATTCATAACGGTTTTGGCGCCGCGGTCGAGCTGCCGGGCTTCAATTATCGCACGAGCCGCTATGAGGAAGGCTACGAGAATCTGCCGCAGAAAATGATCCTGGGCTCCGAAACAGCCTCCACCGTTTCCAGCCGCGGCGTCTATAAGATACCGGCCGTTATTCAGCCGGACGCGATGTATGCAGACAATCAATCTTCCGGTTACGACGTGGAATACTGCGCGTGGTCCGGACTGCCCGAACAGGATTTTCAGCTGCAGGACGACTACCCGTGGACACTCGGACAATTCGTCTGGACAGGTTTCGACTACCTCGGCGAACCCTCGCCCTACGACACCGACGCCTGGCCCAGCCACAGCAGCTATTTCGGCATCATCGACCTGGCTTCGCTACCCAAAGACCGCTACTGGCTCTACCGCAGCCAGTGGAATACGCAAGAACCTACCCTGCACGTGCTGCCGCACTGGAACTGGCAGCAAGGCGACCGGGTGCCTGTGTTCTGCTATACGAACTATCCGAGCGCAGAGCTCTTCGTCAACGGCAAGAGCTACGGCAAGCTGCGCCATGCGACCAAAGAGGAGACCGAGCGCCTGGCGAAGGGCGAGACCATCGAAGGCGTCAGTGCGATGCCGAAAGTGGGCGATTTCGTACCGCCGGTATGGGGCTCTGCGCCGCGACCGGAACTGTTGCCGCGCTACCGCCTGATGTGGTTCGACGTGCCCTACGAGGCCGGCGAACTGACCGTAGTAGCCTACGACGCCGAGGGCAAAGAGGCTGCGCGTGAGACCATCCGCACCGCCGGCGAGCCCGACCACCTGGACATCGTCTGGGCCAACGAGGCCGAGCAGCCCGAGGAACTGTGCTACATGACGGTACGCGTGGTGGACAAAGACGGAAACCTCTGTCCGAAGGCTAATAACCTGATTCGGTATGAAGGAAATGGCTTTGTAGCTGCTGCTAATGGAGATGCCGCTTGTTTGGATTCGTTTGTAGAGCCGCAGATGCACGCCTTCGCCGGACAATGTACCTTCATCCTAAAGAAGGGTTGGAAGGGGTCCTTTAGCTTGTAAGAGCTAGTTATTACCCAGGTATTACCTGGTTATTACCTGGTTATTACCTAGGTATTACAATAAGAAGAACCTAACGATACAACGACAAAAGAAATAGGGGCGCCGAAGCGTCCCTATTCTTTTTAGATAATCAGTTCGGATTAACGAACTTGAGTACCCTGTACGTTGTACATCTTGTTGTCGCGGATGATGTAGAGGACACCGTCAACAACTACTTTCTGAGCCTTCTCAGTCAGAACTACGTTCTCGATACCTTCTTCCTTAACAGTCCAACGACCGTTTGTGCTGAAGTCAAGAACAACTGCATTTTGGTCGTCAGCCAATTGACCGAATACGAGTTGGTTGTCACCAATCTTAGCCCAAGTGTCTTCCTCAGCGTCGTAAACCTCGAGTTCTTGATCCCAAGAACCAGCACCACGGAACTTGAAGAACTGAGCAGCCTTTGCTTCAACAGTAGCCTCGAAATAACCGGTAGAAGCATTGAAGGTCATAGCAGTTCCTTCCCAACCGTCGAAACCACCGATGATCTCAACAGCCTCAGGACAATTCTCAGCCGGCATTTTAGCAGCAACCGTATAGGTTACAAGAGGCGAATCATCGCAACGTGCCCAACGGAGATCCTCAGCGCGGAGGTCCCAAACGATCTCAGCATTCTCGTGAGTCAGTTGGTTGTCACCATCCTCACCCGGGATACGGCCCCATACATCATCAACGAGCTTCTGCATGTAAGCGTCATCGCTCCAAGACGGTTCAGTCTCGATCTCACCGGTCTCACCCATCAAACCGCTAACGATCTGGTACGGAGTACCCTCAGCAGCCTTGAAAGTGATGTAGTAGGTCGGAGCCTCGTTTGCAATCGAAGCCTCCATGTCGAGCTGCATCTGTTGGAAAGCCCAACCGTTCATACCACCTACGATGAACGGAACTACATAACCGCCGCAACCATCGCTGATAACAGTAATTTTGTAGTTGTGGTAGATAGCAGTACACGGGTTCTGCTTCCATGCGTCAACCGTGAATACGTTCGGAGCGTCAGCGCCGTAGTTGATCATGTCGATCTCACCAGCGTAAGCACCTTGTACAACCTCTACACCACCGCGGATTTTGGTAGCAGCACCTACCTGATACTCCCAGTTGAAGTTACCATCTACGTCCAGCATAATCGGCTTAGCCTGAATACCCTTCGTTGCATCGGGCTCAGCTTCGGGCTCGAAAGAACCAACGTACCAGCCGTCGTAACCCTCAACAGCCTCTACAGCTACACACTCAACAGGATTGGCGCTCCAACCGTTGAACGAACCGGTCAGCACGATGTTGTTACAAGCCATGTTAGCCGGAACGAAGAAGCACACACAAACGTTACCCTGATCGTAGTAGTCAGCCAGAACTGCGTCCGACGGAACAACGTCTGCCGATGCAAATGCGCTAACACTCATCAGCGCAGCTGCGAAAAAAGCATAAAACTTTTTCATAAATTTAAAATGAATTAGTTAATAATGTTAATTAAATATAATGAATTTTGGTTCATTAATATCGATTAATAAGCATAACCGTCACCGCCTTGCCCAGCGTAGATATTCTCGGTATCACCCTCTACATCTTTTTTGTAGTTCGGGTTTGAGCGTTTATCCTCCGACGGCACGGGGAACCAGTTCATGAATTCCTCTTCTTTAACCACAAACCACGGGCTGTTCACTGCCGGCGGCAAATCAGCCTTCCCGTAACGTCCTTCCCAGTGATAACGATGGTTATTAGCTTCCTTTCCAAAGAAGCGGCCGAAACGGATCAAGTCCATACGACGGCGTCCCTCAAACCAGAACTCACGGCTCCACTCGTCGAGCAGTGTCTCTTCGTCAAGCTCAGGAAGCGGATCTGCGTTCGCACGTTTGCGGATGACATTGTTGATGATGTCGAGAGCACCGGTCTTGTCACCCTTGCGGAACATAGCTTCTGCCTGAATCATATAGGCTTCTGCCAGACGCAGCATCGGGATATCGGTATCCGGCCAACCCGGGTTCTGACGCGGCGAGAGTTTCGGCAGCGCAGCGGTGGAATAGACACCCGTGAACTTGCAACCTCCCCACGACTCATAGAAATACTCATTGCTACCTACGCTCATAGTTCCCTTCAGGTTGAAGTTCTTATGATCCGTGGTATTCAGACCATAGGAGCACAGGATAGCGCGGTCGTCTTTGAGTTGCTTCGACATCTGAAACTCATCGTAGATCATCGCTGCAGCCCCGTCACGGTCGATACCGAGCGGCGCAAGGAACTTGTCGACCATCGTAGGCGACGTACGCAGCGCGTGCCACTCTTCCTCAATACCCCAGGCGTTCATGCCGCCATAACGCGGACCGGCGATGAGGAACTTACCACCGGCGTGACTCTGGGTATACAGACCATCCTGATAGATCGAGAAGACCGACTCCTTGATAACATCGTCGCGGTCGTTATCACCCATGAAGAGGCGCTGGTAAGCCGAGTATACGAAGCCGGAGTCGGTAACCACAGAATCCACTACAAGCGCGTGCTGCGGGTTCTCGTTGATAACGGCTGTAGCCGCCGTCAGTGCCTTGTCCCAAGTCTGGCCGGAAGCCCAGTCCTTGTTGTCCTTGTTGTAGACATCGGCATTGAGGTAGATACGCGCCAGGAGGAGTTGCGCAGCCGCTTTACCCACGCGGTATTTGTTGATACGCGTAGCGGGCAGCAGCGGAATAATCTCCTCGAGTTCGGCTACCAACCACTCGTAGAGTTTATGGCGCGGCACGAAATGAGGATACTCGTTCGACTCCGTCGTTACCAGCGGTGCATAGTAGAAGAGATCCATCAAGTAGTAGTAGTGGAACGCACGAATCCAACGTACCTCTGCCAGACGATACTTCTCCTCGTCGGTCGACGAGCCGGCATAGGTCAGATAGTGGTTGCAATACTTGATGTTGAGGTTCAGACGCGTGTAGATACCGCGGATCATGTCGCTGGTACCTGTCCAGTTGGTAGTAGGCAGACCGCGCGACTCAGCGTCATCCCAAATCCAGAAGGCCTCGTCGGTTGTCAGGTCGTTGCAATACCAGATGGTACGGTAGAAACCGGACATACCGGCATCCATATCCTCCACATCGGAGTCCTCACCCGGGCTGGACTGACCGATAACGGCCATACAGGAATAGCACTTGGTGAACATACGATCCTGGTTGAAGGATGTAGAAGAGTTCGGATCGATAGGCTCGGTATTCAGGTCTTGTACGCAGGCAGCCAAGCCGAGTGCGATACAAGCCAGAGCCATATATTTCACTAAACGTTTCATATTATAATGAGTTTACAGTTATCAGTTTTTCAGTTATCAGATTAGAATTGGAGGTTGATACCGATTACGGTAGTCATCGAACGCGGGTAGATCGAGTTGTCGACGCCGCCCAGACCGATTTCCGGATCCAGACCCGAGTAACCGGTGATTACGAACGGGTTGGAAACGGTGCAATAAGCACGACCGGAGATTTTGTTCTTGGTGAACGAATAACCGAGCGTGATATTGTCGCAACGGAGGAAGGAAGCGTTCTCGAGGAAGCGGTCGGTGATACTTGCGTCAGCCGTACCGATGATACTCTTACCCTCTGCATCGTAGATCGTACGGTTGTAGCCGTCTACGTAGTAGGTATTGAATACATCCACCGGCAGGTTGCTGTAGTATCCGTTACGCGACAGCTGACCGGCAGGCACATTCTGCAGACGGGTAGAGATCACGTTGTTGAACACGTAGTTGCCGATGTTGGCGCGGAAGGACATACCAAGGTCGAATCCGTAGAACTGGAACTTCATCTGGAAGCCCATCGTCACAGGAGCCACAGGGTTGTGCTTGAAGACCTTATCCTGCTCGTCAATAGAACCATCGGTGTTCTGGTCGATGATGTACCAATACTGCGAACCGTCTGCACGCGTGCCCTTGCGAGCCTCGTAGAGATAGAAGGTGTTGGTAGCGTAGCCTACAGCAAACTTGGTAATGGATTTACCGCCGAGACCTTCACCGCCGTAGCCCCAACCGTCGATCATGGAGTCTTCGCCGTTGAGGTTGGTAATCTTATTCTCGTTCCATGTTACGTTGTAACCCAGATCCCATTTGAATTTCTTTCCGTAGTCGAGAACGACTGCGTTGATCGAGAACTCGACACCTTGGTTCTGGAGCGAACCCACGTTGGAGGTCACACGTTTACGGAAGTTGGTACCCATCGGGACGATGACGTTGTTCAGCAGGTCGGTCGTACGACGGAAGTAATAGTCGATCGATCCGGAGATACGGTTGTTGAGGAATGCGTAGTCGAGACCTACGTTGTAGGTAGTCGTCTTCTCCCAAGTCAGGTTGGGGTTGAAGGCATTCGGACGATCGGAGATATAGAGGGTATTACCGTTGATATCTACCACTTGCTCTACGATGTTGGTATTCACATCCTCGGTAGCGTAGTTGGTACCGCCGACCGGATAATAGGAGGTGTGACCGGTGGTCTGCGTATAGGTCGGCATGTAGGAGTAGTCGCCGATACCGTCCTGCTGACCGGTGATACCGTAACCGAGACGGAGCTTGAGATCGTTGAGCCAGTGTACATCTTTCATGAACGACTCTTTGATCTTCCAGCTGACAGCTACAGAGGGGAACACACCCCAACGGTGGTCGCGGGAGAAACGGCTGGAACCATCACCACGGATGGTAGCAGTCAGACCTATCTGGTTCCATCCCCACCAGTTCATACGGCCGAAGAAGGAAACCAGGTAGTTCTCACCCTTACCCTCAGCATGGGAAGCGTAAGCCGGTCCGCCCGGGGTGCCGGTAGTACCCTGATAGGTCATCGGATAGATACCGTTACCGTCCTTCAGATAGTCGTTGTAGAAGTGCTGCCACTCGTAACCGGCCATGATGTCGAAATGCTGGTGTGCATTCTCCCAGTCGTGGCTATACTGTGCGTAGCAGTTGAACTGGAGATTGTATTTCATCTTCTGCTCGGTCAGTTTCCAACCGGTATAGTGGCTGGCCGTTCCGAGCGGGTTGTTATCCTCTTTTCTCTTCGAGAAGATATAGTCGGCACCGAAGTTTGCGTGGAGCACGAGGTCCTCGAAACCGTGGATCTTATAGGTAGCGTCCAGGTTACCTACAAACTGACCGGCCTTCGAAGTATTGGATTGATGCTTGAGCTGTGCCAGCGGGTTGGATTGGCCTTTCAGGCTGTACATCCAGTTGGGGTCCTCAAACGGGCCAAGTTCGCTGGTAGATGTTCCCAGCGGCTGGAAGAAACCGTCCCAGTGAGTGTCGAGCTCCTCTTTGGTTACATAGTAGCTCTTTCCGTTTGCCTCGCCGGCCAGGATCGGGTCGCCGTAGATATTGGTCAGGTCGCCCGTAGAGTAGATCGGCTCGGTAGGATCCTTATCGAGATAAGCACCCGAGATACCCGGCTCATACTCGTTGTAGATAAACATACCCTTCGCGTTGAGGTTGAAGCTCAAGTGGTTATCCAAGAAGGACGGATTGAGGTTAAGCGAAGCAGTCACACGCTGCATCTGCGAACCCTTTACAGCACCGTTGTTAAGCGTATAACCTACCGATGCACGGTACGGCATATCGGCTATCTTGTCCTTGTAACCTCCGGTCAGGGAGATGTTGTGGTCGGTAGAAATAGCAGTGCGATAGATCTGGCTGAACCAGTCTACGTTGTCGTTCATGAGGTAAGCATTCTCCGAAGTTTTGCGTCCGGAAGCCGTTGCGTACGCACGCAGCTCGTCGGCGGTCAACACGGCCATGTGCTTCATCACGGTACCGAAGCTGACGTTACCATCGTAGGACACTTTCATTTTCTGGCCTGCTTTACCTTTCTTCGTGGTAATCAAGATGACACCGTTGGATGCACGGCTACCGTAGATAGCGGTAGCGGAAGCGTCTTTGAGGACGGTGAAGGTCTCGATATCGTTCGGGTTGACCATCGACAGCGGGTTGGACACACCCGGCATGCTGGCGTTATCCATAGCCAGACCATCGATAACGATAAGCGGGTCGTTGGATGCGTTGAGCGACGAACCACCACGAATACGGATCGTTGCGCCGCCACCCGGAGTACCACCGTCGGTAGCGATGTTCACACCGGCGATCTTACCGGCAAGCATGTCTTGCGCGTTTGTCACCAGACCTTTGTTCATCTCATCGGGCTTGATAGCCGTTACCGAACCGGTAGCGTCGTTTTTCTTCACGACACCGTAACCAACGACAACGACTTCTTCGAGCAACTCAGAGTCTTCGCCCATACGTACATACATCGACGATTGTGCCGCCAATTCCTGGGTCTTATAGCCCATATAGGAGAACTGGAGTTTTGCTCCGGGTTGAACGTTGAGCGAGAAACGACCGTCAAAATCGGTGATAGTACCATTGGTAGTACCCATCTCGAGGATGGAAGCACCGATAACCGGCTCGCCGTTTTCAATATCAACCACTGTACCTTGTACGGCCAGTTGCGCGAAGGCAGCTGCCGAGCCCACCATCAGCATGATGGCCAGAGCGATGGTACGAAACATATTCAATTGAGTCTTTTTCATTGTTGCAAATGATTTTTGACAGTTCATATCAGATTAAGGTTGAACAACGGGACGTTTGTAGGTCAAGCCGCCGAGCACGAACGTTGCCGGGACACCAGCATCATCCAGTTTGAACTTGGAGATACCGAGCTCTTCCGGTTCTTCTTCCTGCTCCGTATTCTTGATGACTACAACGAACTTGGAATCCGAAGAGATACTGGAGAAGTACCACTTGAAGTCGAACTCAATGCTGTCCTGGCTATCAATCGTCGCCTGTTTGGTCTCACGGTCGTAGGTAGAACGAACCGACTTACGGAACAGATGGCCGGTATTCAGGTTTGTCGAGTTGCGATCGAAGGCCAGATAGAAATGGCAAGTAGTATCTGCGCTGACGGTATCCATATGGTCGAATATCTGAATAGTATCCGTTATGTAAGTCATCGGCGGGATAAAACGGGTACGGATTGAATCACGGAAGACGCTATCCAAAACAAATTCGCCACGGAAATCAGCCTCCCAGTCGGTATTGGGGAAAGAAGTAACCACTTTCTCCATCTTCTCCACGCGTGCGTTGTTGTCGATCGAATTGCCGCCATAGACTTTACCATCCGGAGCGATCAACGCGTCGCCTCTGTAGTAGAGTTCATAAGGCGCACCGCCGGTAGGAGTAACCAGAAGGGTAAATACCGTGTTCTGATCCATCCAGTCGCCATACTCATAGGTCATCGTGTCGACCTTTTTCGGCTCGTAAACACCATCACCAAAGGAGATCGTGCGAAACAGCAGACGAGGATCATTCACATCCTTGGACGGAAACTCATACTCAGCAATCGTGAGCGTCGTGCCGGTCAGCGTCACCAGACCGCGTGCCGTGTTGGGGTTGTCACCCGAAGCAGCAGCGTTACCATGCAGCGTCGCTTTTACCAGATCGGTGCATACCTCCGTCACATTTGACTTGGTCTCGCAAGAGGTGAGAGCCAGGGCGGCTATCCCTACTGCGAATACACTTACAAGTAGTTTGTTTTTCATAAATAGATATTTTTGTTTGTTGTTAGTTTTTCAATCGAGGTCTCGTAATGCTCCCGTTATTCCTCCGTTATTCCTCCGACACTTCACCGATATTCCACCGATGAAGTCCAGCCGGGTTTACGGGTCACTCTTTTTCCTTAATCAACGCCACGCTGAGGGCACCCAGCAGGAGGAGCACTCCGGCTACGATCAGCATGCCGGCTTGCACGTGTGCGCATATATATTTAAGGAGAAGGCCTCCGCAGAGTGCTGCTACGATCTGCGGCACGCAGATAGTGCAGTTGAAGAGGCCGAGGTAATAGCCCATGTTTCCGCCCTTGATGGCGTTGGTCACGATGGTGAACGGCAGGGCCAGCATAGCTGCCCAAGCGGCACCGATGAGTGCGTAGCTGATCCAGAGGATATATTGGTCATGCACGAAATAGACGGAGATAAATCCGAGTGCACCGACGATGAGCGAAACGGCATAGGCGCCACGGTTGCCGAACCAGTGCTCCAGTTTCGGCAGGAAAGCCGCCCAGAGGAGCGAGCCTACAGCCTGTACGCAGAAGACGACGCCGACCCAGTTGCCGGCTGTCTGGAAGGCAGAATCCGCCGCATTCGCGCCATCCCAGCCGTAGCAGTTAGCAGCGATTGCACCATTCGAATACGTCCACATGTACATGAACGCCGCCCAGCAGAAGAACTGCACAAGGCCTACGGTCCAGAAAGCGGACGGCGCCTCGCGGAGCAACTGCAGGAAACCTTTCTCTTCCTCTTTCTCCTCTTTCTTCTTCGGATCAATGCCGTGGAAAGCAGCATACTCCTCAGGGTTAAGCTCCTTCACGGTCATGAAGGTATAGAGCGAGCAGAGAATCAGAATGGCTGCACCCGCATAGAACGACCACTTGACACTATCGGGGATAACACCCGGGTCTGCCTCATTGAGGATGCCAATCCAGGTAAAGAATATCGGGAAGAGATAGCCCACTACCGATCCGGCGTTGCAGAGCGCGGACTGGATAGCATAGGCCGTACCCTTTTGCTCTTCGCCTACCATGTCGCCCACCATCATTTTGAACGGCTGCATGGCGATGTTGATCGAGGTATCGAGGAACATAAGGCTGAACAGACCGAACCACATGGCGGCATTCAGGCCCAGGAAGAGCGACTGCGTAAAGGTAAAGTCGCCTGCGTTAGGGAGCAATAACATCACCGCCACGGCGATGAGCGCGCCCACGAGCAGATAGGGTTTACGACGACCGAGACGATTCCAGGTCTTGTCGCTGTACTTTCCTACGAGCGGCTGGACAATCATACCCATCAACGGGGGCAAGATCCAGAAGAAACTAAGGGTGTGGGGGTCAGCGCCAAGCGTGGCGAAGATACGTGAGATATTGGCGCTCTGGAGGGCATAAGCAATCTGTACTCCGAAGAAGCCGAAACTCAAGTTGAACAACTGTGCAAATGACAAATTCTGTTTCTGCATGGTACAAAAATGTTTGTTACCTTTGGATATTACTATCCATATTCACATAATCGGCTGCAAAATTACAATTATTTTCGCACATACGCAAGAGTTACTTGCATTTTTTTGCATTTTTTTCTTTTTTTTCAAAAAATATTTGCACGTATAAAATATTATGCGTACTTTTGTGTCCAAATTTACGTAAGAGTAAGGATCACATTATGAATGTAACTCATGAACAATTGGTAGCTGCGCTGCGTGAGCACTTCGGGTTTGACACGTTCAAGGGCAATCAGGAAGCCATTATCGTGAATGTGATGGAGGGCAACGACACGTTTGTGTTGATGCCTACGGGAGGCGGCAAGAGCCTGTGTTATCAGTTGCCGTCGCTGCTGATGGATGGCGTGGCGATTGTTATCTCGCCGCTGATTGCGCTGATGAAAAACCAGGTGGATGCCATGCGCAACTACTCGGAGGAGGAGGGTGTAGCCCATTTTATCAACTCGAGTCTGAGCCGCAGTGAGATCAATGCGGTGCGTGACGATGTGGTAGCCGGCAGGACCAAGTTGCTGTACCTGGCGCCGGAGAGCCTGCAGAAGAACGAGAACGTGGACTTTTTGAAGGGTGTGAAGATATCGTTCTATGCCGTAGATGAGGCGCACTGTATCTCCGAGTGGGGACACGACTTCCGTCCGGAGTACAGCCAGATACGCTCGATGGTGCAACGTATCGGCAAAGCGCCGATCATCGCCCTGACAGCCACAGCTACGCCGAAGGTGCAGAAGGATATTCAGAAGAACCTGGGTATGCCCGATGCGACCGTCTTCAAGAGCAGTTTCAATCGTCCGAACCTCTATTACGAAGTACGCCAGAAGACAAGCGAAGTGGACAAAGACCTGGTGCGTTACATCCGCAGCATGGAGGGCAAGAGCGGTATCGTCTATTGCCTGGCGCGCAAGGAAGTGGAAGATCTGGCGGAAGTGCTGAAGGTGAACGGTATCAGTGCCCGTCCTTACCACGCCGGTATGGATGCAGCGACACGTACGGCCAACCAGGATGCATTCCTCATGGAGGAGTGTCAGGTGATAGTAGCCACTATCGCGTTCGGCATGGGTATCGACAAGCCGGACGTACGTTTTGTAGTGCACTATGACATCCCGAAATCGCTGGAAGGATACTACCAGGAGACCGGCCGGGCCGGTCGAGACGGCGGCGAAGGACAGTGTATCTGTTTCTACTCGCCGGACGACATAGAGCGCCTGAGGAAGTTCCAGCAGGGCAAGACGCCGAAGGAGATAGGCATCGGCAACCAGTTGCTGTTTGAGACGCAGAGCTATGCAGAGAGTACCATCTGCCGCCGCAAACTACTGTTGCACTATTTCGGCGAGGAATATACGGAGGAGAAATGCGGTAACTGCGACAACTGCCGAAAGACCTACAAGCAGGTGGATGCAAGCGAGTTGCTGCAACTGGCGCTGGAGACCATCCAGCAGGTGAAGGAGAAACACCGTGCGGAGCACATCGTCGATATACTGCACGGTAACCAGACGGCAGAGGTGATGAGTTATCACCACGACGAACTGGAGAACTACGGTGCGGCGAGCGACGAAGAAGAAAGTACGCTCCACGCCATACTCCGTCAGGCTTTGCTGGTAGGCTACCTGAAGAAGGACGTAGACTCCTACGGTGACCTGAAGTTGACCAAAGACGGCACGAAATTCATTCGCAAGCCCGGTAAGTTTGAAGTACCGATAGAGGTGCACGACGAGGACGAAGACCTTATGGACGGCGCCGGCGCTACCTGTGCCGCGGCCGACGAAGTGCTGTTCGCCATCCTGAAAGATATACGCCGTAAGATGGCAAAGAAATGTGACGTACCGCCGTTCGTCATCTTCCAGGACCCGAGTCTGGAAGCCATGGCAACCACCTACCCCATCACGATGGAGGAACTGCTGACAATCCCTGGCGTGGGTGTAGCCAAAGCCAAACGCTACGGCGATGAGTTCCTGCGTGTCATCAAGGAGTATGTGGAGGAGAACGAGATCATCCGTCCCGACGACCTGCGTATCCGTACGGTAGCCAAGAAATCGACCCGCAAACGTCAGATCATCCAGGCGATAGACCGTCGTGTGGATCTGGATGACCTGGCAGAGAGCTGCGGTATGTCGATGGAGGAAATGATGGACGAGCTGGAGGCGATTGTGTTCAGCGGAACGAAGATCAATATCAACTACTTCATCAAAGAGGTGCTCGATCCCGACGAGGAGGAAGAGATATACGAGTATTTCAAGAACGCCGACAACGACAATATCAAGTTGGCCATGGAGGAACTGGGCGAAGACTACTACGACGAGATGCACGTGCGACTCGTACGACTCAAGTTCCACTGCGACCTGGGTAACTAACCGGAGAGAGCTTCCTGAGGCGCTTAGCTATGCAGAAAGGAGTTATTGATTTTATCACGCTTGGGTGCTCGAAGAACCTGGTAGATGCAGAGCGAGTGATGCGGCAGTTGGAGGCGGCAGGCTGGCGTTGTGTGCATGACGCGGAAGAACCCAAAGGGGAGATATGCGTCATCAACACCTGCGGATTTATCGGCGACGCCAAAGAGGAGAGCATCAATATGATACTCCGCATGGCCGAACGAAAGAAAAAAGGGAAGCTGAGGACGCTGATAGTGATGGGCTGCCTGAGCGAACGCTATCGGGCAGAACTGGAGGCAGAGTTGCCGGAGGTGGATGCCTACTACGGCAAGTTCGACTTTGAAAAGATTTTAGAAGGCCTAGGTCGTCCCAGGGATCCTAGGTGTCATAGTTTTGAGCGCAAACTCACTACCCCCTCCCACTATGCGTACCTCAAAATATCGGAGGGTTGCAACCGGATGTGTTCGTACTGCGCCATCCCGCTCATCACGGGACGGCACACGAGCCGACCGAAAGGGGAGATACTGGAGGAAGTACGCTGGCTGGTGAGCCAAGGCGTGAAAGAACTGAACGTCATTGCGCAAGACCTGAGCAGCTACGGACTGGATCTGGAGCATCGACATATGTTGCCGGAGTTGATAGAAGAGATAGCGCAGATAGAGGGCGTGGAATGGATACGGCTCCATTATGCCTATCCGACTGACTTCCCCGAAGAACTGCTCGACGTGATGGCGCGGCACGCGAACGTGTGCAAGTATCTGGACATCGCGCTGCAGCATTGCACGGACCACATGCTCAGCCTCATGCGGCGCCATATTACGCAGGCAGAGCAAGATGCCCTCATCCGCAAGATTCGCGAAAGGGTACCGGGTATCTGCATTCGCACGACGCTGCTGGTAGGACATCCCGGCGAGACGGAAGAAGATTTTGAGGAGCTGAAGGCCTGGACAAAAGAGATGCAATTTGACAGAATGGGCTGTTTCGCCTACTCCGACGAGGAGGGCACCTACGCCAACAGGCACTACAAGGACGATATCCCTCAGGAGGTGAAAGAGCAGCGTGTGGCCGAACTAATGGCGCTGCAGCAAGAGATCAGTGCAGCGAAGATGGCTCAGAAAGTGGGCACTATCGAGCGCGTGATCATCGACCGGCAGGAAGGCGACTACCTGATAGGCCGCACCCAACAGGACAGTCCGGAAGTGGACTGCGAAGTGTTGATTGAGGTACAAAGGACAAAGGACAAGGTACAAGTAGGCGACTTCGTGAATGTGAAGATCACCAAAGCAGAAGAATTTGATTTATACGGAATACTATGTTAACAAAAGAACTGATCGGCAATATCGCCGATGCGACGGGGCTGAGCAAGAAACGCGTAGAGGAGTTGCTCACCGCCAATAACGCCATCATGCGCGAGAAGCTGGTAGCCGGACAGGCTATCCAGCTGCAGGGCCTGGGCACCCTGGAGACCAAAGAGCGCAAAGAGCGTACGATAGTCCATCCGCGAACGGGTGAACGGAGTGTAGTGCCGGCGAAGAGCCAAGTGGTTTTCCGACCGGTAGCCAATATTAAGAACGAACTGAAATAACGTCATGGGAAATAAACTCAGTTGGACCGAATTGCGTCGTCTGCTGGCACAACGTGCGGGCAGCAATGAGAAGGAAGCAACGCTGTTTCTGACGGCTTTTAACACCGAACTCATCAAGGCGCTGAAACGCGACAAGCAAGTAAAGATCAACGGCCTGGGCATCTTCAAGCTGCAGGCCGTAGCGCCGCGTAAGAGTGTGAATGTGTCGACCGGCGAGCAAATCACGATAGAGGGCTACAACAAGATTGTCTTTGCACCCGAAGCGGGTGTGAAAGAGCTGGTGGCTCAGGGACCGCAAGAGAACGAAGAAATCACGCCGCTGAAGAAACTGGGCGAACAAGCCGAAGAGATCGTCGATATACTGGCCGACCTGGGCCAGTCGCCCTCCGGAGAAATAACGCCGGAAGCGCCCGTAGCGGAAGAACCTGTCGTAGAAACACCTGCGCCGGAAGAACCCGTCGTAGAAACACCCGCGCCGGAACCTATTCCTGCGCCGGAGCCGGTAGTAGAAGCGCCGCAACCGACGGTACACGAAGCGCCTAAGAAAACGCAGCCGCAGCCGAAGAAATACCACTTCCTGCGCGACACGCTGATCACCGTGCTGATTCTGCTGTTGATACTGGCCGGCGGCTATTATTTCCTACGCACGCAGATAGCCTCTATCCTGCAGAACCTGCTGCAGCCGCAGCCGACGGAGCAAGTGGCGCAACCTGCGCCGGAAGAACCCGTAGCGGAAACACCTGCGCCTGCAGAGGAGGTACAGTCCAAAGACACCGTGCCTCTGGAGCCGATCTTCTACGAAGATCTCATCACCATCGAGAAGATCCGCAGCGGTAGCCGCCTGACCTGGATGGCCAAGCGTTACTATGGCGATAAGATGTACTGGCCGTACCTCTACGATGCCAACCGCGACCGGATTACTAACCCGAGTGACATAGCAATAGGTACGCCGATACGTGTACCGCGCCTGACGGCGGAACAAATGGATACGACGATAGAGCGTTCGCGTCTGAGGCTGGAACAGCTGACGCGCGAAGCACAAGAAGCGTGCAAGAACTGATACACATAGAAGGAGCAGACACCCACAACCTCAAACATATCTCTGTAGATATACCACGCAACCGACTGGTGGTGGTGACGGGTGTGAGTGGCAGCGGCAAGAGTTCGCTGGCTTTCGACACGTTGTATGCCGAAGGTCAGCGACGCTATGTGGAGAGCCTGAGTGCATACGCCCGTCAGTTCATGGGACGCATGCAGAAGCCGGAGGTGGAGCGTATCGACGGTATCCCCCCTGCTATCGCTATCCAGCAGAAAGTGAGCAGCCGTAACCCGCGTTCCACCGTGGGTACGGTGACCGAGACATACGACTACCTGAAACTTCTTTACGCGCGCGTTGGACATACGTACTCGCCCGTGAGCGGAGAAGAAGTACGACGCAACACGATACGCGACGTGGTCAGCTACATGGAGGCGCAGCCCATAGGCACACGCCTGTACCTGCTCAGCCCGATTGTGTTGCCGGAAGGCCGCACGCTGCGCGAACAGTTGGCTATCTGGATGAGCCAGGGTTTCAGTCGACTCATGATAAGCGGCGACACGGTGCGGCTGGAGGCCGACACCTGGAAAGAAGCGGAAGGCAAAGAGGCCTACCTGCTGGTAGACCGTATCGTGGTGGACCACGAGCAGGCGACCAGCAACCGTTTTGCCGACAGTGTGCAGACGGCGTTTTTCGAGGGCCAGGGCGAGTGCCAGGTACACGTACAAAAAGACAACGTACCGCGAATCAAAGTGTTCTCCGAGCGCTTCGAGGCCGACGGCATCCGATTTGTGGAACCCAGCGAACACCTCTTCGACTTCAACAGCCCGATAGGCGCCTGCCCGGAGTGCAAAGGCTTCGGCAATGTGATAGGTATCGACCCTGATCTGGTAGTGCCCGACAAGTCGAAATCTATCTACGAAGGGGCTATCGCCTGCTGGCACGGCGAGAAAATGAGTCTGTGGAACGACGAACTTGTGTACAACGCCGCAAAGTTCGACTTCCCCATCCACACGCCTTTCTATGCGCTGACGCCGGAGCAGAAACATCTGATATGGACGGGCAACGCCTATTTCCGCGGCTTGCACGCTTTCTTCAAAGAACTGGAGGACAAGCAGTACAGCAAGATACAATACCGCGTCATGCTGGCGCGCTACCGCGGCAAAACGACTTGTCCGGTGTGCCACGGAGCACGTCTGCGTCAGGAGGCCGAGTATGTGCTGGTGGGCGGTAAGAGCATCCAGCAACTGTGCGCGATGTCTATCACCGAGTTGGCCGAGTGGTTCGAGCACTTGCAACTCAACGAAACGGAGCAACAGACCGCCGAGATGCTGCTCGTAGAGATACGCAACCGCCTGCAGTTCATGCAGGACGTCGGGCTGGGCTATCTGACGCTCAACCGGATGAGCAGCACGCTCTCAGGCGGCGAGAGCCAGCGTATCAGCCTGGCCAAATCGCTGGGCAGCAGTCTGGTGGGCTCGCTCTACGTGCTTGACGAACCGTCGATAGGTCTGCACCCGCGCGACACCGAACGGCTGATACATGTACTCAAAGAGCTGCGCGACCTGGGCAACACCATCGTGGTCGTGGAGCATGACGAAGATATCATCGCCGCGGCCGACGAGATCATCGAGATAGGCCCTGCGGCAGGACGCCACGGCGGAGAGATAGTCTACCAGGGTAAGCCGCGTATGGATCAGTTCAGCTACACGCTGCCCGCACAGCGGCGCCGCTGGAGCAACTATATCCAGATTGACGGCGCCTGCGAGAACAACCTGCAGAACCTCACGGTGCGTTTCCCGCTCAACGTCATGACGGTCGTGACGGGTGTGAGTGGCAGCGGTAAGTCGAGTCTGGTGAGCAAAGTGCTCTACCCGGCCCTGAAGAAACACTACGGAGGCGTCTTTGCCGAGCACACCGGCGACTTCGGCAACCTGAGCGGCAGCCTGCACCTGGCGCACGACATCGAGTTCGTCGATCAGAACCCGCTGAGCCGCTCGAGTCGCAGCAATCCGGTGACCTACCTCAAGGCCTACGACGAGATACGCCGGCTCTATGCCGAGCAGCCGCTGGCCAAGCAACTGGGGCTGACGCCTGCCCATTTCTCGTTCAACACCCCCGGCGGGCGTTGCGAGACTTGTCAGGGCGAAGGTACCATCACCATCGAGATGCAGTTCATGGCCGACCTGGTGCTGGAGTGCGAACAGTGTCACGGCCGCCGGTTCAAACAAGACATACTGGACGTGCACTACCGCGGCAAGTCCATCTACGACGTGCTCTGTATGACGGTCAACCAGGCGGTGGAGTTCTTCTCCGAAGACCCGGAATGTAAGAAAATCGTCAAGCGGCTCAAGCCTTTGCAAGAAGTCGGTATCGGCTACGTACAACTCGGCCAGAGCAGCAGCACCCTGTCGGGCGGCGAGAGTCAGCGTGTGAAGCTGGCGTCGTTCCTGGCGCAGGAGGACAGCCGGTCGATGATCTTCGTCTTCGACGAGCCGACAACAGGTCTGCACCACAAGGATATCGACGTGCTGCTCCGGGCCCTCAACCGACTGATCAGCAAGGGCCACACGGTCATCATCATCGAGCATAACCCGGCCGTCATCCTGGCTGCCGACCACGTCATCGACCTTGGACCGGAAGGCGGTAACGACGGCGGACGTATCGTAGCGGAAGGTACGCCGGAAGAGATCATGAACAATCCGACAAGCTATACGGGCAAATACCTCGCCCGACTCAAAGAAAGACTATGAAGAAAACAACGATGCAATATTTGCCGCCCTGGGGTGTGTTGATGCTGGATATGCTACTCTGTACGATAGCATTCTGGCTCAGTGTGTGGATAGGAAGCGGCATCTTCGACTACCAGTCGATAGGCCGAGCTGTCCTGCCTCTAGGCTATCAGTATCTGCTGGTGATGACGCTCCAGTTCCTCGCGTTCTGGGCGTTCCATTCCTACATGGGAATACTGCGTTATTCCACCTTCGTGGACACTGTCAAGATCCTACTTGCTAACACCATCACCGGCTTGCTGGCCGTGCTGTTCAACCTGAGCGTGCAGTATCTGACAGGCAGTCACCCTTTGCTCAACACCGTGCTGGCTTTCTATGTCCTGCTGGCTTTCGTGCTGCTCTTCTGCCTCCGCGTGGGAGTGAAGACGATCAGCGAGTGGGTGCAGCGCGGTGCAGGCAGTCCGCGTGTGCTCATCTACGGTACCAAATATGCGGGAGTGGCTATCGCCGACATGCTCCGTTCGGCCGGCAATATTCCCTATCGCCCCGTGGCTTTCATCAGCGACAACCCCAAACGCACCAGCTATGAGGTAGCCGGTCTGCCGGTGAAGATGCTCAACGACAAACTCTTCGACTGGATGGAGACACGCGGCATCAAGCACGTTATCGTCTCGCCGCTTAAGATGAAAGAGATCAACCCGGCCAAGGACCTGCAGGTCTTCATCGACCATAACATCTGCATCCTCACCACGCCCTATTTCACGCCCGTAGAGGACACCGAGCATATTGACGCGCAACGTATCGGCCGTATCGATGCCATCCGTATCGAGGATCTGCTGGAGCGGCCGGAAATCAATATCAATACCGACAACCTGCAGCAACACCTGCACGACAAAGTCTTGCTCATCAGCGGTGCGGCAGGCAGCATCGGCAGCGAATTGGTGCGTCAGGTACAACTCTACCGTCCGCGGGTTACCATCCTTCTGGACATCGCCGAGTCGCCCTTGCACGACCTCTCGCTCGAACTGAAAACCAAGTATCCTGACGCCCGCTTCATCGCCGTCATCGCCGATGTGCGCAACCGCGAACGGCTGGAGCAGGTGTTCCGCGAGATGCGTCCCGACATCGTCTACCATGCCGCCGCCTACAAGCACGTGCCGCTTATGGAAGACTACCCCAACGAGGCCATCCTGGCCAACGTGCTCGGCACCAAGAACATGGCCGACCTGGCCGTCAAATACGGCGTTCAACGCTTTGTGATGATATCCACCGACAAGGCCGTCAACCCCACCAATATCATGGGCGCCAGCAAGCGTATCGCCGAGATCTACGTGCAGTCGCTCTTCCGCAAGCTATACGCCAAAGATCCCGACTGCACCAAGTTCATCACCACCCGTTTCGGCAATGTGCTGGGCAGCAACGGCTCGGTGATCCCTTATTTCCGCAAGCAGATAGCGGCCGGAGGGCCTGTCACGGTCACCCATCCCGACATCATCCGCTATTTCATGACTATCCCCGAAGCCTGCTGCCTTGTCATGGAAGCCGGCACACTGGGCAAAGGCGGCGAGATATTTGTCTTCGACATGGGACGGCCCGTCAAGATACTCGACTTGGCGCGCAACATGATTCGCCTGGCCGGCTATCAGCCCGAGGTGGACATCCCTATCGTCTTCACCGGCCTGCGTCCCGGAGAGAAACTCTACGAAGAACTGCTCAACCAGAAAGAGTCGACGCTGCCTACCGAGAACAGCAAGATCATGATTGCCCGCGTACGGGAGTTCGACTTCGACGAAGTGAGCGGACAGATAGATACCCTCATTGCTACCGGCCGCCAGGACAAGCCTTTCCTCACTGTCAAGCAGATGAAACAACTGGTACCGGAGTTCATCAGCAAAAACTCTATTTACGAACAACTCGACTAAACAGATGATCAAAGAATTCTTTTTGCAACATACCTACCTCATCGGCCTCGTCAGCTTCCTTTTCGGACTGATCAGTATGCCTATCGTAGTGCGTATCGCCAAGGCCAAGGGCTTTGTCGTGCGTCCCAACAAACGCATGTGTCACGAGGGCAGTATCCCCAATATCGGCGGACTGGATATCTATTTCAGCGTCATGCTTTCCTATCTGCTGTTCGACTTCAGCCAGATCGGCCATAACCAGTTCTTCCTCATCGGTGTCGGCGCCATCATGGCTATCGGCTTCATCGACGATGTGCTGGTACTCACGCCGTTCACCAAATTGCTGGGCGAGGCGCTGGCCGGCATCGCACTCATCGGTTTCGGCAACCTGCGGATCACCCATCTGCACGGTATCTTCGGCATCGAGGGCATAGGCGTCGTGCCCAGCTATCTGCTCTCGCTCTTCATCCTGCTGGCTATCATCAATGCCATCAACCTCATCGACGGTATCGACGGCCTGGCCAGCGGACTGGGTATCCTCTATTGCCTCTTCTTCGCCGTCTATTTCCACCTGGTGGGTTCGACAAGTTGGTCCATCCTGGCTATCTGTATGATCGGCTCATTGGCCGTCTTCTTCATCTACAACGTCTTCGGTCATCGCGAGAAGATCTTCATGGGCGACAGCGGCAGTCTGCTGCTCGGCTATCTGCTCACGGCATTTATCTTCCGCTTCTGCGAGCAGAACGCCCTCCACGTCATCCCCGAGCAGTACCATATGAATGCCGCGCCGGCCGTGGCTATATGCGTACTCACGGTGCCTATCTTCGACACCATTCGCGTGAGTCTGACGCGTATCAAACAGCATCGCTCGCCCTTCCAGCCCGACAAGAACCATATCCACCATCTTATCCTTCGCACCGGACTCAACCATATACAGACCACCTGTGTCCTGCTCGCCGTCAGTCTGCTCTTCATCGGCCTGGCAGTACTGGGACGCAACTGGAATTTCTGGTGCCTGCTGGGGGCAGATTTCGCGCTGGCTACAGCGCTCACCATAATCCTCTGGGCAGTTATCAACCGTCAAATCGCACAATCGGATGCTGAGCATTGATCACTTGAGTATGGAGTTTGCGTCGCGGCCGGTGTTAGACGACATCACGCTGCTCATCAATCGCAAAGAGCGTATCGCGCTGGTCGGTAAGAACGGTGCGGGTAAGACTACGCTCCTCCGACTCATCGCCGGCGAATACCAGCCTACCGCAGGACGCATCGCCCGCGAGACCGACATGACCATCGGCTATCTCCCACAGGTCATGCTCTTCCAGGACGACCGCACGCTCCGCGAAGAGGTCATGACCGTTTTCCACGGAGACGACGAAGCCCGTTTTGTCGCCGAGATGGACCGAACGATCATCGGTCTTGGCTTCGAACGACGCGACTTCGACCGCCCCTGCTCCGAGTTCTCCGGCGGCTGGCGCATGCGTATCGAGTTAGCCAAGATTCTGCTCCGCCATCCCGATCTGCTCCTGCTCGACGAGCCCACCAACCACCTTGATATCGAGTCTATCCAATGGCTCGAGGACTTCCTCAAATCCAGCCCGTCGGCCGTACTGCTTGTCAGCCACGACCGCGCCTTCATCGACAATGTCTGCAACCGCACTATCGAGATAACACTCGGCCGCATCTACGACTACAACGTCAACTACAGCCGCTTCGTCGAGTTACGTAAGGAGCGTCACGAGCAACAAGTGCGCGCCTACCAGAACCAGCAGAAGATGATTGCCGACACCGAGGAGTTCATCGAGCGCTTTCGCTACAAAGCCACCAAGGCCGTCCAGGTCCAGAGCCGCATCAAGCAACTCGAACGTCTCGAACGACTCGAAGTCGATCTGGAGGACACCTCGCGGCTCAACCTCCGGTTTCCGCCGGCTCCGCGCAGCGGCGACTTCCCCCTCATCGTCGAAGACCTGCGCAAAGATTTCGGCGACCACAACGTCTTCCACGACGTCACCTTCACCATCCGCCGCGGCGAGAAAGTGGCCTTCGTCGGCAAGAACGGAGAAGGTAAGACGACTCTCGTCAAGTGCATCATGGGCCAACTCGACTACCTCGGCAATCTCAAGATAGGCCACAACGTCAAGATAGGCTATTTTGCCCAGAATCAGGCAGCCTTGCTTGACGAGAACCTCACCGTCTTCGAGACTATCGACTACGTCGCCGTAGGCGATATACGCACTAAGATACGCGACATACTCGGCGCATTTATGTTCGGCGGCGAAGCCAGCGACAAACGCGTCAAAGTGCTCTCCGGCGGCGAGAGAAGCCGTCTGGCGATGATTCGTCTCCTGCTCGAACCCTGCAACCTGCTCATACTCGACGAGCCCACCAACCACCTGGACATGCAGTCCAAAGACGTACTCAAGGCCGCACTACGCGACTTCAACGGCACACTCATCTGTGTCAGCCACGACCGCGACTTCCTCGACGGACTCGTCACCAAGGTCTATGAGTTCGGCGGCGGACGCGTCCGCGAACACCTCGGAGGCATCTACGACTTCCTGCGGGCAAAGAAGATTGACTCCCTTCAAGAACTGGAGAAAAAGAACACAGACCGTTCCACTGACAGAACACAGAGCACAGACCTGACAACTCCCAGTTCCTCCAAACTCGACTACGCTGCCCAGAAAACCGCAGCAGCTGAGAAACGCAAGAAAGAGAAACAGATTGCCGAAGTGGAAGAGGCTATTGCTTCTCTGGAAACGCAACAGGCAGACATGGAGCAACTGCTCGCGGATCCTGTTAATCAAACAGCGGAGAACTTCCAAAAATACGAAACGATCAAGCATCAAATAGAACAAAAACTATACGAATGGGAGATACTGAGCGAATGAAAGAGATTGTTGACTATATTCTTAAGTGGCTGTGCTACGGGGATGAAGAAGCCGCAGCACGTATCGCTTACACAGCGGATGAGAAAGCGCTGGAGACGCACGATCTGATCATCGTACCTAACGGTCTGCTGGGCAAACAGCTTGTCGTGCCCGAACTCAAGAAACCCGAATTCGAGCAACCGGCGAAAGGTAAGACCATCATCCGCACGGACATCGTCTACGCCACGTTTTTCTTCACCTCGCGTGCCGAAGAACTGCTGGTGGACCAACGCGACGAACATGACCGTTTTGCGGCCAAGTACTCCATTTTAGGCAAGCGCAGTCGCACCCAGATTCCACGTCTCGACGAGTACGCCAGACTGCTGCTCAAGCAACTCGACCTGCCCCTGCCGGCACCCGGTTTCGGACATGTCTATCTCACCCACGACATCGATGCCATCTCCCGGTATCGCTCGCTTCGTGGTGCCCTGGGAGGACTCCGACGCGGCGAATACCGCCAGGTATGGGAGGCGCTCAACGACATCCATCGCGATCCGCTCTACACCTTCCCCTGGCTCCTCGAACAGGACGCACGGCTTCCCAAAGCAGAGAAGATCTATTTCGTCAAGCGCACCCACGGTCGCGGCTACGACTACCCGCAGTACAGCCTCCACGGACGCGACTACAAGCGCCTCAAACATATGTTGCGCCATAACGACGTCTTCCTGGGCGTACACGGCAGTTACTACGGCTACATCCCCAAGATTGAGTACAGCCGCATGTTCCGCGCCCACTATCTGCGTAGCGACATCGACCATATGCAGCGTCTTGCCGATGCCGGCTATACCGACGACTTCACCATGGGCTTTGCCGACCAGGCCGGCTTCCGCCTGCAGACCTGCCGCGCCGTGCGCTGGATCAACCCCAAGACGATGCAGCTGACGCCGCTCACGCTCCACCCGCTCATCGTCATGGACAACACCCTCAGCCAGGCCAACTATATGAACCTCACCGAAGATGAGGCCTACTTCCTCTGCGAACGGCTCATCGACAAGGTGCGGCTTCACCACGGCGACCTCTGCCTGCTCTGGCACAACAGCAACCTCACACCCGACACCTACCATCGTGCCCTATATGAGAAAGTTATTAGTTGTATCTGATCCGCCTGTAGCACCGGGCTACTTGCCCCGACTGCGTTATCTGTGCGACTACCTCGTGCGGAAGGGATACGACGTGACTCTGCTCACCGAACAAGCCGAGCCCCTGCGTTTTGAGCACACCTACCCCATCATCGCCCTGCCGATGTATTCGGGAGGCACACTCGACTGGTTCGTCAAGACCGTCTGGACACTCTTCACCGACTGGCACAACCGCGCCTTTGCAAAAAAATATCTTACAGCGAAGCGGTCTTACAGCGATAGCGGTCTTACAGCGCAGCGGTCATACAGCGCAGCGGTCGATGCAGTACTATGTACTGCATTTAGCGACTTCCCGCTCGGTGCCGCCGAACGTATTGCACGTGCGCTCCATGTGCCCCTGCTCTGCGACATACGCGACCTGGACGAACAAGTCGTCGACTCGCGCTATCAGTATCGCCACCAGTCACGCTGGTTGATGCCTTTCCGACGCCTCTACCGCGCCATCCATATCCGTCGACGCAACCGCGTACTGCGCCACGCCGACGCCATCACCACCGTCTCACCCTGGCACGCCGACTTCATCCGCACGTTCAACAACAACGTCCACGTCGTATACAACGGCTTTGACGACAAGCAGTTCTATCCCGAAGACATCAAGACCGATCGATTCACCCTCACCTATATCGGTTCGCTCTTCGAGTGGCAGAAACCGGCACTACGCAAAGTGCAACAGATAGCCGATGGACTCCATATAACCATCGACATTCACACTCCCCAAAGCAACCCTATCGCCCATACCGATCTGGGCGACGCTATCCGCCGTAGTTCCGTCATGCTGGTGCTCACCTCCACCGACACGCGAGGTATGCTCACCACCAAGTTCTACGAAGCCCTCGGCTGCGAGAAACCTATCCTCTGCGTGCCCTCCGACCAGGGTGCGCTGGCCCGACTGATCGACTATACCAACGCCGGCATCGCTACCGATGACGACGAACAGATACGTGCTTTCCTCACCCGCCACTACCGCCTCTGGCAGCAACAGGGTTTCACCCGACAAGCCGTTGCCCACGGCAGGGAGTTCAGCCGGGAAGCACAATGCGAACAACTCGAACAAATACTCAAATCACAAATAACAAACCACAAATCATAAATGATTAGTATCATCATTCCTGTCTACAACGCCGAGCCGTATCTCAGTGCCTGTATCGACTCTATTATCGCGCAGATCACCGGCGAGCCTATCCAGATTATCCTCGTCGACGACCGCAGCACCGACAACAGTGTCGCTATCGCGCAGTCGTACGCCAAGCGTCATGCCGAAGATCCACGTCGGCAGGTCATACTCATCACCCAGCCCCACTCCGGGCAGTCTGCCGCACGCAACACCGGTCTGCGCCGCGCTACGGGCGAGTATATCGCTTTTGTCGATGCCGACGACCGACTCGCGCCCGACTGGTGCGAACGCCATAAGAAGGCACTCGGCAAAGCCGACTACGTACAGAGCGGCTACCGACGCACCAAGGATGCCGACGAGAAAGGTTGGTGGGTCGGACGACGTCATCTGCCCCGCAACCGTTTTCAGTTCACTTCGCCCTGTATGCGACTCTATCGCCGGGAGATATTTGAGAAGAACAGACTCTACTTCCCCGAGGGTATGATCTACGAGGATGTGCTCTTCTCCGTCAACCTCTGGCTCACCGATGCCCGCTGCCATATTATCCGCTATGCGGGCTACCTCTATACGCGCAACCCCGAGAGTACCACCTCCCGGCCGCACATCAAGGCGCAGCAACATATTCTTCAGCTGCTCCACCGTCGTATGCACGGTGAGTCGCTGCGTAACCGATTGATTATTTTCTATACTATCCTTCGCCTGGAAGGCCATTTTATCAAACCATGAGACGTTCCCTTTTCATTTTTCATCTTTCACTTTTCATCTTCCTCTGTAGCACAGGTATCCTGGCCGACGAGGCTATGTAT
This sequence comes from Bacteroidales bacterium UBA2800, assembly GCA_002351925.1. Lineage (GTDB taxonomy): Bacteria > Bacteroidota > Bacteroidia > Bacteroidales > Paludibacteraceae > Colicola. The sequence goes on from DEHM01000012.1 coordinate 72,930, forward strand.
CAGGATATCCGTTACCTGGTAGACGACAACGACCTCACCGCCGAAGTGGCACGCAACGCCTCTGCAAGCGGCGAACTGCTCATCCCCGAGCACATCGTCGTAGGCCAAAACACCTACACCGTCACCGCTATCTCCGACGGCGCTTTCCGCGGCTGTAAGAACCTCAGTAGCATCGTCCTGCCACCTACGCTCCGCCGCGTCTATCGCTCGGCCTTCGAGGGTACGGCTATCATGCTCAACCGCGACAACTGGACGGACGGTTGCCTCTGGCTCGACAGCTGTCTCATAGCTACCGACAAGACCATCAAACCGCGGCTCGTACTGCCCGAAGCCACACGACTCATCGCCGCAGGCGCTTTCCGTGGCAATAAGACGCTCGTACGTATCGACTTGCCTGCTTCCGTCACGCGTATCGACCATGAGACCTTCCGCGACTGTAAGAACCTGCAGAAAATCGTCATTCCCACGTCGGTCACCTCCATCGGCGAAGATGCTTTCACCGGCAGCGGTATCTATCTCAACGAGAAAAAATGGCGCCAGGGCGCGCTCTATATCGACGACTGTCTCATCGCGACCAACAACAGTCTGCCCGCTACGTTTGTCTTCAAAACCAAGATACCTACCCGCCTCATCGCCGAACGGGCGTTCGCTAATCGTAAGAGCCTGCGCAATGTCGTCATACCGGCTACCGTCACCGCTATCCCCGCAGCGGCTTTCTACCAGTGCGAGAACCTGACGGAAGCTACTATCCCTGCTTCGGTCACCACGGTCGGACGCTTCGCTTTCTACGGCTGCCCGCTGCTCCGTCAGGCTACGCTGCCCGTCGGCCTGCGCGAACTCGGCATGGGGGCTTTCTATGGCTGCACCAACCTCCGCGAACAGGTGCTCGGCGACCATCTTGAGGTGCTCCCGCAAGCCGTCTTCTTCCGCTGCAGCAATATCCACCACCTCCTCCTGCCTGCCCGCCTACGCCGCATCGACAACGGCGCTTTTGCCGGCTGTGCCGCGCTCGAGGAGATCAGTCTGCCTGCCACACTCGTCTATCTGGGCGACCAGGCACTGGCGGGCTGTGCCGCCTTGCGCGAACTGACTATTCCGGCCGGCGTACGCTCCGTAGCCAAACAGCTCTGCCAGGGCTGCTCGCGGCTCTATCGCGTCAACCTGCCGGACGGGCTCTATGCCGTCGGCGACGAGGCCTTTGAGGGATGTCTCATGCTCGAGAAGATAGCGCTGCCCGAGTCCACGTTCCGTGTCGGCGCACGCGCTTTCCGCAACTGTCAGATGCTGCGCGCCATCCACCTTGTGGACCATATCCACATGCTCGAAGAAGGGGCGTTTATGGAATGTAAGATGCTGGAGGAGATACAACTTCCTGCCTCGCTACTGCGCCTCTCGCAGGGCGCTTTCGCGCAGTGCGTCAATATCCGCCGCGTCATCCTCAATGCCTCGCTGCGCGAAATAGGCGAAGGCGCTTTCTGCCAGTGCCGCAGCCTGCGCGAACTAACGCTCAACGACTCCCTGCAGTCGATCGGCCCTAACGCCTTCCTCGAGTGCGCCAACCTACGCCAGCCCTTGTTGCCGGCTACAGTCACCATAGGTAAAAACGCTTTCAAAGGATGTAAACAATGAGACATTCCCTTTTCATCTTTCATCTTTCATTTTTCATCTTCCTCGGTGCGTTGCTGCCGCTGCGTGCCGCACTACCGGAAATGACGCTCCGCGATATCGACGGACGGTCAGTCCAGTTGGCTACGCTCACTCGGCAAGGCCACCCCGTCGTCCTCTCTTTCTTCGCTACCTGGTGCAAACCCTGCATGCGCGAATTGGAGGCTATTCACGATCTCTATGCCGACTGGCAGGACGAGACCGGCGTGGAGATATACATCGTCTCTATCGACCAGGCGCAGGATGTCCACAAGGTCAAAACGCTTGTCAACGGCAACGGCTGGGACTACCACGTCCTGCTCGACCCCAACGGCGCCCTCAAACGCGCCATGAACGTACAGAACATACCCCACCTCTTCGTCTTCAACAGCAAGGGCGAACAGGTCTACCAACATACCGGCTATACCACCGGCGATGAGAAAACGCTACGTACATATCTGCATTAGCCTGCTCCTTGCTACCGGCCTCTGGGCCAACGACACGGTCTTCGTGAGCGGCGCAGTACAGCACGACGGGTTGCTGGACTGGACACCCGTCATGTACCATAGCAACAGCTATCTCGACCTCGCCGTCAACTGGCAGACCGAGCGACGCTCTTTCCGCGAACTACGCGCTATCACCCGACTGGAGATGAACCAATGGCCTATGCTGGGCTACGAGTCCGACTTCGCCGGGCACGGAGTCGGACGCCTCAGCCTCGAGGCGGCCTTCACGTGGGGCGAGATCACGGTGGGCGATGTATATGGACAGTTCGGCTCCGGACTCATCCTCAACCTCCACGAAGATCGTGCTCTGGGGCTCGACGGAGCCTTACGCGGCGCCAAACTCGACTTGCGTCCTTGGCGCGGGCTCCATCTGACGCTGCTGGGCGGTAAGCAGCGGCGCTACTGGACGTGCTACCACGACCACGCCTGGGGATGGAACTACGGCCGCGATGCCGCCATGGGAGCCGACCTCGAGCTGCATATCGACCAGTGGTCAGCGCAGATGCAGCAACAGGATATCCACCTCACCCTTGCCGGCAGCTATGTCTCCAAATACGAGGCCGACGACACCATCCTCACGCCTATCCAAGGCACTTTGTATCGATACCACCTGCCACGTTTTGTGGGCGCTGCCGACGTGCGCGCCGCCCTGCAGGTCAAGGGCTTCGACCTGCTGCTCGAATATGCCTGCAAGGCCAACGACCCCTGCCGGGAGAACAACTACAGCTACCGCTGGGGACACGCTGCCCTGCTCAGCCTCGGCTACTCGCGCAAAGGACTCGCCGTCCTGCTGCAGGCTAAGTTCTCCGACAACATGGCCTTCCGCTCCGAACGACAACGTATCGGCATCGCCGGACGGCTCAACCATATGCCCGCTTTTGCCACGCAGCACACCTACCGCCTCGCCGCCCTCTATCCCTATGCCACCAACTACAGCGACACGGAGATAGCCGTGCAGGGCGAGCTGCGCTATACCTGGGCACGACGCACCGCCATGGGAGGCCGTTACGGCACCTCGCTCAAAGGTAACGCCTGCCATATACGCGTCTGGAATCGCGGCGAAGCCTATACCGATGCCCATGTCGAACTCGACAAACGGCTCTCTGCCCACTGGTGGCTGCACGCCATGGTGATGTACCAGGCCTACAACCAACTGGCTGTCGAGGGGCATGGCGCCACCGTCCGTTCCGGCATCTTCGTCCTCGACGCACGCACTCAGATCAACGACAATCTCTCCATGCGCGGCGAACTGCAGTATCTCTATTCGCCCCACCACGAGGGGCAATGGTTCTTCGCCCTCTACGAACTCAGCCTCTTCCGCCACTGGACACTCAGCGGCGAGTGGCTCTACAACATCGGCTATGCGCCCGACGCCACCAACCGCCACTACTACACCGCCGGCCTCACCTTCACCTACAACGCCCACCGCGCCATGCTGGCCTATACCAAGACACGCGAGGGCTTCAACTGCTCGGGAGGTATATGCCGCTACGTACCCCAACAACAAGGTATCAGCCTCAGCTACAGCTTCACATGGTAAAACGTCTGCTCTACATATGGCTCCTTGTCCTCTGCTGCGGATGTGACGTCATTCGCGAGAACGACCGCTTTCTGCCCATTGACACCCCTGCCGATGAGCGGGCACATGTGCTGCTCGACTTCACCGGTTTCCTCTGCGTCAACTGCCCTACTGCGGCCGAACGGGCGCACGACTTGCAGCAGCTCTACCCGGGACGCCTATACGTCGTCTCGCTTCATCCTGCTTCTAATCCCTTCACCCAGGGACTCTACGACTATACCTGCCCTGCTGCCGACAGTATCTATCGCCGGATGGGCGGCACGGCCTCCACACCTTTCCCCGCCGGCAATGTGGACATGACGCCCTATGAGGGCGAGTGGTTTGCCGACCTGTCGGAGTGGCCTACCATGGTCTATCGCGCCATGCAGGACACCGCCGCCGTGCCGCCTGTCGACCGGCTGCGGACCACCTACTGGCTCATAGAAGACAGCGTGCTCGGCGCACAAAGGATGCCCGACGGATCGGTCAACACCAGCTACTACCACCGCCATCTGTTGCGCGGCGCGTGGGACAGTACCGACGACATCGTCGTACCCGAGGGCTGCAATACCGACCGGCTCTACCTGCTCACGCTCTATCTCGACCCCAAAGACAACAAAATCTTACATGCATATGAAACTACTTTTCGTTCTCTCTCTCATCCTTAACATCGCCGGCTACGGCGACGTGCCCGCCGAAGGTGCGGAGATCACCGTCAACGAGGCGCAGCTCGACATCCTCACCGGCGAGCCGACGATGGAGCTCAGCGGCAATCTGCTCTGCGAGACCGTCGAACCGCTCACCGTCTCTCTCACGCGCTCGGCAACCGGACTGGTCGACCAGTTCTGCTGCGCCGAGCAATGTATCAACGGCAACGGCCAACAGAGCGAGTCGCTCCTGTTCTCGCCTGTCGGCATCACCGACTGGTTTATCCACTATGTCCCCGCGCCGGGCTCCTATGAGACCATCGTCTATCGCTTCGACGATGGCACCGACCAGCCCTGTGTCCTCACTGTCCATTTCGACTACACGGCGCAGGCCCTCCCTGCTACATCTGCCGAAGAGACCGCCCCGCGCAAGATCCTGCGCAACGGTATCCTCTATATCATTCGTAACCAACAAACTTACACTGTCTTATGAAACGCATATCCCTTTTAGCGCTTAGCTTTTCCCTCTTAGTTCTTGTTCTAGCCTCCTGTTCTTCCAACGATCCGGTTGCACCTATCCCCGACTCTTTCCCGCGCAAGCACCTTATCGAGGAGTTCACCGGCCAGGGCTGTGGCTACTGCCCCTATGGCATGAATTGTATCCACGAGTTCATGGACGCCGACACCAACTACGTGCTTATTCTCCACCACTACGGCTATCAGGCCGACCATTTCTCGGTGGCAGGCAGTAAGACCATCACGTCGGCCCTCAAGGTCAGCGGTGCACCCTCTATGGCTATCGACCGCGCCAAGACCAAATATGGCAGCCAGAGTGCAGTCGTCTTCCATCCGGGCTATCTGGAGAATGTGAAGAAGACGCAGTTCGCTACTACCACCTACGCCTCTGTCCTTATCAACAACACCTACGATGCCGACAGCCGCACGCTCAACGTCCATGTCTCCGGAGCACTCGCTACGACCGATGCACCGGCGCTCTACCTCACCGTGCTCGTCAAGGAGTCCGGCATGATCGACTCCCAGGCCGATTATTATAACACCTTCGAGGGCTGGCAGGAGTTCCGCCACGCTAACGCCGTACGCGCCTACCTCTCGGCGCCCAAGGGCGATGCGGTCGATATCCTCAACCAGCGTTACAGCGCCGACTACAGCCTCACGCTCAACGCCAAATGGGTGCCCGAGAACTGTATGGTGGTGGCCTTCCTCTCCGAGGACTTCCAGCCCGTCGTACAGGCCGAGCAACGCCCTGTCGTAGCCAGTACTACCGGCGGTGCCGACATCCTCCATGGCGGTATCACGCGCGTCCCCGTGCCCGACTACTATCCCGAGCCGGATGCTACCCAAGGCCCCGGTGACATATCCGGCAACCGCTCCGAGACGCTCAGCGCAGCTTCGGCTTCTTATACGCAATACGCATCGCAGGGCATTACCCTCTGGCAGATTCAGGCCTACAATACCGATGCGCTTGTTAGCGTGTCGGGCACCCAGTGTGTCCCCTTTGCCTGGATCTATTTCCTGGCGCCCTATAACGCAACGCCCACGCTGCCGGAGGGCACGTTCCCTGTTAGCACTTCCCAAGACCCCGGAACCGTCTTAGCCGGCGAGCGTGATGATGATAACTTCCAGATCAACGGTAGTATGTTCTATTTCACCGGCTATTCCTATTTCCGGCAGGGCTACCTCGATCCGAGGGCACAATGGCTCATCTCGGATGGCGAGTTGACCATCTCGGACGATGGTTGGACGCTCTCCGGCCATGCCCGCAACGGCGCCGAAATCCACCTCGAAGGTCCCAAGCCTACCGAGACTGCCAATGCCCCCAAACACGTTCCCTTACGCGACAAATAGTTTCTTGAAAAAAGCGTCTCCGGGCGCTTTTTTCTATTTATTTTTTTTGGGGGGGGAATCGTTTTTCCGGAAGATACAATGATGTGTGAGAATTGCATAGCAATAATCGACAGAGCGTAGCGGCGGAGTACACTACTCTGTTTCGCCGGAGAGTTGGGCGTATAGGTCAAGCCCTTTTGCTGTGAGGCGATAGGCTTGTTCGGGTTTGTTCGGTACTGATGCGTACGCAAAGTCGATTAGACCTCGCTCCCAACACGGTTTCCAGTAGTTATATACGAAGATACAGCGGCTCTTCTGCCTCAATCCTACGTCTGCAACCAATTGACGACGCGGTAGGACTTTCTTTCCAAGTGCCAAAACCAATTTATATACGCGTGCCTCTTCCTTATCTTTTGGTACAAGATGCGGTTTCTGTTGAGAGGTTGTTTTGTCTGCTTCGTGCTTCTGTTCATGCTCCATTTCAGGATGTTGGATGGTGATCTCTTGATCGGGAGAGGAGAAGTAGAACATGTTAAGAATGACGGGTTTACGGCCTCTATTCTCGCCGCGATGAATGGTGCCAATGACTTCAACCAACACCTCGCCTTCATAGAATGTTTTCTCAGAACCATCTTGACAGACGATGGTTAACTCACCTTGCTGCACGATGCCATAGTTAACGACGGTATGGTGATGCCAGCCGGTCTTAGCGCCGATGGGGAAGTCTAAACGAATAACGCGCAATTCAGGTCTTCCTCGAGGAAAATCCGGAAGGATGGCACCATCCCAACTCTGCGAAGTACGAATCAGTTCAGTAGTCTTAATTGTCATAATGGTGTGTGGTTGATTTCTTAGCCCAGAGGGCACGATTAACTTACGATTTTCGGGTGCAAAGGTACGAAAAATAATTGACGCGTGCAAGAGATTGGGGCAAAAAAATACAAGCCAGGTTGTTTTGTAAGAAAAATAAATACAAGCACAAGAAGGATGGCTTGTATTTATTTGGGGGATGAGTGGATGGGTAGTATGAAAAAAGATACAAGCCCCAAAAAGGGGAAAGGGGAAAAAGATACAAGCCCAAAAAGGGGAAAGGGGAAAAAGATACAAGCCCAAAAAGGGGGACAGGGGAAAAAGATACAAGCTATAACCCGGAATCAGAAAAAAAAGATACAAGCTAAAAAAAGGGGACAGCGGAAAAAGATACAAGCCAAAAAAGGGGGAAAGGGGAAAGGGGAAAAAGATACAAGCTATAACCCGGGATCAGAAAAAAAGATACAAGCCCAAAAAGGGGGAAGGGGGAAAAAGATACAAGCTATGACCCGGAATCAGAAAAAAAAAGATACAAGCTATAACCCGGAATCAGAAAAAAAGATACAAGCTATAACCCGGCTCAAAAAGTGTCAGACCTCGATGAAAAAGTGTCAGACCCGACTCAAAAAGTGTCAGACCTCGATGAAAAAGTAACAGACCTCGATGAAAAAGTGTCAGACCCGACTCAAAAAGTGTCAGACCTCGATGAAAAAGTAACAGAGCAGACGGAAAAAGTATCTGAGCAAGCCGAAGACAAAGCTGAAGGTGTACAAGTCTTCTACAAAGACGAGTCAATCTGGGCGACACAAAAGGCTATGGCTATGCTTTTTGACTGCTCAACGGATAATATAGGTGTGCACCTGAAGAACATCTTTGAGAGTGGCGAATTACAACAGGAGGCAACTACCGAGAAAATTTCGGTAGTTCAAATCAGACGGGCTTCGGCTCGTCTTTTTTGTGGCATTTTCGTTGCAATATAAACTTTCTACCACAAAAACTTGCATATATCAAAAAAATGTAGTACCTTCGACCAACTACCCTAAAAGGGAACCCCTCGAAGCTACGTTCGCACTTTGGTGCAAACTCCAAGAATTTATGCAAAAAAATCACGCTTGTGCAAGCACAGACTACTTTTTGGCTTAAAATCTTGCAAATTTGAAAATTTTGTAGTACCTTTGCAGCCGAAAATGTTGGAAAAACGGACAAAATACCGTCAAAACACATTGGAAAAACGGACAAAATACCATCAAAACATGTTGGAAAAACGGACAAAATAAAGAACTTAGTATGCTTAAAAGACACATTGATAGCGTGTTAGATAGTCATTATGCATCTACTCGCAAAGCACTCTAATAGTTTTGTGTGGTTACGCGATGCGGACATGGCGCTTTCTACCTATAACGTAGAAGAACCGCGTGTGCCCCTTAAACTGAATGAGCTGCGCAATCTGTTTAAGTTATTCCAAAACGATGTAGGACTATTAGCCTCGCAATATGTAGGGGGTATCCAATTGCAAATCTTGCAAGGCGATGTGTGCATCAATAATGGTGCTATCTATGAGAATGCCGTTGCTCAGGAGCTGTATGCGCACGGATGGAATCTATACTATTTCAACAGCAAGAAACAAGGTGAGGTGGATTTTCTGTTGGAGCAAGATGCGGAGGTTATTCCTTTGGAAGTGAAGTCCGGAAAGGATTATCAGCGGCATGTAGCATTAACTAATCTACTTGCCAATGACGAGTATGGCATCAAGCGTGCTATTGTGCTCAGTAACAGCAATATAGAAGTACGTGGCAAAATCCTTTATGCACCTGTTTATATGACCATGTTCCTGCACCATCGTCCGTCCGATAGACCAATGATTTATCATCCGGAATTGCCATAAAGCAACCTCCTTTTGATTTACGATTTCTGCGGAGAACAAATCTACGCTTGGTAAATAAACGACCATCGACAGCCCTTGCATGGACTAACGACCAACGACAAAAAAAAATTTTTTTCTTGCACATGTGCAAAAAAAGTGTACCTTCGACCAACTACCCTTGTATTATATTAAGATATATTAAGAGAAACTATCCTAGGCGGAGGCCGCTCCTTCCATTCCGTTGGAAGGATGCTCCGCCCTCGAAGCTACGTTCGCACTTTGGTGCAAGAGATTGGGGCAAAAAAAATACAAGCCAGGTTGTTTTGTAAGAAAAAAAAATACAAGCATATGAAGGGTGGCTTGTATTTATTTGGGGGAAGAGTGGATGGGTTGTATAAAAAAAGATACAAGCTATAACCCGGAATCAGGGAAAAAAGATACAAGCAAAAAAGGGGACAGGAAAAAAAGATACAAGCTACAAGCCGTACTGGTGTAAAAAGAGAGTTTTGTGCAAACTCCAAGATTTTAAGCAAACAAAATCACACTTGTGCAAGCACAGACAATTTTTTTGCTTAAAATCTTGCAAATTTGAAAAATTTGTAGTACCTTTGCAGCCGCAAAGGTTTGACACAATAAAACGACCGTTTAAATGGTGCAGGTTTTGTGTCTATCATTTTACATCACCAAACGGAGGGAAAAAGAGGTCTCAACGTGAGGCGTCTAGGACCGTTTGGCGATGCAAAAGTAGACATAAAAAAAGCGCCCCTGAAGAGAGGCGCAGAAACTCCGCGTATTCCGCAATTATTCCGCGAAATCTCCGCAAATACTCCGCGAAGACCGCAGAAATTCCGCGTTATTTATTCATCCTTGCGCGGCAGAAATCGTCGGGAGAAAGGTTAAATTTTGACTGAAAACGATTAAACACGATGGCTCTTTGAGCATCTGACGCGTATTGCTGAATGTTGATACAACCGATGTGTTGAAGCCGATACAAAGCCCTGCAGAAATCAACTTTTGACGTAGCTTGCGCGAGTTCAGCAGCAAGACGCTCACGAATATTCTCTTCGGAGAAGCGGGCAGAGATGCAGAAGAAATCAGGCGGTATAGCCGAAGGGATATTAGAAACGGCATCCTCTTGTTTAGGGTCTGCAACCTGTTGAGGATAATAGTTGTTGATCGTCACAGACCCGAAATTTTGACCAATCGTAGGCTGGTCCATTTTGATAATTTGTTGCATATATGTAGTATCAATTCTGTTCAAAAAGGGCACGGGGTTCGGTGACCATAAACGAGCCTAAGCGGGAATCTTCGAACACCATTTATAGAAACGTCCGCCCGTGCCGTAGTTGCGTACTACGCCATAGGCATCGTTCTCGATAGTGTTCAAAAGTTTCCCGCTTAAGCTTATCGTTAGCGATGCTTTTTGCTTTCGCAAATATGTCTTATTTCAGTTATTTATTGCTTTTTGTTCTGTTGCAATGACGACAGAGCATCTGGCAATTTTCTTTTACTGTTTTACCGCCTTTTGACCACGGTACGATGTGGTCGGCTTCCATCTCAGAGAAGTCTAATTCTCGACCGTGTTCCGGACAGTTTACACCGACACATTTGTGTCCTTGTTCCTCGTAAACCTCCAAAGCGGTTTTCTCATCGAAAGCACGCAAGCCGAGGTGCTGTTCGTTATTGTCGAGGACATACCAGAGGATACCTTTCTTGTTGGTTATCTCGCCATCTTTCAGAAGGTCAGAGATCCATGCTTCGAGCTTCTTGGCATCTATCTCATCGTCTTTATGCTTGCGGTACATCTCGCCCCAATCGGTGGCGGTGTAGAGGTTTGCGTGCTTGCCGATGAACTTCATCTTAACCCACGTCATGACGAGGTTGAAGTAGGTCCACAGGTCGCTGCAGTCGCTGTCGTGCTGATGGCGGCGCATGTACTCGTCAATCGTCAGTCCGTCCCTTTTTGCGACCCACTCGATAGCCATTTCCAAGCCCGCTTGGCGTATCCACTGCTTGGAGATATACCCGTCACTTATGCGCTGAGCGGCACTATTCCTACGAGAGAAATAACGCTTTGCGTCCGTTACCCATGAACCGGCAAAGACTGCGTTGCGTATCTCTTGGTTGGTTAGTTCCTCGCCGGCGATATTGATGACTTGGAACCACTCCAGCTTCTCCACGTCAGTACCGTCTTTACAGATATATACATCTAGTTCGTAGTTGAGGAATTGTTCGCGCTCCGCTTCCGGCAGGTTGCTATAGCCCCAAAGATTGCCCTTCCAATTGACGGCATACGCGCCCCAATAGTAGTGGCAAATAGAGAGCGTACGTTGCTGTCCGTCCATGACCTCGTATGTGCCGTCTTCCTTCTCTACCCAATACATTACGTTGAGCGGGTAGTTTTTGGAAATAGTATCGATGACGGCTTTCTCCTGCTTCTCGCTATAGACGAACTCACGCTGGTATTTAGGACGGATGTCCAACTTGCCGTGATAGCCAACGATGCCTTCCTCATCGCTGTCGCGATAACCGTCCACAAGGTCGGCGATCTTAACTTTAATAGGTTCTATTCTCATGATATCTGTGGTTTTTTATTGCGGATTAGGATGCGTTGGTATACTTTTTCCTGTATCCCATTTTTTATTATAACGCCGCTGGCGTTTAAATCATATGTACCAGCCTTACCAAATTTATTAAAATATGCTTGTTTGCACTCACCAGTAGTATATACTTTTGTTTTGAGACTATACAAGTCTTCGTTTTCACACATTCCTAATATTTCGAACTGATCTGGGTTATACTTGTGTAAAAAAGTAATAGGTACTCCCATAATTCCTTTGTAATCATAGGGAATTTTATTCACATTACCAACCTCAATAGCATCATAATTTTCATAAGTAGGATATTCTTCAGGAGTGTATTTGTTTACCAGGATTATTTCTTCTTTACGTTTGTTATGTTCGAGGTTGGTAAACCAAACAACTGCCTTAACGAAACAATACTTTATGCCATTTTCTATTTTCATACTTGCAGATTGTTCGTAATCGTCAGGTACTCTAAACCATCGATTACTACCATTCATTGTAAGTCCCAACCACAACTTATTATCCTTTATAAGGGGGAAAATCTCTTTATATGTAATAGCATTTTGGTTGCCAATAATTAAGAATTTCTTACCGTTCTTAATCAACTGAGCCATATATTCCCGGAAAAGCGAGAAGGGCGGATTAGTCACAACAATATCGGCTTGTTTCAGTAACTCCACACACTCCGGTGAGCGAAAATCTCCATTACCTTTTAGTTCCGCTTTGACATTATGGTCGCTACTCTTCAATAATAGTTTAACGTCCGTTAAGTCCGTAGAGCCGTTCCCATCTAAGTCGGGAACTTCAGATATCTCAACCTTATAGGCTTTTTTCTTAGGCTCGTTATTCTCATCAGCAAATAAGGGTAATTCTTGCTGCGCTATAGGCGAGCCATCATAACACGTCGCGATGAGTTTTTTAAGCCCGAGCGCGTTGAAGTTGAGTGCAAAGTACTTGAAGAAATTACTCTCGTAAGGGTCATCACAGTTACAGAACACCACCTTATCGCGAAAATATTCGCGGTAGTGAACCAATTCTTTTTCAATGTCGGAAAGTTGGGTATAGAACTCATCTTTCTTACTGGCCTTAGCAGCGCCTAATGTGGTGTTTGTGTTTGCCATATCTGATTATTTCTTTTCAGGTAATGATTTTTCCCATTGACTGTTGTTCCACAGACAATGGATGAATTGGATAGCATCGGTATCGCCAAGGTCTGCCGCATGAAGCAACATAATATCGGCTTCCTCTTTGTCGGGCGTAGGATAACCCGGCAGAAA